>NZ_JBFAUM010000027.1:0-8086 GCF_040679195.1 Actinoallomurus sp. NPDC052308 | reverse complement strand
CCCTTTTTTTTTTAAAACACTCCCCACCCCCGCCCTTTTTGGTTGGGGGGGCCGGCAGCGTACGCTGCCGGCCCCTCCACCGTACGGGTGCGGACGATCAGGCGGTCACGGGGAGCCAGGGCTGCCGCTTGGCCTCGAAGTCGGTGATGGCGTCGGCGTTGCGCAGGGTCAGGCCGATGTCGTCCAGGCCCTCCAGCAGCCGCCAGCGGGTGTAGTCGTCGATCTCGAACGTCTGCACGCCGCCCTCGTCGCAGCGCAGCTCGCGGGCCGCCAGATCGATGGTGAACTCCTTCGCGGGGTTCGCCGCGATCTTGTCCTGCAGGCCCTCGACGACGTCCTCGGGGAGCTGGATCGGCAGCAGGCCCGCCTTCGTGGCGTTGTTGCGGAAGATGTCGCCGAACCGCGCCGACACGACGGCGCGGAAGCCGTACTGCTGCAGCGCCCAGACGGCGTGCTCGCGCGAGGAGCCGGTGCCGAAGTCGGGCCCGGCGACGAGGATCGACGCGCCCTGGTACTCAGGGCGGTTCAGGACGAACTCCGGGTCCTCGCGCCAGGCCGCGAACAGGCCCTTCTCGAACCCGGTGCGGCTGACCTGCTTGAGCCAGACCGCCGGGATGATCTGGTCGGTGTCGACGTTGCTGCGCCGCAGCGGCACGGCGCGGCCCGTGTGGGTGGTGAAGGCTTCCATGACTGGCTCCCGATTACAGGTCGGCCGGGGCGGTCAGACGCCCGGTGACGGCGGTGGCGGCGGCGACGGCGGGCGAGACCAGGTGGGTGCGGCCGCCCTTGCCCTGCCGGCCCTCGAAGTTGCGGTTGGAGGTCGAGGCGCTGCGCTCCCCCGGCTTGAGCTGGTCGGGGTTCATGCCCAGGCACATCGAGCAGCCCGCCTCGCGCCACTCGGCGCCCGCGGCCTTGAAGACCTCGTTCAGGCCCTCCTCCTCGGCCTGTGCCTTGACCTTCATCGAGCCCGGCACGATCAGCATCCGCACGCCGTCGGCGACCTTGCGACCCTTGATCACCTCGGCCGCCGCGCGCAGGTCCTCGATCCGGCCGTTGGTGCAGGACCCGACGAACACGGTGTCGACGGTGACGTCCCGCAGCGGGGTGCCGGCGGTCAGGCCCATGTACTCCAGCGCGCGCTCGGCGGCGGCGCGGTGCGTCGGGTCCCCGAAGGAGGCCGGCTCCGGAACGCTCGCCGCGAGCGGCGCGCCCTGGCCGGGGTTGGTGCCCCACGTGACGAACGGCGTGAGCTCGGAGGCGTCGATGACGACCTCCTTGTCGAACGTCGCGTCGTCGTCGGTGCGCAGAGACCGCCAGTACTCCTTGGCGGCCTCCCAGTCGGCCCCGGACGGCGCGTGCGGGCGGCCCTCGAGGTAGGCGAACGTCGTCTCGTCCGGCGCGATCATGCCGGCCCGCGCGCCCGCCTCGATGGACATGTTGCAGACCGTCATGCGGCCCTCCATCGACAGCGACCGGATGGCCTCGCCGCGGTACTCGATGATGTGGCCCTGGCCGCCGCCCGTGCCGATCTTCGCGATGATCGCCAGGATGAGGTCCTTGGCGGTCACGCCGTACGGCAGCTCGCCGTTGACGGTGACGGCCATCATCTTGGGCCGGCGCTGCGGCAGCGTCTGGGTGGCGAGGACGTGCTCGACCTCGCTGGTGCCGATGCCGAACGCCAGCGCGCCGAACGCGCCGTGCGTGGAGGTGTGCGAGTCGCCGCAGACGACCGTCATGCCCGGCTGGGTCAGCCCCAGCTGCGGGCCGATGACGTGGACGATGCCCTGGCCGGCGTCGCCCATCGGGTGCAGGCGGACGCCGAACTCGGCGCAGTTCTTGCGCAGCGTCTCGACCTGGGTGCGCGACACCGGGTCGGCGATCGGCGCGAGGATGTCGGTGGTCGGGACGTTGTGGTCCTCGGTGGCGATCGTCAGGTCCGGCCGCCGGACCGTGCGGTTCGCCATGCGCAGGCCGTCGAAGGCCTGGGGGCTCGTGACCTCGTGGATGAGGTGGAGGTCGATGTAGAGAACGTCCGGCTCGCCCTCGGCGCTCCGTACAACGTGCGCGTCGTAGACCTTGTCCGCAAGTGTTCGGCCCATCACTCCACCTCTTCCGGTTCGGTAGCTCCTCTGCCCGCGACTTGCATCTCAGATTCCGAGACGGCAGTATCGAAGCATGGACAACTCTAGCGGAGTCGGCGTGCTGGACAAAGCGGTTCTGGTCCTGAACGCCCTGGAGGCCGGCCCGGCCTCCCTCGCCCAGCTGGTGCAGACCACCGGCTTGGCCCGGCCCACCGCCCACCGGCTCGCCGTCGCGCTGGAGCACCATCGGATGGTCCACCGGGACACCCAGGGCCGGTTCATCCTCGGCCCCCGGCTGGCCGAGCTGGCCGCCGCCGCCGGAGAGGACCGCCTGCTCGCCATCGCCCAGCCGATCCTGACCCAGTTGCGGGACCTGACCGGCGAGAGCGCCCAGCTCTACCGGCGGCAGGGCGACGTGCGCGTGTGCGTCGCCGCGGCCGAGCGGATGAGCGGCCTGCGCGACACCGTCCCGGTCGGCAGCGCCCTGCCGATGGTCGCCGGCTCCGCCGCGCAGATCCTGCTGGCCTGGGAGGAGCCCGACCGCCTGCACCGGGGGCTGCGCGGCGCGAAGTTCACCGCGACGACGCTGGCCTCCGTACGACGCCGGGGCTGGGCGCAGAGCGTCGGCGAGCGCGAGCAGGGGGTCGCCTCGGTGTCCGCGCCGATCCGCGGCACCGGCGGCCGGGTGATCGCGGCCATCTCGGTGTCCGGACCGATCGAGCGGCTCTCACGCGCCCCCGGCCGGATGCACGCACCGCCCGTGCTCGCCGCCGCAGAAAAGATCTCCGAAACGATGCGCCGCGGCTGACCCGTCCTTCAGACACCGAGCCCCGGCCGCGCCCCCCTGCTGACCCGTCCGTCGAACACCGGGACTCGGACGCGATCCCCGGCTGCCCCTCCTCCAGACACCGGGACTCGGACGCGAGTCCCGGCTGAGCGTCCGTCGGATACCGAGACCAGGATGCGGCTCCCCCGGCTGCGCGCCCGCCGGAGACCTCGGCTCGGACGCGACGCCCGGCTGAGCGTCCGTCGGATACCGAGACTCGGGAACCGCGACTCCCCGGCGGTCGTACGGCGATAGTGTCCCGGCCAGGGGGGCAGATGAAGATCTCCGAGCTCAGCGACCGGAGCGGGCTGCCGGTTCAGACGATCAAGTACTACATCCGGGAGGGGCTCCTTCCGAAGGGGACGGCCACCGCGGCGACCCGGGCGGAGTACGACGGCCGGCATCTGCACCGGCTCCGTCTCATCAAGGCCCTCCGGGAGGTCGGTGGCCTGCCGATCGCGTCGGTACAGCAGATCGTCGCCGCCGTCGACGACGACGCCGTCGCGCTCCACCGGCTGCTGGGGAAGGCGCAGTACGCCCTCGGCCCGCGTGCCGAGCCGCAGCCCGAGGACTCCGGCTGGCGGGCCGCCCGCCAGGACGTGGACGCGGTCATCGCCGAGCTCGGCTGGCGCGTGGTGCCGGACGCGCCCGCCCGCGATCTGCTCGCGCAGGCGTTCGCGGCGCTGCGCGGGCTGGGCCTGCCGATCGTCCTGCGCGACCTTCGCCCGTACATCGAGGCCGCCGAGCTCATCGCGGACCACGAGGTCGCCGGGCTGTTGGTCGACGAGGACCGCGAGCGGGCCGTGCAGACCGCCATCGCGACCAACGTCCTGTACGAGCGGGTCCTGCTCGCCCTGCGCCGGATGGCCCAGGAGAACGCGTCAGCCCGCCGCTTCGACCTGGCCTGACATCGCCGTGGACCTCTGTGCCGAGGATTTCCGTCGTCATGGCGACGGAAATCCTCGGCACAGAGCGGCCGCGGCCCCGCCGCACCGGCCCTGCCGGGTGCCTCCGCTAGCCTCGGGGGATGCGGGCGGCGCGACTCATCTCCCTGGTCCTGCTGTTGCAGAGCCGCGAATCCATGACCGCCGGGGAGCTGGCCCGGCGGCTCGAGGTCTCCGAACGCACCATCACCCGGGACATGCTGGCGCTCGCGGAGGCGGGCGTGCCGGTGTACGCCGACCGCGGCCGGGGCGGCGGCTACCGGCTTCTGGAGGGGTACCGGACCCGGCTCACCGGGCTGGGCCGGGCCGAGGCCGAGGCGCTGTTCCTGTCGGGGGTGCCCGGTCCGCTGCGCGACATGGGCCTGGGCGACGCCGCGCTCGCCGCCCGGCTGAAGGTCTCGGCCGCGCTGCTGCCGGAGCTGCGCGACGCCTCCGAGACCGCCGCGCAGCGGTTCCACCTGGACGCTCCCGCGTGGTTCCGGGTCGCCGACCGGCCGCCGCTGCTGCCGGAGCTCTCCCAGGCCGTGTGGGGCGATCGGGTCGCGACCGTCCGTTACCGGCGCGGCGAGCAGGTCGTCGACCGCACCCTCGAACCGTACGGCCTGGTGCTCAAGGCCGGAGTCTGGTACGCCGTCGGCCGTACCGGAGACCGTTTCCTGGTGTACCGCGTGGACCGCTTCGAGGGCGTACGGACCGGATCGGAGCGCTTCGTCCGCGACGAGAGCTTCGACCTGGCCGCGTTCTGGGACGAGCGGGCGGAGGATTTCGAGCGCTCGCTGCTCAGGACCCGGGCCACCGTACGGCTGACACCGGCGGGGCTGCGGGCGCTGCGTCACGTCGCGGACCCGGTCGCCCTGCCGGACGCGTTGACGTCGGCGAGCGCGCCCGATGACCAGGGCAGGGTCACCGTCACCCTGCCCGTCGAGTCCGTCGAGGTCGCCTACTCACAGCTCCTCCGCCTCGGCCCGGAGGTGGAGGTCCTGGAGCCACCGGAGCTGCGCGCCCTCCTCGCGGACGCCGCCCTGCGGATGAACCGCCTGTACGCCCCGGACCCGTCCCAGGTCTGACACCGGGATCACCGGCCGGTCCCGACCACCGACAGATCCCCGACCGCGTCGGCGTAGGCCGAGACTTTTCGTCGTCATGGCGACGGAAACCCTCGGCGCAAAGCCCGAGGGGTCAGCGGTAGCCGGTGTCGTCGGCCGGCAGGCCGGCGTCGCGGACCTCGGTGAGGTACCGCCAGGCGTCCGGGCGCGTGCCGTCGACGTCGGTGAAGCCGTAGACGCGCGCGAGTTCGCCGCTCGACAGCGTCCGCCCGGTCCAGCGGGCCACGTCGGGGTCGGCGGCCAGCGCCGCCACGGCCCGGCCGACGTACGACGGCGACTCGGAGACGCAGAAGTGCGGCTGCTCGGCGGTGGCGTCCCGCCAGGTCTCCTCGGTGACGCCGAAGATCTCCAGCATCGCCTCGGACCGGAGCCAGCCCGGCGTGACCGCGACGGCCGTGCCGCCGTGCGGGCGCAGTTCCTCCGCCTGGGCCAGGGCCATCCGCTGCGCGGCGACCTTGACGAGGTCGTAGAAGAACCCGGCGTCGGCGCGGTAGGCGGCGTTGTACTCGGCCGTTCCGTCCGTCATCTCGACGACCAGGCCACCGGGCCGGCGGATGAGCAGCGGCAGCGCGCAGTGGCTGGTGATGGCATGCGTGTCGATGCCGAGGCGGAGCATCCGCAGCCCGTCATCGAGGGAGTGCTCCCAGAGCCGCCGGTCGAATTGGAGGTACACGTCGCCGCCCCAGATGTCGTTGACGAGTACGTCGAGCCGGCCGCGCTCGCGGTCGATCCGGTCGACGAGGTCGCGTACCTGGCCGGGTTCGAGGTGGTCCACGGCGACGGCGATGCCCTCGCCGCCCGCCTTGGTCACCAGGTCGGCGGTGTCCTCGATCGTCTCGGGCCGGTTCAGCTCCGAGCGCCGCTCGCGCGTCGTCCGCCCGGTGACGTACACGGTCGCGCCGGCCCGGCCGAGTTCGACCGCGATGGCCCGCCCCGCTCCGCGGGTGCCTCCGGCGACCAGGGCGACCTTTCCCTGCAGTGTCATGCCTGTCCCCTTTCCTGTCGCCGGGGATGCTGGCAGCGAAAGCAGACACCTTGTGTCGTCTTTCGCGCGGGGAATCATGAGGGGGTGGATTTCGACACCGCCGCCGACCGGCTCTACGGCGTCCCCCCGTCCGAGTTCACCGCCACGCGCAAGCGGCTGGCCGGTGAGCTGCCGCGCGAGGACGCCCGCCGCCTCACCGCGCTGCGCCGTCCGACCGTCTCCGCGTGGGCCGTCAACCACCTGGTCCGCGACGGCGGCATCGAGCCGCTGCTCGGGCTCGGCGAGCGGATGCGCGAGGCGTGGTCGTCCGGCGGCGACGTGGGCGAGCTGGAACGCGAGCGGGGCGCGCTGGTGGACGGGCTGGTCCGCCGGGCGCGAGAGCTGGCGAAGGAGGCGGGCCGGCCGCTGAACGAGGCCCAGAGCCGGGAGGTCGAGGACACGCTCCAGGCCGCCATCGCCGATCCCTCCGCGGCCGAGGCCGTAGGGGCCGGGCGGCTGGAGCACGCGCTGAGCCACGCCGGCTTCGGGCCGCTCGGCGCCGTGGCACCGTCGGTGACGCATCGCCGAAAGAAGGCGGAGCCGACGGAAGCGCGGGGGAAGCGGCCCACTCGGGAGGAGGATCCCCGTGTCAGGGCGCGGCGGCTGGCGGAGGAGGCGCGGGCCGCCGCGGAGCGGGCCGAAGAGGCCGAACGCTCGCTCGCCCAGTGGGAGTCCGGGCGGGACGCCGCGCGGGAGGCCGTCGCGGCCGCCGACCGACGCCTCGAGGAGTTGCGGAGACAGGTGAAGGCCGCCGAGGCCGAGCGCGCGGAGGCCGGCCGGCACGAGCAGGTCGCCCAACGCGAGTGCGACCGTGCCGCACGCACGGCTGAGGACGCCCGCCGCCACGCCGAGGAGGCCGACGCCCGGCGTCGCACTGGGGGAAGCGGAAACGCTGTTAGGCATTGAATCCGATGGGTATCGGCTGGCACAGTAAGGGCTGTTAATCCGAGAAAGGTGAGTTGTGACGGACGTGCCCCGCCATGGCCTGGCCGACGTGGACACGAGTGTTCCAAATGTCGCACGGATGAACGACTACCTCCTCGGCGGGAAGGACAATTTCGCCGCCGACCGGGAGGCCGTCGGCAACCTACTCGCGATCGCACCGGAGATCAGGGAAATCGCGCTGGAGAACCGCCTCTTCCTCCGCCGCGCGGTCCGTTTCCTCGCCGAGCAGGGCATCCGGCAGTTCATCGACATCGGTTCGGGGCTGCCGACCCAGCGCAACAGCCATGAGATCGCCCGATCCGTGACATCCGACGCGCGAGTGGTGTATGTCGAGAAGGACCCGGTCGTCCTCTCACACGCGCGGGCGATCCTCATCGACAGTTCGCGCACGGCGGTCGTGGAGGGGGACATCCTGCACCCGGAGGCGTTCCTCACCGAGTGCGGTCTGCACGGGCTGATCGATCTCGAAGAGCCGCTCGCCCTCGTGGTCTGTGGTGCGCTGCATTTCATCCCGCATTCGGATGACCCGTTCAAGAGCGTGGCGTGGCTGCGGGACGCGGTTCCGTCCGGCAGTCACCTGGCCATCACCCACGTCGTCTTCGACACTCGCCCGGACGTCGTCGAACCGATCGAGGAGATCTACCGGGCGATTCTGGACCGGCCGGGCGAGACGGCGGCGCGGACGCGGGATCAAGTGCTGCCGTTCTTCGACGGGTTCGAGCTGGTCGACCCCGGTCTGGTGTACGTACGTGAGTGGCGCCCGGAGAATCCGCTGGCCGCCCGGTCGCCGGAGAAGGCGTGGATGCTGGGCGGCGTCGGCCGCAAACCGTAGGCGGTGGGCGGAAGGGGTGAGCCGGCGGGCTCGGGAGTCAGAGCTCCTTGAGGATGCGCCCGAGGGTGTCGCGGATGCGGGTGGCGGGCTCGGCGTCGATGCACAACCGCTCCATCACCGCCAGATAATTATCCACATCCTCACGCTTGTCCAAATACAAAGCAGACGTCAACTGCTCCAAATACACCACATCCGGCAGATCCGGCTCCGCGAACCGCAAAATACTGAACGGACCACCCGCCGCCGCATGACCCCCCAGATGAAACGGCACCACCTGCAACGTCACATGCGGCAACTCCGTCACCTCGATCAGGTGCTCCAACTGCCG
>NZ_JBFAUM010000026.1:0-108242 GCF_040679195.1 Actinoallomurus sp. NPDC052308 | reverse complement strand
CACTCCCAAGTTCCGGGCGCCCCCCAATATCCACTCCCCCCCCGCGCATCAGGCCGCAACCACCCCGACGCCGGGCTCTGGCCCCGCGCCCCCCACGGCGTCCGGCGCCGGGCGGTCAGACGATGGTGACCTCGACGCCCGCCGCGCGGAGCCGGTCCAGCTCGGCCGGGTCGGCGCCGGAGTCGGTGACCACCATGGTGATCTCCTCGATGCCCGCGATCCGGGAGAACGCGCGCTTGCCGACCTTCGACCCGTCGGCCAGCACGACCACCTGCTCGGCGGTGCGCAGGAAGCTGCGGTCGGTCTGCGCCTCCACGTCGTCGTGCGTGCTGACGCCCCGGCCCGCCTCGATGCCGTCGACGCCGATGAAGGCGATGTCCAGGTTGATCCCGGCGAGGGCCTGCTCGGCGAGCGGGCCGACCAGCTCGTACGACGCCGAGCGCACGCTGCCGCCGGTCACCACGAGGTCGATGGCGGGGCGCACGGACAGCTCCCCGGCGATGTTCAGCGCGTTCGTGATCACCTTGAGCGGGCGTGCCGACGCCCCGAGGATCCGGGCCAGCTCCGTCACCGTCGTGCCGCCGCCCAGGCCGACCGCGTGCACGGCGTCGGTCACCAGCCGGGCCGCGGCCTGCGCGATGCGCAGCTTCTCCTCATGATGGCGGCCCGTGCGATAGCGGATCGGCAGTTCGTAAAGGACCTCGGCCGAGACGGCGCCACCGTGGGTGCGTTTGAGCAGTTGCTGCTCTTCGAGAACACGCAGGTCACGGCGGACGGAGGCGGGGGACGCGCCCAGGTCGCCGGTGAGGTCCGCCACGGAGACGGAACCGTCCCGGGCCAACCGGTCGAGGATCAGACCGAGACGCTCCTCTTGCCGCATTCGATCACTATAAGGCGATCACGGCCGCTCGTGAACGATTAATTTCGGGGCAAATCGCTCACGGCGTTGCTCACTTGGTCCCGCCTCCGCACACGCGTCACACCGCGGTCAGGGGGGCGACGCCGACCTCGACCCGTGCGGCCAGCGCCGCGGCCTCGTCGGGGCCGGCCTGCGCCGCCGTGCCACCGGCGGCGCGGGTCGACAGCGCCCCGCAGGCGCACCCCCAGGCCAGCGCCTGCGGGAGCGCTCCGGAGGCCAGCCACCCGGCCAGGAAGCCCGCGTCGAAGCCGTCACCGGCGCCCACCGTGTCGACCGGGACGACCTCGGGGCCGCGCGCCGTGACGGTCTCCGTGCCGGTCCGGGCGACCACTCCGTGGCGGCCGCGCTTCACGACCGGTACGGGCCCCGCCGCGCGGAGGACGCCGAGCGCGTCGTCCAACCCGTCGATCTCGTCGGCTCCCCGGTCCGACCCGTCTCCTCGGGCCCCGAGCACGCCGGCCAGCGACAGCGCCTCCGCCTCGTTGGGCAGGAGGAACGTGCAGGCGGCGAGCAGGCCGGGAGCGAGTCGCCACGCGCCGGACGGGTCGTCGTTGGTGTCCAGCGACGTCGACGCGCCGCGGGCCGCCGCGTCGGCCAGCAGCCGCGGCAGGCCGGCCGCCAGCCGCGGCTGCAGGAAGTAGGACGCGGCGTGCACGTGGCGGGCGGTCAGGTCCGGAACGTGCTCGGGACCGAAGGCGGGCAGGCAGCCGGGCGCGGTGAGGATCGCCCGGTCGCCGTCCGGCCGGTTGAGGCAGACCGTCAGCGCCGTCGGCAGGGTGTCGTGCCGCGTGCATCCGCTGATGTCCACGCCCGCCGCCGAGAGCGTGTCGAGGACGAAGTCCCCCGCCGGGTCCCGGCCGACCATCGCGACCAGCGCCGTGGACAGGCCGAGCCGGGCGGCGCCGTGCGCGACGATCGCCGCCGAGCCGCCCAGCGCCAGGGCGCCGCTGTCCACGAGCGTCTCGGCCTGGCCGGCGGGCGGCGTCTCCGGAGCCCCCGACACCAGCACGTCCGGGTTCGCGTCGCCGACCACCAGGAGGTCCAGGGCGCCGGACCGGCGCCCCGCGGCCGTCACCGCGACCCCGGGGAGACCTGGGCCCGCAGGGCCGGGGGCAGGGCGTCGCCGTGCGCGGCCACCATCGCGTCGCACAGCTCCCAGATCTGGTCGACGGTCAGCGCGGCCGCGGCGGCCGGGTCGGACATCGCCGCGTGCCGGATGTGCCGGGGGTCGCCCTCGACGGCGGCGGCGACGACCAGTTCGACGACGTTGAGGAAGCTCCGGTTGAGGGCGGCCAGCTGCGGCGGCAGCGCCCCCACGCCGTGCGGGTGGACGCCGAGCCGGTCGACGGTCGCCGGGACCTCCACGCCCGCGCCCGCCGGCAGGTTGGTGATCAGACCGGTGTTGGCGGTGGTGACCTGGATCGAGCGCAGCGTGCCGGTGACGAGGCTGTGGATCACCTGCGGGGCGTACTCGGTCGCGTCCTCCTCCTCGCGCGGCTCCGGGTTCAGCCCGGCTGCCAGGCGCTCCCGGATCGACTCGTACTCCGCGACGTTGCCCGCGCTGATCCCGAGGTAGTCGCCGACCGGGATGCGCAGCCGCTCGATCTCGGCGGGATGCCGCAGGTAGAAGGGGACGTACTCGGAGGAGTGCTCGCTGGTCTCGGTCGGGTAGTAGCCGAGCCGCCGGTACATGTCCACGCGCACCCGCCGGCGCAGCTCGGCGTCGCTCTCGATCGCCGCGTCCAGCGCCGGATAGAGGTCCCGGCCCTGGTGCTCCCAGCGCAGGATCCACGCCTGGTGGTTGACCCCGGCCGACAGGAAGTCGACCTCCTCATGCGGGACGCCGACGATGTCGGACAGCCCGCGCACGGTCCAGTAGACCGAGTGGCAGAGGCCGGCGGCCTTGAGACGCGGCGCCACCGTGGCGAGGTACTGCAGGTTCATGGCCATCGGGTTGGTGTAGTTCAGCAGCCACGCGTCGGGGCACACGGCGGCCATGTCGGCGGCCAGCCCCTCCAGCAGCGGGAACGTCCGCAGCGCCCGGAAGATCCCGCCGATGCCCAGCGTGTCGCCGATCGTCTGCCGCAGCCCGAACTGCGCGGGGACCTCGAAGTCGATGGTCGTGGCGCGGTGACCGCCGACCGCGACCATGTTCACCACGACGTCACTGCCGTCCAGTGCGGCCCGGCGGTCGAGCTCCGCGACGATCTCCGGCTTGGCGCCGAACTGCTCCGCCGTACGCCGGGCGAGCGCCTCGGCGACCGACAGCCGCTCGGGGTCGATGTCGTGCAGCGCGAGGCGGACATCCGCGAGCTCGGGAAAGGACAGGATGTCGCGCAGGAGCTGCTGGGTGAACTCGACGGAGCCGGCGCCGATGAACGCGATACGGATGGACGGGGACATACAGGGTGAACCTTCCACTTACGGGGGTGGCCGGCGGCGGCCCCGCGGGTACGAGAACCGCCGCCGGCCGGTACAGCCGGGTTACAGGGGTGGGTCAGACGCCGCGGCAGGGCACGCGGTAGGCGTCGAGATCGAGGTTCTTCTTCAGGGAGTTGAAGTTCTGCGCGTTGGCCTTGGTGCAGAACTTCGAGGTGCTCAAGGTGTACTCCACGTTGAACACGGCCTTGCCCGCGGCCACGTACTTGTCATAGCCGTAGCCGGTCTGCGCCGTGGTGCACTCGTTGTTCGTCCAGCACTCCTCGTTCAGCGCCCAGTCGAAGTACGGCTGGAGCGCCTTCAGCTGGTCGGTGTCGTTCTTCAGGCCCGCGGACAGCCCGCGCTTGTGCGCCTCGTTGGCCAGCCAGGTGTTGAACGCCAGCTGGTCGGTCGCGGTCAGCGGGAAGCCGGGGCTGTTGGTGTAGCCGTCGACGTTGTCGAACTCGATCGCGTCGAAGCCCTTCGCCTTGCACATGTCCATGCGCTTGGTGAGGATCGTGCCGAGCGTGCCGCCGTACTGCCGGATGTCCAGCCAGCGCTCACCGGGCCAGTCGTCGAGATTGTTGCCGAGCACGCTGCTCGGGAAGTCGCCGGCGTCGCTCCGCCAGTCCTCGTACGTTCCGGCGCTGATGTAGCAGACGACCTTGCGGCCGGACTTGCTCGAGTGCAGGTTCGACACGTCGGCGGCGGTGGCGTTGAACCCGTCGATGTCGTACATCGCCACGTCAAGGTACGGCGCGGACGGTACGGAGGACAGCTGCCACTGCCAGCTCGTGTTCAGGGCGGGCTTCCAGCAGCCGCTGCAGGAGACCGGGCTCGGCAGGGTCGCCGCGTCGGCCGGGAGGACCAGGCCGAGGCAGGCGATGAGTGCCGCGCTGAGGGCGGAGATGACGAGACGTGCTCTTTCGCGCATGGGCGCTCCTCGTGAGTCGATGAAACACGGGGCGGCATGCGTGCTGTTCCGCACTCCCCGTACGCGCCGGCCCCGGAATCTCCGCGGCGGCCAGGGTGGCGTCGCCCATATGGATCCGCAGGACTGACGCCAGCACGCGAAAGAGCTCTCCTTCCATCGGTCAGGACTGAGGATTGCTCATTCATGCTCTGTTCGCAAGGCTTCGGTGCAGAAACGAGCATAATCCTGACCGTTCGACCGTATGGCCCAGGGATCGGCCGTGGCGCGGTCCGGGGCCACGCCTTACGCTGTGCCGCCATGGAACAGGATGTGCTCGGAGTGGACTATGAGGCGATCCGGCTGACGCTGGACGAGGACGCCGAGGGCGAGGTGGTCGCCACGCTCGTCCGGCGGCCCTGCCCCGGAAGCCGGAAGGCCGTGCTCTACATCCACGGGTTCGTCGACTACTTCTTCCAGACGCACCTCGCCGACTTCTACGTCGAACGCGGGTACTCCTTCTACGCTCTGGACCTGCGCAAGTACGGGCGTTCGCTGCTCGACCACCAGACGCCCAACTTCGCCCACAGCATGTCCGACTACTTCCCGGAGATCGATGAGGCGGCCCGCCTCATCCGTGCGGAGAACGACACGCTGCTCGTCAACGGCCACTCGACGGGCGGGCTGGTCGCCGCCCTGTGGGCCGATTGCGTCCGCGGCCGGGGAGTCGTCGACGGCCTGTTCCTCAACAGCCCGTTCCTGGAGCTGAACGTCCCCGCCGGGGCCCGCCGCACGCTCGGCCCCGTCGTCCGTGCGCTGGCCAAGGGCCGCCCGAAGATGGCCATCCCGGCCGGCGTCAGCACGGCGTACGTCCGCAGCATCCACCGTGACCACGACGGGGAGTGGGACTTCGACCTGGCCTGGAAGCCGGCCGAGGGCTTCGGCGTGCGGCTCGGCTGGCTGTCGGCGATCATCAAGGCGCAGCGGCAGGTCAAGGCGGGCCTCGACATCGACGTGCCGGTCCTCGTGATGGCCTCCACGACGACGGTACGCGGCAGGAACGGCGACTTCTCCACCGGCGACGGCGTGCTGAACGCCGACGACATCGCCCGCTGGTCGACGCGCCTCGGCCGGCACGTCACCTGCGTGCGGGTCGAGAACGGGCTGCACGACCTGGTGCTGTCCGCCGCGCCCGTACGGGCGAAGGTCTTCGACGAACTGGAACGCTGGCTGACCGCCTACCTCTGAGCCGGGCGTTCAGAACCGTCTCCGCGCCGGGGCCTTCAGAACTGGTCGCTCCCGCCGGCCTGGCTGACGGAGAACACGTGGCGCGGGGCGGCGCAGACGGTCTCCAGCACGTGCACCGGCGTGTCCTCGGTGGAGTACGACGCCCGGAGGACCTGCACGACCCAGTCGCCCGGATCGAGGCGGAGCAGGCCGGTCTCCGGCTCGGTGGCCGGCCGTGCCATCAACGTCTCCTCGGCGTGCCCGAACGCGTGCCCGTGGGCGGCGACCGCCTCGTGCAGGGAGGGCGCCAGCAGCTCGGGCTTCACGATGGAGGTGTCCGCGAACAGGTCGACGCGGAAGTACGAGACGGCGGCGCGTACCGGGACGTCGTCGGCGAGGATCAGGCGGCGGCGGGCGATGACGTCCTCGCCGGGTTGTACACGCAGGCAGGTCGCGATGTGCTCACGGGCGGGCTCCCGGTCGACGCCGAGGAGACGCAGCTCGGTGCGGATGTCGTCCCGCTCGGTCATGCTGACGAACGTCCACCCGACGCCGCTCGCCGGCGGCTCGGTCGGCAGCGACCGCCGCACGACGACCGGCGGCATGCGCTCTGCGAGCGGCTCGGGAGCGCGCGTGGCGAGCGGCTCGGGGACCGGCGCGAGCGGCTCGGGTGCGCGCGCGGCCGAGCCCTTGCGCATCTGCGAGATCCGGCCGGGCGAGACTCCGAGCGTGTTGGCGAGGTCCTCGAGGCGGTGGCCGTTCTCCCGCGCCTCGGCGATCGCCTGCCGGCGCATCCGGGCCGCCTCTTCGACCAGCGCCTGCTGCTCCGCCATGACCGTGCCGAGGACGCGGGCGCGCTCGATCGGGTCGGTGAGAGCGGCGATCTCCCGCAGTCTGCTGTGGCTCATGGCGCTGCGGCCTCTCTCGCTCGAACGAGCCTCCACCTCGCTATTGCACGATTACACAAAGTCGCCGTATGCTCACACCCTATCCCGTTTAGGCCCCCTAAAGGCCGCCGCTGAGAGGGCTCTGGTCCATGCGTGTTCGTCTCGATCACCCTGCCCATCTTGCTACAGGGGAGGCCCAGAGGGGTGGGATTACCGACAAGTTCGCCACATTCCGTCACACCTCGGTGACGGGCTGATGGCCCGGTCGGTGCTGGGGGCGATCACCGTCCCCGGGCGTCCGGGAGAGGTGGCGGCGGCCCGGCGGTTCGTCGCCAAGGCGCTCGCCGGCCGTCCGGAGGTGGACACCGCCGTGCTGCTGACCAGCGAGGCGGTCACCAACTCCGTGGTCCACACCGACAGCGCGATGGTGACGGTGGTGGTGCTCGAGACGCCCACCGGCGTGCGGGTCGAAGTCAGCGACGAGGGCGGTGACACGCTCCCGACGATGTACGACGGTTACGAACTGCGCGAGGGCAGGCGAGGGGTCTTCCTCATCGAGGAGCTCTCGGCGGCCTGCGGCATGCGCCGGCACGACGACGGCCTGACCTTCTGGTTCGAACTCTAGGGCGTGTCCGACGAATCCCTGTCCGGCTGCGCGGCGCTAGCGGATCGCGGACAGGTCGAAGTTGTCGAACCACACCCGGACGTCCCCGCCGCTTCCGCCGTTCTCCTGCGCGGCGACCAGCCCGGCCGCGCCGTTGGCGAGGGCGCCGCTCTTGTCGGAGGTCTCGGCGGCGAGGCTGCCGTTCAGCCACAGGCGCAGCCGTACTCCGCCGTCCTGTTCCTCGCACGCCGCCTGGAGGCGGTTCCGCTTTCGGTGCTTGAAACCGGGGGCGGACTGTTTCTTGACCAGCTCCCGGGTGCCGGCCTTGCCGGCGGCCTTCCGGATCAGCACGCCCTGGCCGTCCGCCCGGACCAGGAACTCGTAGTAGGCGGTGTCGTCGCTCGTGCCGGTACTCCGGCAGAAGACGCCCAGCATCCCGTACGCCGGGCCGCCCAGCACCGTCGCGTCCACGCTGACGAGCGCCCGCTTGGGCGCGTCCTGGGCGACCTTGTCGGACCGGGCCTTCTCCGCCCGGCGCGTGTAGATGCTGGTGCCGGCGTCGATGCGGTATCCGCTCGCGTAGTAGCCGCTCCCGGCGTACCAGGTGGAGCCCGACCAGCCCGAGGACGTGTTGGAGAAGTCGTCGGCGTAGAAGGGGACCGTATTCGACGGCGGCCCGTCGGAGCCGGTCAGCGCGAAGACGGTGCCGAGGCCGACGACCAGCACCCCGGCGGCCCCGCCCGCGGCGAGCAGCCGGCGTCGTCGCCGCGGGGCGGCGACGCGGAGAGCGTCGGGGCGCGTCTCGTGGCCGTCCGGCCGCGCCCGGTCCCGGGAGGGCCCCATGGCCGCGGACACCGTGCGGTCCGCCGGAGGCGGTGACGTCCGGTCGTCCGGGAGGGCCCACGTACGGCCGAGGATCTCGGCGGCGTGCGCGGTGTCCTCGTGCGGGCGCCCGGTGAGGCGGTCGAGGAGCTCCTGCGCGGACGGGCGTCGCCGTGGATCCTTTTCGAGGGCCCGCACGACCAGTTCGCGCATCCCCTCGTCCAGGTCCGTGAGGTCCGGCTCGCCGTGCGCGATCTGGTAGAGGACGGCGGGCACGGTCGGGCCGTCGAAGGGCGGCCGTCCCGTCCCGGCGTACGCGACGACGCACCCCCAGGCGAACATGTCCGAGGCCGGCGTCGCGGTCTCGCCCATCACCAGCTCGGGCGCCATGTAGGCGGGCGTCCCGATGAACTGCCCGGTCCGCGTCGCGCCGGAGACGGTGTCCAGCGCCCGGGCGATCCCGAAGTCGATGACGCGCGGGCCGACCGACGACAGCAGGACGTTCGCGGGCTTGAGGTCACGGTGCACCACGCCGGCCGCGTGGATCGCGGTGAGCGCGGTGGCGACCCCGACCGCCAGGTGTTCCAGCGCGGCCCCGCGCATCGGCCCGCCGTCGCGTACGAAGGCGTCCAGGTCGGGTCCGTCGACGAACTCGGTCACGACGAACAGCGGCTCGCCGTCGATCCGGGCGTTCAGCACCGGAGCGGTGCAGAAGCGCCGCACCCGGCGGGCGGACTCGACCTCCCGGCGGAACCGGTCCCGGAACATCTCGTCGTCGGCCAGCTCCGGGTTGATGACCTTGACCGCGACGCGCTCCCCGCTCGCGCTCTCCCCGAGGTAGACCGTGCCCATGCCGCCCCGGCCGATCCGGCCGACGAGCCGGTAGTCGCCGAGCCGGGGCGGGTCCTCGGGCCGCAGCCGATCGATCGAGCTCGTTCCCGTCACGGCGGCCCGCCCCTCCTGTCGCTCGATGAGCGATAAGACTAGTGGGCGGGCCGGGCGGTTCCGGACTTACGGGACGAGCAGCAATTTGCCGGTCGTCCGGCGGGCCTCGAGGTCCTCGTGGGCCCGGCCCGCGTCGGCGAGGGGGTACCGCCCGCCGACGTGCACCGACAGCTCACCGGAGGCGATCCAGCCGAACAGGTCGTCGGCCCGCCACAGGAGCTCCTCGCGGGTGGCGACGTAGTGCACCAGCGTGGGCCGCGTCAGGAACAGCGAGCCGCCCGCGTTGAGCCGCTGCGGGTCGACCGGCGGCACCGGCCCGCTGGCGGCGCCGTACAGCGCGAGCAGGCCGCGCGGCCGCAGGGAGGCGAGGCTGCCGTCGAAGGTGGTCTTGCCGACGCCGTCGTAGACGACCGGCACGCCGCCGGTGTGCGAACGGACCTCCTCGGCGAAGCCGTCGTAGCGGAGGACCTCGTCGGCCCCGGCGTCGCGGGCGAGCTTCTCCTTCTCGTCGGTGGAGACGGTGCCGATCACCCGGCCGCCCCGCAACTTGATCATCTGGGTGAGCAGCAGCCCCATGCCGCCGGCCGCGGCGTGCACGAGCGCGGTGTCGCCCGGCTTGACCTCGTACGTCGAGTGCGTCAGGTAGTGGGCGGTCAGGCCCTGCAGCAGCACCGCGGCGGCCAGGTCGGGGGCCACTCCGTCGGGCACCGGGACGACCCGGTCGGCCGGTGCGACGGCGAGCTCGCCGTACGCCCCCCTCAGCTCGGCGGACGCCACGACGTCACCGACCCGTACGTCGGTCACCCCGTCGCCGACCGCCGTGACGCGGCCGGCCCCCTCGGAGCCGGGAACGGCCGGCGTCTCCTTCGGATAGACGCCCTGACGCTCGTACACGTCCTTGAAGTTGACCCCCGCGGCGGCGAGCTCGATGACGACCTCGCCCGGGCCCGGCTGCGGATCCGGGACCTCGGTGAGCCTCAGCACGTCCGGTCCGCCGTGCTCGGTCATCACGATCGCGCGCATCGCGACCTCCTTACGTTCGATTCCCATCGAACATTAGCGCGCCGGTCCGGGCACGGGAAAAACGGGCTGAGGCAGGCGCGCCCACGTACTAAGTTCGGAACTTCGCGCTTCCCACCGATCGAAAGGCTTTCGTCATGCCCACAAGAGAGGCGGAGGACACCGACCCCGAGATATCCGCCGAACGCGCGCACCTGACGCTCTCGCGGGAGGCACTGCACCGCATGCGGGAGAACGTCCTGGCCCTCGACGCGTCCGTGGCCGGCGACTGGGTCTCGGCCGAGGTGCTGAGCGCCGAGCTCGCCAAGCGCGCCGAGTCGCTGCGGGACGACCCCACCACCGCCCTGTTCTTCGGGCGCGTCGACCATCCGGACGAACGCCTGTACGTCGGGCGGCGGCACGTGCACGACGACGGTGGCCGGGCACTGGTCATCGACTGGCGGGCGCCGATGGCGCGGCCGTTCTACAAGGCGAGCACCGCGGACCCGATGGGGCTCGTGCTGCGCCGCCGGTTCGGGTACTCCGGCGGCGAGCTGACCGCGTTCGAGGACGAGGACTTCTCCGCCACCGTCGAGTCACGGCTGCTGATCGAGGAGATCGAGCGGCCCCGCGTCGGCCCCATGCGCGACATCGTCGCCACGATCCAGCCCGAGCAGGACGACATCGTCCGCGCCGACGCGGACCACACGCTGTGCGTCCAGGGCGCGCCGGGCACCGGCAAGACCGCCGTCGGCCTGCACCGGGTCGCCTACCTGCTGTACGCCCACCGGGAGCGGATGCGCCGGGGCGGCGTCCTCGTCATCGGCCCGAGCGCCTCCTTCCTCGACTACATCCGCGGCGTGCTGCCCGCCCTCGGCGAGGTGAACGTCGAGCAGCGCACCCTCGACCAGGTCGTGGCCGCCGTCCCGGTGACGGCCCGGGACGAGGCCGCCGTCGGGCGGATCAAGGGCGACGCACGCATGGCGGAGGTGCTGCGCCGCGCGGTCTGGAGCCACCTCGGCCAGCCGTCCGAGGCGCTCGTGGTGCCGCGCGGCACCCGCCGCTGGCGCGTCCCCGGCTACGAGATCACCGAGCTGGCCGAGGCCCTGCGCGACCGCGGCATCCGGTACGGCGCCGGCCGCGACCTGCTCGGGCACCGGATCGCGCACGCCGTCCTGGTGCGGATGGAGACCGGGGGCGAGGTGTGCGACGACCGGACCCACGATGCGGTCCGCCGGACCCGCCCGGTCAAGGCGATGGTCGACCAGGTCTGGCCCGCCGTGGACCCGGTGCGCGTGGTGATGCGCCTGCTCTCCGACGCGGAGTTCCTGGGCCGGGCCGCCGACGGCCTCCTCGATCCGGCCGAGCAGGCGGCGCTGCTGTGGGACCGGCCGCCGCGCGGCCCGAAGTCGGCCCGCTGGACGCTCTCCGACGCCGTCCTCATCGACGAGGCCGCCGACCTGGTCAGCCGCACCTCGAGCCTGAGCCACGTCGTCCTGGACGAGGCGCAGGACCTGTCGGCCATGCAGTGCCGCGCGGTCGGCCGGCGCTGCGAGACCGGCTCGGTCACGGTACTCGGCGACATCGCCCAGGGCACCACGCCGTGGGCGGTCGGCGACTGGCCGACGCTGCTGCGGCACCTGGGGAAGCCGGACGCGGACCTGACCGTCCTCGACCGGGGCTACCGCGTGCCGCGCCAGATCATCGACTTCGCGAGCCGCCTGCTGCCGCGCATCGCCCCGGAGCTGGCGCCGCCGACGTCGGTGCGGTCCGCCCCGGGAGCGCTGCGGGTTAACCGGGTCGCCGACCCGCACGCCGCGGTGGAGGAGGCCTGCCGCGAGGCGCTGGCCGGCGAGGGGTCGGTCGGGCTGATCGCCGCCGAGGCCGACCTGGACGGGCTGGGCGCGCACCTGACGGCGCGCGGGCTGGAGCACGTACGCCTCGCGGACGGAATGGCGGCGGCGCGACTCGTCCTCACCCCGGCGACACAGGCCAAGGGCCTGGAGTTCGACCAGGTCATCGTCGTCGAACCGGCCGCGATCGTCGAGGCGGAGCCGGACGGCGACCGCTCGCCCGGGCTGCGCCGGCTCTACGTCGTCCTCACCCGCGCGGTCTCCCGGCTGACCGTCCTGCACGCGCGCGACCTGCCCGAACCGTTGCGCTGACCCGGCCGTCCCGCCCGGCCCGGACCCGGCGGGGCGGGATCCCCGGCCGTGATGGCCGGCCGCCGGTCGTAGGCGCGCCGGGCTCCCCGGCTGTGGCGACCGGCCGCCGGTCGTAGACGCGGTCGGCGGTCGGGGCGGGCTCCCCGGCTACGGCCGGCCGCTGCTCGTAGGCGCGCTCAGCGGGCGGACCAGGCGTGGGGGAGCGTCTCGGCGGCGACGGCGAAGACCTCCTCGATGCGCGAGGCGACCTCGTCCGGCTGGAACAGCCCGTCGCGCGCGCACCCGTCGAACCCGATCCGTATGACGGTGAGGAAGGTCGCGGCGATCAGCGTCGGGCGCAGGTCGGTCGCGACGTCCACGTCCATCCGCCGGGCGAGGATCGCGGCGAGCTGCTGCTCCATCTCGCTGAAGTAGCGCAACTGCGCCACCGCGAGCGCGGGACTGCGCTCGACCAGGTCGCGGATCTTGGCGAACCGGTCCGTGTGCTCCTCGTCGGCGGACCGCACGGAGTCGAGGACGTGGTGGATCGCGGCCGCCAGGGCCGTGATCGGCGGCTCGTCGCCGGGCCGGTCGTCCAGGGTCGCGAGGAAGACCTGGTCGTACTCCCGCAGGATCGAGAGAGCGACGTCCTCCTTGCCGGCGAAGTACCTGAAAAATGTGCGTTGCGACACATCGACCGCCGCGACGATCTCGTCGATCGTCGTCGCCTCGTATCCCTTGGCGAGGAACAGGTCGAGCGCCGCGTCGGTCAACGCCCAGCGTGTCCGCTGTTTCTTGCGCTCCCGCAAGCCGGTGGTGTCCACACCCGAAGTTTCCACCATGTCACCTCCAGCTCACGTCTTGTTTCAGAGTGTGCCATAAGACAGCGTGTGACTCTTAAAACGATTTGTCATCTGTCAGTAGCTGCCATAACTTTGAGGTGCCTTCGGCCACTTGTACAAGGGGGAGTGAGATGTCGCAGCCGGCGGTACAAGAACGTCTGCCCGCGGGAGCGGGGCCTAAGCGGCGGGGGATGGGAAATCCCTGGCTGACGCTCGTCGCGGTGGCGCTCGGCGTCATCATGGTGACCCTCGACGGCACGGTGGTCGCGATCGCCAACCCGGCGATCTCCAAGGACCTCGGGGCGTCGCTGGCGGACCTGCAGTGGGTCACCAACGGTTACCTCCTCGCCCTCGCCGTCTCGCTGATCACCGCCGGCAAGCTCGGTGACCGGTTCGGCCACAAGCCGGTCTTCCTGATCGGCGTCGCCGGCTTCGCGCTGTCCTCCGCGGGGATCGGCTTCTCCAAGACGATCGGGATGGTGATCGCCCTGCGGGTCCTGCAGGGTCTGTTCGGCGCGATGCTCCAGCCGACCGCGCTCGGCCTGCTGCGCGCGGCGTTCCCGGCCGAGCGCCTCAACATGGCGATCGGCCTGTGGGGCGCCTGCATCGCGGCGTCCACGGCGTCCGGCCCGATCGTGGGCGGCCTGCTGGTCCAGCACGTCAACTGGGAGTCGGTCTTCTTCATCAACGTCCCGGTCGGCGTCGTGGCCCTGATCACCGGCGGCCTGTTCCTGCTGAACGCCCGCGGCGAGGCCAAGTCCGGCGGCTTCGACCTCACCGGCATCCTCCTGCTGTCCGGGATGCTGTTCGCCCTGATCTGGGCCGTCATCAAGGCGCCGACCTACGGCTGGACCGACCTGAAGACGCTGGCGTTCTTCGGCGCCGCGGTGGTCCTGCTGGTCCTGTTCGTGGTGCGCGAGCAGCTGGCCCGGGATGCGCTGCTCCCGCTCACGCTGTTCCGCTCGGTGTCGCTGTCGGTGGGCGTCGTGCTGATGACGCTCATGGCGTTCGCCATGTTCGGTGCGATGTTCTTCCTGACCTTCTACCTGCAGAGCGTGCACGGGCTGACGCCGGTGTCCACCGGCGTACGGCTGCTGCCCATGATGCTCGCCATGATGCTGGCCTCCCCGGTCGCCGGCGGGGTGATCTCCAAGGTCGGGCCGCGCGCGCCCCTGGTCGCCGGCATGGTGTTCACCGCTGTGGCGTTCATCGGCATGTCGCGCCTCGGAGTGGACGCGAGCTTCATGGCCATGGCGCCCTGGTTCGCGCTGATCGGCGTCGGCCTGAGCCCGGTGATGGTCGCGGCCACCGACATCATCGTCGGCAACGCCCCCGTCGCCCTGTCGGGTGTGGCGGGCGGCCTGCAGCAGGTCGCCATGCAGGTCGGCGGCGCGCTCGGCACCTCGGTGCTGGGCGCCGTTCTGACCGCCAAGGTGGCCGGGGTCCTGCCCGGCCACATGAAGGAGGCGGGGCTGCCGGCGCCGACCCCGGCCCAGGTCGACCTGATGAAGGGCGCCATCTCCCAGGGCGTCGCGCCGGTCCCGAAGAACACGCCGCCGCAGGTCGCCGAGCTGATCGTCAAGGCCAGCCACCTGTCGTTCATCGACGGCATGCACCTGGCCTTCATCGTCAGCGCGGTGATGGCGTTCGTCGCCGCCCTGCTGAGCCTCCTCGTCCGGGCGGGACGCAAGGTCGAGGGCGCCGCGATGCACATCTGAACCGGCCGTTCACGCGTCCTCGCCGAGCGCCGCGAGGAGCCCTCCGGGGCTCTCGCGGCGCTCAGCGCTTTTCGTCACATGTCGCCGGTTTCCGGCCGTCCGGGGGCCGGGTAGTCGTCCTGCGTAACTGAAAACGGCTCGGGGGCGACAGGAGGATCCGATGGTCGTCGCCGGGACGGAGCACCGATCGCAGGTGCGCAGGGCGGCCGCCGCCGCCATCGTCGGCACCTCGATCGAGTGGTACGACTTCTTCCTCTACAACACGGCCGCGGCCGTCGTCTTCAAGGACGTCTTCTTCCCCAAGTCCACCGACTACGTCGGCACGCTGTCGTCCTTCGCGACCTACGCCGTCGGCTTCGCCGCCCGGCCGATCGGCGCCGCGATCTTCGGCCACTGGGGCGACCGGCTCGGCCGAAAGGCCACCCTGATCGTCACGCTCCTCCTCATGGGCGTCTCCAGCGCCCTGATCGGCGTCCTGCCGGGTACCGGCACGATCGGCGTCGCCGCGCCGATCCTCCTCGTCGCCCTGCGCGTGCTGCAGGGGATCGCGGTCGGCGGCGAGTGGAGCGGCTCGGTGCTGCTCTCGATGGAATGGGGCGACCAGCGCCGACGCGGCCTGATGGCGAGCTGGCCGCAGATCGGCGTGCCGATCGGGCTCATCCTCGGCACGGTCGCGATGTCCTCGCTGGCCACCGCGAGCGGAGACGCGTTCAAGGACTGGGGCTGGCGCATCCCGTTCCTGTTCAGCCTCGTACTGGTGGGAATCGGCCTCTGGGTCCGGCTGCGCGTCATGGAGACGCCGATGTTCGCGAAGGTGGTCGAGCGCCAGGAGGTGGCGAAGGTCCCGGTCCTCGAAGTGATCCGCCGGCACCCGAAGGAGATCGTCCTCAGCGCCCTGCTGCGCTGCTCGGAGCAGATGCCGTTCTACATCTTCACCTCGTTCGCGCTGACCTACATCGTCGATCACACCGGGCTGTCGAAGACCTTCGCGCTGAACGCCGTCGCCGTGGCCGCCGCCATCGAACTCGTCCTCATCCCGGCCTTCGGCCACCTCAGCGACACCGTGTCCCGCAAGCGCGTGTACGCGGCGGGCGCCCTGCTGATCGGCGTCATCGCCTTCCCGTACTTCGCGCTGCTCAACACCGCCGTCCCCGTCGTCGTCTTCCTCACCGTCGTCCTGGCCCAGGTGCCGCACGCCCTGCAGTACGGGCCGCAGGCGTCGCTGATCGCCGAGGTCTTCCCGACGAAGCTCCGGTACGGCGGCGCGGGCATCGGCTACCAGCTCGCCTCGGTCATCGCGGGCGGCCCGGCGCCCCTGCTGGCGACCTGGCTCCTGCACGACCACGGCTGGTGGGCGATCTCCCTGGTCATGGTCGTGGCGGCCGTCCTGACCCTGACCGCGACCGCCCTCCTTCCGGACCGCAGCCGGATCGACGTCGCCGAGGACGCCGCCTACGCCTGACCACCGCTCGTCCCCAGCCGCCGCTCGCGCTGCGGCGTGCGAAAAGCTCGGCGAAGCGCACGCCGGCAGCGGACCGAACATCCCGAAACGGCCGCGACCCGATGCGTTCGCCGAGCCCTGTGCCCGCCAGCCACGTGGTGACTCTCCCCTGTAGCCCGCTGGACGACGCCCATTTACGGCGTTCCTGACTTATAGTCGTGGCCGGCGCCGATCCGACCGCACCGTCAGGAGCCACCAATGGAAGACCGCTCGTGCCCGTACGTCCTCGATCCCGCCGGCACGGACATCCACACCGAGGCGGCGCGGCTGCGGCAACGCGGCGCGGTGACGCCCGTCGAGCTGCCCGGCGGGGTGGTGGCGTGGGCGGTGACCGGCCACGACGCCCTCAAGCGACTGCTGGCCGACCCGCGCGTCTCCAAGGACCCGCGCCGGCACTGGACACGCTGGAAGAACGGCGAGATCACGCCTGACTGGCCGCTCTACATCTGGGTCGCGGTGGAGAACATGTTCACCGCCTACGGCGCCGACCACCGGAGGCTGCGCGGCATCATCTCCCACGCGTTCACCCCGCGCCGTACCGCCGCGCTCAGGCCGCGCGTCGAGGAGATCACCGAGGACATCCTCGACCGGCTCGCCGCCCTTCCCGACGGCCGGGCCGACCTGCGCGAGGCGTTCGCCTACCCGCTGCCCATCGAGGTGATCTGCCGGCTCATGGGCGTCCCCGACGGACCACGGGCGCGCATCCGGGGCGACGTCGACGTCATCTTCACCACGTCCGCGACCGCGGAACAGGCCCAGGCCGCCCACCAGGACATGTGGGCCGTGCTCGCCGAGCTCGTCGCCGACAAGCGGCGGGCCCCCGGCGACGACCTCACCAGCGCCCTCATCACCACCCGGGACGAGGACGGCTCGCGGCTGACCGAGGACGAGCTCGTCGGCACGCTCATGTTGATGATCTCCGCCGGCCACGAGACCACCGTCAACCTCCTCGACCACGCCGTCACCGCGCTGCTGACCCACCCCGACCAGCTCGCCCTCGCCCGCAAGGGAGACGTCGCCTGGGCGGACGTCATCGATGAGGCGCTGCGCTGGCAGGCCCCGGTCGCGAACCTGCCGCTGCGCTACGCCGTGGAGGACATCCAGGTCGGCGACGTCACGATCGCCCGTGGCGACGCGATCCTCGCCTCGTACGCCGCCGCCGGCCGCGACCCCGGTACGCACCCCGCGGACCCCGAACGGTTCGACGTGACCCGTCCCGACAAGGAGCACCTCTCCTTCGGCCACGGCGCGCACTACTGCCTCGGCGCCCCGCTCGCCCGGATGGAGGCCGAGATCGCCATCCCGGCCCTCTTCGACCGCTTCCCCGACCTCGCCCTGGCGGTCGACCCGAGCGAGTTGCAACACCTGCCGTCGTTCATCTCCAACGGCCATCGCACGCTCCCGGTCCTGCTGCACCCCGAACGCTCGCCCGCCTGACCGGATCGTCCGCGTTCCGGCCGGGAGCCGGGTCTCCGGCCCGCCCGGCCGGGCGCCGACCACTCCGCACCCGCTGCGGCCGACAGGCGCCGCGCAGTAGGACAGCGGGGCTTCGAGACAGGCCCCGGCAGCGGTCAGGCTCGGGAGGGGCGGGGGAGGACGTCCCAGGCGGCGAGGGTCTCGATCAGGCCGGCGGTGGTCGGCAGGGCGGCCAGCTGCTCGGCGTCCACCCAGCGGGCGTCGCGGGCGTCGTCACCGGCGCGCAGGACGCCGCCGTCGACGGTGGCCCGGTAGTCGCGGATGTCGTAGGTGACGCCGCCGGGGCCGGCGCGGTCGACGGAGCCGACCAGCGGTCCCGGGACGACCCGCAGCCCGGTCTCCTCGGCGACCTCGCGGACGACGGCGTCGGCGTCGGTCTCGCCCGCCTCGGCCCGGCCGCCCGGGAGCGACCACATGCCCTCGCCGGGCGGGTGCCCACGGCGGATGAGGAGGAGCCGTCCATCGGCGTCATGGACGATCGCTCCGACGCACCGCACACGCATGCCCCCAGGGTGCCACGAACCGGATCCCCGGAGGCGGCCGTCCGGCCATCGTCGAGCGGGGACCGATGTGGCCGACGAGGCGGCGCTTGATCCGGTGTCCCCGGGCCGGGGCCGCTCACGCCGCCGGGTGGGTCAACGACCGGCGCGTTCGACGGCGAGGATGGCCGCGTCGTCGCGGAGGCGCCCGCCGACGTAGGCGAGAAGATCCGCGTGGATGTGGTCGACGAGCGCGCCGGCACGATCCTCGGTCCAGCCGCCGAGCCGTTCGACAAGAGGGAAGAAGCCCCCCGCGGGATCGCGGGCCTCGATGACGCCGTCGGTGTGGAGCAGGAGGACGTCGCCCGCCTCGAAGGCGAACGTCTCGATCCGAGGCGCGGTCCCCGCCAGTCCGCCCAGGCCCAGCGGAGGCGCGGGCTCATCGACCTCGAGCACCGAGAACGCCTTCTCGTGCAGTCGCAGGGGCGGGGGATGCCCGAAGTCGACCAACCGGAGAACGGGCTCGTCGTCGGGAATCTCGATGAGCATCGCGGTGATGAAGGACTCCGCGGACATCTTCGGTTGCGCCGGGTCGGCGATCTGCGAGCGAACGCTGCCCTCCAGGAAGTCCGCGAGTTCGGAGAGGTCCCCCCGCTGTGCGGCGGCCCCGCGGAAGGCGCCGATGAGCGCCGCGGCGTCGTTGACGGCGGCCAGCCCCTTCCCCCGGACGTCCCCGATGATGAGGCGCGTCCTGTCCTGCGCTCGCGTGACCGCGTACAGGTCACCGCCGATCTGTGCCTCGTCCTCCGCGGCGAGATAGAGCGCGGACAGCCGCAACGGGCCCGCCTGCTGCGGCAGAGGGCGGAGCACGGCGTGCTGCGCGACCTCGGCGACCGTCCTGACCTGCCGCAGCTCCTGGAGACGGCGGTCCCGCACGTAGCACATGGCCGTGGTGAAGGCGGCCACCATCAGCAGCGCGGCCAGCTCGGTCAGATGAGTCAGCACGCCCTTGGCCGACATGATCACCGAGAAGGCCCCAGTGGCCAGGATCCAGTTGAGCCCGGTGGTCAGCGGCCCGAAGAACCAGGCCACGACGATGGGCTCCACGAAGAGCATGTCGCTCAGCCGGATATGGCTCGGCGAGGCGAGGTCCACCCCGAGGAGTGTCACGACGAACGCGGCCGCGAGTGCCAGGACCACCCTGTCTCGGCGGCTCGATTGAGGGGCGTTGAGATTCAGCACTGCTGCACCTGCTCGACTTCGCGGGGGGACGGCCGGAGCTGTCGGGTCATAGGGGGCGGGACGAAGGTGACATTCGGGTTGTTTCGGTGGGTGTCCGCCGGCGGCGCGGCATCTCGGCGGTCTCAGCCCTTCGCGTACCAGTGCCGGGTTCTCTCGACCGCCGCGGCGGGTGCTCTGGCCATCATGTCGGCGAGCGTCTGAGCGGCCAGCTCTCGCCGCCAGGCCATCTCCGCCCTGCGTATCCCGGTGGTGATCACACACTGCCGCGCGAACTCCTGCGGATCTCTGCCGGCTCCGGCTCCTCGCCGTCGGATCTCGGTGCAGCGGAACGCGCCGTCCCGCCCTTCGATCGCCGTGACGACGTCGAGGAGAGTGATCTTCTCGGCGGGCCGGGCCAGCCGGAACCCGCCGCGGGCCCCCGGGCTCGAGGCCAGGACGCCCGCGCGGGTCAGCGCCTGCAGATGCTTGTTCAGGTAGGCCGGCGGCAGTTCGAAGGTCGCGGCGAGCTTCGCCGTCGGCACCGTCCGGTCGCTTCCGAGCCACCCCAGTGTCAGGCAGCAGTGGAGCGCCCACTCGACACCTTCGCTCATCCGCATGACCTGGATACTACACCTCCAGATTGCGGCCATGGAAGATGAAAATGCCCTCTGACCTGGTAAAACGTGATCACGGGGGGTGTCTGCTCGGAGGGGTGGGCCGGGTCCGGGGCGTCATCCGACGCCGGCGCCCGTGCCGGACGAACGACCGCGTCGGTCGCGGCCCGATGCGGGACGGTGGCGGAGGAGGACGGTCTGCGCTCGACCGGATGCCATCGGCGACAGCACGTTAAGTCGACGGTCAAAGTCGTGTCAACGGCCTTTCGGATAATCTCGAGTGGAGGAACAAAACCGGTTTGGCAAGAGGTGGGGATGAAGCGTCCGACGATCGCCGACATCGCACGCCGGGCGGGCGTCACCAAGAGCACCGTCTCGTTCGCGCTGAACGACCGGCCCGGTGTGTCCGCGGCGACGCGCGACCGCATCCTGGCCATCGCCCGGGAGATGGGGTGGCAGCCGAGCCGCGCGGCCCGCGCCCTGTCCGGCGGCCGGGCGGGTGTGCTCGGCCTGGTGGTGGACCGGCCGGCGCGGACGCTGGGGATCGAGCCGTTCTTCGTGCAGCTCATCGCCGGCATCGAGAGCGAGCTGGCCGCGCGTGACGTCGCGCTCCTGCTGCAGATGGTCGAGGACCGCGGGGCGCAGCCGGCGACCTACCGCCGGTGGTGGGCTGAGCGCCGCGTGGACGGGGTGTTCCTCGTCGACCTGCGGCTGGAGGACGAGCGGGTCGGGCTGCTGGCCGAGCTGGGGCTGCCCGCGGTCGTCGTCGGGGGCCCGGAGGGGTGCGGCGGGCTGCCCGCCGTCTGGAACGACGAGGCCGAGGCCGTACGGTCCGTGGTGGAGTACCTCGCGGCGCTCGGCCACCGGCGGATCGCCCGGGTCACCGGGCCGCCGGAGCTGCGGCACACGGCCGCGCGCGGCACCGCGTTCGCGGCCGCGGCCGGCGCGCTGGGCGTGACGACGATCGAGGCGGCCACCGACTACACCGGCGAGGAGGGGGCGCGCGCCACGCGCCGGCTGCTCGCCGCGTCCGCCCCGCCGACCGCCATCGTGTACGACAACGACGTGATGGCCCTGGCCGGACTGGCCGTCGCCGCCGAGATGGGGGTGCCGGTGCCCGGCCGGCTGTCCGTCGTCGCTTGGGACGACTCGGTGCTCTGCCGGCTGGTCCACCCGCCGCTGACCGCGGTCGGGCTCGACATCTCCTCCTACGGCGCGGAGGTGGCGCGCCGCCTGCTCGACCTGGTCGCCGGGCGGCCGGTCGAGAGCGGCTGCCACGCCATGCCGGTCCTGACCCCCCGGGGCAGCACCGGGTCCGTCCCCTCAGGGACGGTTGACGCAAAACCGGTTTAGTGTTCCTATCGGTAGAACGGATTTCCAAAGTCGCCGGAGAAACACCGGGGGCCGGGCCGTACCCGGTCCTCGGCCGGTCTGCGCTCGACCGGATGCCACTCCTGACGGCCGATGGGAGTTCACAAGTGAAGGCACGCCGAATCACGGCGCTCGTCACGGGCGCCCTCATGGTCATGGCCGCCGCCGGTTGCGGAGGCGGCGGCGGTGACAAGTCCTCCCCGAAGACGCTGACCTACTGGGCCAGCAACCAGGGCCGCTCCATCCAGCAGGACCAGCGGGTGCTCGGCCCCGAGCTGAAGAAGTTCGAGCAGCGGACCGGGATCAAGGTCAAGCTGGAGGTGATCGGCTGGCCCGATCTGCTCAACCGCATCCTCGCCGCGACCTCCAGCGGCAAGGGCCCCGACGTCCTCAACGTCGGCAACACCTGGTCCGCCTCGCTGCAGGCCACCGGGGCGTTCCAGGCGTTCGACGACGCGACCATCGCCAAGGTCGGCGGCCGGGGCCGCTTCATCCCCTCCACGCTCACGTCGACGGGGGCCGCAGGGAAGCCGCCGGCGTTCGTCCCGCTGTACGGCCTGGCGTACGGCCTGTTCTACAACAAGAAGCTCTTCGCGGACGCGGGACTCAAGCAGCCGCCGCGGACCTGGCAGGAGCTCGTCACCGACGCGAAGAAGCTCACCGACCCGGCGAAGAAGCGGTACGGCGTCGGCATCGAGGGCGCGAGCTACACCGAGGCCGCGCACTTCGCCTTCATGTTCGGCGCGCAGTACGGCGCCCGGCTCTTCCAGGGCGGGCAGCCGGGATTCGCGTCCCCGGGGATGGTGGCCGGCGTCCGGCAGTACCTGGACCTGCTGGGTACCGACAAGGTGGTCGACCCGGCCGACGCGGAGTACCTCAACGACGACCAGGTCCTCAAGGACTTCGTGAACGGCCGGTTCGGCATGATGATGATCCAGAGCTTCGCCACCGCCGGGGTCGCCGAGAACGGCATGAAGCAGTCCGACTACGGCGTCACGCCGATCCCGCTGCCCGATCCGCTGCCGCAGGGCGGCCGCCGGGTCACCAGCCACGTCGCGGGCATCAACGTCGGCGTGTTCAAGAACTCCGGGAACAAGGACGGCGCGCTGAAGCTCGTCGAGTTCCTGACCAGCCCGGAGGAGCAGAAGATCCTCAACGCGGCGTGGGGGAGCCTGCCGGTGGTCCCGCAGGCGTACGACGATCCGAGATTCCAGACGCCCGCGACCCGCACGTTCCGCGCCGTGCTGGCGAACTCCGCCGAGACCCTGCCGATGATCCCGCAGGAGGCCGAGTTCGAGACCCTCGTCGGCAACGCCGTCAAGGGCCTGATCGCCGACGCCGCCGCGGGCCGCCCCGTGGACGACGCGACGATCCACGCGAAGCTCGCCGACGCCGACAAGAAGATGCAGGCGGGCGGCTGACGGGTGACTCGGACGGTTTCGGCCCCCGGGAGCGCGCCCGCGCGCGCTTCCGGGCGGCCCGCACCCAGGCGCCGGCGTCGCGTCAAGGCGCTGCCGTACCTCCTGCTGCTGCCCGCCCTCGTCGCCGAACTGGTCATCCACATCGTCCCGATGCTGGTCGGGGCGTGGATGAGCCTGCTGCACCTCACCCAGTTCTTCATCCGTAACTGGACGCAGGCGCCGTACGGCGGGCTGGCCAACTACCGGATCGCGGTGAACGCGCACGGGCCCGTCGGCAAGGACCTGCTGCAGTCGTTCCTCGTCACGTTGGCGATCACGGCCGTGGTCGTCGGCTGCTCGTGGCTGTTCGGGATCGTCGCCGCCGTGCTGCTCCAGCGCCCCTTCCGGGGCCGGGCGGCGCTGCGGACGCTGTTCCTCGTCCCGTACGCGCTGCCGGTGTTCACGGCGGTCATCACCTGGCGGTTCATGTTCCAGCGAGACACCGGCATGGTGAACGCCCTGCTGTCCGACGAGCTGAAGCTCGCGCACGGCCACCCGTTCTGGCTGCTCGGCGACCGCAGCTTCGCGGCCGTGGTGATCATCGCGGTCTGGCGGATGTGGCCGTTCGCGTTCCTCACCGTCACGGCGGGGCTGCAGGGCATCCCCGGCGAGCTGTACGAGGCGGCGGCCATCGACGGCGCCGGCTCGCTGCGCGTCTTCCGGCGGGTGACGCTGCCGCTGCTGCGGCCGGTCAACCGCGTCCTGCTGCTCGTGCTGTTCCTGTGGACGTTCAACGACTTCAACGTCGCCTACATCCTGTTCGACCAGCCGCCGGCGGCGGCCGACATGATCTCGATCCACATCTACAACGCGTCCTTCATCACCTGGAACTTCGGGCTCGGCTCGGCGATGTCCGTGCTGCTCCTGGTGTTCCTGATGGTGGTCACGCTCGGATACCTCGGAGTCGGACGGCTGAGGAGCCGCCATGCGTGAGTCCCGTACGCTGCGCTGGGCGCGGCCGGTCGTCCTCGGCCTGCTGGCGCTGTTCACCGTGCTGCCGCTGTACGTCATGGCGGTCTCGTCGATCAAGCCGCTGAAGGACGTGCAGGGCCGGTTCACCTGGCTGCCGTCGCACGTGACGGTCCGGCCGTTCGTCGACATGTGGCGCACGGTGCCGCTCGGCCGCTACTTCGTGAACAGCCTGGTCGTCTCGGTCTCGGCGACCGTGCTCTCGGTGGCGATCGCGATCCTCGCCGGGTACGCCGTCAGCCGGTACCGCTTCGCCGGGCGCGGCACCTTCCTGACCGCCGTGCTGTCGACCCAGATGTTCCCCGGCATCCTGTTCCTGCTGCCACTCTTCCTGATCTTCGTCAACGTCGAGAAGTACACCGGCGTCCGGCTGTACGGCAGCCGGACCGGCCTGACCGTCACCTATCTGACGTTCGCGCTGCCGTTCTCCATCTGGCTGATCGCGGGGTACTTCGACACCATCCCCCGCGAGCTCGACGAGGCGGCGCGCGTCGACGGCGCCGGCCCGCTGCGGACGCTGCTGCGGGTGGTGCTGCCCGTGGCCGCGCCCGGCGTGGTCGCGGTGGCGATCTACGCGTTCATGACGGCCTGGGGGGAGGTGCTGTTCGCCTCGGTGCTGACCGACGACTCCACCCGGACGCTCGCCGTCGGCCTGCGCGGCTACGCCACCCAGGCGAACGTCTACTGGAACCAGGTGATGGCCGCCTCGCTGGTCATCAGCCTGCCCGTGGTGGTCGGGTTCCTCGCCCTGCAGCGCTTCCTCGTCCACGGGCTCACCGCGGGCGCCGTCAAGTCCTGACCACCGAAAGGCCTCGAGCCGGAAAGGTCCTCAATGCGACGCGACTTCCGCAAGCTGCCCGGCCCGGCGTGGCTCGGCGCGAACTACTGGTCCCGGACCGGCGGCCCGCTGATGTGGCGGTCGTACGATCCCGGGATCGTCCGCGACGAGCTGCGCGTCCTGTCCGAACACGGCCTGAACGTCACCCGGTCGTTCTTCTACTGGCCCGACTTCATGCCCGAGCCCGACCGCGTCGACGCGACGCTCGTCGAGCGGTACACCGACTTCCTCGAGGCGCACGCCGAACGAGGGATGCGGACGATCCCGACCTTCATTGTCGGCCACATGTCGGGGGAGAACTGGGACCCCGCCTGGCGGCAGGGCCGGGACCTGTACGCGGACGTGTGGATGGTGGCCCGGCAGGCCTGGTTCGCCGAGCAGATGGCCCGGCGGTTCACCGGCCATCCCGCGATCGCCGGCTGGCTGATCACCAACGAGATGCCCATCTACGGCGGGACCGCCCCGGCCGACCGGGTGACGAGCTGGGCACAGCTCATGGTGCAGGCCGTCCGCGCCGCCGGGGCGCGGGAACCGGTCTCCATCGGCGACGGCGCCTGGGGCGTCGAGGTCACCGGCGTCGACAACGGGTTCTCCGTCCGCGCGCTCGCCGGGCTCACCGACTTCGTGGGCCCGCACGTCTACCGGATGGAGGACGACCTGGTCCGGCAGCACTACGGCGCGGCGTTCGTCTGCGAGCTGGCCGGGTCGTTCGGGCGGCCGGTCGTGCTGGAGGAGTTCGGCTGCTCGTCCGACTTCGTCGCCGATGACAACGCCGCGCACTACTACCGGCAACTGCTCTACAACAGCCTGCTGGCCGGGGCGACCGGCTGGATCGCCTGGAACAACACCGACTTCGACCTGCCCGACCAGCCGCCGTACCGGCACCACCCGTTCGAGCTGCACTTCGGGCTGACGACCGCCGACGGCACGCCGAAGCCGGTCCTGCGGGAGATGCGGGACTTCGCCGCCACGCTCGCCGGGCTCGACCTGGCGTCCTGCGCGCGGGCGGACACCGACACCGCCCTGGTGGTGCCGGAGGTGCTGGAGGGCGCCTTCCCGTTCACCGAGCCCGACGACCGGACGTACGTCTTCGACACCCTCCGGCAGGCGTACGTCGCGGCCCGCGCGGCCGACCTGGCGCCCGGCCTCACCCGGGAGTCCGACGGCATCGCCGGCGACGCCCGGCTCTACCTCGTGCCGTCGGCCAAGCAGCTCACCGCGCCCGGCTGGCGCCGCCTCGAGGAGCTGGCGCGCGGCGGCGCGGTCGTGTACGTCTCCTACTCGGCGGGACCGCACGGCCGGCAGCGTGGGCCGTGGTACTCCGACCTGAACGCCATGTTCGGCGTCGAGCACCGGCTGACGTACGGGCTGACCGACCCGATCGAGGACGACGTCGTCGAGTTCACCCTCACCGCCGGCCTGGGCCCGCTCAAGGAGGGCGCCACTCTGGCGTTCCGCGCCGGGGGGACCGAGCACAGCCGCGCCTACCTGCCGGTCCGGCCGACGACGGCGGAGGTCGTCGCGGTCGACGGCCACGGCCGGCCCGCGCTGCTGCGCCGGCGCTGCGGCGACGGGTGGATCGTGCTGTGCGTCTACCCGCTGGAGCACATGGCGGCCGTCACGCCCCGGGTGAACCCCGAGCCGACGTACCGGATCTACGACGCGCTGGCGGAGCTGGCCGACGTGCGCCGGCCCGTACGGGTCGAGGACCCGCGCGTGTCGGCCGACGTCCTGGTCCGCGCCGACGGGACGCGGTTCGCCGTGCTGGTCGGCCAGGCGGACACCGAACTCGCGGTGCGTCCGCTCACGGCCGACAACGGCGGTGCCGGGGATGAAGAGATCACGCTGGGGCCGTATGGTGTGCGCGTGCTGGAGCTGCGAAATTGACCGGCGTCGTTCCCGCGACCGCCGCGGACACGACAGGGGCGGTCCCGGGCGGACCGCCCGTGCCCGCCGTCCTCGCCGTCGACATCGGCGGCACCAAGCTCGCCGCCGCGCTCGTCGAGCCGGACGGCCGGCTGCGCGGGCACGCCATCCGCCCGACCCCGGCCGGGGACACCGAGACGATCTTCGCCGCCCTGGCCGCCGTCGTCGGCGAGGCCATGGGCGGCGAGACCGTCACCGCGGCGGGGATCGGCTGCGCCGGGCCGCTGGACGCCGTCGCGGGCACGGTCAGCCCGGTGAACATCCCGTCGTGGCGGGGCTTCCCCGTGCGCGACCGGCTCGCCGCCCTGCTCGGCGGGCCGCCCGTGACGCTGGCGAACGACGCGGTGGCCGGTGCGGTCGCGGAGTACCGGCACGGCGCGGGCCGCGGCAGCCGGGCCATGCTGGGAATGGTCGTCTCGACCGGCGTCGGCGGCGGGCTGGTCCTCGACGGGCGGGTGTACGCCGGGCCGACCGGCAACGCGGGGCACATCGGGCACACCGTGGTCGACCTCGGCGGTGAGCCGTGCCCGTGCGGGTCCCGGGGCTGCGTCGAGACGCTGACCTCCGGTCCCGCGATGGTGCGCTGGGCGCTCGGCAACGGCTGGACCCATCCGGCCCCCGACGGCGCCGCCCTCGCGGCCGACGCCCGCGCCGGTGACCCGGTCGCGCTGGCGGCGTTCGAGCGCGCGTGCCGGGGGCTGGGCGCCGGGATCGCGTCCGCCGCCGCGCTGTGCGACCTCGACCGCGTCGTCATCGGCGGCGGCGTGTCCCGCTCCTGGGACGTCCTGGAGCCACCGCTCGTCCGCGCGCTGCGCGACTACGCCGGTCTCGCCTTCGTCCGCCGTGTCACCGTCGTCCCCTCCGAGCTCGGCGGGGAGGCCGGACTGCTCGGCGCCGCCGCCCTCGCCCACGACCCGGAGCTGGTCTGACGATGCACGTGCTGGAGAACCCCGTCCAGGAGTACGCCTGGGGATCGCACACCGTCCTCGCCGACCTCCTCGGCCGGCCGTCGCCCACCGAGCGGCCGCAGGCCGAGCTGTGGATCGGCGCGCATCCCGCCGCGCCGTCACGCCTGCCGGCCGGCGCGTCCCTGGACGAGCACATCGCCGCCGACCCGGAGGGCGCGCTCGGGCCCGCCGCGCTCGCCCGGTTCGGGCCGCGGCTGCCGTTCCTGCTGAAGGTCCTGGCGATCGCCGCGCCGCTGTCCCTGCAGGTTCACCCGGACCGGGAGCAGGCCGAGCGCGGGTACGCCGCCGAGCGGACCCCGCCCGGCGACCCGGCGCGCAACTACAAGGACGACTGGCCCAAGCCGGAGCTGCTGTGCGCGCTGACCGACGTGCACGCCCTGTGCGGGCTGCGCGACCCGGGCGAGAGCGCCGAACTGCTCGGCAAGGTCCCGGCGCTCCGCCCCGTCGCCGACCTGCTCGCGGCCGGGGACGTGCGCGCGGCCGTGCGCACGGTGCTCACCTGGCCGGACGCGGACCGGGTCGTGCCCGAGGCCGTCGCCGTCGCGGGAGAGCCGTACGCCTCGCTCGCCGAGCGCTACCCCGGGGACACGGGCGTCGTCCTCGCGATGCTGCTGAACGAGGTGCGGCTCGCGCCGGGGCAGGCGATGTACGTCCCGCCGCGCGTGCCGCACGCCTACCTGTCCGGGACGGCCGTGGAGCTCATGGCCGGCTCGGACAACGTGCTGCGGGCGGGTCTGACGCCCAAGCACGTCGACGTGCCGGAGCTGCTGAACGTCGCCTCGTTCGACCCCGGACGGCCGGACGTTCTGGACCCCGTCCGCACGGCGGGCGAGGAGGTCTACCCGACGCCCGCGCCGGAGTTCCGGCTGTCCCGCGTCGACGCCGCGGCCGGCGCCGTGCTGCCCGCGGGTGGCCCGCAGCTCCTGCTGTGCACCGAGGGCCGCGTCGAACTGCGCCGCGACGGCGACGCGACGGAGCTGACCCGGGGACGGGCCGCCTTCGCCGAACACCGCGGCGGCCCGATCGAGGTCACCGGATCCGGCACCCTGTTCCGCGCAAGCCTCCCCGAGACCTGACGGGGCGCCCGCCGGCCATCCGGACGGGGGTGCCGCCCCGCCGCAGGCCCGGAGGGCCGCCGGCTCTCCTGATCCCTGGCGATCGTTGCGTCCTATTCGCAGCAGTCGCCAGGGATCTGAGAATCGACCCTGCGGGAGCGGATTCAGGGGCTGAGGCGCTCGGCGAGCCAGGCCAGGGACAGGGGGTAGCGGTACTCGATCGCGCCGTGGCCCGCCTCGAACAGCTCGAAGTGCACGGCGTCGTCCTTCACGCCGGCGGCCTCGACCGCGCGGCGGAAGGCCTGGGCGCCCAGGTCGAGGTGGTACTCGTCCTTGGTGCCCGCGTCGATCCAGACGGCCCGCATCGAGCGCAGCGCCTCGGCGTACTCCGGACGCCGCGGCATCAGCACCGGGTCGCGCTCCAGCCACCGCTCCCAGACCTCGGGGATGACGGCGCCGGTGTCGTCGAAGGGCAGGTGGACGGTGCCGTCCTCGTCGGCGGAGTACGCCGACGAGTAGCCGTAGATCTCGATGAGCGGGAAGTCGGTCTCCTTGGTGCCCGCGAGGTGGCCGCGGAAGTCGGCGAGGAACTTCTCGATCGAGCCGTCGAAGGAGTCGCGCAGCAGGCGGGCGAGCGTGGGGAAGCCCGGGCGGTAGCAGACCTCGAAGAGCGCGTCGCCGGCGTGGGTGGCGAGCGCGCCGAACAGGTCGGGCCGCAGCATCGGTGTGATCATCGCGCCGTAGCCGCCGCTGGACTTGCCGCTGATCCCGCGGTGGTCGCGGTCGGGCAGCGTCCGGTAGTGCGCGTCCACCCACGGCACGATCTCGTCGCACAGGTAGGAGTGGTATCGCCCGGTGGCGGGGGAGTCGAGGTACTGGCTGCCGCCCAGCGCCGTCCAGGCGTCGACGTACACGACGATGACGGGCGGGGCCTCGCCGCGGGCGAAGATCTGGTCGGCCAGCTCGGGGAAGGGCTGCCGCCAGGGCGTGTGGTTGCGCCACATCGGCAGGTACCCGGTGTAGCCCTGGATCACGTAGACGGCGGGGTAGCGGCGGTCGGGCTCGTCGTCGTACCCCGGCGGGACGTACACCCACAGCGGCCGCCGATGCGGGTCGCCGAGGGGGTTGCCGCTCAGCAGTTCGCTGGTGAACTCGTGTTCGTCGATGCGTCCGGCGAGGTCGGCCGACCAGGGCAGCATGCGGTCTCCTTTGCGCGACACGGATGGTGCGACCCTAACCCCGTCTCCCCGACGTCCGCCGACCGCCGTCGGCCCTCGGCGGGCCGTGGGCCGCGGGAGCGGGACTCCCGCGGCCGTCTTCGGGTCGTGCCGGCTCAGTCGTCGGAGGCGTCGCCGAGCACGGCGACCTCGACGCAGTCGGCGTTGTTGGAACTACGGCTGCTCTTCCGCCAGCCGACGTCTATGAGATCGGGGTGGCCACTCATCCCCTGGTCTCCTTCCTGGTGCGTGAATCACCCCCGTGGGTACGGGGACGCATTCTTGAACTCGTCCGCCGTTGCCGTGATGAACTCGGCTGACTCGTCGGGTGGCAACGCGGCGGCCCGCAGATGGTCGAACCAGGTCGTGTGACGGCGGACGTCTTTCTCCTTTTCGAGGAAGATGTTCCCGGCGGGGCAGTCGATGTAGACGACGTCCAGGTCGGTGGGGTCCGGGAAGCCGATGATCGTGAAGGCGCCGTCGACGCCGGGGTGGGCGCCACGGGCGAAGGGCAGCACCTGGATGGTGACGCCCGGCAGTTCGCCGGCCTCGAGCAGCCGCATCAGCTGGGACCGCATCACGGGCACCCCGCCGATCGGCCGGCGCAGCACCGCCTCGTCGAGCACGGCCCACAGCTCCAGCGAGCCGGAATCGCGCAGCATGGCCTGGCGGCGGGTGCGCAGGGCGATGCGCCGGTCGACGTTCTCCGGCGTCTCCCCGGGCCGGCCCGCCTTGATCAACGCGCGGGCGTACTCCTCGGTCTGCAGCAGACCGGGCACCAGATGGGTCTGGAACGTTCGAATCGACGCGGCCGAGGCCTCCAGTCCGATGTAGGTGTCCAGGCCCGCCGACGCGGACAGGACCGCCTCGTACTCGGTCCACCAGCCGCGCTGCTGGGCGTCCTTGGCCAGGCCGAGGAGCTGGTCGCGCTGCGAGCCCTCGGGCAGGCCGTACAGGTCCAGCATGTCGCGTACGTCGCGGATGCGGGCCACGGACTTGCCGGTCTCGATGCGGCTGACGCGCGACATGGAGCACTCCAGGTGCTTCGCGACGTCTTCGATCATGAGGCCGGCGGCCTCCCGGAGTCTGCGCAGTTCCATGCCCAGCCGGCGGCGGCGGACGGTGGGGCTACGGCCATCGGTCATGGGGCACCTCCATGGCGAGCGTCCTGCGCGTATTGCGAGGAGAATGGGGACCGGTGGTGGGCGGCGGTGGCTGGGGCCGAAACCCTCGCCTGGGCCGCGCCAGGGCCGTTGAACTGTGCACGGGTGATGCCGAATCCGTCTGATCTATTGGTCCGAAAATACTTGCACGTAAAACGGGGGCAGGACATCCTGACAGGGAAAGTCACTCACCGTTGCCATCTGGGCACCTTTTGCCACCGGATAGGCACCTTACCTGGTTAACGTCCTAGGGCGTACCCCTTCCTGTCGTATCGTCCAAAGCGCGAGAGGGGTGGCATCCCATGGCCGCCACTTCCGGACCCGGGACCGGGCCGCGGCGCCGCCACCTGGAGGCGCTCGCCCGTGAAGTCGAGGCGCGCGGCCTGCAAGGGCTCCTGACCGAGGATCTGATGCTGCGCGTCGTGGACCCGGCCAGCGGGCGCGGACTGCTGGTGGTCGCCATGCCGATGTCCCGGATCCGATGGTCCTTCCTGTGGGCCGGCGGCGGCCAGGCCGACGCCGACGACCCCGCCCGCGCCGCCGAGCTGATCGCACGGACCCTCGGCCGCTGACGCCGCCGCGCTGACGCCGGGCGCTGATGCCAGGCGCTGACGCCGCCCTGGCTTCGCGGTCGAAGGGGGCGCCGTTTCCCGGGTTGGCGTGTCGTCGAGGAGGCTCAGCGCTTCCCGGCCGGGCTCGCGGCCGGGACGCCGCCTGCCGCGACGCCACCCACCTGCTGCGACGCGGCACCGAGGCCTTGACTATCATGTCGAACATATGTTCGAATCTATCGCCTGCCTTCCCCCAGGTTCACTCCTTGTCACCGATCCGAGAGGTGGGCGGCCCGCGTGGGCGGAGCGAGCGATGGACCCGAGAGGTGTACGGACGCGCCGGGTCGCGGGCGATGAGCCGGGTGTACGGCGACCCCGTCGAGGTCTGGCTCACCGACGGCAGGCCCTCCCGCTTCGTCTGGCGCGGTCGGCTCTACACGGTCCTGCGGGTGCTGGACCGCTGGGTCACCACCCGCGACTGGTGGCACGAACGCCATCCCGAGGCCCCGGAAGGCGGCGAGCGCGAGTTCTGGCGCGTCGAGGCGACCCCGGACCGGACGGTCGGGGTGTACGAACTGCGCCACGACCAGGCGACCGGCACGTGGATGCTGTCCCGCGCCTGGAGCTGACGGACCCGCGCGCCCGGCTCGACCCGGCGGGTCGCCGGGCGGGTGGGCGGTCGGTCAGGGCTGTACGAGGTCGCGGATCGCCTTGAGGGTCGGCTCGTCCTTGACGCCGGCGATGAGGAGCGTGGTCACGGGGGACTCCTGCCAGAGCCGGAGCCGCTCCCTGATGCGCCCGATCGGGCCGAGGAGGGAGATCGAGTCGGCCAGCTCGTCCGGCACCGCCGTGACCGCCTCGTCGCGCCGGCCCGCCAGGAACAGCTCCTGCACCCGCGCGGCCTCCTCGGCGTACCCGAGGCGTCCGATCAGGTCCAGGTGGAAGTTGCGGTCCCTGGCCCCCATGCCGCCGATGTAGAAGGCCAGCGGGATCTTGGCGAACTCCAGCGCGGCCGCCAGGTCGTCGGTGACGATCGTCGTCACGGTGGCGGCGATGTCGAAGCCTTCGCGGCGGCCGGCCAGTGAGGCGCCGAAGACCGTCTCGATCTGCGTGGGGTCGACGAAGAGGGGCAGCCAGCCGTCGGCGATCTCGGCGGCGAGGGCGATGTTCTTCGGGCCTTCCGCGCCGAGGTAGACCGGGATGTCCGGGCGCACCGGGTGGACGATCGACTTGAGCGGCTTGCCGAGGCCGGTCACCCGGCCCGGCGCGTACGCGGAGGCCGGCAGCGGCAGCGGGTAGTGCGGGCCGGCGGAGGTGACCGGCTCCGCGCGCCGCCACACCTCCCGCAGGATCCGGACGTACTCGCGGGTGCGCTCCAGCGGGCGGGCGAACGGCACGCCGTACCAGCCCTCCACCACCTGCGGGCCCGACGCGCCGATGCCGAGGGTGAGCCGGCCGCCGGACAGCGCGTCGAGGGTCAGGGCGTGCATGGCGGTGGCGGCGGGCGTGCGGGCGGACATCTGGGCCACCGCGGTGCCCAGCTTGATGCGCGAGGTCCGCGCGGCGTACCAGGTGAGCGTGGTGAAGGCGTCCGAGCCGTACGCCTCGGCGGTGTAGACGTACTCGTAGCCGAGCCGCTCGGCGGCGAGCACCGTCTCGGTCGCGTCCTCTGGATTCCGTTGCCAGTAGCCGACGTTGATGCCGAGCCTCATCCGCACGCCTCCCAGCCCGAAAATAGAACAGGTTCTATTCAAGCAGATCGCCGCTCTCCCGGCAGCGTCCGGCCGTCCCGCGATAACGTGCACCCGCCGTGCGCCCGGCCGCGGCGGCCCTGTCATCCCGTGCGCCGGATCACGGACGACGGCCGTACCTGCGGTGTCGCGCGTCAGGCCGGATATGTCATGCTGTCCTCCGGCGGTACGCGGAGGAACCCGGTGCGAATCCGGGGCTGTCGCGCAACTGTGACCGGGAAGTCCTTCCTCGGGTGTTGGCCACGGCGTGAGCCGGAAGGCCGAGGACGGGCGGTGATCCGGGAGCCAGGAGACTCCGGCCGCCGATTGCCAGGCCACCTACGGGCGCGTTAACCCGAGGAAAGGACGACCACCGGGTGAACACCTATCCGTTCTCCGCCGTCACCGGGATGGCGGACCTCAAGCTCGCCCTCCTGATCAACGCGGTCTCCCCGGCCGTCGGCGGAGTGCTGGTCCGGGGCGAGAAGGGCACCGCGAAGTCCACCATCGTGCGGGCGCTCGCCGCGCTGCTGCCGGAGGTCGCGGTGGTGACGGACTGCCGGTTCTCCTGTGACCCCGACGCGCCCGACCCGCGGTGCCCCGACGGGCCGCACGGCGACGGGGCGGGCGGGCAGGTGCGGCCCGCCCGGCTCGTGGAGCTGCCGATCGGCGCCGCCGAGGACCGCCTGACCGGCTCGCTCGACCTCGAACGCGCCCTCACCGAGGGCGTCCAGGCCTACCAGCCCGGCCTGCTGGCCGCCGCGCACCGCGGCGTGCTGTACGTCGACGAGGTCAACCTGCTGCACGACCACCTCGTCGACCTGCTCCTCGACGCGGCCGCGATGGGCCACTCCTACGTCGAGCGTGAGGGCGTCTCCGTCCGGCACGCCTCGCGGTTCCTGCTCGTCGGCACGATGAACCCCGAAGAGGGCGAGCTGCGGCCGCAGCTGCTCGACCGGTTCGGGCTGACGGTGGAGGTGGCCGCCACCCGCGACCCGGAGGAGCGGGCCGAGGTCGTGCGTCGCCGCCTGGCGTACGAGGCCGACCCGGCGGGGTTCGCGGCCGACTGGGCGCGCGCCGAGACCGAGCTGGCCTGGCGGATCGAACAGGCCCGCGCCCGGCTGCCCGACGTCGTCCTGCCCGACGGCGCGCTGCGGCAGATCACGGCGGTGTGCGCGGCGTTCGAGGTGGACGGGCTGCGGGCCGACATCGTGATGGCGCGCGCCGCGATGGCCCTCGCCGCCTGGCACGACCGTACGGTCGTCACCGCGGACGACGTGCGCGTCGCCGCCCGTCTCGCCCTCCCGCACCGGCGCCGCCGCGACCCCTTCGACGCGCCCGGCCTCGACGAGGACAAACTCGACGAGGTCCTGGAGAACACCGGCGGCTACGACTCCGCGGAGCCGCAGGATCCCGGGTTCGGCGAGGACACGGCGCCCGACCTCGTCCCCGAGCAGAGCACCGGGCCGGACCCGAAGTCGGCCCCGGAGACGGACGCGAAGCCGGACTCGGGAACGGACCCCGAAGACCCCGACCCCGACGACCCCGGACCGGACGGACCCGGCGGCGGACCGGACGGACCCGGCGACCCGGCCGGGCCGGGAGACGGGGCGCCGGTCGACATCGAGCAGGCCCTGTCCGGCGAGGAGTCCGGCGAGGGCTCCGGGAAGCGCGCCCGGGGGGACTCCCCGGAGCCGGCGCCCGCCGACGCGGTGTACCGGACGCGGGTCTTCACCGTCCCCGGCCTCGGCGAAGGCGCGCCCGGCCGCCGCTCGCGGGCCCGGACGCCGTACGGCCGGACGACCGGCGCGCGGCCGGGCACGCGTTCGGTCCACCTGACCGCGACCCTCCTCGCGGCGGCCCCGCACCAGCGCGCCCGCGGCCGCTCCGGTCCCGGGCTCGTCGTCCGCTCCGACGACCTGCGCGAGCGGGTCCGGGAGGGCCGGGAGGGCAACCTGGTGCTGTTCGTCGTGGACGCCAGCGGCTCGATGGCCGCCCGGCAGCGGATGCGCGCCGTCAAGGGCGCCGTGCTCAGCCTCCTCCTCGACGCCTACCAGCGTCGCGACAAGGTCGGTCTGATCACCTTCCGCGGCACGTCCGCCGAGCTGGCGCTGCCGCCGACCTCCTCCGTCGAGGCCGGGGCGCGCCGCCTCGAGACGCTGCCCACCGGCGGCCGTACTCCGCTGGCCGCCGGCCTGCTTCGCGCGGCCGACCTGCTGCGCGCCGAACGCCTGCGCGACCCCGCGCGCCGCCCCCTGCTCGTCCTGGTGACCGACGGGCGGGCCACGCACGGCTCGCCGGCCGACGCGCTGCGCGCCGCCGACCTGCTGCGCGGTGTCACCTCCGTCGTGGTCGACTGCGAGCGCGGCCCGGTGCGCCTCGGGCTCGCGGGCGGGATCGCCGCCCGGCTCGGCGCCGAGGCCGTGCGCCTGGAGGAGCTGGCCGCCGACGCCCTCACCGGCGTCGTCCACGACCACCGGGCCGCGGCGTGACCCGCCTCCCCGCCGTCGCCGTGACCGGCTTCGCCACCGTCGCCGTGACCGGTCTCCCCGGCGTCGCCGTGACCCGCCGCGCCACCGTCGCCGTGACCTCGCTCCGCCACTGTTCCGGGAAGGACTGACATGCCGCAGGGAAAACCGTCGCAGGTGCCCGACGACGGGCTCACCACTCGGCAGCGCCGCAACCGGCCCCTCGTCGTCGTCCACACGGGGCCGGGCAAGGGCAAGTCGACCGCGGCCTTCGGACTGGCCCTGCGCGGCTGGAACCAGGGCTGGCCGATCGGCGTGTTCCAGTTCGTCAAGTCCGCGAAGTGGCGCATCGGCGAGGAACGGGCGCTGCGGGTGCTCGGCGAGTCCGGCGAGGGCGGCCCGGTCGACTGGCACAAGATGGGTGAGGGCTGGTCGTGGATCCAGCGGCCCGGCACGGAGGAGGACCACGCCGCGGACGCCCGCGAGGGCTGGGAGCAGATCAAACGCGACCTCGCCGCCGAGACCTACACGCTGTACGTGCTGGACGAGTTCACCTATCCGATGAAGTGGGGCTGGGTGGACGTCGAGGACGTGATCGCGACGTTGCGGGACCGGCCGGGGTACCAGCACGTCGTCATCACCGGCCGCGACGCCGACCCGCGGCTGGTGGAGGTCGCCGACCTCGTCACCGAGATGGGCAAGGTAAAGCACCCCATGGACGCGGGCCAGAAGGGCCAGAAGGGCATCGAGTGGTGAGCCCATTCCCGACGACAGGGCCGGCCCGGTGAGGATGCCGAGACTCGTCGTCGCCGCCCCCGCCTCCGGGAGCGGGAAGACGACGGTGGCGACCGGGCTGATGGCCGCGCTGACCGCCGGCGGGCTGGCCGTCTCGCCGCACAAGGTCGGGCCGGACTACATCGACCCGGGCTACCACACGCTCGCGGCCGGGCGGCCGGGCCGCAACCTCGACCCCTGGCTGACCTCCGAGGACCTCGTCGCGCCGCTGTTCCTGCACGGCGCGCGCGGCGCGGACGTCGCCGTCGTCGAGGGCGTGATGGGGCTGTTCGACGGAGCCGAGGCCGCCGGGGGCGGGTTCGCCTCGACGGCGCACGTGGCCCGGCTGCTGGAGGCGCCCGTCGTCCTCGTCGTGGACGCCTCGTCGGCGGGCCGCTCGATCGCCGCGCTCGTCCACGGGTTCATCACCTACGACTCCACGGTGCGGATCGGCGGCGTGATCCTCAACCGGGTCGGCTCGGAGCGGCACGAGCGGATCTGCCGCGCGGCGATCGAGGAGACCGGGCTGCCGGTGTTCGGGGTGCTGCGGCGTGACGCGGACGTCGCCACCCCGTCGCGTCACCTCGGTCTCATCCCGGCCGCCGAGCGCCGTGCCGAGGCCGTACGCACCGTCGAGCGCCTGGGCGCGCTCGTCGAGGAGTCCTGCGACCTTCGCGGCCTGCTCGCGCTTGCCCACGGCGCCCCGCCGATCGACGCCCGCCCCTGGGACCCGGCCGCGCAGATCGACGCCCGCCTCCGGGACCCGGCCGCGCCGGCGGACCGCGCGGAGGGCGCCGCGCGGCTCGGGGAACCGGAGGGCGCCGACCGGCCCCTGGAACGGACCGAGGGCCCCGCGCGTCCGGTGGTGGCGGTGGCGGGCGGACCGGCGTTCACGTTCGGGTACGCCGAGAACGACGAACTGCTGAGCGCGGCCGGGGCGCAGGTCGTACCGTTCGACCCGCTGCGCGACGAGGCGCTCCCGGAGGGCACGCGCGGCGTCGTGATCGGCGGCGGCTTCCCCGAGATGTACGCGGCGGAGCTGGCGGCCAATGAGCCGTTGCGCCGGCAGGTCGCCGCGTTCGACGGCCCGATCTACGCCGAGTGCGCCGGCCTGCTCTACCTCGCCCGCACCCTCGAAGGGGCGCCGATGTGCGGGGTCCTCGACGCGGAGGCGCGCATGACCGGCCGGCTCACGCTCGGCTACCGGGAGGCGGTGGCGTTGCGCGACTCGCCGGTGGCGCGGGCGGGCGAACGCTTCCGCGGCCACGAGTTCCACCGTACGGCGGTGCGCCCCGGGCCGGGCGCCGAGCCCGCCTGGCGGTGGCCGGGCGCCGATCCGGAGGGATTCGCCGGGCGCCTGCGACTTGCCTCCTACCTTCATCTCCATTGGGCTGGTAGTCCGGAGATGGCGAGCCGTTTCGTGGGAGTGTGCCGATGACCTTCGACCAGGGTGTGCTGCTGGAGAGCCAGCGGCTGCTGCTCCGCCCGTTCGAGGAGGGCGACGCCGCCGACGTCCTCGCGGCGAGCCACGACCCGGAGATCCTGCGCTGGATGGCGTGGGCGCCCGCCCAGACCGCCGAGACGGCGCTGGCCTGGTGCCTGACCGACTCCCACGTCGATCCGATCCACGGGATCAACTTCGCCATCGTCGGCGGCGACCGGTTCGCCGGCACCGTCGGCCTGAGCCGTACGGACTGGACGGACGGCCGCGTCGAGGTCGGCTACTGGATCGCGCCGTGGGCGCGGCGCAAGGGGTACGCCGTCGAGGCGACGCGCGCCGCCGCCGCGTACGCCTTCCAGAAGGGACTCCACCGGGTCGAGCTGCTGGCCGCCGTAGGCAACCGCGCCTCCCAGGCCGTCGCGGCGAAGGCCGGCTTCACCCGGGAGTGCGTGCTCCGCGAGGCCACCCTCACCCCGGCCGGTCGGGTCGACGCCGTGCTGTTCAGCCTGCTGGAGAGCGAGCTCACGTGAACACTGACAAGCGGCTGATCGGCGTCGGTGTCGGGCCGGGCGACCCCGAGCTCGTCACCGTCCGCGCGGTCCGGATCCTGCGCGAGGCCGACGTCGTGCTCGTCCCGGTGATGGCGCTCGACGAGCCCGGCCGCGCCGAGTCCGTCGTACGCGCGTACACCGACAGGGCCGAGCGCGTCGTCTTCGCGCTCAACGACCGCGGCGGGCGCAGCGAGCGGCGTGTGGGCGCGTGGGACGCCGCCGCGCGCCGGGTCGTCGAGGCGTTCGCCGGCGGCGCGCGGACGGTGGCGTTCGCGACGATCGGCGATCCGAACGTCTACTCCACCTTCACCTACCTGGCCCGGACCGTACGCGACCGGGAGCCGGGCGTGGAGGTCGAGACCGTGCCGGGCGTCACCGCCATGCAGGACCTCGCCGCGCGGTCGGGGACGGTCCTGACCGAGGGCGACGAGTCGCTGTGCCTCCTGCCGCTGACGGGCGGCACGGGACGTCTGCGCACGGCCCTGGAGACCTGCGGCACCGTCGTCGCGTACAAGTTCGGCCGGGTCGCGGACGAGACCCTGGCGGCCGTACGGGACGCCGGCCGGCTCGACGACGCGGTGTACGGCGCGCGGCTCGGCCTGCCCGACGAGGACGTGCGCGCGGCGAAGGGACTCGAGGGGCCGGTCCCGTACCTGTCGACGCTGATCGTGCCCGGCCGCCGGACCGTCACCGGCGGCAAGCTGAACGGGGGGAAGACCTCATGAGTGGACGCGTGGTGTTCGTGGGGGCGGGGCCGGGCGCGGCGGACCTGCTGACGTTCCGGGCCGCGAAGGCGATCGCCGAGGCGGACGTGGTGATCTGGGCCGCCAGCCTGGTCCACGAGGACGTGCTCCAGCACGCCCGCCCGGACGCGGAGATCGTCGACTCGGCGCGGCTGCCCATGGAGGGCGTGCTGCCGTACTACGAGCGCGCCGCCGCCGAGGGGCTGACCGTGGCGCGGATCCACTCCGGCGACCCGGCCCTGTGGGGCGCGCTGCAGGAGCAGCTCGACCGCTGCCGCGCCCTCGGCCTGGACACCGAGGTGGTGCCGGGCGTGTCGAGCTTCTCGGCCGTCGCCGCCGCCGTCGAGCGGGAGCTGACCATCCCGGAGGTCGCCCAGTCGGTGATCCTCACCCGCCTCGGCGGGGGGAAGACGCCGATGCCGCCGGGGGAGGAGGTGCGGGAGTTCGCCCGGCACGGCACGACGATGGCGCTGTTCCTGTCGGCGGCGCGCTCGAAACAGCTCCAGGATGAGCTCCTCGAGGGCGGCTACCCGCCGGACACGCCGTGCGTGGTCGCCTACCAGTGCACCTGGCCGGACGAGCTGATCGTGCGGTGCCGCCTGGACGCCCTGGAGGAGACGGTCAAGGCGCACAAGCTGTGGAAGCACACCCTCGTGCTGGTCGGCGCGGCGCTGGCGGCCGGCGGCACGCGGTCGCACCTGTACCACCCGGGCCACTTCCACGGCCACCGGCGGGCGGACCGTACGGCGCGCCGGGCGCTGCGGGGCGGCTGAAGCGGACGATGACCACACCGTACGAGCCCGACATGCCGCGGACCATGAAGGTCCGCGGCAAGGCGCTGCGCACCGGCTGGACGACCGGCACCTGCGCCTCGGCGGCGGCCAAGGCCGCAGCGGAGGCGCTGGCCACGGGCACCGCGCCGGAGGTCGTCGAGGTGGCGCTGCCGTCGGGCCGGCGGGTGACGTTCGCGGTGGACTCCTGCGCGCTCGGGGAGGGGCGCGCCGAGGCGGTCGTGGTCAAGGACGCCGGGGACGACCCGGACGTCACGCATGGCGCCCACCTGACCGCCACCGTCTCCTGGCGGAACGAGCCGGGCATCGAGCTGGACGGCGGCGTCGGGGTCGGGGTCGTCACCAAGCCGGGCCTCGGCCTGGAGGTCGGCGGCCCGGCGATCAACCCGGTGCCCCGGCGGATGATCGAGCAGGCGGTGGGCGAGTCGGTGGACGTGGACGCCCGGGGCGTACGCGTCGTCATCTCGGTGCCCGAGGGGGAGAAGATGGCGCGCAAGACCACGAACAGGCGGCTCGGCATCCTCGGCGGCATCTCGATCCTGGGCACGACGGGCGTGGTCCGGCCGTTCTCGACGGCGTCGTGGCGGGCGAGCGTCGAGCAGGCGGTCTCGGTGCTGGCCGCGCAGGGGGAGAGAACGCTGGTCCTGTGCACCGGCGGCCGTACCGAGCAGGGCGCGATGAAGCTGCTGCCCAAACTGCCCGACGTGTGCTTCGTCGAGGTCGGCGACTTCACCGGCGCCGCCCTGCGCAGGGCCGTGGAGCACGGCGTCACGCAGGTGGTGTTCGTCGGAATGGCCGGCAAGCTGACCAAGCTCGCGTCCGGCGTGCTGATGACGCACTACACCCGGTCCAAGGTCGACACCGCGCTGCTCGGGGAGATCACCAGGGACATGGGCGGCTCGGCGGACCTGGCCGCGCGCGTCGCGGAGGCCAACACCGCCCGCCACGCGTACGAGCTGTGGGAGGAGGCGGGGCTGCTCGGCCGCGCCGGCCGCGAGCTGTGCCGCCGCGTCGCCGGGGTGCTGGAACACTTCGCCGAGGACCAGGCGGCCCAGGTGCCCGGCGCGAGCGGGATCGCGGCGCAGGTCGTGCTGGTCGACTTCACCGGCAAGCGGATGATCGCGATGTACGGGCGGCTCGCCCGATGATCACCGTGGTGGGCTGCGACGGCTCTCCGCTGTCGCAGGAGGCGATGGACCGGCTCCAGGCCGCCTCTCTGGTGGTCGGCGGCCGGCGGCACCTGGAGTCCGTACGCCCGCCGGAGCGGGCCCGCCGCATCGTGCTCGGCGACGTGCCGGCGGCGCTGGCGGACATCGATGCGGCGGAGGGCGACGTCGTCGTGCTGGCCAGCGGCGACCCGGCGTTCTTCGGCATCCTGCGGGCGCTGCGCGGGCGCGGTCACGCCCCGGAGGTGCTGCCCGCCGTGTCCTCGGTGGCCACCGCGTTCGCGCGGATCGGCCTGCCCTGGGACGACGCGGTGGTGGTGAGCGCGCACGGCCGCGACCCGCGCACCGCCCTCAACGCGTGCCGGGCACTGCCCAAGGTCGCCGTCCTGACCTCCCCGGCCTGTGGCCCCGGCGAGCTCGGGGCCGAGCTCGCCGGCTGGGACCGGACCCTCTGGGTGGCCGAGCGTCTCGGCGGTCCCGGCGAGCGCGTCGTCCGCCGTACGCCGGCCGAGGCCGCGGCCGGCGACTGGGCCGACCCGAACGTCGTGGTCGTCCTCGACGAGGACCGGCTCGCGGCCGCCGCCCGCGTGCACGACCAGCCCGCCGCGCCGCCCGACGGCTGGGCGCACGCGGACGACTCCTACGCGCACCGCGCCGGGATGATCACCAAGTGGGAGGTGCGGGCCGTCGTGCTGTCCCGCCTGCGGCCCACGCTCGGCAGGCTCATCTGGGACGTCGGCGCGGGCAGCGGCTCGGTCGGCATCGAGTGCGCCGAGCACCACGCGGCCGTCATCGCGATCGAGCGGGACCCGGCGGCCTGCGAGCTGATCCGCCGCAACGCCCGCTCCTCCGGCGTACGGGTCGTCGCGGGCGCCGCGCCCGAGGCGTACGACGGGCTGCCCGACCCCGACGCGGTGTTCGTCGGCGGCGGCGGCCTCGACGCGCTCGGCGGTGCGCTCGCGCGCCGTCCCGAGACGGTCGTGGCGACGTTCGCGGCGGTCGACCGGGCGGCGGCCGCGCGGCGGCTGCTGGCCGACGCCGCCTATGCGGTCGAGGGCGTACAGCTGGCGGCGTCGCGGTTCGCCGACCTGCCCGGCGGGTCGTTCCGGCTGGAGGCGCAGAATCCGGTGTTCGTGCTGACGGGGAGGTCGCGGTGACGGAGACGATGGGGCGGATCGGTGTCGTCGCGGCGACCGCGAGCGGCCGGACCGCGGCCGAGACGCTGCGCGCGGCCTGGCCGGACGAGGTCCGCGTCCTGACCGCAGACAAGGCCGGCGACGCGCTCCGCGAGGCGTGGCGGACCTGCGACGCGATCGTGAGCCTCCTCGCCGTCGGCGCGACGGTCCGGGTGCTCGCGCCGCTGCTCGGCCACAAGACCACCGACCCCGCGGTCGTCTGCGTGGACGAGTCGATGGCGTTCGCCGTCGCCGTCCTCGGCGGCCACCACGGCGGCAACCTGCTCGCCCACCGGCTGACCGGGGTGCTCGGCTGCACGCCGGTGGTGACCACCGCCAGCGACCGGAGCAACGTCACCCCGCTCGACTCCTACGGCGCCGACCTCGGCTTCACCGTGCACGACCCCACCGTGCTCGCGCACGTCGGCGCGGCCGTGCTGTCCGGCGAGCCGGTGCGGATCGAGGGCGCCGAGGACTGGCCGCTGCCCCCGCTGCCGCCCAACGTCACCTCCGCCGCCGAGGACGCCGCGCACCGCATTCTCGTCACCGACCACGCCGCCATGGACTGCATGTGCCACGACGGGTGGTTCGGCGGCGCGCTCGTCTACCGGCCGAAGTCCCTCGTCGTCGGCGTCGGCTCGGCGCGCGGCGTGTCCGCCGAGGAGGTCGGGACGCTCGTCGACCAGGCCCTGGCCGCCGCCGCGCTGGACCCCGCGTCCGTACGGTGCCTGGCGACCGTGGACCTCAAGGCCGACGAGGAGGGCATTCTCCAGGCGGCCGCGGCACGCGGCTGGGAGGTCGTCACCTACCCGGCCGAGGCGCTCGCCGCCGTCGCCGTGCCCAACCCCTCCGAGGTGGTCCGCGCCGAGGTCGGCACGCCCAGCGTCGCCGAGGCCGCCGCGCTGCACGGCGCGCGGACGCACGGCCGGGACGCCGAACTCGTCGTCGAGAAGCGCAAGTCCGCCAACGCCACGGCCGCCGTCGCCCGGCTCGCCCCGCGCGGCCGGCTCGCCATCATCGGGCTCGGGCCCGGCGCGCGGGACCTGCTCACGCCGCGCGCGATCGCCGCGCTGCAGCGGGCGTCCGTCGTCGTCGGCCTCGACCAGTACCTCGACCAGGTCCGCGACCTCATCCGGCCCGGCACGCGCGTCATCGCCTCCGGCCTCGGCCAGGAGGAGGAACGCGCCCGCACCGCGGTCGCCGAGGCGTCGGCCGGCCGCGCGGTCGCGCTCGTCGGCTCCGGCGACGCCGGGGTGTACGCCATGGCCAGCCCGGCGCTGGAGTTCGCCGACGCGGACATCGACGTCGACGGCGTCCCCGGCGTCACGGCCGCGGTGGCCGCGTCGAACCTGCTCGGCGCCCCGCTCGGCCACGACCACGCCTACATCTCCCTGTCCGACCTGCACACCCCCTGGGAGGTCATCGAACGCCGCGTCACCGCCGCCGCCGAGGGCGACTTCACGGTCTGCTTCTACAACCCGCGCAGCCGCGCCCGTGACTGGCAACTGCCGAAGGCCCTCGCGATTCTCGCCGCGCACCGCCCGCCGGAGACCCCGGTCGGGTACGTCCGCAACGCCACCCGCCCCGACCAGACCGTGACGCTGACGACCCTCGCCGAGCTGGACCCGGCGCGGATCGACATGTTCACTGTCGTCATCGTCGGCTCCAGCCGCAGCCGCGCGGTCGCCGGCCGGTTCGTCACCCCGCGCGGGTACCGATGGGCCTGACCGTGCGCGTCACCGGACGCTGCCAGGGCTGCGGAGCCTGCCTGCTCACCTGCCCCGAACACGCCATCCGCCCGCACGCCGGGTGGGCCGCGCACGGCGGCGACCCGCTGCGGGTCCTGCCCGAACGGTGCACCGGATGCGGCGAATGCGCCGAGATCTGCCCGGTCGACGCCATCGAGGAACTCCCGTGACCCGGCGCACCGGCCGGGTCGGCGGGCCGTCGAAGGAGGCCCCTTGACGACACCCCCCGTGCCGCTGACGGTCGGGACCTGGACGCGCGCCGAACGCGCGCGCCTGTCCGGGATCCTGGGCATCATCGCGCTGCTGCACATCACCGGCTGGTCGCTGTACTTCTACTACTCCCGCAACCTCGCCGCGGCCGGCTCGTTCACCGCCGCCGGCGTCACGGCGTACGTCCTCGGCATGCGGCACGCGTTCGACGCCGACCACATCGCCGCGATCGACGACACGACCCGGCTGATGCTGCAGCGCGGCCGCCGGTCCGTCGGCGTGGGCTTCTTCTTCGCGATGGGCCACTCGACGGTCGTGCTCGTGCTCTCCACCGTGATCGCCCTGGCGGCGGGCGCGGCGACGACCGCGCAGATCGACTCGTTCCGGGAGGTCGGCGGAGCCATCTCGGTGGTCGTCGCGATGGGCTTCCTGCTGCTGGTGGCGGCCCTGAACGCGGTGGTGCTGCGCGGCGTCGCCGGGCTGTGGCGGCGGATGACCCGCGGCGACCTCGACGAGCGCGAGCTGGAGATCCAGCTCCTCAACCGCGGCCTGATGAACCGCATGCTCGGCGGCCGGGCCCGCGCGCTGATCAAGTCGTCCTGGCACATGTACCCGGTCGGCCTGCTGTTCGGCCTAGGGCTGGAGACCGCCTCGGAGGTCACCCTCCTCGGGCTGGCCGCGCAGAGCGCGGGCCAGGGCGCGCTCCCGCTGCTGGCGACGCTGACCCTTCCGCTGCTGTTCGCCGCCGGGATGAGCGCGCTGGACACCTGCGACAGCCTGCTGATGACCCGGGCGTACTCCTGGGCGTTCCGCAGCCCGGCGCGCAAGCTCTACTACAACATGGCGACCACCGCGATGACGGTGCTGATCGCCGGTTTCATCGGCAGCGTCTACCTCGCCGACCTGCTCGCCAAGTACGCCGGCGCGGCGTTCCTCGACTCCTACGCCGCCCTCGCCGACCGGTTCGAGTACCTCGGCTACGGAATCGTCGCCGTGTTCGTCATCTCCTGGCTCGTCGCGGCCGTCCTCTGGAGAGCGGGCCGGTTCGAACAGCGCTACGGGAGCGGCAGTTGAACACCAGGACCATCCATCCCATCGAGGAACAGTCGTACGAGATCCTGCGGTCGCGCGTCGACCTCAGCCCGATGCCGCCGCTGTGGCGGGCGGTCGCCGAGCGCGTCATCCATGCCAGCGCCGACCTGGAGTACGCCGTCGACCTCGTCACCGACGAGGCCCACCTGCGGCGCGGCCTGCGGGCGCTGCGCGCGGGGGCGCCGGTCGTCACCGACGTGGCCATGGTGGCCGCCGGCATCACCGGCCGGGAGACGATCTGCTCGGTCGGCGACCCGGCCGCCGCGCGGATGGCGCGGGCCGCGGGGATCACCCGCTCGGCCGCGGCGATCCGCCTGTCGTACGCCGAGGTCGGCCGGGGCGCGATCTGGGTCGTCGGCTGCGCGCCGACCGCCCTGGAGGAGATCATCGCGCGCGACGTCGACCCGGCGCTCGTGATCGGGCTGCCGGTCGGGTTCGTCGGCGCCGCCGAGTCCAAGGAGGCGCTGCGCGAGAGCGGGCTGCCCGCCGTCAGCAACGTCTCCGAGAAGGGCGGCTCCGCCGTGGCCGCCGCCGCCCTCAACGCCCTCCTCTACTACGAGGGCACGGTCGATGAGGAAGAAGAAGGGAACGCATGACGCCGCTGCTGCTGGTCGGGCACGGAACGCGCGACGAGAGCGGAGCCGAGGAGTTCGGCCGGTTCGTCGAGCGGTTGCGGGGCCGGCTGCCGGTCGACGTGTCCGGAGGGTTCATCGAGCTGTCGCCCCCGCCGCTGACCGACGCCGTCGCCGAACTGTACGACGCGGGGCACCGGCACTTCGCCGCCGTGCCGATGGTCCTGGTCGCCGCCGGGCACGGCAAGGGCGACATCCCCGGCGCGCTGGCCCGTGAGCGGGCGCGCCGGCCCGGCCTGTCGTACGTCTACGGCCGTCCCCTCGGCCCGCATCCCAAGCTGCTGGACCTCCTGGACGAGCGCCTGTCCGCCGTCCTCGACCCGGCGGAGCGCGCCGACACCGCCGTGCTGCTCGTCGGCCGGGGCTCGACCGACCCGGACGCCAACGCCGAGGTCCACAAGGTCGCCCGGCTGCTGTGGGAGGGACGGGGCCTCGGCATGGTCGAGCCGGCGTTCGTGTCGCTGGCCCGGCCCGGCGTCCCCGAGGGGCTCGACCGCTGCCGCCGGCTCGGCGCGCGCCGCGTCGTCGTGCTGCCGTACTTCCTGTTCCCCGGCGTGCTGCCGGACCGCGTTGCGGCGCAGGCCCGCACGTACGAGGACGTCGAGGTCCGGTGCGCCGACGTGATCGGCGACTGCGACGGGCTCGCCGACCTGGTCCTCGAACGCTACGAGGAGGCCCTGGCCGGCGACATCCGGATGAACTGCGACACCTGCGTGTACCGCATCGCGATGCCGGGCTTCGAGGACCGCGTCGGAGCGCCGCAGGTTCCGCACCACCACCCGGACGACCCCGCGCACGGGCACGGTCACGCGAATCTCCATCCGGACGATCCGAGCCGTGCCCGTGTGCGCTGACGTCGACCTGCGCCACCACGGCGACACGGAGGTGGGGCCCGGCCTGGTGGACCTCGCCGTCAACGTCCGCCCGGGGACGCCGCCCGCCTGGCTCGCCGCGCTGCTGCGCGACAGCTTGGCCGGGCTGGCGGCCTATCCCGACGCCGCCCGCGCACGGGCGGCGGTGGCCCGCCGTCACGGCCGCTCTCCGGAGGAGGTCCTGCTGACAGCGGGGGCGGCGGAGGCGTTCGTCCTGCTCGCCCGCGTCCTCACGCCCCGGCGCCCGGTCGTCGTGCACCCGCAGTTCACCGAGCCGGAGGCCGCGCTGCGGGCGGCGGGACACGAGCCGGACCGGGTGATCCTGGACGGCGACTTCCGGCTCGGCGCGGTGTCCGGGAACGGCGCGGTGCCTGGAGACGGCCTGGTCTCGGGGGGCCGCGTGGTGCCTGGAGACGGCGTGGTGCTCGGGGGCGGCGCGGTGTCCAGAGACGGGATGACGTCCGCAGCCGGCCTGGTGCCCGAGGACACCGACCTGGTCATGCTCGGCAACCCGACGAACCCGACGTCCGTGCTGCACCCGGCGGCGGCGATCGCGGCGCTCGCCCGGCCGGGCCGGACGCTGGTGGTCGACGAGGCGTTCATGGACTGCGTCCCCGGCGAGACCGAGAGCCTCGCGTCCCGTACCGGAGTCCCCGGGCTGGTCGTCATCCGCAGCCTCACCAAGACCTGGGGCCTGGCGGGACTGCGCGTCGGCTACGTCCTCGCCGAGCCGTCGCTGATCGCCCGGCTGGCCGAGGCGCAGCCGCTGTGGTCGGTGTCCACCCCGGCGCTGGTCGCCGCGGAGGCCTGTACGAGCCCCCGTGCCCTCGCCGAGGCCGACGCGTGGGCGCGGGACCTGGCGATCGAGCGGGCCCGGCTGGCGACGGAGATCCGCGCCCTGGGCGCGCACGTCGTGCCCGACGCGCGGGCCTCGTTCCTGTGCGTGCGGGTCCCCGGACCGTCAGGCGGCCTGGCCGTACGCGCGGCGCTGCGCGACCGCGGCTACGCGGTCCGGCGCGGCGACACCTTCCCCGGCCTGGGACCCGACTGGCTGCGCGTCGCCGTACGGGACGCCGCCACCAACGACGCCTTCACCGGCGTGCTCAAGTCCGTGCTGACCGACCTGACCTCCTAGGGAGACGCAGATGGAGCTGATCGCCGAGACGGTCGCCGCGATCCGGCCGCTGGACGAAGCGGCGATGGGGGCGGCCCGCGAACGGCACGACCGGTTGACCAAGCCGCGCGGCTCGCTCGGCGAGCTGGAAGAGCTGGGGATCCGTCTCGCCGGGGTCGCCGGCGTGTGCCCGCCGCCGCCGCCCGCGCCCGCCGCGGTGGCGGTGTTCGCCGCCGACCACGGCGTGCACGCCCAGGGCGTCACCCCCTGGCCGCAGGAGGTGACCGGCCAGATGGTGCACAACTTCCTCGCGGGCGGCGCGGTGGTCAACGCCTTCGCCCGGCAGGTCGGTGCCGAGGTCACCGTCGTCGACGTGGGCGTCAAGGGAGACCTGCCCGAGGCGCCCGGCCTGCTCGCCAGGAAGGTCGCGAACGGCACCGCCGACATGACCCGGGGCCCGGCGATGACCGCCGAGCAGGCCCGGCGGGCCGTCGAGGTCGGCATCGAGGCCGCCCGCGACCTGGTCGCGGCGGGTCACCGGTGCCTGCTGACAGGGGACATGGGCATCGCCAACACCACCGCCTCGGCCGCCCTCATCGCCGCCTTCACCGGCCGCGCGCCCGACGACGTCACCGGGTACGGCACGGGCATCGACGACGCCACGCACGCCCGGAAGGTCGAGGTCGTCCGGGCCGCCCTCACCCGCGCCCGTACCGAACTGCCCGGACACGACGGAACGGCGGGCGCGGACGCCCGGGTGGCGTCCGCCGCTCCCCTCGCGGTCCTCGCGCAGGTCGGCGGGCTGGAGCACGCGGCGATCGCCGGTTTCGTCCTCGGCGCGGCGGCGCACCGCGTCCCCGTCGTGCTCGACGGCGTGATCGCCGGCGCCGCCGCGCTCGTGGCCGTCGCGCTCGCCCCGGGCGCCCGCGACTTCTGCCTCGCCGGGCACCATTCCGCCGAACCGGGCCACGCCGCCGCCCTGGCGTCCCTGGGGCTGCGCCCGCTCGTCGACCTGCGGCTCCGCCTGGGGGAGGGGACCGGCGCACTCCTCGCCCTGCCCCTCATCGCCGGCGCCGTACGGGTGCTGCACGAGGTCGCCACGTTCGACTCGGCGGGCGTCGCGGACAAGGACGCCGCCGCGCCGGATGGCGCCTGACCGGCGCGGGTACCTTTGGTGCCGGACCAGACCGTCCACATCTCGACCAGGAGATCTTTCGTGCCGCCCTACCTTCTCGGCCTGCGCTTCGACGGCCGCCGTGTCGTCGTCATCGGTGGCGGGCGCGTCGCCCAGCGACGCGTCCCCACGTTGCTGGCCGCCGGCGCCGACGTGCTGCTGATCGCGCCCGAGGCCACGCCGATGCTGGACGATCTGGCCGCCCGCGGCGAGATCACGTGGGAGCCCCGGGCGTACCGGCCGGGCGACTGCGCCGGCGCCTGGCTCGTGCAGGCCGCGACCGACGACGGCGAGGTCAACGCCGCGGTCGCCGCCGAGGCCGAGGGCCAGGGGACGTGGTGCGTGCGCGCCGACGACGCGGAGCTGTCCCCGGCCTGGACGCCGGCGAGCGGCCGGGTCGGCGAGACCACCGTCGGCGTGCTCGCGGGCGGCGACCCGCGCCACGCGGCGGGCCTGCGCGACGTCATCGTCGCCGGGCTGCGCGACGGCACCATCGAGGCACGGCACTCGCGGCGGCGGCCCGTGGGCGTGGCGCTGGTCGGCGGCGGCCCCGGCGACCCGGGGCTCATCACCGTACGCGGCCGGCAGCTCCTGGCCCAGGCGGACGTCGTCGTCACCGACCGGCTCGCCCCCCGCGAGCTCCTCGACGAGCTGTCCGCCGACGTCGAGATCATCGACGCGTCCAAGATCCCGTACGGTCGCTCCGTCACGCAGGAGCGCATCAACGCGGTGCTCGTCGAGCAGGCCAAGGCGGGGCGCTTCGTCGTCCGCCTGAAGGGCGGCGACCCGTTCGTCTTCGGCCGGGGCGCCGAAGAGGTCCTGCACTGCGCGCGTGAGGGGATCCCGGTCACCGTCGTCCCCGGCATCACCAGCGCCATCGCCGTGCCCGCCGCGGTCGGCATACCGGTCACCCACCGGGGCGTGTCGCAGGAGTTCCACGTGGTGTCCGCGCACGTCGCGCCGGGGGACCCCGCGTCGACCGTCGACTGGGAGGGCCTCGGACGCGCCCAGGGCACGCTCGTGCTGCTGATGGCGGTCGAACGCATGGGGGTCATCGCCGACACGCTGATGCGCTATGGTCGATCGCCTGACACTCCCGTCGCCGTCATCCAGGACGGTACGCTGCAGACCCAGCGCGCCCTCATGGCGACGCTCGCGACGGTTGTGGACGAGATGACGGCCACCGGCGTGCGGCCGCCGGCGATCGTCGTCGTGGGCGACGTCGTGCAGGTGGCGCGCCAGATCGACCTGCTGAACGCGGATTTGGGGCGGACTCCGTGACACCCCCGGCTGACCAGAGCGCGATCAAACGCGCGGCGACACCCCTTCCACTCGACGAGGCCCTGGTCGATCTACGGGACCAGATCGCCTCCTTCCGGTTCGTGCTCGACGCCCCCGGCGTCGACGAGGCCCGGGTCATGCAACAGGACCTGCTGAACCAGCTCGACGACTACCTCCTGCCCCGGGTGCGCCGCAAGGACGCCCCGCTGCTGGTGGTGCTCAGCGGATCGACCGGCGCGGGCAAGTCCACGCTGGTCAACACGCTCGTCGGTGAGCGGGTCAGCGCGACGGGCGTGCTGCGTCCCACGACGAGCAGCCCGATCCTCGTCTGCCATCCCGACGACGCGGACTGGTGGCTCGACGAGCGCTACGTCCTGCCCGGCTTCGGACGGGTCCCCGGCCCGGCGCCGGACGCCGTGGTCGGCGACCAGTTGGTGATCATGAAGAGCGACGTGCTGCCCAAGGGGCTCGCGCTGCTCGACAGCCCGGACGTCGACTCGGTGTTCGAGGAGCACCACGAGTTCGCGGCGCAGTTCCTCGCGGCGGCCGACGTGTGGATCTGCGTGACCACCGCGGCCCGCTACGCCGACGCCCTCGTCTGGCGCCTGCTGCACCGCGCCCGCGACCACGGCGCCACCCTCGGCGTCGTCCTGTCGCGCGTCCCGGAGGGCGGCGAGGAGATCGTCGGCCACTTCGCCGAGATGCTCAAGGACAACGGCCTCGAGCAGGCCGCGCAGTTCGTCATCCCCGAGACCACGGTGTCCGGCGGGATGCTGCCGTCCGAGGCGGCCGACGAGGTCCAGGTCTGGCTGAGCGGCATCAGCGAGGACGAGGATGGCCGAGCCGAGGTCATCAGGTCTACTCTGGGTGGCGTGCTCGACACCTTCCGTATCCGTGTCCCCGAGCTGGCCGCGAAGGTCGAGGAGCAGGTCGCGCTGCGCACGATGCTCCGCGAGGAGGTCGAGGGCGCCTACGCCACCGGTCTCGCCGAGCTTGACGAGGCCACCCGCAACGGCTCCCTGCTGCGCGGCGAGGTCCTCGCCCGCTGGCAGGACTTCGCCGGCACCGGCGACCTCGAGCGCGCGCTGCACGCCGGCCGCGGCCAGACCGGGCACCGCGGCAACCGCCGTAAGCGCACGCCCACCCGGGTCCGTGCCCTCAAGGCCGCCCTGCGCAGCGCCCTGGAGTCCCTCATCGTGGCCGGCGCGGAGCGCTCCGCGGAGGAGGTCGTGAAGCGCTGGCGGAGCCGCCCGGCCGGCGCCATGCTGCTGGAGGGGCGCGACCAGACGCTGGACCGCGCCTCCGCGGAGCTGCCCCGGCGCGTCACCCGCGCCGTCAGCGCCTGGCAGGACCACATCGCCGACCTGATCCGCACCGAGGGGGTCACGAAGCGTTCGGTGGCCAAGTTCGTCTCCTATGATGACGACGCCCTGGCACTCGTGCTGATGGTCGGTCTGTTCGGCTTCGGCACCAGCGACATCGCGGTCGAGGGCGGCACCAGCGCCGTGCCGCAGCGGCTGCTCAAGGCGCTCTTCGGCGCCGAGTCCCTCCGCAGCATGAGCGCCAAGGCGCGGGCCGACCTGCGCGGCCGCACCGGCATGCTGTTCGACGAGGAGGCCATCCGCTTCGGGCAGGTGCTCGACGGCGCCGGGGTGCCCGACGAGACCACCCCCGTCCAGCTCTACCAGGCCACTTACAACCTCGAGGTCGCCCGGTGACCGAGGAGGATCGCGACCGATGACGACGACCACCCCCGGCGTCTCCGGCACGTCCCGGCAGACCTCCCCGCAGCAGCCGACCGCGCCCGGGCAGGACCCCGCGCCGGATTCGGAGGCGGCGCCGCCCGACATGTCCGGGCTGACCCGGCGCCTGGCCGCCCTCGACCGGCTCGTCGAGCTCGGGGAGGGCCGCGTCGACCAGGAGCTCATGGACGACGCCGCCGCGCTCCTCGGCCGGGCCGGCGACCGGCTGCGCCTGTCCGGCGACCACACGATCGTCGCGCTCGCCGGCGGCACCGGCAGCGGCAAGTCGTCGCTGTTCAACGCCGTCTGCGGCCTCGAGCTGTCCCCGACGGGGCTCCGCCGCCCGATGACGTCCTCCGCGCACGCCTGCGTGTGGGGCCTCGACGGCGCCGGACCGCTGCTGGACTGGCTGGAGATCGAGAAGCGCCACCGCTACGCCCGCGCCAGCGCGCTCGACCAGACGGACGGCGCGGAGGGCGCCGGCTCGCTGCAGGGCCTCATCCTGCTCGACCTGCCCGACCACGACTCCGTCCGGTCCGAGCAGGTCGCCGAGGTCGACCGGTACGTCGGCGTCGCGGACCTGCTCATCTGGGTGCTCGACCCGCAGAAGTACGCCGACTTCGCCGTGCACCGGCGCTACCTCGAGCCGCTGGCCGGCCACGACGGCATCAGCCTGATCGTCCTCAACCAGGTCGACCGGCTCGCGCCCGAAGAGATCGACGAGTGTGTCAAGGACCTGCGGCGGCTGCTGGAGGCCGAGGGCCTGCGCGCTCCGCGCATCCTGACCACCTCGGCCAAGTCCGGGGCGGGCATCGAGGACTTCCGCGACGTCATCGCGGACACCGTGGCCGCCCGCCGGGCCCGCACCCGGCGGCTCATCGCCGACATGGACCGGCTCATCCAGCGGTTCGAGGGCGCCTTCGGCTCGGTCGAGCCGCCCACCGCCGTGGACGACAAGCGCGCGGCGGCGCTCGTCGAGGCGCTGGTGGACGCCGCCGGCATCTCCGCCGTGGCCGAGGCGATGGAGAGCGCGTACGCACTGCGCGCGCTCGACTACGTCGGCTGGCCCCTCGCCCGTCTCGTGGCCCGCCTGCGCAGCGACCCGCTGCGCCGCATGCGGCTCGGCGAGCTCCGCGACGAGCTGCGCGCCGCGTTCACCACGCCCGTCAACGCCCAGCAGGCCCACGTCGACAACGCCCTGCAGGACGTCACCGAGGACGTCGTCCGCGACCTGCCGCCCTCCTGGCGCCGGTCGGTACGCGAGGCCGGCCGGTCCCACGCCGAGGCGCTCCCGGAGACGCTCGGCGCCGCGCTGCGCGCCGTGGTGCCGTCCTTCAACCAGGTTCCGGGCTGGTGGTGGGCCGTACGGATCTGGCAGTACCTCCTGCTGGTCGTCGCCGCCATCAGCGTCGTCTGGCTCGGCGCCATCGCGGCCTTCGCCGGACTCAAGCTCGCGCACGCGCCGACCCGTCTCCTCGGTGAGGCCGGCGTCGCGCCGTACGCCGCGCTCGTCCTCGTCTGCGTTCTCGGCCTCGGCCTGCTCACCGCGCTGGCCGCGCGCAACACGATCGCGCTGACCTCGGTGAAGCACAGCGAGCGGATGGAGCAGCAGATGCGCGAGGGCGTCGCCTCGGCGGCGCGCGAGCTCGTCATCGCGCCCGTCGAGCAGGAGCTCGCCGTGTACGCGCGGTTCCGCGACCAGGCCGGGCACGCCATCCGCGACGTCGCGCCCTGACCGCCCGCGCCGAGACGGGCCGGGCACGGGGAGTTATCCACAGTTCACGGAGGGGACTGGTGGGCGGGGTCCCGCATCCTCGACGGTGGGGTGACGGCGGCGGCGCAGGGCCGCCGCGCACGCACCCCAGGAGCCTTCGTGAACGACGCGCTGATCACCGTGATCGGTTTCGTGGCCGCCGAGCCCCACTTCGAGGTCCTGTCCAGCGGCACGTCCCTGATGTCCCTCCGCATCGGCAGCACCCCGCGCCGCTTCGACCGCGACCTCGGCCAGTGGCGCGACGAGGACCCGATGTTCCTGACCGTGACCTGCTGGCGTTCCCTCGCCACCAACCTCCAGGAGAGCGATCTGAAACGAGGGGATCCGGTCATCGTCACGGGCCGCCTCCGCATCCGGGAGTACGCCAAGGACGGCCAGACGCGGTTCTCCGCCCAGGTCGAGGCGACCACGGTCGGCCACGACCTCAGCCGCGGCGTCGCCCGCCTGCAGCGCTCCCAGCGCTCCTCGATCAACCTGTCGGAGGACCGCAGACAGGCCGACGACCTCGCCGACCGCTGGCTCGACGCGAAGGAGGACGCCGAGGGAGCCGAGGAGCTCACCGCCCAGGTCACGGAGGGCTCCGGCGACGCCGACGAGACCGCCGAGCGGACCGAGATCCGGGCGGTCGCCTGATGCGCCCCTCCGGGGTCTCCTGGGCCCGCCGGGTGAGCACCCAGGCCGCACGGGGACGGTAGGCACACCGACGACCGGTGAGCGGAGGCGCCGCCCGGCACCTCCGCTCACCGCCCGTCGAGCGTCGCGCCTTCGTCGTCGGCGTCTGAGCGTCGCGCCTTCGCCGTCGGCCTCTGAGCGTCGCGTCCGCCTTCGGCCCTCGCGCGTTGCGCCCACCGTCGGCCTCTGAGCGTTGCGTTCGCTGCCGGCCTTCGTACGTTCAGCGGCCTCTGAGGTCCTGAGGTCTGTCGGCAGGCGGCGGGTGCGTGGCTCGCGCGGTCGGCGCGAGGGGCTGCGGCATGGCGGATCATGAGTTGGCCGCAAGCGGCCACCGCACGACGGAGCGCCGCGCCGGCCGCCAGGAGGTTCGTCCGATCGGTACCGGCGGTCCCAGGGCGTGAGGCAGCCCACACCGGCACCCTGGGGCCACCGACATGATGAGCGCCGCCCGGACACGGGGCGAACGCGGACGACCAGAACGCCCGACACCGTCCGGAGCGCCCGGCCGAGCATGCGCCACCCATGCTCAGGCTGTCGGAACGGTGTGTGACGCCGTCAGATCCAGGAGATGCCGCGCATCGTGCCTTCCTTTCGGGATGGCGCGTCCGCCGGCGTGGGGAGCCGGTGGTCACGAGCACGTCTGATGGGGTCGGCGCGGCGCCCATCGCTGCGGGCCGCCGCGGCCCGCCACCGGACCGCCCTAAGAAGGTACCGAATTTCTTGCCCACTCCGCACACATTGCAACTATCCTATTACTGAACGTGATTCGATCAAGAGCGAGCATGAGCCGCCGTCCTGCGTCGGCGGCCGCCCGAAGGGGCGGTCACGGTCTGACCCGTAGGGGGATGAATGACGGCACTGCAAACCTCCGCCGACGGACACGGTGACGTCGCCGCCGCCCCGCGGCGATGGCCGTTGCTGGAGCAGCCGCCCTTGCTCGCCCCGTACGTCTTCGTGGTCGTCGCGCTGCATGCCGCGCTGATCGGTGTCGCCGCCACGCACACGACGTGGTGCCCGCAGGCGCCGGTCCTGTTCGGGGCGCTCCTGGCCTGCGGGGCGATCAGCATCGAGGCGTCCCGGCGGCTCGGCATGCCGGCCGGTGTGGCGCGTGACCTGCTGTCGGCGTGGTGGCTGCCCGGGGCGCTGCTGATGCAGCCGGTGTACGCGCTGCTGATGCCGATCCCGCTGCAGATCCTGCTGCAACTGCGGGTGCGTCGGACGATGCTGCACCGGCGGGTGATCGTGACCTCCGCGCACGGCCTGGCCGGAGCGGCCGCCTCCGCCACGTTCCACGCGGTCGTGCCGCATCCGCTCCGGGACCCCGCCTCGTGGCTCACCGACCTGGACACCAGGCTTCCCATGGTGGTCATCTGCGCCGTGCTGTTCACCGTGGTGAACACGGCGATCGTCGTGGTCGCGGCGCAGATCGCGAACACCGAGCGCTCGTGGCGCGACCTGCTGTGGAACCGTGAGATCCTCCTCCTCGACCTCGTGGAGATCTGCGTCGGGATCCTGATCACCATCTCCTGCGCGCTGACCCCGGTGCTGCTGGTGATCGCGTTGCCGCCGGTGATGATGCTGCAGCGCAGCCTGATGCACACCCAGTTGCGGGCCGCCGCCCGGCTCGATTCGAAGACCGGCCTGCTGAACGCCGCGACCTGGCAGCTGGAGGCCGGCACCGAGATCAGCCGCGCGGTGCGCACCGACGAGTCGCTGGCCCTGCTCCTGATCGACATCGACCATTTCAAGCGGGTCAACGACGCGTACGGGCACCTGACCGGCGATCAGGTGCTGGCCGGGGTGGCGGGCACCCTGGTCCAGCAACTGCGGGAGTACGACGTGGTGGGTCGGTTCGGCGGGGAGGAGTTCGCCGTGCTGCTGCCGAACGCCGACATGCTCGAGGCCTGCCGGGTGGCCGAACGGCTCCGCAGCCGGGTCGGCCGGATGTGCGTCCCCGCCGACGACGCCACGATCACGGTGACGATCTCGATCGGCGTCGCCCTGTTCCGCACCCACGGGCACGACCTGATCGAGCTGCTCGCCTCGGCGGATCTCGCGCTCTACCGCGCGAAGGAGTCCGGGCGCAACCGGATCTGCCTGCCGGCGACGAAGAAGCCGGGCGAGCCGCGCCGAATCACGGCAAGGCCATCCCCTCGGAGGCTCTAGTCTTGAAACCATGCCGGAGTACATCTACACGATGCAGCGCGTGCGCAAGGCGCACGGCGACAAGGTGGTTCTGGACGATGTCACCCTGAGCTTCCTCCCCGGAGCGAAGATCGGTGTCGTCGGCCCCAACGGCGCCGGTAAGTCCACGCTGCTGCGGATGATGGCCGGCCTCGAGCAGCCCTCCAACGGCGAGGCCCGGCTGATGCCCGGGTTCACCGTCGGCATCCTGCAGCAGGAGCCGCCGCTCAACGAGGAGAAGACCGTCCTCGGCAACGTCGAGGAGGGTGTCGCCGAGACGAAGGCGATGCTCGACCGGTTCAACGAGATCGCCGAGAAGATGGCGACCGACTACTCCGACGAGCTGCTCGACGAGATGGGCAAGCTCCAGGAGCAGCTCGACCACCGCAACGCCTGGGACCTCGACAGTCAGCTCGAGCAGGCGATGGACGCGCTGCGGTGCCCGCCGCCGGACGCCGACGTGACCAAGCTGTCCGGTGGCGAGCGGCGCCGCGTGGCGCTGTGCAAGCTGCTGCTGGAGGCGCCGGACCTGCTGCTGCTCGACGAGCCCACCAACCACCTCGACGCCGAGAGCGTGCAGTGGCTCGAGCAGTACCTCGAGAAGTACGCCGGCACCGTGCTGGCCGTCACCCACGACCGTTACTTCCTCGACAGGGTCGCCGGCTGGATCTGTGAGGTCGACCGCGGCCGGCTCGTCGGGTACGAGGGCAACTACTCCACCTACCTGGAGAAGAAGGCCGAGCGCCTCAAGGTCGAGGGCCAGAAGGACGCCAAGCGCAAGAAGCGCCTGGAGCAGGAGCTGGAGTGGGTCCGCTCCAACCCGAAGGCCCGCCAGACCAAGAGCAAGGCCCGTCTCCAGCGCTACGAGGAGATGGCGGCCGAGGCGGCCAAGACCCGCAGGCTGGACTTCGAGGAGATCCAGATCCCGCCGGGCCCGCGCCTGGGCACGACGGTGATCGTCGCGGAGCACCTCACCAAGGGCTTCGACGACCGTCTCCTGATGGAGGACCTGTCCTTCAACCTGCCGCCGAACGGCATCGTCGGCATCATCGGCCCGAACGGCGTCGGTAAGACCACGCTGTTCCGCATGATCGTCAACGCGGCCGGCGCGGGCGCGCCCGACGGCGTCACCGCGGACGAGAAGCCGGACGAGGGCGCCCTCAAGGTCGGCGACACCGTCAAGATCTCCTACGTCGACCAGAGCCGGGGCGGCATCGACCCGCAGAAGAACGTCTGGCAGGTCGTCTCCGACGGGCTCGACCACATCAAGGTCGGCCAGGTGGAGATGCCGAGCCGGGCGTACGTCGCGGCGTTCGGCTTCAAGGGCCCGGACCAGCAGAAGCCGTCCGGCGTGCTGTCCGGCGGTGAGCGCAACCGGCTCAACCTCGCGCTCACCCTCAAGCAGGGCGGCAACGTCCTGCTGCTCGACGAGCCCACCAACGACCTGGACGTCGAGACGCTCAGCTCGCTGGAGAACGCCCTGCTGGAGTTCCCCGGCTGTGCCGTGATCACGTCCCACGACCGGTGGTTCCTCGACCGCATCGCCACGCACATCCTGGCGTGGGAAGAGGGCTCGAACTGGTTCTGGTTCGAGGGCAACTTCGCCGACTACGAGAAGAACAAGGTCGAGCGGCTGGGCGCCGAGGCGGCCCGCCCGCACCGCGTCACCCACCGCAAGCTGACCCGCTGAGATATCGGCGAGAACGGGCCGCGAGACCTCCGGGTCCCGCGGCCCGTTTCCTTTCGGCTCAGGAGGACGGTCCGAATAGCGGGGACGGCCTTGTCAGTCGAGCAGCCGGCGGAGCAGGACGAGTGTTTCGGACAGTCGCCTCCGCTCCGCGGCGGTGAGCCGGTCGGCGATCGCGTCGGTGAGATTCTCGTGACCCGCGTCCCGGCGTTCGGTCAGCAGACGCTTGCCCTCATCCGTGATGACCAGCAGCTTGCGTCGCCGATCGTGGGGATCAGGGACGCGCCGCAGGAGCCTCCGGTCGACCAGTCCGGCCACGGAGACGGTGACCGACTGGTGAGTGATCTTGTCCAGCCGGGCCAGGTCGGCGACGGTGTGCGCCCCTTCGCGGTCGAGCCGTTTGAGGATCGAGACCTGCGACAGCGTCACTTCACGGCCCGGCGACACCGCGCGTATCTGCCGGACCAGCGCGCCGACCACCGTCTGCAGTTCGTCGGCGATCGCCGTCGCGTCTTCCGCCGGGCGTGTCGTGTTCCCTCCCACATCCGTTAGAGTACCGAAAAACTGCGCAGGTAGGCTGCGCATATATCCGGTGGGGTGCGGGCGCATGGCAACCAATGGGGATCTGGTCACCGGTGAGCTGAGGGTCGGCGGAAGGGACCGTCGCTTCACGATCCGGCTGCCCCGAGCGGCGCCGGACGACCGGCGGGTGCCGCTCGTGCTCGTGCTGCACGGCAACCATCCCGACCTCGGAGGATGGATCATGCGCGAGTGGACCACCTTCGACCGGCAGGCGGACACGTGGGGCATGGCGATCGCCTATCCCGACGGCCACGGAGGGTGCTGGGCGGACGGCCGTGGTGTCACCACGGCGGACGAGGCGGGCGTGGACGACGTCGCGTTCCTCCGCGCGTTGACCGACTGGTCGGCCGACCGGTGCGGTACCTCGCCGGACCGGACCGTGGTGGCGGGGATCTCCAACGGCGCGTTCATGGCCCACCGGCTGGCGCTGGAGGCGAGCGAACGGGTGGCGGTGCTGGCGGCCGTCGCCGGCGGAATGCCCGCGGCCCTGTGCGACGTATCACCGACGCACGCGGTGTCGGCACTGCTGATTCACGGCACGGCCGACAGGATCTCACCGATCGAGGGCGGGTACTCCCGGCACCGCGGGCCGGGCGGGGAGCCGCGCGGCCGCACGTTGTCCCTCGAGGAGACGGCCGGGCGCTGGCGCGCCATCGATCGGTGCCCGCCCGGACCGGGCCGGACGCACACCACCGAGTTCTCCAGCCGCACGACGACGGACGCCGGCGTCGGCGGAACCCGAGTCGTCACCTGGACGGTGTTCGGAGGCGGTCACTCCTGGCCGGGCGCGCCGGCTCCGCCCGAGTCGGCCGAGCCGATCACCCGGGAGTTCGACGCGGCCGAGGAGATCTGCCGCTTCGCCGAACCCCTGTGCGCCCTGACGGACACCCGGCGGCTATGACCGCGGACAGACAGGAGAGACCTATGGCAGTGCTGGGCAAGTTGCTGAAGAACCGGCGGGCCGGGCAGGCGGGCCTCGCCTGGAACGCGCCGAACCTGACCGGCGCGGACACGCTGGCGTTGAGCAGTCCGGACTTCGAGCACGAGGCGATGATCCCGACCGTCCACGCCGCGAAGAGAGTCGGCGGCACGGACCTGTCACCGGCCCTGACCTGGACCGCCGTACCCGAGGGCACGGCACAGTTGCTGCTGGTCATCGAGGATCCCGACGCGCCGACACGCGCACCGTTCATCCATGGTGTCGCCCTGGTGGATCCCTCGGTGACCGGCGTGGCCCAAGGGGGGCTGGGCGACGGCGGCCCGGCCGACGGGGTGCGCCTACTGCGTTCGGGCATGGGCCGCGGCTACCTCGGCCCGGCGCCGATCAAGGGACATGGCGCGCACCGTTACGTGTTCCAGCTCTTCGCCCTGGCGGAACCGGTCACCGAGGCCGCGAGCGGGGCCGCACTGGACTCCGCCAAGCCGCGCGACGTGCTGGCCGCCGCCGGTGACGTCCTCGGTCGCGGCCGTATCGACGGCTGGTACGAACGCACCTGACCGGGAGGCGCGGCCGGCCCGTGGTGGTCGGCGCGTGGCCGTCGGCGTCGCCCCGGCGACGTGCCACGCCGATCCGTCGGTCATCCGGTGTCGATGGGCGTACCCCGGGTGCGGTCCGGCGGGATGGGAACCGGGAGACTGGACGCCGACCGTGCGACCCATGACACGAGATGGACCAGTGATGACCCAGCCTGCCCTCGACCCCGGCCACGTCCGCGTACCGCACAGGCACGTGCACGAGTTCCACGTGCGGTTCGGCGACATCGACTCGCTGGGCCACGTGAACAACTGCCGGTACCTGACGTACCTGGAGGACGCCCGGGTGGCGATGTTCTACACCGACCCGGACCGTGAGGAACGCCGGCGGCCCCTGCACGGCCTGGTGGTGGCCCGCCATGAGATCGACTACAAGCGGCCCCTGCTGCTGCGGCCCGAGCCGGTGCGGGTGGAGACGCGGGTCACGGAGATCCGCGCGGCGTCCTTTCGCCTGGCGTACGAGGTGCGCGACGACGAGCACGTGTACGCGCGGGCGACCTCGGTGATGGTCGGCTACGACCTGAAGCAGAACCGGACCCGGCGGTTCGACGAGGAGGAGCGCGCCTTTCTGGAGCAGTACCTCGTGACCGGGACGGGCGACAGTTCCGTAACGAACTTCGAGTAGATCAGGATTTAAGCGTTCTTTGCCCCGTAATGTCGCGGTTGCATTCTCGCGATCCGACACAAAAGGGGTAAGAATGCGCAACCTCTCTCGAGGAGTGCTGGCACTGTTGCTGGCAGCCGGGCTGGGCGGCCTCGGCGGTACCGCGCACGCGGCGGCGCCCGGCCGATCCGGGGACGACGACGTCCTGACCAGGCTCAAGGCGATTCCCGGCATGACGGTGGAGGAGAAGACCTCCGCTCTGTCGGGGTACCGGTGGTTCTGGCTGAACTACCGGCAGCCGGTCGACCACCGCCACCCGGAGCGCGGCTGGTTCGAGCAGCGTGTGCTGCTCGAGCACAAGTCCGCCGACCGGCCGATGGTCCTGTACACCAGCGGCTACAACACGCCCGAGACGATGTTCCTCTCGGAGCCGACGGCGCTGGTAAGCGGCAACCAGATCTCGGTGGAGTACCGCTACTTCACGCCGTCGCGGCCCGAGCCGGCGGTGTGGAAGAAGGACACGATCTGGCAGGCCGCCACCGACGAGCACCGGCTGATCACGGCCCTCAAGACGATCTACCACGGCAAGTGGATCTCGACCGGCGCCAGCAAGGGCGGCATGACCGCCACCTACCACAAGCGCTTCTACCCCTCGGACGTCGACGGCACGGTCGCCTACGTCGCCCCCAACGACGTCAACAACACTGACGACAGCGCGTACGACCGCTTCTTCAAGACCGTCGGCACCGACCCGAAGTGCCGCGCCAACCTGGAGAGCCTGCAGCGCGAGCTGCTCAAGCGGCGTCCGGAGATCCTCGCCCGCATGACCGCCGACGCCCAGAAGGCCGGCTACACCTGGAAGATCATCAAGACCGTCGACCGGGCCTTCGAGAACTCGGTGATGGACTTCGAGTGGGCGTTCTGGCAGTACCACCTGCAGTCGGAGTGCGCGGACATCCCGGCGACGACCGCCTCGACGGACGTGATCTACTCCTACTTCGACGCGATCTCCGGCGCGCTGACCTACACGGACCAGAGCCTGGAGCCGTACATCCCGTACTACTACCAGGCGGGCACCCAGCTCGGCTGGCCGTCGCCGCAGTTCAAACACCTGCGCCCGCTGCTCCGGTACGAGAGCAGCTACCAGCCGCGGACGTACGTGCCCAGTGACATCCCGATGCGGTTCGACCCGGCGGCGATGAAGGACGTCGACCACTGGGTCCGCACCCACGCGACCCACATGATGTTCGTCTACGGCCAGAACGACCCGTGGGGCGCCGAGCCGTTCCGCGTCGGTCCGGGCAGCCGCGACTCCGCCGTGTACGTCGCGCCGGGGCAGAACCACAGCGGCCGGCTGATCGCCAAGTTGCCCGACGCGCAGCGGGCGCGGGCCACCGCGGACCTGCTCCGCTGGGCCGGTGTCTCCCCGTCGCAGCAGGCGCGGACGCTCTCGGTCCCGCCGCAGGTCGCCGAGGACCCGAGCCTCGCCCAGCGCCCGCCGCTGTGACGAGCCGCCGCTCGCGGTGACGGCCGGCCGTCCGCAGTGACGGACCGTCGTACGGAAGACGCGCCACCGGACCCCGCGAGGGGCCGGTGGCGCGTCCTTTTCCCGGCCCGATCGTCTCACATATTGGTACGTTAATATCACCATATGAGCAGACGGTGGTTGGTCCTCGGGGTCGGATTGCTCGCCATGGTCGCCGGGTGCGCGTATCAGTACGGCCTTCCGTACCTCATCCCCGCCCTGCGCGCCGACGCCGGGCTCTCCCTCGGCCAGGCCGCGACCCTCATCTCCTGCCCGGTCGCGGGCCTCCTCGTCTCGCTCGCGCTCTGGGGCATGGCCGCCGACCGCTGGGGCGAGCGGATCATCCTCGCCACCGGTCTGACGGTGGCCGGCGCGGCGCTGCTGGCCGCCGCCACCGTGCACCACCCCGTGCCGCTCGGCGGCTGCTTCTTCCTCGCCGGAGCGGGCGGCGCGTCCATCCACGCGGCCAGCGGCCGGCTCATCCTCGGCTGGTTCGCCGCCCATGAGCGCGGTCTCGCCATGGGCGTACGCCAGACCGGGCAGCCGCTGGGCGTCGGGCTGGCGGCCGTCGTCCTGCCGCCTCTCGCCGCCGGAGCCGGTCTGGCGGGCGGCCTGGTCTTCCTCGGCTGCGTCTGCCTCGCCGCAGCGCTGCTGGTGGCCCTGTTCGTCCGCGACCCGGCCCGTACCGCGGGCGACGAACCACACGGCGGACGCTCGCCGTACCGCACGCCCGTCCTGTGGCGGATCCACGCGGCGAGCGCGCTCCTCGTGGTCCCGCAGTTCACCGTGTCCGCGTTCGCCCTCGTCTACCTCGTCGACGCGCAGGGCTGGAACGCCGGTACGGCCGGCCGGCTGCTGGCGGCGGCCCAGATCGGCGGGGCCGCGGCCCGGCTGGCCGTCGGCCACTGGTCGGACCGCGCGGGCAGCCGGCTGCGGCCGATGCGCGTCCTGTCGATCGGCATCGGCGTCGTGATGCTGGCCCTGACGATCGGCGCGCTGGCGGACTGGGGCGCGGCCACCGCGGTCCTCGTCGTCGCCGCGGTGATCACCGTGACCCCCAACGGGCTGGCCTTCACGGCGGTGGCGGAGTACGCCGGGCGGGCCTGGGCCGGGCGGGCGCTCGGCTTCCAGAACACCGGCCAGAACCTCCTCGCCGCGGCGACCCCGCCGGTGCTCGGCTCCCTCATCAGCGGGTCGGACTACGGGACGGCCTTCGCGGTCGCGGTGGCGTTCCCCGTCGTCGCGGGTCTGCTGCTCCCCGTACGGTCCGAACGGGCACCGGCCCGCGCTGAGGCCGCGACGGCGGCCGGCGCGCGGTCGTGACTCAGCCCGGTGCGTTGATGAGGGTGTTCGCCGCCATCACGAGGTAGTCCCAGAGCATCGTCTCCAGCGGCCCGGGAAGCTGCAGCTCCTCGACGGCGGTGCGCATGTGGCCGAGCCAGGCGTCGCGCTCGGCCTCGCCGATCCGGAAGGGCACGTGCCGCATGCGCAGCCGCGGATGGCCGCGCCGCTCGCCGTACGTGCGCGGACCGCCCCAGTACTGGATCAGGAAGAGCCGGAGCCGCTCCTCGGCCGGCCCGAGATCCTCTTCGGGATACATCGGGCGCAGCAGCGGGTCGGCGGCCACCCCTTCGTAGAACCGGTGTACCAGGCGGCGGAAGGTCTCCTCGCCGCCGACGGCTTCGTAGAAAGTGACCTCTTGTGCCATGACGCGCCCCAGCCTACGCGGACGTGAAGGCCGCGATGGACAGCCCGGCCGAGTCGAGCGCCTTCTTGAGGCGCTCGCGCAGCTCCCGCGCGGCGTCGCCCTGCTGGCCGGGGGCCGTCTTGCAGACGACGCGGACGACGACCGCCTCGTTGGACAGGGCCTGCACGCCCCAGACCGTCGGGTCCTCCAGGATGATCTCGTCCCACGGCGGCTCGGCGGCCATGGCCGAGGCGGTCTCGCTCAGGAGCGTACGGACCTTGTCCAGGTCGACGTCGTACTCGACCGGGACGTCGAGGACGACGCGGGCCCAGTTCTGGGACTCGTTGCCGACCCGCTTGATCTCCCCGTTCGGGACGTACCAGACGACCCCGTCGGCGTCGCGCAGGCGCGTCGTGCGCAGCGTGACCGCCTCGACCGTGCCCTTGGCACTGCCGACGTCGATCACGTCACCGACGCCGTACTGGTCCTCCAGCAGCATGAACATGCCGGTGAGGAAGTCCTTGACGAGGTTCTGCGCGCCGAAGGCGATGGCGACGCCGATGATGCTGGCGCTGGCCAGGAACGGCGTGAGGTTGAGCCCGAAATACCCCAGCACGGTGAGCGTCGCGGCACCGAGGATGATCACCGAGGAGATGCTGCGCAGCACCGACCCCATCGTCTCGGCCCGCTGCCTGCGCCGCTCGCTGACCAGCACGGGGCTGCCGTCGAAGATCGTGCGGGTCTTCTCACGGAGCCGCTCGGGCATGGTGCCCTCGGCCATCCGCACCGTGACCTTGGTGATCAGCTTGTGCGCCAGCCTGCGCAGGACGTACGCGATCACGATCGTGAGGATGACCTTCACGGTCCAGGTGATCGGGCTGCTGCCGTCGAGCCACACGTGGTACCAGTGGGCGAGGTCGCCGTTGTGCGTGATGTTCCAGGTGAGCCGGCACCCGTTGGTGATCGGCTCCGTCGTGGACTTCGGGTCGGTCTTGCATGCCTGGTCCAGGTTCGTCTTTCCGCTGATGGACGGCAAGACCGACATCGCAAGACGCGCGAACACGAGACATCCTCCCGAGCGGTGCCCGTGATCGGCGACCGCGTTGGACCGGCGAACCTACGGGATGGATCGTAGGCGACGACGGCGGGTCCCTGGTGCCATCCGGGGCATGCGCGCCGCGCGCGGGCCCCGCGGAGCCGGTCAGTCCGCGCCACTGGCAACCGGCTCCGCGGGGGGATCTTCAGGGGTGTCCGCTGGATCTCTGCCGGACACTCCCTAGGCGCCGCGCGCCTCCAGGACGCGGGCCACCTTCACGGCGGCGCCGCAGGGGTCGTCGACCTGGTGCATGGGCTCGCCCCAGGACCACCAGAAGTACCAGGACCGCTGGTCGGGGATGTCCGGCGCCGGCGCGCACATGACGTTCTCCGACATGCTCGCGGCGTCCGGGTTGACGACCCGGCAGAACGCCGGGCCGGACCGGCTGCGGACCACGCGGGCCACCAGGCCGCGTTCGCCTAACTCCCGCACCAGTCCTTCGAGGTATCCCAGTCGACGTTCGTCGAACACGGAGCGTGCCTCCCTCACTCACACGGTGAACTCATCTCGTTACGCGGTGCGAGGATCGCAAGCCCCGTAAGAGCGGTCAAGGGACCGCCGGCCTGGCCGGGGACCAACATCTGTCCACTCGGGTAGAAGTTTTTCTACTGACGTTGAAGCTTTTTCTGCTCAGGTATGGGGAGTGCGACCGTAACGCACCTCTATCTGACTGATTCAGTTGGCGTACGGCGATGCCGGAGTTACGCTGCGTACGCGAGATTTCATCTCCGTGGCCATGAGTTATCCGGTCGGCTCTTTCCCCCCGAGGAGGCCGGGAATGACAGATCCCCCAAGTGCGGAAGTAACAGATCCCCGCAAAAAGGACCCACCTCGCAAAGAGGCTGATACGGCACGTCGTATCCGTGCCCGTGGGCTGGCCCAGGGCCTCGCGCCGCCGGACATCGCACGGGAAATTCACGATCAATGCGCGCCGATCTTCGGAACCAGTCAGATCAAAGCCCAGCGACTCGCGCACGGCATCGCCCTGTCCGATGTCGTCGCCCAGGTCAGGGCGCTGTACGAGCTCGAGGGAAAACCTCGTCCCAAGCTCGGTGAGACGCTGCTGTCGGCGTACGAGAGCGGCTACAAGCGCCCGGGTCCCGAATATCTGCACTACCTCTGCGGCGTTTATCGCGTAGAGCCCGCGGACCTCGGTCTTCAAGGACCGTGCGTCTGCGGCAACCGGCACGACCGCCCACGTGCCGGCGTCCAGGAGTCCGGCCCCCGCGAGCCCGACAGTGTGATCGGGCCGCGAACCGTCGTCACCGGCGGCAGCGAATGGGCGGCCAAATTCGAACGAACCTCCGGTCCACGCCTCTCCCGGGTTCATTACCGCGCCGAAGGCCCGGCGAGCGGCACGGACGGAGACGAGGAGGACATAGTGCTTCGGCGAACTCTCCTGCAACTCCTGGCCGGAGCAGGCGTGGTGCTCGACGGCCAGATCCTGGGGGCGGTGGACGGCATCCGCCGCCGCATGGACGACACCCTGGTCAACGCCTCGGTGTCCCCGACCATGCTCGACCAGTGGGAGGAGACCGTCCAGGGGTACGGACAGCAGTACATGTCCACCCCACCGCTGCGGCTGCTCTGCGACGTCCTGCTGGACTTCAGCGAGGTGCGCCGGATGTGCGAGCAGCGGCAACCGATCGAGCTGCAGGAACGACTCTGCCGCATCGCGGCGAAACTGTCCGGTCTGTCCGGCGTCATCATGATCGACCTGGGCGACCACCGCCTCTCCCGCTCCTTCTTCCGCACGGCGCGGACGGCCGCCGACGAGACCGGCGACCGGGCGCTCCGGGCCTGGGTGAGCGTGCGCGAGTCGCTCGTCCCGATGTACTACGGGGATCCCCGTGAGGCACTGCACCTGGCCCGCCGGGCGCAGGACCTGGCCGGCCGCGTACCCAGCGTGGCCGGCGCCATGGCCCCGATCGTCGAGGCGCGCGCGCTCGGCATGCTCGTCAAGCGGGGCCGCAACGAGGCGACCCCCAGCGCCAAGCGCGCGATCGCCCGCGGCCAGGTGGTCTTCTCCCAACTCGGAAAGGACCAGGTCAAGGACACCGCCTTCGGCTACACCGAGCGCCAACTGGCCTTCCACACGGGCGACACCTACACCAACCTCGGCGATCACGGGAACGCCGAGGAGACGCTCCGCAAGGCGCTGACCCTCTACCCCGCGACCGAGGAACTCGACCGCACGCTCATCTGGCTCGACCGCGCGTCGTGCCGGCTTCAGGAAGGAGAGCCCGAAGAGGCGCTGCGCACCGCCAAGGAGACCATCCTCGCGGTGTCGGCCGCGCACCGGACCGACATCGTGATCCACCGGGCCCGTCAGCTCGCCAGCGCGGTGGTCGCGCAGTACGGCGACATCCGGGCGGCCCGCGAGTTCCGTGACGCACTCGCCGGTCCGGCCACGGCGGGCATCACCCGAAAGCAGGCCTGACGGGTGGCCCGCCTGCCGGGAGGCATCTCGGCGAGCGTGCAGCGGCTGTCGTACGAACCGCCCGAGTGGGAGGTCGCCGGCCTCCACCTGCGGCGCTACACCGCTCGTGACCAGGAGGCGGCGTTCAACCTCCACCAGGAGTGCCTGCTCCGGGTGGGGGTGCGTCCGGGCGACGGCGTGTACTACGACGACGATTTCGCTCGCATCGAGGAGATCTACCTACGCGACCGGGGCGAGTTCCTGGTCGGAGAAGTACGCGGCGAGATGGCGGCGCTCGGCGGGCTACGGCGCGTCGACGCCGTCACCGCCGAGATGGTGCGCCTGCGCGTCCGGCCCGACCTGCAGGGCCGGGGCTACGGCGCGCTGCTCGTCACCGTCCTGGAGCAGCGCGCCGCCGAACTCGGCTACCGCGTGCTCCGGGCCGACACGACCGTGCGGCAGCGGGCCGCGCTCGCGCTGTACCGCACGTTCGAGTGGCGGGAGGTCGATCGCAAGGTCACCGGTGGCACCGTCACCGTCTACCTCGAGAAGCGTCTGGACGAGGGTGCCCCGGGCGAAGGTGCGGGCCCGGTGAGGTGAGCGCCGCGTACGGGCGGTGACCTGGCGGGGGGAAGCCGTCCGTACGCGGTGGCCGCCGGCCCCGGCACGGGGCCGGGCGGCGTCGCCGACTTCGAGCGGGTGCCCGCGCGGCGGGCGGCCGGCTTGAAGAAGGGGGCCGTGAGAGGCGGCGGTGCCACCCGCCGCCGCTCACGTCACGGCCGGCGTGGGCGGCGTCTGGTGTGCACCGCCGCCGCTCACGTCATGGTCGGCGTGGGCGGCGTATCGTGCGCACCGACGCCTCACGTCATGGTCGGCGCGGGCGGAGCGGTCTGTGCGCCCGCCGCCGCTCACGGATGAGGCCGGGCGCTCTCGTTCATCCACCGGTGCCGCTGCGCAGGTAGGCGAGGACCGCCAGGACCCTGCGATGCGCGTCCTCCGTCGGAGGCAGATCGAGCTTGGTGAGGATGCTGCCGACGTGCTTGCCGACGGTCGCCTCGGAGATGACGAGCGCCCGGGCGATCGCGGTGTTGGAGTGCCCCTCGGCGATCAGGCCGAGCACCTCGCGTTCGCGCGCCGACAGCCGCGCCAGCGGATCGCGCCGGCGGCGCAGCAGCTGCCGTACGACCTGGGGATCGACGACGGTTCCCCCGTCGAGCACGCGGCGCAGGGCGGCGACGAACTCCTCGACGTCGACCACCCGGTCCTTCAGGAGGTACCCCACGCCCCGGCCGTCCCCGGAGTCGAGCAGGTCGGCCGCGTAGCTCAGTTCGACGTACTGGCTGAGCGCCACCACGGCCAGTCCGGGGTCGGCGCGCCGCAGCTCGACGGCGGCGCGCAGCCCCTCGTCGGTGAAGCCCGGAGGCATCCGGATGTCGGTCACGACGAGGTCCGGCCGGTGGTCGGCCACGGCGGCGAGGAGCGCGTCGGCGTCGCCGACCGTGGCCGCCACCTCGAAGCCGAACCGGCCGAGCAGACCGGCCAGCCCCTCGCGCAGCAGCACCCCGTCCTCGGCGAGGACTACTCTTTCCCGCACGGAAGCTCCACTTGGACGACGGTCGGCCCGCCCACCGGGCTCGACAGGAGCATTCTGCCGTCGATCACGGCGACCCGGTCCGCCAGGCCGGTCAGCCCGGACCCCGCGTGGGGGTCCGCCCCGCCCTCGCCGTCGTCGCGGACCTCCACGGTCAGCAGGTCGCCCCGCCGGCGTACGGTGACCACCGCCTCGGCGGCGCCGCTGTGCTTGGCGACGTTGTTCAGCGCCTCGACGACGACGAAGTACGCGGTCCCTTCGACGTGGGCCGGCAGCCGATCCGGCAGGTCGGCGTCGACCGTCACGGGGACGGCGGACCGGTCGGCGAGCTCGCGCAGCGCGGCGGGCAGTCCCCGGTCGGTGAGCACCCGCGGGTGGATGCCGCGGATCAACTCCCGTAGTTCCGTCATGAGCAGTTTGGCCTGTTCGTGCGCGTCGGCGACGCTCTGGGCCGCCGTGGAGCCGGGCGGGAGGTCCAGCCGGGCCATGCCCAGGTGCAGCGTAAGCCCCAGCAGGCGCTGCTGCGCGCCGTCGTGCAGGTCCCGCTCGATGCGCCGGCGCTCGGCCTCGAACGCGTCTACCAGCCGGGCCCGGGACCGCGACACCTCGACGAGTTCGGCCCGCAGCCGATCGTCCGGCCCGCGTCCCAGCAGCGCCCGGGCCACGGCCCCGTGCGCCCCGGCGACCACCGCCGTCAGGTACGGGACGGCGGGCAGCAGCACCAGACCGGCGAGCGCGTAGGGGAGGGCCTCCGTCGCGTTCGTCACGTTGTCGAACCCGAGCGCGACCGTGGTGCCATCGGCCAGCAGCGGGCTGATGAGGAACGCCCCGACCACCAGCGCGAACGCCAGCAGCGCCATGTACAGCGCCGGTGCCACCGCGCCGAGCAGACAGACGTAGCCCAGCTCCCGCCAGGTCGCCGCCTCGGTGTACCGGGTCCGCAGCCAGGCCCGCGACCCCCGGGCCGTACGGTGCCCCGACTCGACCGGCCGGGCGTCCACAAGGCGCAGCCGGCGGCGCTCCAGCTCGGCCAGCGGAACGGCGAACAGCGGGCCGACGCCCGCGACGAGCAGTATGCCGAGCGTCACGAGCAGGGCGACGGTGAGCGGTGCCCGGCCGCCGTCCGCGGCCCGCCGCAGCGCGAACACCCACGGCACCCCGAACATCAGGACCGGCACGGCCATCGCGACCAGCGGAATCGCAGCCGTCACCAGGTAGGCCAGGCACCGCCACGGCCAGCCGCTGATCAGGAAACGGCGCCGGAGCACCGCCTCCAGCGCGGTACGAGCCGCGGAATCTGCCACGTACGTACGGTAACCGGCCCAGTGCGCCTCTCGTACGGGAATGCGGCCTGGCCCCGACCGGCTCGCCGCGGACTTCGCCACGGTGCTGGGGGAGTCCGAGGCCACGTACGGCGGATGAGCGGGGCCGCGGGCCGGAGGGCGGGTGACAACGCTCGGTGAACGCCTGAGCCGATGGGCGACCCGTGGCGGTTCCCGGTGGTCTGCGCTCGCGATCACCGAGCGTTCCGCCCCGGACGCGCTGGGGCGTTCCGCGACATCCCGCTTCGCGGCTGCGGCCGCGGTCGCCGAGCCGTCCGGTCACGCGTCCTCGGCCTGCCGGTCTCTCGGGAGCCATCGCGTAGGGCGGGGTAGGGCCAGGTATACCTCGGGTCGGTGCTTCGCCCTGATGTGTCCGAGCGGCCGGGGCGATGGGATCGTCCTATGACGGTGGGACAGGGGATCGGACGGCCATGGGCCGCGGGGCCGGCCGCGCCCGCGGTGGAGTTGCGCGAGGTCAGCAGGGAGTACGGGAAGGGCGAGGCCGCGGTCCGGGCCCTGGACGGGGTGAGCATCGGGTTTCCGGCCGGGTCGTGGACGGCGGTGATGGGGCCCTCGGGATCCGGGAAGTCGACCCTCCTGCACTGCGCGGCCGGTCTGGAGCGGGCGACCGGCGGACAGGTGCTGCTGACCGGCCGCGACATCACCTCGGCGCAGGACTGGGCGCTGACCTCACTGCGGCGGCAGACCGTCGGGTTCGTGTTCCAGAGCTTCAACCTCGTCGGCTCGCTCACCGCCGAGCAGAACGTCGCGCTGCCGCTGAGGCTCGCCGGGCGCAAGGTCTCCCGGCAGGCCGTGCAGGACGTGCTGCGGGCCGTCGGCCTGGGGGACCGGCTGCGGCACCGGCCACGGGAGCTGTCGGGCGGGCAGCAGCAGCGGGTGGCGATCGCGCGGGCGATGGTGACCCGGCCGGCGGTGCTGTTCGCCGACGAGCCGACCGGCGCGCTGGACTCCGGCTCGGCCCGTACGGTGCTCGGGCTGCTGCGGGAGATGGTCGACTCGGCCGGGCAGACGATCGTCATGGTCACCCACGACCCCGTCGCGGCGGCTCGGGCGGACGCGGTGGTGTTCCTGTCGGACGGGCGGATCGTCGACCGCGCGATCCGCCCGTCGGCCCGGGAGGTCGCCGATCGGCTCGCACGGCTGGAGGGTTGAGCATGCCGTGGCTCGCGTGGAGCAACTTCCGGGAACACCGCCGCATGTTCGCCGGCGCGATCCTGGCCGTCGCGCTGGGCGTCGCGCTGATGCAGTCCTCGCTGTCGATGATGGCCGCGGTCGCCGACGCCCGGATCCCCGCCGGCGTGCCCGGGCAGGCCAGGGAGCGGATCCAGGACTCCTACGCGGGCGCCGCGACGCTTCTCGGCATGACGGTCATGCTGGCCGGGTTCCTCGCGCTGTTCATCGTGGGCTCGACGTTCGCGTTCACCGTGGCGCAGCGGCGCCGTGAGCTCGCGCTGCTGCGGCTCGCCGGGGCGAGCCGCCTGCAGCTCGTGGGCCTGCTGCTCGCGGAGGCGGCGCTGCTCGGCGCGGTGGGTTCCGGGGCGGGCGTCCTGCTCGGCGTCCCCGGTACCTGGGTCCAGGGGTGGCTGCTGGCGGCGTTCGGGTTCCTGCCCGGCGGGGTCTCCCCGCGGCTGGACGCCGGGATCATGCTGGCGTCGGGCTGCGTCGGCCTCACGGTGGCGGTGCTGGGCGTGCTCACGGCCGCACGGCGGGCCGCGCTCGTGCGTCCGCTGGAGGCACTCCGGGCCACCGGGCGCGCCGCCCGCGTGATGACCGCCGCCCGCTGGGTGTTCGGTCTCTCCCTGCTGGCGTGCGTGATCTGGCTGGTCGCCGCCGGGCAGACCGGCCACGTCGACGTGCTCGGCGCGCTCCTCATCGCGATGACCGTGTCGGTGGTGGGCGCGGTGGCCCTGAGCCTGCTGAGTCCCCTGGTCGTACCGCTCGTCGGCGGGCTGCTCGGCCGCGCGCTGCGGCGGACCACCCTGGGCGAGATCGCCCAGGCGAACCTGCGGGACGGCGTACGGCGCAGCGCCTCCACGGCCGCGCCGCTGATCGTGCTGGTGTCTCTGGTCGTCGGCCTGATGGGGGCCCTGGAATCACTCGGCAGGATGGCCGGCGAGGAGCAGCGACGCCTCGTGGCGGGGGAACTGGTCGTCGACTCGAACGGCGCCCAGGCCGCCCGGATCGCGGGCGTGCCGGGCGTCGCGGCCGCGTCGCCGGAGTCGACCGTCCCCATCTCGGTCACGGTCCGGCGGCACACCTACTACTCGGGGATCGTCGCGATCGACCCGGCGGCGTACGGCCGGACCCACCGGCGCCCGCCGCGGTCCGGCTCCCTGGAACGGTTGCACGGTGCGACGATCGCGGTCGGGCCCGGCCTGAGCGAGGAGGGCCTGCGGCGTGGACAGCCGGCCACCGTCCGGATCGGCGCGCGGCGCGTACGGGTGCGGATCGTCGCCCTGCTCGCCCCCGTCCTGGAGAACGGCGCGGACGGCTTCCTCGTCCCGCGCGACCTCGTCCCGGCGGACATGATCGCCAAGGCGCCGACCCGGACGGTCGTCCAGGTCGGCCCGGGCGCCGCTCCGTCACAGGTCGCCGCGCGGATCCACGCGGCGGGGATCGGCACCGTCCGTACCGTGGCGAAGTGGGCCGACGACGAGGCGGCCGCGCAGCAGAAGGGCAACATGGCGATCTTCGCGGTGCTCGTCGGCCTCGGCGGTCTCTATGCCGCCGTCGCCGTCGTCAACGCCGTGGTGATCGCCGGTGCCGAACGCGAGGTGGAGTTCGCGGTCGTCCGGCTCACCGGGATGAGCCGGCCGCAGGTCGTACGGATGGCGTTGATCGAGGCGGCGGCGGTCACCGCGATCGGCCTGTTCCTCGGGCTGCTCGTGGCGGCGGGCGCGCTGGCCGGACTCGGCACGGCGTCCGCCCGGGCCGTCGGCCGGCCGCTCGTCGCGGTGCCCTGGGAACTCCTGGCCCTGCTGGTGCCCGGCGCGTTCATCGCGACCGCCGCGGCGAGCATCTGGAGCACGCTCGCGGCGACCCGGACCCCACCGGTGACGCTGGCGGTCGCTCGCGAGTGAGCCGGTGCCGGGCCGACGGCGGCCGCGCTCCGGCGGCGGGAGTCGAGCGGGATCGGGGCGCACGGGGGTGAGCGTGGCCGGTTGCGTGGCGGACGCCGTACAGCGGCGGCCGCCGCGCTCGGCTCAGCCGCAGCAGCCGCCTCCGCAGCAGCCGCCACCGGTGGGCGGGGCGGCGGTGGCGCCGCCGGTGACCGCCACCGTGGACAGCAGCTTCACCGTGTCGTCGTGGCCGTCGGGGCAGGCGGCCGGGGCGGAGGCCTCGGCCATCGGGCGGGACACCTCGAACGTCGCGCCACAGGCGCGGCAGCGGTAGTCGTAACGTGGCACGGCCACAGCGTACGACGTCACCGCCCGTCCGTCATGCCCCGTCCGCCGCTCGGAGCGATCGGGCGAGCGATCAGGCCGCGTGTTCGGAGACGTAGGGCGCCCACTGCGGGTCGCCGTCGTTGATCAGGCCGATCAGCCGCCAGTGCGCGCCGCGTGGAACAGCGGGGGCGACGTGCAGCTTCCAGCCGATCTCTTCAAGTAGTTTGTCGGCCTTGCGGTGGTTGCAAGGCATGCAGGAGGCGACGCAGTTCTCCCAGATGTGCTTGCCGCCACGACTGCGCGGGATGACGTGGTCGATCGTCTCCGCGCGAAGGCCGCAGTAGGCGCACCGGAAGTTGTCGCGCCGCATGAGCGCCGCCCGGGTGAGCGGCACGCGTTGTCGGTACGGGATGCGGACGTAGCGCAACAGCCGGATCACCGACGGTGTCTCGAGGACGAGGGAGGCCGAGTGCAGCCGCGCTCCGGATGCGTCGTGGTGGACGATCTCCGCCTTCTCCCGCAGGACCAGACAGACGGCGCGCCGCATCGGGAGGGTGGTCAGGGGCTCGTATGTCGCGTTGAGGAGCAGGACCTGTCTCATCAGACGGCCTCCGCGTCGCAGGCGCCGGCTGCCTCCCGGGCCACGCTCCAGCGCGCCTCGGCATGAGGCTCGTCGATCGTTCTCACCAGCGCACCCGCCACGAGGACCTCCTCACGGGTGATACCCGAGTTGCAATCAGTGTGGCTGTTGAGATGCCGATTTCGCTACCCCATAAATCGGGGTATTCGCTGGAAGCGCTGCCCGGGAGGCGGCTCGGGCCGGTCGGCCGCCCGGGTGACGGGCGTACCCCGCCGAGGTTCCCGAGCCGGTCCGGTCAGTGGCCCGGGTGGTGGTTCCCCTCGGCCCCCGCGTCCGAGCCGGTCCGCCGGTCGCGCCACGTCATCTTCGCGTCGACGCGCAGCGGGCCGCCCTTGAGGCTGCCCGAGGTCTTGATCCAGCCGGCGCGCTTGTCGCCGGCGCCGATCGTGTCGTACCGGCACACGACCGTCTCGTGGTCCGAGGCACAGGGCTTCGACAACTCGAGGATCTTGTGGCCGGACGTGACCTGCTGGGTCGCGACGACGTCGTCGGCGGTGCCGGCTCCCTCGTTCACGACGGTCCAGCGCCAGATGACGCCGGAGTCCTTCGCGGCCTCGGGCCGGTCGAACACGAGATGCAGGTCCGCGCCCTTCGCCCGGTGCCCGCGCTGCGCCTCCCGAGAGCGCGGTGATCCCTCCCGAGCCGGCTGGGACGGCGTGTGCGTCGGCTGGGCCGAACGCGACGGTGACGGAGCCGGCTGAGCCGAGTGCGACGGCGACGGGGACGGTGGTGCCGTGTGTCCCGGGTGCGCCGCCTGCTTCGCGTGCGACTGCGCCGCCGGATGCGGCGTGCGCGCGTGCGCGGGCCCGGCGGCCAGGACCGCGGCGGCGAGGCCGACGGCTGCCAGGCCGGGCGCCGCGACCAGCGCCGTACGGCGGGCGTGCCCGCCGCCGCGCGAGGCCGCTCTGTGCGGGCCGTGCGTGTCTTCCATTGTTCCCCCCGATCAACGTGGAAAGACGCGCCCCACATCTTTCTCGGTGCGGCGACCGGGGGGAAACCGCCACGCCACGCACGGGGCGCTCCGCCGACCTCGTAAAGTGCGGTTCATGAGCCGACCGCAGTACCCGTCCGCGCATCGTCAGGACCTCGTGGAGGAGATCCACGGTCACCGCGTCGCCGATCCCTACCGGTGGCTGGAGGATCCGAACGCCGACGACACCAAGAAGTGGCTGACGGCCCAGGACGAGCTGTTCCACGAGGAGGTCGACGGCCTGCCCGGCCGGGACCGGCTGCGGGCACGGGTGCGCGAGCTGCTCGGCGCCGGCAGTGTCGGCGCTCCGGTGTGGCGGGGCGAGCGCCGGTTCTTCATGCGCCGTACCGCCGAGCAGGAGCACGCCGTCCTCTACACCGTCGACCCCGGCGGCGAGGAGCGGGCACTGATCGACCCGATGGCGCTCGACCCGACGCACACGACGACGCTGGACTCCTGGCAGCCGGACAAGGAGGGCCGCCTGCTGGCCTACCAGCTGTCCCACGGCGGCGACGAGGAGTCCAAGCTGTACGTGATGGACGTCGCCACCGGCGAGACCGTCGAGGGACCGATCGAGCGGTGCCGCTACACGCCGGTCGCCTGGCTGCCGGGCGGTGAGGCGTACTACTACGTCCGCCGGCTCCCCGCCGACCAGGTCCCGGCGGGGGAGGACCAGTACCACCGCCGCGTCTACCTGCACCGGGTCGGGACCGACCCCGAGACCGACGACGTGATGATCTTCGGGTCGGGGCGGGAGAAGACCAACTACTACGGCGTCGGCGTCAGCCGCGACGGCCGCTGGCTGACCCTCTCCTCCTCCCAGGGGACCGCGCCGCGCAACGACCTGTGGATCGCCGACCTGAGCGCCTCCGACCCGGAGGCCCCGGAGCTGCGGGTGATCCAGGAGGGCGTGGACGCCGAGACCGGCGTGCACGTCGCGCGGGACGGCCGCGCGTACGCCTTCACCGACCTGGACGCCCCGCGCGGCCGGCTCTGCGTCGCCGACCCGGCCGACGTGTCGCCCGACACCTGGCGCGACCTGATCCCCGAGGACGCCGAGGCGGTCCTCACCGACTTCGCGATCCTCGACGACCTGGACCGGCCGGTCCTCCTCGCCGGGTGGACCCGCCACGCGATCAGTGAGATCACCGTCCACGACCTGGCGACGGGGGAGCGGATCGGCGAGGTCCCGGTGCCCGGACTCGGGTCGATCGGCGGGATCGTCGAACGCCCCGAGGGCGGGCACGAGGCGTGGTTCACCTACCTCGACCACACGACGCCGTCGTCCGTCTACCGCTTCGACGCCACGACGGGCGAGACGACGCTCTGGGCGTCCCCGCCCGGCACCGTCGACGTCCCCGACGTCGAGGCGCGCCAGGTGACGTACACCTCCAAGGACGGCACCGAGGTCCGCATGCTCATCGTCGCCCGCGCCGACGCGGCGCCGGGCGAGCCCCGGCCGACGATCCTGTACGGCTACGGCGGCTTCAACGTCCCGCTGACCCCCGCCTACTCCGCCGGGACGCTCGCCTGGGTCGAGGCCGGCGGCGTCTACGTCGTCGCCAACCTGCGCGGCGGCTCGGAGGAGGGCGAGGAGTGGCACCGCGCGGGGATGCTGGACAAGAAGCAGAACGTCTTCGACGACTTCCACGCCGCCGCCGAGAAGCTGATCGCCGACGGGTGGACCACCGCGGACCGGCTGGCCGTCTCCGGCGGGTCCAACGGCGGCCTGCTCGTCGGCGCCGCGATCGCCCAGCGGCCGGACCTGTACGCGGCCGCCGTCTGCTCGGCGCCGCTGCTCGACATGGTGCGGTACGAGCGGTTCGGCCTCGGCCAGACCTGGAACGTCGAGTACGGCTCCGCCGAGGACCCTGAGCAGTTCGGCTGGTTGTACTCCTACTCGCCGTACCACCACGTGCGGGACGGCGTCGCCTACCCCGCCACCCTCTTCACGGTGTTCGAGAGCGACACGCGCGTCGACCCGTTGCACGCCCGCAAGATGTGCGCGGCGCTGCAGCACGCGACCTCCGAGGCGGGCGGGCCCATCCTCCTGCGCAACGAGGCCGAGGTCGGGCACGGCGCCCGTGCCGTCAGCCGCTCGATCGACCTCAGCGTGGACACGCTGTCCTTCATGGCCGCCCACACGGGGCTCACGGTGGACGGGGAGGCTCCGCGGCCATGAGTGAGGCGAGCGGGGGAGGCCGGTCGAACGCCCTCGACCGTGTCCTGCCGCTGCTGGACCGGCCGCCCGCGGAGCCGGACGTGGCGCACGGCTACCTCGACCTGCTCGGCGAGGAGGACCGGCCGCACGACACGATCGCGCAGCGCCTGATGCGCTCCGGCTTCCTCCCGAAGATCTACGAGGATTTGTGGCGGCCGGTGCTGTTCGGGATGTTCAAGGGCCCGCTCGGCCCGGACATCGAGGAGGAGTACGCCCTCGCCCGGGACTGGCTGGACCTGGCCGCGATCCCGGACGGCACGGTGCTCGACGTGGCCTGCGGTCCCGGCAACGTCACCCGGGCGCTGGCCGCCGGGATGACGGGCCACGGGCTCGTCGTGGGCGTCGACGCCTCCTCGACCATGCTCGACCGCGCCGTGACCGACACGGTGCGGCCGAGCCCCCGGGGCGCGAACGGCGCCGCCGAGGTCGCGTACGTCCGCGGCGACGCGGCCGACCTGCCGTTCGGCGACGAGGTGTTCGACGCGGTGTGCTGCTTCGGCGGCCTCTACCTCTTCGACGACCCATGGGCGGCCGTCGACGGCGTCACCCGCGTGCTGAAGCCCGGCGGCCGGGCCGCGTTCCTCACGACCCGGAAGCCGGAGCTGCCCGTCATCGGCACGGGCAGCTCCGTCCTCGGGCGGCTGACCGGCATCCGGATGTTCGGCGCCGACGACCTCTGCAACGCCCTGCGCGGACGCGGCTTCACCGCTCTCCGCCAGCGCACGTACGGCCTGATGCAGTTCGTCGGCGCCACCCGCGGCTGAACGCCCGGACCTCGCGGAGCGGGCCGGGTTCGCCGGGGGCTAGGACGACGTCGTCTGCGTCGTTCTCGCGGGAACGGGAAGCGATCCGGTGGGCGTGGCACGCCCACCGGATCCGGAGGGTCAGCCGCCGAGCTGGGAGATGTCGCGGGCGGCGCCGGTGGAGGCCGAGGTGGCCATCGCGGCGTACGCCTGGAGCGCGGCGCTGACCGGGCGGTGCCGGTCGCGGGGCCGGAAGGAGCCCAGCTCCTTCAGGAGGCGCTCGCGGCGCGCCTGGAGCTCGTCGGCGGGCACGTCGAGGCGGAGCTCGCGGCGCGGGATGTCGATGACGATCCGGTCGCCGTCCTCCACCAGGGCGATGTCACCGCCGGCCGCGGCCTCCGGGGAGGCGTGGCCGATGGACAGGCCGCTGGTGCCGCCGGAGAAGCGCCCGTCGGTGATCAGCGCGCAGGCCTTGCCGAGCCCGCGGCCCTTGAGGAAGGACGTCGGGTACAGCATCTCCTGCATGCCCGGGCCGCCCTTGGGGCCCTCGTAGCGGATGACGACGACGTCGCCCGGCTTGACGCGGTTGCCGAGGATACCCTCGACCGCGTCCTCCTGGCTCTCGAAGACGACCGCCGGGCCCTCGAAGGTCCACAGGGCCTCCTCGACGCCGGCGGTCTTGACGACCGCGCCCTCGACGGCGAGGTTGCCGTACAGCATGGCGAGCCCGCCGTCCTTGGTGTAGGCGTGCTCGGCGTCGCGGATGCAGCCCTGCTCGCGGTCGAGGTCGAGCTCCTGCCAGCGGTTGTTCTGGCTGTACGGCTTCGTCGTGCGGACCCCGCCCGGCGCGGCGTGGAACAGCTCCACGGCCTCCGGCCGCACGCCGGGGGACCGGACGTCGTGCGCGTCGAGGAACTCGCCCAGCGACCCGCTGTGGATCGTGTGGACCGTGCGGTTGAGCAGCCCGGCCCGGTCGAGCTCTCCGAGGATCGCGGGGATGCCGCCGGCCCGGTGGACGTCCTCGATGTGGTACTTGGCGGTGGCCGGGGCGACCTTGCAGATGCAGGGCACGCGGCGGGAGAGCTCGTCGATCTCCTTCAGGCCGAAGTCGACGCCGGCTTCCCGGGCCGCGGCGAGCAGGTGCAGGATCGTGTTGGTCGAGCCGCCCATCGCGACGTCGAGCGCCATGGCGTTCTCGAACGCGTCGCGGGTCGCGATGTTCAGCGGGAGGACGGACTCGTCGTCCCCGGCGTAGTACCGGTTGGCGATCTCCACGACGCGGCGCCCGGCGTCCTGGAACAGCTTCTTGCGGTCCGCGTGCGTGGCCAGGATCGTGCCGTTGCCGGGGAGGGACAGGCCGATCGCCTCGGTCAGGCAGTTCATCGAGTTGGCGGTGAACATGCCCGAGCAGGACCCGCAGGTCGGGCAGGCGTTCTCCTCCATCTGGGCGAGCGTCTCGTCGGAGACGGACTCGTCCGCGGCGGCGATCATCGGGTCGATCAGGTCGAGCTTGGTCGTGCCGTCGACCGGCTTGCCCGCCTCCATCGGCCCGCCGGAGACGAACACGGTCGGGATGTTGAGCCGCATGGCCGCGATCAGCATGCCCGGCGTGATCTTGTCGCAGTTCGAGACGCAGATCAGTGCGTCGGCGCAGTGCGCGTTGACCATGTACTCGACCGAGTCGGCGATCAGCTCGCGGGACGGCAGCGAGTAGAGCATGCCGCCGTGGCCCATCGCGATGCCGTCGTCGACCGCGATCGTGTTGAACTCGCGCGGGACCCCGCCCGCCTCCTTCACCGCGGCGGCGACGACCTGGCCGACCTCGCGCAGGTGGACGTGGCCGGGAACGAACTCGGTGAAGCTGTTGGCGACCGCGATGATGGGCTTGCCGAAGTCCTCACGCGCTACGCCGGTGGCCCGGAGAAGGGCCCTGGCTCCCGCCATGTTCCTGCCGTGCGTGACCGTTCGTGACCTCAGCGGGGGCATCTGCCTCTCCCATCGATTCCGTGCTCAGGATTCGATCGTATGGGGTCGGCGGCCCGGATGAGACGGTGGTCTCAGTTTCCGAGATGCTCGCGCGTCGAGCGTCAGGTCAGTCCTGGTCGGGATCGGGGTATTTCGGGGGCAGCACGCGCTCGGCGGCGTTGTAGATCCGCTCGATGTCCACCGCGGTGAGGATCTTGGGCCGGCGACGCAGGTAGTTGCGGGCCCGCCCGCCGGAGTAGACGTCGACGTTGCGCACCATCAGGACCTTCCAGGAGATCGCCGGGCCGTAGATGGCCAGCGACGGCTGCACCGGGACCTCGTAGCCGAGCTCCCCGCTGATCAGCTTGCTGGCCTGGTCGGCCTCCCAGCGGGCCTCGTCCAGGCGCTCCTTCTTGTTGAACGGTCCCAAGAACAGCTTGCGGTGCGACAGCGCCCGTACGGGCAGTCGCTTGTCCCACTTCTCCGAGTCGACGGCGTACACGCCGGTCGGCCCGATGACGAGGTGGTCGATCTGCCCGTCGCTGACGCCGTCCTCGTCGCGGGGCACCGCGCGGGCGTGGAGGGTTCGATAGCCGGCCTTCTCCATGCCCCGCAGTTGCCGCTCGGTCCGGCGTTCCGCGACCGAGGGCTTGCGCCACGCCTCCACGCTGGAGTGCTGACGTGATCGCCGTACGACATCGACGACCACGGTGAGCACCGCCACGGCCAGGCCGATCCGGATCTCGAAGATGATCGCGAACAGCAGGCCCAGAACGGCGGCCGCGCCCGCCCGGATCATCCAGCGTTGGATCTGCGGATCGCTGATCCGCCCCCCGATCGCCTGCTCCCTCCGCCGCCTTGGCGGGCGTCCCTCGTCAGGACGTTCGGCCGAGCCTTCTTCGCCGGGCAGCTCGAACGGACGTTCGTCGTCGGGGTGCTCGCGTGTGGACGTCTGAGTGGACTCGCCTCGCTCCACACTGGCCATGTCGACACTCCGTGCTCGATTGACTGCAGCACACATGATCTTCCGTGCGAAGCGTAACCAGAGCCGGAGCCGGGTGCATAGTCGTGTCCGGTTGATACTTTTGTCTCCGCTCATGCGCGGTTCAGTGGCATGTTACCAGGGTAGATAAATCCCATCCCCCACTGCTCTGCTGCAACTTTCGGTGGGCGTACCGTTTTCACTTGTGACGCATATTCATGATCTCAGCGTGCGCGAGCAGGCCGCCGCGATCCGCGACCGGGAACTCTCACCCGTCGACATCGCCGAGCACTACCTCGACCGCATCGACCGTCTCGCGGACCGCGTCGGCGCCTACGTCACCGTGACCGCGGACCTCGCGCGTGACCAGGCCAAGACGGCGGAGCGGGCGGTCATGGCGGGTGAGGAGGCCCCGCTGCTCGGCGTGCCGATCCCCGTCAAGGACCTCAACATGGTCAAGGACGTACGGACGACCCTCGGCTCGGCGGCCTTTGCCGACTTCACCGCATTCACCGACGACAACGTCGTCGCTTTTCTGCGGCAGGCAGGGACGATTCTCCTAGGGAAGACCAATACACCAGAATTCGGACTGCCCTGTTACACCGAAAACGACGTGGCGCCTCCCGCGCGCACGCCCTGGGACCTCGAACGCTCCGCCGGCGGGTCCAGCGGCGGCGCCGCCGCCGCGGTCGCCGCCGGCCTGGCACCGGCCGCGCACGGCAGCGACGGCGGCGGGTCCATCCGGATCCCGACCAGCGTGTGCGGCCTCTTCGGGATCAAGCCGACGCGCGGCCGCATCAGCCAGGGCCCCATCGTCCCCGACCTCGTCGGCCTGTCGACCAGCGGCCCGATCACGCGGACCGTCCGGGACGCCGCCCTGCTCCTCGACGTCATGGCCGGGAACGCTCCAGGCGACATGTACCGCGCCGCGCCCCCGGAGGGGACCTTCCTCGAGGCCGCCGACCGGGCGCCGGGACGGCTGCGCGTCGGCCGGACCGCCGTCCCCCCGGTTTCCGCCGCCCAGGTGCACCCCGACTGCCTGGCCGCGTACGAGGCCGCGAGCGAACTGCTGGCGGAGCTGGGCCATGAGGTGGAGGACATCGACACTCCGTGGAAGGAGGAGTTGATGCCCCACTTCGAGGTGCTCTGGGCGTCCATGGCCACGATGACCCCGGTCCCGCCCGACAGGGAGGAGCGGCTGCGCCCGCTGACCCGTTACCTGCGCGAGCGCGGCAACGCGGTCACCGCGCCGCAGCTCCTGCGCGCCCAGGCGGCCTTGCAACTGGCGGTACGCACGGGGCTGCCGCGTCTCGACCAGTACGACGTGATCCTGCAGCCCACCCTTGCGCTGCCGCCCGTCCCCGTCGGGCACTTCGACGAGGTCGGGCCCGAGGAGAACTTCGTACGGCAGACGCTCTTCACGCCGTTCACCTCGGTGTACAACGTCACCGGCCAGCCCGCGGTGAACGTCCCCCTGCACTGGACCGACGGCGGCCTGCCCATCGGCGTCATGCTCGCCGGCCGGATGGGCGACGAGGCCACCCTGATCGCCCTGTCGGCGCAACTGGAGGAGGCCCGGCCCTGGGCACATCGCCATCCCCCGATTTGGGACTGATCGACGGGGCATCGTAGCCAACGTGGCAGGAACCGGCACCGAGGACGGGGGCACCGTGGGAGACGACATCGTGGCAGCGGGCACCGAGGACCTGAACGCTCTGGCCGCCGCGTACGGCGTCGAGACCTCCTACACGGACTGGCGGGGCCGGCCCGCCGACGTCCCGGAAAAGACGATCAAGGCGGTGCTCGGCGCGCTGGGCGCGGACGTCTCCTCGCCGGAGGCCGTACGCCGGGAGCGGGAGCGGATCGACCGGGAGCGCCGCGCCCGGCTGCTCCCGCCGACCGCCGTCGTCTTCGCCGGGGAGGACCTGCTCGCGGCGGACGACGCCGAGGTGTGGGTCGAGCTCGCGACCGGCGAGGAGCTCCGCCTCGTGCCCGCGGAGTCGGCGCCCCCCGAGGTGACGGGGCGGCCGCCCGCCACCTCGGCGGAGGCCGCCGGGCTCCGTACGGCGTACCGGATGCCGCCCGGGACGCCCCTCGGCCGGCATCGGGTACGGGCCCGGCGCGGCGCGCGGGAGGAGGTCGCGCCGCTGCTCGTCGCGCCTTCGCGAGCGCCGGACCCCGGTGCGCGCGGCTGGGGCCTGATGGCCCAGCTGTACTCCGTGCGGTCGAGCCGCTCGTGGGGCATGGGGGACCTCGCCGACCTGCGGGAGCTGGCGGCCTGGAGCGGCCGCGAGCTGGACGCGGGCTTCGTCCTGGTGAACCCGCTGCACGCGGGCGAGCCGGCGCCGCCGGTGCGCCCGTCGCCGTACCTGCCGATGAGCCGCCGCTACACCAGCCCGCTGTACCTGCGGCCGGAGGACGTCCCGGAGTACGCCGCGGCCGGCCCGGAGACGCGGCGCCGGATCGAGGAGCTCGCCGCGCCGCAGCGGGCCCGGTCGCGGACGGCCGACGAGATCGACCGCGACGCGGCCTGGACGGCCAAGCGGGCGGCGCTGGAGCTCCTGGCCGAGGTGCCGCTCGCCCCGGACCGCGCGGCGGCGTACGCCGCGTTCCGCGCGCGCGAGGGCGAGGCGCTGACCGCGTTCGCGACCTGGTCCGCGCTGGCGGAGGAGCACGGGTCCCACTGGCCGTCCTGGCCGGCCGAGCTGCACGGCCCCGGCTCCCCGGCGGTCGCCGCCGAGCGCGAGCGTCGCGCCGACCGCGTGGAGTTCCACCGCCGGCTGCAGTGGTGGCTCGACGAGCAGCTCGGCGCCGTCCAGGACGCCGCGCGCGAGGCCGGCATGGACCTCGGGATCGTGCACGACCTGGCCGTCGGGGTGGACCCCGGCGGGGCGGACGCGTGGGCGTACCAGGACCTGTTCGCGTCGGGGATGAGCGTGGGCGCGCCGCCGGACGAGTTCAACCAGCGCGGCCAGGACTGGGGCCAGCCGCCCTGGCACCCGCAGCGGCTCGCGGCGGCGGGCTACGCGCCGTACCGCGAGATGCTCCGGCACGTCCTGCGGCACGCGGGCGGGCTCCGGCTCGACCACGCCATGCAGGTCTTCCGGCTGTGGTGGGTGCCGCGGGGCGCCTCGCCCGCCGAGGGGACGTACGTCTCCTACCCCTACGGCGACCTGCTCGGCGAGCTGCTGTACGAGGCGCACGAGGCCGGCGCGGTGGTCATCGGCGAGGACCTGGGCACCGTGGCGGAGTACATGAGGGACGTGTTCGCCGAACGCGGGGTCTTCGGCACGTCGATGGCGTGGTTCGAACGCGACGAGAAGGGCGCGCCGCTGCCGCCGGAGCGGTGGCGGGAGCTGTGCCTGGCCACCGTGGCCACCCACGACATGCCGCCCATCGAGGGCTACCTGAACGGCGACCACATCGCGCTGCGGGAACGCCTCGGCCTGCTCACCCGTCCGGCGGCCGAGGAGTACGGCGAGCTCGCCCGGTTCCTGGGCGAGTGGAAGGAACTGCTGACCACGCTCGGCCTGGACACCGCGGACATGACGGCGGCGCTGCACGCCTTCCTCGCGCGTACGCCGGCGCGGCTGATCGGCGTGTCACTGGCGGACGCGGTCGGCGAGCGCCGCACGCAGAACCAGCCGGGCACGACGGATGAGTACCCGAACTGGCGGATCCCCCTCGCGGACGCGACCGGCGACCCGGTGCTCCTCGACGACCTGCCCCGTCATCCCCGGCTGCCGGCCGCGATCGTTCCCGTCTGCCGGGGAGAAGGTGGATCACGCTCCACGGACAGGACCACGGACGAGGGGCCCTAGCGGTCGAGGACGTCGACGATGCGCGCGGCGACGTCGTGCAGCAGGGTGTCGGGCAGGATCGGGCACCCGGCCGCCGCCGAGAACAGCTCGGGCAGACCGGGCAGGCAGTAGACGGTGCTGGGCTCGGCGACCGCGCGGCCGAGCGGCTGCTTGCCGACCGACCGGCGGGTGCGCCCCCACGCCTCCTCGACCTCCTCCGGGCTCGGCACCCCGAAACCGTGCCCGACCGGCGCCGCGTGGCGCAGGCGCACGAGCGCGCCGTCGGAGAACTCCCCGGCCAGCCGGCAGCGGGCGGTCAGGGACTCCAGCACGTCGGGGGACAGCCGCGTGATCACGTCGCAGGGGGTGCGGCAGGACGCCGCGCAGCGGCCGAGGGCGGAGGCGAGCGTGCTGTGCTGGCGGTCGAGGTACGCGCGCCAGCCGGGGCCGGGCTCACCGGCCACCCGCAGCGCGCGCTCGGCGGCGGACTGCTCGGGGCGCGTCAGGTCGCACTCGCGGGGCCGGCCCGGCTGCGGCATGACGCCGAACCTGCTGCCCGTGCCGCCGACCGCCGCGGGCAGCAGCGCCGGGTCGCCGGCGTGGCCGAGGACCGGCTCCCAGGCCAGCAGCGGGAGGTACTCGGCGGAGATGTGCAGGGCGGCGACCAGGGCCGCCATCTCCCGCCGTCGCCACCGCGCCTCGATCACCTCGAGCAGCAGGCCGTACGCCGGGCGCAGGGTCCGCAGCGCGCCGCGCGTGCGCTCCTTGGCGGACTGCGGCATCCTGCTGGCCCGGGCGCGGGAGAGCAGGTGGTCGGGCACCTTGTGGGCGTCGACGACCGGGTCGCCGGTGACCTCCGGCACGCCGAAGTCCTCCGCGTCCAGGTCGATCAGCCGCTGCCCGAACGAGCACAGCAGCCGGACCTCGGCGGCGACATCCGGTCGCAGCCCCGCCGCCCCGGCCTCGCACAGGGCGGCGAGATCCCCGAAGGCGTAGCGCCTGGCGAGCGTCCTGAGTACTTCCCGTGCCGTCTCCACCCGTTAACTTTGCCATGCCGTGGGGACCTGACCGGCCGCCCGTAGCGGCCGATCTCACGCACCAGCGCGGCGAACCCGGTGAATCGGGCATTCCGCGGCAACGTTAGGACCGAGTTACAAATCCGTATTCCATTTGATGGATCTTGGTTCGCTCACGGTGGGATCATGTCGGCTGACACGGCGATCGTCCGGTTTCCGTGCCACCGCAGCGATCAAGTGGCCCGGCCTGCCGCGACGGCGGTCAGGGTGACGAGTCGGGTGGCGCGCATGAGACGCCGGGCGACGCGCCGGCGGACGCCGGACGACGTACCGGCACACAAAAAGGCAGGAAGAGGAGATTTGCAAGTGACGCCGCAGCGCGCCGTATCGACCGGCACTTCCGACTGGCTGCCCTGGTTCGCCGCAGCCATGGCCCCGGAAGCGGACGCCGTCTCCTCGCGTCTCCACCCCGGCGCCCGTTCCAGTGAAAGCGGGTACTGAAATGCAGATGGGAACCCAGCTCTCCGTCAAGGTGCTGGTCGCCGGCGGATTCGGGGCGGGCAAGACCACCATGGTCAACACCGTCAGTGAGATCCAGACGCTGCGCACCGAGGAGATGCTCACCTCCCAGAGCGTCGGCGTCGACGACACCTCCGGCGTGGAGCAGAAGACCACCACGACCGTCGCGATGGACTTCGGTCGTATCACGCTCGGCGACGGACTGGTCCTGTACGTGTTCGGAACGCCGGGCCAGAAGCGGTTCTGGTTCATGTGGGACGAACTGGCCGTGGGCGCGATCGGCGCGGTCGTCCTCGTCGACACCCGGCGGCTGGCCGACTGCTTCTCCTCGATCGACTTCTTCGAGCGCCGCGGCATGCCGTTCATCGTCGGGCTCAACCGTTTCGAGGGCGCGGCCCAGCCCGACATCGAGGCGGTCCGTCACGCGCTCGACCTCGAACCGCACATCCCGGTGATCACCTGTGACGCCCGGGAGCGGGAGTCGGTCAAGCAGGTGCTCATCACCCTGGTCGAGCACGTCCTCGGCACCCGGCAGCGCCAGCGGTCGGCCGCCGCCTACCACGGCTGACCGAGGAGGCACGGCCCACCACCGCCACCCGAGGAGGCGCGGCCACCACGCACCAAGGGAAAAGCCCCGGCCGGACCGGCCGGGGCTTTTCTCGTGCCTCAGGCGCTCTGGCGGTCCTTCTCCCGCGCCCGCAGCGCGCGGGCGAGGCCGTCGCGCCCCTCGACGAGGAGGCGGCGCAGGGCCGACGGCGGGTTCTCCGCCTCGATGTACGCCGTGGTGCGGTCGATCGTGGCCGGCGAGATCACCAGGAACGGGTAGGCGCTCTCGGCGAACGTGCTGGCCATGTCGCTGGACCAGGACGACCAGACGCGGCCGACCTCGGCGAAGTACTTCTCGACGTACGGCTCCAGCAGCGAGACGTCGTCGGTGTCGACGAGACCGCCGAGCGTGGCGCGGAACAGCGCGTTGGGCAGCTCCCCGCCGATGATGCGCTCCCACGCCGCGGCCTTGGCCTCGGCGGTCGGGACCGCGGCGCGGCCGGCGGCCGCGTGCCGCTCGCCCGCGGCGGTCGGGTCGCGGCGCAGCTCCGCCTCGACCTCCTCCTCGCCTGCCGCGCCGCGCACCACGAGACGGCGCAGCAGCGACCAGCGCAGGTCCGTGTCGACGACCAGGCCGTTCAGGGTCGTGGAGCCGTCGAGGAGGCCGCGGACGTACGCGATGTGCTCGTCGGAGGCGGCGACCGAGACGAACGCCTGGGCGTAGGAGAGCTGCCGGTCGGAGCCCGCCTCGGCCTCGGTCAGCAGCGTGTGCAGCTCGTCGGCCAGCAGGCGGTAGCCGGTGTCCCGCCACGCCGGGTCGGCGTACTGCGAGGTCGCCAGGCGAGCCTGCCGCAGCAGCGTCTGGGCCACCGAGACGTCGGTGACGCCGCGGATGCCGGACAGCACCAGCCGGACGTAGTCGCGCGCGGCGAGTTCGGCGTCCCGGCACATGTCCCAGGCCGCCGACCAGCACAGCGCGCGCGGCAGGCCCTCGGTGATCTCGCCGATCCCGGCGACGAGCGTGCGCAGCGAGTGCTCGTCGAGGCGGATCTTGGCGTAGGTCAGATCGTCGTCGTTGACCAGCACCAGGTCCGGGCGGCTCTCGCCGACCAGCTCGGCGACCTCCGTACGTGCGCCCACGACGTCGAGCTCCACCCGCCGGCGGCGCACGATGCCCTTGTCGGTCCGGTCGTACAGGCCGATCGCAATGCGGTGCGAGCGCAGCGTCGGGTGGTTCTCCGGCGCCTCCTGCAGCACCGCGAACGACGTGAAGCGGCCTTCGTCGTCGATCTCGTACGACGGGCGCAGCGTGTTGACGCCGGCCGTCTCCAGCCACTCCTTGGACCAGGAGGTGAGGTCGCGGCCCGAGGTCTCCTCGAGGGCGTCGAGCAGGTCGGACAGCGAGGTGTTGCCCCACGCGTGCCGGTCGAAGTAGGCGCGGACGCCGCTGATGAAGTTGTCGCGCCCGACGTAGGCGACGAGCTGCTTCAGGACGCTGGCGCCCTTGGCGTACGTGATGCCGTCGAAGTTGACCTCGACCGCCCGGATGTCGGGGATGTCGGCGGAGATCGGGTGGGTGGACGGGAGCTGGTCCTGCCGGTACGCCCAGGCCTTCCAGAGGTTGGCGAAGGTCGTCCAGGCGCCCTTCCACCGGGTGGCCTCGGACTGGCAGAGCACGCTCATGTACGTCGCGAACGACTCGTTCAGCCAGAGGTCGTCCCACCAGCGCATGGTGACCAGGTCGCCGAACCACATGTGCGCCATCTCGTGCAGGATCGTCTCGGCGCGGCGCTCGTAGGCGGCGTCGGTGACCCGCGACCGGAAGACGTAGTCCTCCAGGAACGTGACGCAGCCGGCGTTCTCCATCGCGCCCGCGTTGAACTCCGGCACGAACAGCTGGTCGTACTTGTCGAAGGGGTACGGCCGGGCGAAGACGTCGCGGAAGAAGTCGAAGCCCTGCTTGGTGACCTCGAAGATCGCGTCGGCGTCGAAGTGCTCGGCGAGGCTGGCCCGGCAGTAGGCGCCCAGCGGGATGCGCTGGCCGTCGGCGACGTACTCGTCGCGCTCCACGTGGTACGGGCCGGCCACCAGGGCGGTGATGTAGGTGGAGATCCCGGGCGTCGCCGGGAAGTGCCAGCGGCCGCCCTCGGCCCGGTCGGGCGCGTTGTTGGTGATGACCTGCCAGTGCTCGGGCGCGGTCACGCTCAGCTCGAACCGCGCCTTCAGGTCCGGCTGGTCGAAGCAGGTGTACATGCGGTGCGCGTCGCAGGTCTCGAACTGCGTGTAGAGGTACGCCTCCTGGTCGACCGGGTCGACGAAGCGGTGGAGTCCCTCACCGGTGCGGGAGTAGGCGTTGTCGGAGACCACCCGCAGCTCGTTCTCGGCGGCCAGCCCGGGCAGCGGGACGCGGCCCTTCTCCGGGTCGTACGATCCGGGGTCCAGCGCCTTGCCGTTCAGGGTGATCTCGCGGACCGTCGCGTCGTGGAGGTCGACGAAACTGGACGCGCCGGGCTCGGCGCAGCCGAACCTGATGGTGGTGTCCGAGACGAACGTCTCCGCTCCCGTCGTGAGGTCGAGATCGACCTCGTACGACTCGACGGTCAGCAGCCGGGCGCGCTCCCGCGCCTCATCGCGCGTCAGATTGCCAGCCAAGTGAACTCCTCGCCTCGTTTCACGACGTCGTGGTGTTTCCAACGGTACGGCTCGAGGGGTGGCCGCACGTACGGCGGGCCGCCCCAGCACCCATCTAACCTTGACATGGCGATCACGCCCCCGGATCTGGGCGAACTCTTCGCGGAATGCCGACCGGAACGCGTCGGTTGCCGGTTACGGGCCCCTGTGTCGCGGTGACGCCGGAGCCCGGCAGACGGGCCGGTGATCTCGGCGTGAGATCCCCGGCGATTCGACGGCGGTCCGGGAGGACGCGCCGATGCATTGTGGAGGTTGCGGTGACCGACACCGAGCGCACGCCGGTGGATTTCTGGTTCGACCCGAGGTGCCCGTGGGCCTGGATGACCTCGCGGTGGATCCTCGAGGTCGAGCGGCTGCGGCCGATCGACGTCCGGTGGCACGTCATGAGCCTGGCCGTGCTCAACGAGGGGCGCGACCTGCCGGAGCAGTACGTCGAGTTCATGAAGACGGCGTGGGGGCCGGTCCGCGTGTGCATCGCGGCGGAGAAGAAGTACGGCGCCGAGGTGCTGGGCAAGCTCTACACCGAGCTCGGCACCCGCTTCCACAACGAGCAGCGGAAGGACGTCGGCCAGGTCATCGAGGATGCCCTCGAGGCGGCCGGTCTCGACCGCGCCCTGGCGGCCGCCGCCGACACCGACGAGTACGACGAGGCGCTGCGCGCCTCGCACACCGACGGCATGGACCGGGTCGGCTACGAGGTCGGCACGCCCGTGATCTCGGTGGAGGGCGCGTCGTTCTTCGGCCCCGTCGTGTCGCCGATCCCGCGCGGCGAGGCCGCGGCCAAGCTCTGGGACGGCGTCCGCCTCGTCGCGGGCACCGACGGCTTCTTCGAGCTCAAGCGCAGCCGCACCCGCGACCCGATCTTCGACTGAGCGGCGCTCCGGTGATCGTCCACTCCGGCCGGCGGGGCCGGATGGACGATCATCGGGCGGCGCCCCGCCGGGTGGGCTCAGTCGGTGAGCGGCATGGTCATCGTCGGGTTCACCGGGCGGACGTCGGGTTGGAACCGGCTGACGGCGGTGCCCATGCAGAAGAACTCCACCGCGTGCTCGCCCCAGATCCAGTCGTCCTCCGACACCGAGACGCCGACCACGCCGTCCGCTCCCACCTGCTGGCACTCGTACTGCAACCGGGACATGGCGATCTCCCGGGCGTCGTACACCGCCTGCGTGTAGGTGTCGAGTTCGGTGTTCTGCCCGGCGTTCTGGAGGACCTGGCGGAACGACAGGTGGGCGACGTGGTAGACGCACGTGCCCAGCACCATCGCGCGCGGCGCCCAGCCGTGCTGGATCAGCGTCCAGAAGTCCTGCCCGGACAGGTGCGAGGTGAAGGGCCGGCCCGCGGGCGTGCGCAGCGCCGGGTTGCCCCGGATGGCCGTGCCCACCGCCACGAACTCCATGACGTCGGAGGACAACGCGTATTGGCGGGACCGGATCTCGACGCCGATCACGCCGTCGGCGCCGAGCGCGTCCGCCTCCGACTCCATGCGGGCCATGGCCAGCTCGCGCGCGTTGTACATGGCCTGGGTCAGGACCGAGAGCTCCTGGCTCACCTTCCACCGGGTCGGCTGCGTGCCGATGTGGTAGATGCACGTCCCCATCACCAGGCCGAGCGGCTCGAATCCCGCCTGCGTGGTGAGCACGAACTCGTTCACCGACAGGTCGGAGGTGAAGCACGGCCGGCCCTGCGACGCGGCGGCGAGGCGGGACCTGGCGCTGTCGGGAAGCGGTTGGGGCTGTTGTGACTCCGGCATACTCACGCGCCGAGCGTAGACCCGCTCAGGCGTCGGAGTCCTGGAGGGCGGCCGACCACCGCTGCTCGATCCGGCCGAACTTCCACACCGCCAGCGCGCCCGCCCAGACCACCAGGAGCAGGCCCGTGATCACGAAACCGGCCGTGTTGAGGTTCAGGCCCGAGATCCAGTCCCAGAAGCCCCCGTGCAGCCCGAACCGGTCCTGGGCGACCTGCAGGAGCTCGGTGCCGCCGATCACGAACGCGAACGCCACCGAGATGCCGGTCAGGACGATGTTGTAGAAGATCTTACGGACCGGGTTGGAGAACGCCCAGCCGTACGCGAAGTTCATGAACGTGCCGTCGATGCTGTCCCACAGCGACATGCCGGCCGCGAAGATGATCGGCAGGCACAGCACGGCGTACCAGGGAAGGGAGCTCGCGGCGGCGGCGGAGCCGGCGAGGGCCAGCAGGCCGACCTCCGTGGCGGTGTCGAAGCCCAGCCCGAACAGGAAGCCGAGCGGGTACATCTGCCACGGCTTGGTGATCGCCTTGGTGAAGCGGCCCAGGAAGCGGTTCATGAAGCCGCGGTTGTTGAGCTGCTCCTCCAGCGCGGCCTCGTCGTAGACGCCCGCGCGCATCTCGCGGAACACCTTGATGATCCCCATGAGGATGACCAGGTTGATGATCGCGATGATGGCGAGGAAGGTGCCGGACACGGTCGGGCCGATCGTGCCGGTGATCTGGTGCAGTCCGGAGCTCTCGTCGGAGATCCCGTTGGACAGCGCCTTGATGCCGAAGCCGAGCAGCACGCAGGCGGTGAACACCACCGAGGAGTGCCCGAGCGAGAACCAGAACCCGACCGAGACGGGGCGCTGGCCGTCGGACATCAGCTTGCGGGTGGTGTTGTCGATCGCGGCGAGGTGGTCCGCGTCGAACGCGTGCCGCATGCCGAGGGCGTACGCGGTCAGCGCGATCCCGACGCCGAACAGCTTGCCGTTGCCGAGGTGGTAGTGCCCGGGCACCACGAGGAGCAGCAGGATCCCCCAGCCGACGACGTGCAACAGCGCCACGAAGCCGGCCATCCCGGCGAGGCGTCCCCACTCCGCCCGGCCCAGCCGGGTACGTGTCGTGGACCGCACCGTCGTCATCCATCCTCCTCGTGCCGGTCGTGAGCGCGGGAAGGCGCCCCCTTTCCGCCATTCAATCCCTATTGCAAAAGACTTGCAACAGCCGTCCGTATGCCGACCGGGCCGTCACGACCCCGTCGACCGGCTCCCGGACGGGCTTCGGCCGGGGACCCATATCCCTCACCTGGACGGTTGGTCGGCGCTCGGCGACCGGGGGAAGGATGGAGGACATGCGCGATGTGATCTATGTGGGCGGGGCGTGGGCGGACTCGACGGCCACGGCGACGATCGACGTCATCAACCCCGCGAATGAGCAGGTCATCGACCGGATACCGGCGGGCACGGCGGCGGACGCCGACCGGGCGGTGGCCCAGGCGCGCCGGGCTCAGGCGGACTGGGAGGCGACGACGCCGGAGGACCGCGCCGCGTACCTCCGGGCGATCCTGGCCGGTCTGGAGGCCCGCCAGGACGACCTCGCGAGGATCATCGCGACCGACCTGGGCGCGCCGTACGCGCTGGCGCAGAAGGTGCACGTCGGCACGCCGATCGCGGTGCTGGCCGACGTCGTGGACCTCCTGGAGACGTACGACTTCGCGGGGGAGCGCTGCGGCAACTCGGTGATCGTCCGCGAGCCGGTCGGCGTCGTGGGCGCGATCACGCCGTGGAACTACCCGCTGCACCAGGTGGTCGCCAAGGTCGGCCCCGCCCTCGCGGCCGGCTGCACGATCGTCCTGAAGCCCAGTGAGGTCGCGCCGCTCGCCGCGTACGCGCTCGCCGACCTCATCGACGAGGCCGGCCTGCCGCCCGGCGTCTTCAACCTCGTCGCGGGCACCGGCCCGGTCGTCGGCGAGGCCATCGCGGCCCACGAGGACGTCGACATGGTGTCCTTCACCGGCTCCACGCGGGCCGGGCGGCGCGTCGCCGAGTTGGCCGCCGCGTCCGTCAAACGCGTCGCGCTCGAACTGGGCGGCAAGTCGCCGAACCTCATCCTCCCGGACGCGGACCTTCCCCTGGCCGTCAAAGTGGGCGTGGCCAAGGCGTTCGTCAACTCCGGGCAGACGTGCAACGCCCTCACCCGCATGCTGGTGCCCCGCGCCCTGTACGACGAGGCGGTGGCGCTCGCGGCCAAGGCGGCGGAGCGTTACACCCCCGGCGATCCGTTCGACGAGGGCACCCGGCTCGGCCCGCTCGCCTCTCGCGCCCAGCTCGACCGCGTCCGCGACTACATCGAGAAGGGCGTGGAAGAGGGCGCGCGCCTGGTGACCGGCGGCGCGGAGACCTCGCTCCGCCCCGGCTACCACGTGCCGCCCACCGTCTTCGCGGACGTCACGCCGTCGATGACGATCGCCCGCGAGGAGATCTTCGGGCCCGTCCTGTCGATCCTCGCCTACGACGCCGAGGACGACGCCGTGCGCATCGCCAACGACACCCCGTACGGCCTCGCGGCGGCGGTCTGGTCGGCCGACCGCGACCACGCCGTCGCGGTCGCGCGCCGGATCAAGGCGGGTCAGATCGAGATCAACGGAGGCCGTTTCAACCCCTCGGCGCCGTTCGGCGGTTACAAGCGATCCGGCCTCGGGCGCGAGCTCGGCCGCTACGGGCTGGAGGAGTTCCTGGAGGTCAAGTCGCTGCAATTCTGAAGGGTCTTCCGGCGGATCCCGCGGCGGATTAGTGTCCCGCCATGCGATCTCGGGTGATCGGGGCGGTCATCGGCGGCGTCGGCGCGGTCCTCGTGGTCGCCGTCCTCCTGGGCAACCAGTGGGTCGTCGACGCCATCCTCCGGCACGACGGCTTCACGAATGAGAAGATCGGGCCCGTCGTGCGGTTCCTGACGTTCCCGAGCCTGCGCGTCAGCCCGCTGCGGGCCGCCACTCTGCTGCCGGCCGACGTGGGCACGCTCGTCCTGGTGGTGGTCACCGCGCTGCTGATCGTTCCGGCGGTCCGCTCCTTCGCCCCGCGCGCCGGCGGGCCGGGGCGGGCGCCCGTCCCGGCGGGCGCCGGCGGGGAGGTCCGGGGCGGCGCGTTCGGGGCGATCGTCTGCGGCTGGTGGGCGACCATCGTCGCCGGCGCACTCGCCGGCCTGATCCGCGGCGTGCTGTTCAACGCCTCCGAGCCACTGCCCGGCACCGTGGCCTGGCAGTTCACCTGGTCGAACCTGACCGCCGGCCTGGGCTACGGACTCTTTCTCGGCTGGCTCACCGGCCTGGGCGTCCTCATCGGCCTGAATCTGGGCCGGCGCACGCCCGCGCCGCCAGGGGGCCTGTCCGCTCCGTACGCCCCGCCGCAGCCGGGCCGGGGCGCCTTCCCGCCGCCCGCGCCCTACCCGGGGTTCGGCGAGGTCCCGGCCACCCCGCCCCCCACGGCGCGCCCGCTCCCACCGGGCGCCGGCCCGGCCCAGGCCCTTCCTCCGCCCCCGTACGCCCCGGGGCCACCTCCGGGGCAGGACCCTTGGTGGACGACGGCCGACCCGCCCGCGCCGCCGGAGCCCGGCCCTTCCACCGGCCCGTCCGCGACCCCCGGCCGGCCCGCGGACCCGTCCGCGCCGCCGCAGCAGGGAAAGGGCGCGGAACCGCCCGAGCGATCCGCGCCGGGCAGGTCGGAGGACCGCACCCTCGACCCGGAGCCGTGGCGGCGCGAGCCCGGTTCCGACCCGTCCTGACGGCCCGCGTCCTCCGTACGGTCCCGCGTCGAGCCCCCGGACGTACGGCGGGAGGCGGCGACCTGACAGACTTTGCCGCATGCGCGTCTATCTCGGTTCCGACCACGCGGGCTACGAACTCAAGCAGCACTTGATCGGATGGCTCACCGAGCAGGGGCACGAGCCGGTCGACTGCGGTCCCAAGGAGTACGACCCCCAGGACGACTATCCGCCGTTCGTCATGGACGCGGCCGCCCGTACCGCCGCGGAGCCCGGATCGCTCGGCGTCGTCATCGGCGGCTCCGGCAATGGCGAGGCGATCGCAGCCAACAAGGTCCCCGGCGTACGCGCCGCACTGGCCTGGAGCGAGGAGACCGCCCGGCTCGGCCGCGAGCACAACGACGCGAACATCATCAGCGTCGGTGCGCGCATGCACACCACGGACGAGGCCACCCGGTTCGTGGAGATCTTCCTCGACACGCCGTTCTCCGGCGAGCAGCGCCACGTACGGCGCATCGCCATGCTGACGGCGTATGAAGAGACGGGCGAGCTCCCCCGCCTGTCGGACTGACTCCGGCGGCGGACCCGGTGCGCGCCGCCAGGTCGGCGCGAGCGGCCTGGATCAGCTCGGAGGGCCGGCCGGTCGCAGTGGACCGAGGCCGACTCGGCGCGCGCCGTCAAGAAGGCCGACCGGCGTGGAGCGAGACGTAAGAGGCGGGAACGGCCCGACCCGCGGTGCGGAAGGGCCGAACCTGCCGGAGACGCAGCCGTCCGGTCCGGCTGGTCCCGGCGGTCCGTTTGGTCCCGCCGAGGCTCCTGGTCCCGCTGAGCGGTCCGGTCCCGCTGAGGCTCCTGGTCCCGCTGGGGTGGCCCGGTCCGGCCGGGGTGGCCTCGGGGGACGGCCGCGGATCAGAGTTGCGTGGCGGCGCGGCGCTTCGCCAGTCGCCGTTTCTCTCCCCGGCGGGGCTTGGCGGGCTGCGGGGGAGCGGCTGAGAGTTTCGGCGGCTCGTCCTCCGAACGATCGCGGGAGACGTCGCGGGCCCGCATCGCCGCGCCGACCGTGACACGCATGGCCTGTCCCATCCGTCACCTCCGAAAGATCCGATGATCCGTTAGGTCTCCCCTCGATGGGCCGCCGGAAAACACGCACGCGGCGGCACACCCGTTCTCCGGCTGCCGAGGCGGCGCGCCGGTCGCGTGATCCACCGGCGTTTCGGACGGCCGAGAGCCAAATCCTGTCCACCGTGCCTCAGCACGGATCATGCGATGCTCGATACAGTGCCCGCATCATGCTTAGCCGCCTGGTCCAGCTCCTGCCGCCGAGGGTCCGCGCGTTCCTGCGCCGGATCCCGGTCCTCGTGCGGCTGTACCAGTGGCTCCAGCGCGGCCAGCTCACGCAGGATCGCAACGCGCTCGCCGCGCTCGTCACCGTCACCGTCGTGATCGGGATCTCCGCGCCGGCCTCACAAACCTGGTTCTCGCCCAGCGCCGTCGTCCTGACCGTGCTGGCCGGCGGCCTCCTCCTACGTGTCCGAAGCCTCGGGGTGCTCCTCGGCGTGGTCGCCGCGGCCCTGCTGTACGACGCGATCGCCATGGGATTCTCCCGGGTCGGCCCCGGCGTCGTCGGGACCATCCTCGTCACGGCGGTCCTCGCGACCACGCTCGCCCGCAGCCGGGAGCAGATCGGGGTCAAGGGCCTGCGCGGCGAGCTGATGCTGCTGGAGCTGCGCGATCGGCTGCGCCGCCACGGCGAGATGCCCGCACTGCCGAGCGGCTGGGACTCCAAGGTGGTCCTGCTCCAGGCCGGCGGCTCGTCCTTCGGTGGTGACTTCTTCGTCTCGGTCTGCCGCGACGACACGCTCGAGGTCGCCCTGGTCGACGTGTCCGGTAAGGGCGTCGACGCCGGCACGCGCGCGTTGATGCTCTCCGGCGCGTTCGGCGGGCTGCTCGGATCCATCGAGCCCGACCGCTTCCTGTCCGCCTGCAACGCCTACCTGCACCGGCAGCGGTGGGACGAGGGATTCGTCACCGCGGTGCACCTCACCATCGACCTGCGGACCGGCGAGTACGTCGTCGAGTCGGCGGGCCACCCGCCCGCTGTGCAGTTCGACGCGGGCAGCGGCACCTGGCGGGTCAGCTCGGCCAAGGGCATCGTGCTCGGCGTCGTCCCCGAGATGAGCTCCGAGCCGGAGCGCGGCCGGCTCCGCCCGGGCGACGCGCTGCTCCTGTACACCGACGGCCTGGTGGAGGCGCCCGGTCGTGATCTCGACGCCGGCATCGACCGGCTGCTCGGGGCGGTCGAGCGCCTGGTCCCCAGCGGGTTCCGCGAGGGCGCGACCGAGCTCGTCACCGAGATGGCCGCCGCCCGCGACGACGACTGCGCGCTGGTCCTCATCTGGCGGAAGTGACGGCCGTCCGGTCCCGGCGCCGGCGGAAGTGCGCCTTACCGGACGGGCACCGGCGGAAGTGACGTCTCCCGGGTCGTGCCTCCCCGCCACCGTCGCGCCGACCTGGCAGTCTGCGGGTATGAGCACTGTCACACTGCAACCGGTCGACGACAACCTGTTGCCGAGGTTGCTCGAGCTCGCGGTCGCCGACGCCGACCCGCACGAGGTCATGCCCGGTGAACCCGGGGCACCCGGGTGGACCGACGCGCGCCGCGCCGCCTTCGCCGAAATCCACCGGCCGGCGGGCGGGGCGGCCTACGCGGTGCTCGTGGACGGCCGGCTCGTCGGCGGCGCGCGCTTCACGCGCGCCGAGGCGCCGCGCGCGGTCCAGGCACACGTCTGGCTCGCCCGCTCGGCCCGCGGGAAGGGCTACAGCAGGGAGGCGTTCTGCCTGCTGATCGACGAGGCCCGCGCGCACGGAGCCAGCGCGATCATCGCCGAGACGCACGTCTCGAACACGGCCGCCGTCTCCATGCTGCGTTCCCTCGGCACCATGCTGTGGGAGGACCGTGACACCGGATCGGTGCACGGCACGCTCCGCGTCGGCGAGGGCGACTGACCCGCACGGCACCGCCCACGCCGTACGGGGCGCCGGTTCGGACCGCAGCGCCCATGGCACTGCCCGCGCCGTACGGGGTCGCCGGTTCGGACCGCCTTACGTCGCGGGGGACCGCCCGCCGGTCACGGCCCGGTCCGCACCGGCGGGGTGCGCGTGTCGATCCGGGCCGCGAGACGGTCCCGGAGCCGCGTCAGGCGGGCGATCTCGTCGTCCAGGGCGGCGAGCCGCCGGTCCGCGACGCCGCTGGGCCGCGCGCACGCTCCCGGCCCTCCGTACGGCGGGAGCGCGTCGTCGTCCAGCAGGTCCAGACGGTCCCGGCACTCGCGCAGGTCCGCGACGGTCAACCCCAGCGCCAGCAGGCCACGGATGACGCGGACCCGGGCGACCTCCCACTCGGTGTACTCGCGCTGCCCCGTGGCCGTCCGCCGAGGCGGCGGAAGCAGGCCGTTCTGCTCGTAGAAGCGCAAGGCGCGGGGTGTCGTCCCGGCCGCTGCCGCCGCGTCGCCGATCCGCATTCGTCCTCCGGGGTCACAAGGCGACCACGACCGTGCCGAGGTGCCGTCCGATCATCAACTCGTGCAACGCCCTGGGCGCCTCATCGATGCCGTCGACGCGGACGTACGGGAAGCCGATGGCGCCGGACCGCGCCCAGCCGGCGAACCGCTCGATCCACTCGGCCTGGACGTCCGGATCGTTTCCGGCGCTGTACCCGAGCATCGTGATCTGCTTGAGGATGAGCTGGTATGAGTCGAGCTCCACCGGTGCCGTGGCGCCGGTGCCGTCCACGGCCAGTTGCCCCGACAGCGCGCCGACCAGGACGAACCGCGCTCCCGCCCGCGCCGTCGCCACGGCGGCCCGCAGGTCCTCACCGCCGACGTTGTCGAAGAGGACGTCGATGCCGTCGGGCGCCGCCGCGGCCAGTTGCCCGACGAGGGGGCCCTCCCCGCGCACGACCACCGCGTCGTAGCCCAGTTCGGCGACCATCCGCTTCGCCTTGTCCGGGGATCCGGTGCTGCCGATCACCCGTCCGGCGCCCAGCAGCCGGGCGATCGGCCCGGCCAGGGAGCCGACGGCCCCGGCGCCGCCGGAGACGAAGACGGTGTCTTCCGGCCGCAGCCTGGCACCGCGCGTCAGCGCCCCGTACACGGTCCGGCCCTGCGACAGGTGCATGACCGGATCGGGCAGCGTACCGGCGAGGGGCGAGCAGTCGGCCGCGCGCACGACCGCGTACTCGCGCCAGCCCCACCAGTGGGAGACCAGGTCGCCGACGCGCAGTTCGCCGGAGTCCGGCGCGGTGACCACCTCGCCGATCGCCGGACCGAACAGAGCGTCCCCGGGGCGGACCGGAGGGAACGGCGCTCCCTCCACGCCGCCTCCGAGCAGAGTGCGCAGGGACGCGAACACGGTGAAGAACCGGTTCCGCAGCACGACCTCGCCGGGGCCGGGGGCCGGCAGCGGCGCCTCCACGACGGCGAGGTTCTCGGGCCGCGGCAACCCGGAGGGGACGGCCTCGAGACGCACTTCACGGGAAACGGACGGCAGATCGGACATCGAACGCTCCTCTGACGGATTCGACCGGGTGACAGGGCGCCGAGACGCTAACCCCTGACCCATACGTCAGAGGCAAGCCCACCCCGCCGTACGCCGCCCGCCCGTGCGCCGCCCCGCCGTGCGCCGCTCGGCCATGCGCTGTCCCGCCGTACGCTGTCCCGCCGTGCGCTGCGATCACGTCTCCGTCGGCCCGCAACCGGTGGGTCAAGTCGGCGAGATGATCCGCCAGGTCGGGCCGGCCCCGCTGGATCATGTGGGCTTGGGCGTCCACCAGCACCTTGGCGAGACGTCGCAGACCGTGGCCGTACGGCGTTGTCTGTCGTTCTCGTCAGTACCCGGCGTCAGGCACCGCTCTTACACTCGCCGCATGATTATCAACATGTGGCCCAGGGACCGTTATGCGGGTCCGGGCGGCGGCCTCTACGCCGGGCCCGGCGGCGGCGAGTACACCGGCCCGGGCGGTGGGAGGTCCACCGGTCCGGGCGGCGGACTGTATGCCGGCCCCGGCGGCGGCCTCTATGCCGGCCCCGGCGGCGGGCTGTACGCGGGGCCCGGCGGGGGTCTGTACACCGGTCCGGGCGGCGGGCTGTACACCGGTCCTGGCGGTGGCCTCTACACGGGCCCGGGAGGTGGCTTATACGCAGGGCCTGGCGGCGGGCTTTATGCGGGCCCGTCCTCAGCGCCCTATCGGAGCAACCTTCCGCCGATGGACGTGTTCCTCGTATATCTCCGCGAACAGGGATATGACGACTTCGTCGTCATGCTGCAGCGCTTCCTGTGAAGCGATGCGGGCAGGCCCTCTTCCCGAGGCCTCGGGAAGAGGGCCTGCCCGCATCGGGCATGTTCATCGGTTCCCTGCCGTAGGTTCGCACCGTTCGCGGTGATGAGAGACCAGCTCGACGATGCGGCATGGGAGTCCTTCCGTGACGTCGTACATGGCTGGGACGAAGGCCGTGACGTCGTCATCCCCTGCCCGGCGTGCTCACGCCGGGTGCAGCCGACCGCATGGAAGTGGGCCGATGACTACTTCGTCTTCGGTCACCTGGGCTTTACATTCTGGAACTGGCCCCCGTTCCGACCGGGGTTCGTCGAAGAGTTCGCCCGGCGCCTGGACGGCCACCGCACCGTGCTGATCGACGGCAAGCTGTGAGTCCGCGCGGCCCCGGACCTGTCGCGTGAGTACACGGATGTGGGCCGGGCAGCCCGTCTACACCGCGTCGCCGGAGAGCTCCGCCAGCTCGGCAGCGGACTCGGCGACCAGACGGTAGAACCCCTGGAGGCTGATCGAGCGTTCGAGACGGCCGTCCACGACGTATTTCAACGTGCGTGTCCGCCCTCGGCGGTTACGCCATTCGAGCCTTGTCAGAAGCTCACCCGGAATCGGCGTGTCGAAGCGCACCGGCGTCGCGTCCACGTGCACCGCTGCTGCGCCGCAGCCGTCGGCGCCGAGCATCGACCAGTCGCCGTGCCCGGCGAAAGCCGGATCCCGCCATGTCGCCGGCTCGGTGCCGCAGCAGTCGCGCCGCTCCATGTCGATCACCCGCATCCGAGTCACCACGTACACGACGCACCGGTTGACGTGCAGCGCGTACACCTCGTCCCCAACGCGTGCCCCCGACCAGGCGGGCAGAGAGGAGTGGACACCGCTGAAGGCGACTGGCGGCCGCTCACCCACGCGACCCGCCTTGCGCAGCGCACGACATGTGTCATGGGTCCACAAGACGGTGAAGGCATCGGACATGCGGTGATCCTACGAATGGGGACTGACAGCCGCCCCCGCGGTTCCAGCCCTTCGGTGCACGGGCGTCAGGTCCCCCACGGCGTCCCTACGCGCCGGCCGTCGGGAACACCTCCGGCAGCCTGATCTGGTCGGATCTGGCACGAACGCCCACCAGGACCGGCCAAAGAACGAAGGTCCACGTTCCGGAACGCCGGATGACCTGGGCTGTCATGGCCATCCACCATGACGAGCACCTGATCCGCCGTTGACCTGGCTTACGGCTCACAACACGACTTTGCGGAGCCGGACGCCCCCGTGCCTCCAACCGCCTCTGACCTGCGCGAACCTGGGGTCGAAAATCAAAGGCCCGGGTCGCCGGATGCCGGTTGACCTGGGCCTTGTCGTTGGAGCGGGCGACGGGAATCGAACCCGCGTAGCCAGTTTGGAAGACTGGGGCTCTACCATTGAGCTACGCCCGCGTGCGCCGGAGAAGAGCGGATGACCGCCGATCCCACAACGTCCCTCGCGTAGCGTACCGGTTCCCGAGCCCCGGTTGTGCACGCGTGGGCGGTGATCGTAGGCACGCTCGGCCCCTATCCTCGGTCCTGCGGCGGCCGGGGACGGCGCGGTCGTCGGCCGGCCGGCCGGTCGCGGGCGGGCCGTGTGGGCCGGGAGGCCGTCCCCTCCTCGGTGAACAGCTGGGCGAACTGCGCGGGCAGTCTCCGGAAGAGGCGGGGCGTGCCGAGCGTCAGGACGTATCCCCACAAGATCATCAGGTTGCGGCAGCGGTCGTGCACCTCACGATCCGCGACGTTGACGATCGCGAGGACGAACAGCGTCAGTTCGCCGAGGAGGAGGATCGTCCCCCAGCCGGCCAGCCCGACCAGGCCCCAGAGCACCACCGACGGTGGCAGGTGCAGGCCGGTGATGTGCAGGCCGTCGTGGCGGGCCTCCGAGAGCCACCATCCGGTCCCGCTCGCCCCGAACAGTCCGCCGGCGACGTACAGGACGCCGCGGTTCCGCCGGGGGCGGGGACGGGCGTGGCGGTGCCGCGCGGGCGAGGACGCGCCCCCCTTGCGCGCGGACGACGTCCGTTCGTCCATGGTGGCCGCCACCGGTGGTGTCCCGTCGTCGGTGACGGTCGAGGACGGAGGCGTCCCGGCCAGGACGGCGGCCGCGCCCGATGTCCCGCTTGTGACGGTCGACGACCGTGTCCCCAGGTCATCCATGGCGGCCGCCGGTAACCGTGGGCGGTTCGCCGCGGTCGGAAGCGCCAAACCTCCGACCGGCGGACCGCCGGTGGCGTACGGTAGGACGCGATGGCAACCCGTGACCGCCGTGTGGCCAGTGCAATGGCGGCAAAACGCGTGAAATAGCCATTTCATGAACTCCCGCGAGCCTTGTCTGTTCCCGAAACCGGCAGGTTCGATGGAGGAGGGGGCCGCCCGCGTCTACCGCCGGCTGCGCCAACAGTCCCCGGTCGGAGATGGGGGCGGCCCTGATGCCTTTTCTGTTGTGCGACACCCGCGGGTGTCGGCGGCACTCCTCGGTCGCCGCGGTCGCGGGCGAACCCGCTGCTGAGCGGCCGCTTAAAAACGATCTCGTAACGCCTCTCGAGGCGATCTTCCGCATTACCGGCAGTGACGGTCGAGGCGCCGGAACCCGCGACGGACGCGGGGCTCCCGGACTCCCGATCGTGTGACGTGTGCATTAGAGTAGCTGATCAGAGGCGCTTTGCGACCACCGTGGACGCATTAATTGATCGCACCATTAATAAGATCACTTTTAGCGCCGACGTGATTACCGACCGTGAATATCGGCTGGTGACAAACCGGGCGAAGTGTCCTCGTCGAGTGCGTGGGGGAGGGGCCCCGTGGCGCGCCGGTACATTTCCGGTTTGGCGCTGAATTCCCTTTAGCCCGTTATTTTCCGCGCCGCTGAGCCCGGCGTACGGTGGTCCCCCGGCCGGTGCGCCGAGCCCTGCCCGCTACCAGCGACCCTGTCACCGTACGTGAGAACAGTGTGGCAGCCGGGAAGGGCGGCTTTTCGGTACACTCGGTGACTCACGGGCTGTAGCGCAGCTTGGTAGCGCACTGCGTTTGGGTCGCAGGGGTCGGGAGTTCGAATCTCCCCAGCCCGACATTCCGCATCACGAGGACCCCCGGGCGGCACGCCCGGGGGTTCCTCGTCTCATCGGGTCATCGCGGCCGGTGCGGGCTCACGGCAGGTCGCCGCTTCCGCGCCGGTCCGGCCTGAGCGGGTCGTGTCCGAGGGTCATCAGCGACCGGCGCCACGCGTCGTTCGCCGCGCCGCGTTCCGGCCGCGACTCCAGCCGCCGCGTGATCTCGTCGACCGTGCGGCGCATGGTCTCCAGGTCGTCGTCGGTCAGGTCCACCTTGCGCTTCCCGAGGATCTTCACCACCTCGGTCCCGAGGCCGAACCACAGCTTGTCGGGATCGTCGGGGAAGGCCTCCTCACCCGAGGTGACGGTCAGCAACCACGTTCGCAGTTCCTCCGAGGTCATGTTGACGAGCCGGTGGAACTCCTCCCACAGCGTCCCGACCTCGGGGGCGGTACGGTCTGCCACGTTTCCTCCTCCGTCGTAGACGTCCTCTTCCCGCCCCGCCCTACCCGCCGGACGGGAAACATGCGGCTCACCTGCCGTAGCGGCCGACCAGGGTGCCGGTCGCCAGGACCCTGTCCGCCACCGCCTCGTCCAGATCCCCGGCCGAGAACCCGGGCGCCAGGCCCGAACGCTCGGACAGGGCCAGCAACCGGAACACGTACCGGTGCGGCCGGTCGCCGGGAGGCGGGTGCGGGCCGCCGTAGCCGGGACGGCCGTAGTCGTTGCGCCCCGGCACGGCGCCGGTCGGCGGGTCGCCCGCCGCCATGCCCTCGGTCTCCGGCGGAATCCCCGCGAGCAGCCAGTGGACGAACGTGCCGACCGGGGCGTCCGGGTCCTCGCACCTGAGGACCAGTTCGACCGCCTCCTCCGGCACCTCCGACCACCGCAGCGGCGGCGAGACGTCGCCGGCCTCGTGTGCGTACTCCTTCGGAATCTCCGCGTGGTCGCCGAACGCGGGGCTGCCCAGCGTGATCTGTCGCATGGTGAGGGTCCTGCCCGCTCCGGACCGTGGCCGACCGTGCGGGGCGGGTCCTCCACCTGCGCGAACTCTCTCCGCGGTCGCTTCGACCGCCGACCGACGGGGAACCGCTAGGGATGTGGCGGTATGACGAAACTCGGGGGTTATCTCATGGCTCACTGTGATGTCTGCGGCAATGAGTACGACAAGGCGTTCACCGTCATCACGGCGGACGGTGCGTCTCGTGTGTTCGACAGCGTGGAGTGCGCCGCGCACGCGATCGCCCCGGTGTGCGAGCACTGCGGCTGCCGGGTTCTCGGGCACGGCACGGAGGCCGGCGACCGGATCTTCTGCTGCGCGGCGTGCGCGCGTGCGGTCGGCGTCGAGAAGGTACGCGCCTGATCCGCGCCGGGAAGCAGGTACGGCCTGAGGAGGCGTCGGCGGTCAGGCCGCCTTGGGCAGCCGGCGACCGGAGATCAGTTCCGGAGTGATGGCGATGAAGTGGTCCTGGGCGGTCGGCGCCCACGTACGCAGCGGCAGCCCGCGGAGTTCGGAGAGTTCGCCGTTCTCCGACACGATGCGGGCGTGTCCGACGATCACCACGGACCAGCCGGCCTGAATCGCCGGGTCGAACTCGTCGACCTCGAACGCCACCACGGCGTTACGGGCCGCCGCGGCGAGCTTCGACCCGGACGACGTTCGGATGATCACCTGTCCGTTGGACATGAGGAAGTTGACCGGCTGGATCGCCGGGAGCGCACGGTCCGTGAAGACGATCCGGCCGAGCGGGACCGCGGTGATCAGCCGACGGCACTCCTCATCCGACAGGATCTCCAGGCCACCGGAGTCGTACACAGGACACTCCTCACCCAGGGTCCAGGGTGTACACGGGTACCACGCTAATGAGGACGGGTGTGGCCGCGGTGAGACGAAGATCCCCCAATCCGGGGACGAAGGTCCCTTGTCCCGCCCGCCACGCCGTACGAACGCGGTGCGGACGCGCGGTACGGCGCGTCGCCTCCAGGGATGACGCGCGGTACGGCGTGCCGTCCCCAGGGGGCCGGTCCGCCTCGGACGGCGTGATCCGGGGGTTCAGGAGCCGCAGGTGTGCTTGAGATCGTTGGTGGCGGCGATCAGCGCGGACGAGTCGACGCTCGACCCGGTACCGTCCGCGGCCGCCTGCACCTGCCGGCCCAGCTGGTCCAGCGCGCCGGCCGCCTTCTCGGCGGACTTGCGCAGGTTCCCGTCCGTCTTCTTCGCCTGGCCCCGGAGCGTCGCGGCGCCGGAGGCGTACGTCCGCGCCACCTGGGTTGGGTCGTCGACCTGCGCCATGGCCTGCCGGCGGATGCCGTTCAGGGTGTTCTCCAGGCGGCCGCACGCCTTCTTGTTCACCCCGCCGCAGCCTGCCGCGGACAGGGCCAGCGCGCCGAGCAGGCACAGGCTGAGGACGCGGGTCTGGAGCATCGCAGCATCATGGCACGACATTTACTGATTCGTGGGTGCTTCCTGGTGCCCACTGTGGAGATCCTCGTGCTGAGGAACCCGACGGCGGCCAGGGGGCCTCCGGAATGAGCGCCCTTTCGCAATACTTGGGCACGCATTGCCGCCCCGACTGTCCGTGGACATGGCCGAACACCATAGACTTGGCGCGCGAAGGCGCGCGGTGCCCGCATTCGGCGTGCCCGCGACCGGCTGACAACGCCGCCGCCCACGACATCCAACGTGAAATCCGTGCCGCGGCCGGATCAAGGAGACCGCCCCAGTGAAGACCGATGTTGAGGAGCTGAGCCCGACCCGGGTCAAGCTCACCGTCGAGGTGCCTTTCGACGAGCTGAAGCCCAACCTCGACAAGGCGTACAAGGAGATCTCGCAGCAGGTCCGCATCAAGGGCTTCCGCCCGGGCAAGGTGCCGGCCCGCCTGATCGACCAGTACGTCGGACGGGGCGCGGTCCTGCAGGAGGCGGTCAACGACGCGCTGCCCGACCTGTACGGTCGCGCCGTCCAGGAGAGCGAGGTCTTCGCGCTCGGCCAGCCCGACGTGGAGATCACCGAGCTGCAGGACAACGAGCAGTTCGCGTTCACCGCCGAGGTCGACATCCGGCCGAAGTTCGACGTGCCGGAATACGACGGCCTGGAGATCACCGTTGACTCCGTCGACGTGACCGACGAGGAGATCGAGCAGACGATCTCCAACCTCCGTGAGCGTTTCGCGACGCTGACCAACGCGGACCGGCCGGCGCAGGAGGGCGACTTCGTCTCCATCGACCTCGCCGCGAAGATCGACGGCGAGGACGTCGAGGACGCCCGCACCACCGGCTACTCCTACGAGGTGGGCAGCAACTCCTCGATCGACGGGCTCGACGAGCAGCTCGCCGGCATGACCGCCGAGGAGTCCAAGACCTTCACCTCCACTCTGGTCGGCGGCGAGCACGCCGGCGAGGAGGCCGAGATCACGGTCACCGTGCAGAGCGTGAAGATCAAGGAGCTGCCGGAGTTCGACGACGAGTTCGCCCAGCTCGCCAGCGAGTTCGACACGATCGAGGAGTTGCGCGAGGACGTCCGCAAGCGGCTGGAGCAGCAGAAGCGCGCCCAGCAGCTCGGCCAGGCCCGTGACAAGGCTCTCGAGGCGCTCATGGAGAAGATCGACATCCCGCTCCCGGACAGCGTGATCGAGAGCGAGGTCCAGCGCCGCAACGAGCAGCTCGACCAGCAGCTCCAGATGTACGGCCTGGACCGGGAGAAGTACCTCGAGCAGCAGGAGCAGACCGCCGAGGAGTACGACGAGGAGCTGCAGAAGGACGCCCGCGAGGCGGTCAAGGGCGGCTTCATTCTCGACCAGCTCGCCCTCCAGGAGGAGCTGACCGTCGAGAACGAGGAGCTGACCGAGTACGTCGTCTCCAACGCCCTGCAGATGGGCGTGCAGCCCGACGTCCTGGCCCGGCACCTGACCGAGAACAACCAGATCCCGGCCGTGGTGTCCGAGGTCCTGCGCAGCAAGGCCCTCAACCTCGTCGTCGAGCACGTCAAGGCCACCGACGAGAACGGCGCCGAGGTCGACTTGGCCGCGCTGCAGCGCCGGCTCGCCGGTGAGGACGAGGCGGAGGCCGCCGCGGAGGCCGGCGCCGACACCGCCGAGTCCGCTGCGGCCGAAGATGAGAAGACGGACGCCTGAGCAGGCTGAATTTCCGGACGGGGGGGGGCCGGGGGGGGCCGCCCCTACGTTTTGCCCGCGACGGCAGGGAAGCCGGCAAGGCAGAAT
>NZ_JBFAUM010000025.1:0-111722 GCF_040679195.1 Actinoallomurus sp. NPDC052308 | reverse complement strand
CCGAACCCGACCCTGCCCGGTTGGCTGGCGTAGATCTGGGCGTGATCCACCCGTACGCGGTCGCCGGACCGGACGGGGAAGGGTTGTTGGTCTCGGGGCGGGCGATGCGCGCCGAGGCCCACCTGCACCTCAAAGACACCAAATACCGCCGCCGGGCCGTCGCCCAGCGGGCACCCAAACCCGGGCAGGCCGGGTCACGGCGATGGCGCAAATACCGCGCCCGCCAGCGCAAACTCGAAGCCCGCCACAAGCGCCGGATCAAACAGGGCCAGCACGAAGCCGCCAAACAGGTCATCCAATGGGCCGTCAAACGACGGATCGGGACGCTGCGGGTCGGTGACCCGCGTGGCGTGCTGGACCTCGAGGCCGGGCGGCGACACAACCAGCGGCTCCGTGACTGGCGGCCCGGCTATCTGATCCGCTGCCTCAAGGACAAGGCCGAACAGGCCGGGATCCGCGTCGAGCTGGTCGACGAACGCGGGACCTCTTCGACCTGCCCGGTCTGCGGGCGGCGGGTCCCCAAACCCGCCGGCCGCGACTTCACCTGTATGCATTGTGGTTTCCGTGGGCACCGCGACCTGGTCGGCGGCGCCAACATCGCCCGGCGTGGCCCGGGCGGCTCCATCACCACGAAGGATTCGTTCCCGGCGGTGATCACGCACCGTCGAGCCGGACGGCACCTGCCCGGTGCCGGACCGTCCCGGCGTGACCCCAGACGACGCCCCCATCACGGCACCGCACAAGGGTCCCCTGGCCGGCCGAGGCCCGCCCCACCACCAGTGGGGAGTCGCTCGCCTATGGCGAGGATCAACCAACACGGTCACTCCACGACCAACGTTGCTTGACACGGCACTAGTCTTCACCTCGGACAGAGCAAGGTGACGGAGGTTTCATGAGCGAGGCCGGCGGCCCCATCGACGATCTCGAGGGCGTGGACGTGCGCGGGGACCTCGCCACGGCGATGGGCGTGGAGATCCTCGAGGCGAGCGCCGAACGCGTCGTGGCGCGCATGCCCGTCAAGGGCAACACCCAGCCGTACGGCGTCCTGCACGGCGGCGCCTCCTGCGTCCTGGCCGAGTCCATCGGCTCCCTCGGCGCGGCCCTGCACGCCGGACCCGGCCGCATCGCCCTCGGCATCGAGATCAACGCCACCCATCACCGCGCCGCCACCAGCGGATACGTCACGGCCGTCGCCACCCGCCTGCACGGCGGACGCACCCTGGCCAACTACGAGATCGTCATCACCGACGAGCAGGAGCGCCGCGTCTGCAGCGCCAGACTCACCTGCGCCATCCGCGACCAGGCATAGATTTCTCGCATCTTTTGCACCAGTCACTCCAGTCTCGCTACCGTTAGAGGGCAAGAGCCCGGAGCGCTGAGTAGAAAACGTACGATCCGGTCCCCGCGCAGGGCCGGGGAAGGCCTGCACGGGTCACCAGACCGTACGGCACCAAAGGCGCTCCGGGCTTATTTTCGTCCTCGGGCCCCGGCCACTCCGGCACGGCCGCGCCGCCGGTCGCTCCGGGCGCGCCCGCACCCCCGGGCTCGATCACGCCGGTCTCAGCGCCGCGCCGGTCTCGATTCGGCCACAGCCGCTTTGCGCGTCGGCCACGGAGCCTTTGCATGATCGCGCCCGTCGCCTACCGTCGCGCTGTGCGCCCCTTCGCGATCACACACGGCGTCCGCACCCGGCACCGATCCGGCGCGCTCCGCGCCCTGACGCCCCTGCTCGCCCTGACCCTCGCCGCGGCGGGCTGCGGCCACTCGGCCCGCGACTACACCATCCCGCCGCAGGCCCTCCCCGAGCACGAGACGCCGCTCAAGGGCCGGACCGCCACCATCGGCGAGGTCACCTACACCGCGATCGGGGTCCGCACCAAGATCCCCGAGGTCATCGGCTCACACGCCAGCTGGATCCCGCACGGCCAGTACGTCCGGGTCCGCCTCCTCATGGTCAACCACGGCCGCGAACGCCACGACCTCGACCCCTCCCGCCAGCGGCTCATCACCGCCGACGGGACCGCGTACGCCCCCAGCATCGACGCCATGCAGATCTCCCGGGCGCCCGCCGGCGTGCAGACCATCGCCTCCCAGGAGATGCGCGCCTTCGACCTGTGGTTCGACGTGCCCGCGAACGCCAAGGTGAAGGCCCTGCGCGTGCTCGGCGACCCCTCCTCCTCCCGGCTCGGCGACCAGCTCAAGGGCGGCGCCGTCAAGAACGCCAAGAACCCCGTCGACATCTCCCTCACCTGACGCGCCGACGACGAAGGGGCGGCGGCCCGCCCGCGAGCCACCGCCCCTTCGACACCGACGAACGGTCAGTCGCCCGAACCGGCCGCCGCCTCCGCGCCGCCGCCGAGGTACGCCGCGCGCACCTGCGGATCGTTCAGCAGCTCGCTCGCCGCCGCCGACTTCACCACCGAGCCCGTCTCCAGGACGTACGCGCGGTGCGCGACCTGCAGCGCCTGCTGGGCGTTCTGCTCCACCAGCAGGACCGTCGTGCCCCGCCGGTTGATCTCCGTGATGATCTCGAAGATCTGCTGGATCAGCTTCGGCGCCAGACCCATCGACGGCTCGTCCAGCAGCAGCACCCTCGGCTTGGTCATCAGCGCCCGGCCGATCGCCAGCATCTGCTGCTCACCGCCGGACATCGTGCCGCCCGCCTGGTTCTTGCGCTCGGCCAGCCGCGGGAACAGCTCGTAGACCTCCTCCAGGTCCTTGGCGACCTGGTCCCGGCGGGCGTACGCGCCCATCTGGAGGTTCTCGACGACCGTCATACCGGGGAAGATGCCCCGGCCCTCCGGCGACTGCCCGATGCCCATCAGCACACGCTTGTGCCCCGGCACCTTGCTGATGTCCTTGCCGTCGAACCGGATGCTGCCGCGCGTCAGCGGACGCAGCCCCGAGATCGTCTTGAGCGTCGTCGTCTTGCCGGCGCCGTTCGCGCCGATCAGCGTGACGACCTCGCCCTCGTCGACCTCCACGGACACGCCCTTGAGCGCCGCGATCTTGCCGTAGTGGACGTGGATGTCCTCGATCTCAAGAAGCATCGGCGGGGACCCCCAGGTACGCATCGATGACCCGCTGGTTGTTCTGGATCTCGGCCGGCAGACCCTCAGCGATCTTCTGGCCGAAGTCCAGCACGGCGATCCGGTCGCTGATGCCCATGATCAGGCTCATGTCGTGCTCGATCAGCAGCACCGTCCGCCCGGTGTCCCGGATCCTGCGGATCAGCCCCTGCAGCTCCTCCTTCTCCGTCGGGTTCATCCCGGCGGCCGGCTCGTCGAGCAGCAGCAGCTTCGGGTCCGTCGCCAGCGCACGGGCGATCTCCAGCCGCCGCTGGTCGCCGTACGGCAGGTTCTTCGCCGTCTCCTCCATCCGGTGCGCGATCCCGACGAACTCCATGAGCTCCCGGGCCTTGGCCCGGCCGTCGCGCTCCTCCCGGCGATGCCACGGCAGCCCCAGCGCCGCCCCGGCCAGCCCGGTCCGGTGGTGCGCATCCGCGCCCACCATGACGTTCTCCAGCGCCGACATGTTGTGGAACAGCCGGACGTTCTGGAACGTGCGCGCCACGCCGCGCTTCGTCACCTGGAACCGCTTCTTGCCGTCGATCCGGGAGCCCGCGAAGACCACCTGGCCCTCGGTCGGCCGGTACACGCCGGTGACGACGTTGAACACCGTCGTCTTGCCCGCGCCGTTCGGCCCGATCAACGCGAAGATCTCGCCCTCGTTGATCGTCAGGTTCAGGCCGTTGATCGCGACGACGCCGCCGAAGCGCATCGTGATCTCACGCAGCTCCAGCGCCGGCGTTCCGGTGCTCTTCTCCGCCGGAACGGCTGTCGTCTCGCTCATTCGCCCACCTCACCAGCGGCGACGGTCACCGGACCGCCCACCTCGGCACCGAGGCCGCCCATGCCGCCCTCGCCCTCGGCGAGCTCCGCCTTACGGCGCCGCGACGGCAGCAGACCCTCCGGCCGGAAGATCATCAAGAGGACCAGGACCCCGCCGAACACCAGCACGCGGTACTCCTGAAGGCCACGGATCCGCTCCGGGATCCACGCCACCAGGAACGCCCCGAGCATGACTCCGGGGAGGTTCCCCGAGCCGCCCAGGACCACCGCCGCCAGGATCGTCGCCGACAGGATGAACGGGAAGTTGTTCGGGATGATCGACACCGCCTGCGACCCGTACACCACGCCGCCCGCGCCGCCGATCGCCGCGCCGATCGCGAACGCCGCCAGCTTGAACTTGAACGTCGGAACGCCCATCAGCTCGGCCGCGTCCTCGTCCTCCCGGATCGAGGCCCACGCCCGGCCCACCCGGCTGTTCTCCAGCCGCTTGACGAAGATGATCGCCAAGACGATCACCAGCAGCATCACGTAGTAGTACGGCTTGCCGTCCAGCGCGCCGTACTTGAACGGCTGCACGCCGCCGATCCCGATCGCGTCGAAGAACCCGTTGTCCGGGATCGTCCACTCCGACAACGTCGGCGGGTGCGGGATGCCACCGATGCCGTTCGGGCCACCGATGTAGTCGGTGTTCTGCGCCACGATCCGGACGATCTCCCCGAAGCCCAGGGTCACGATCGCCAGGTAGTCACCGCGCAGCCGCAGCGTCGGAGCGCCCAGGATGATGCCCGACGCCGCCGACAGCAGTACGCCGACGACCAGGATCTCCCAGAAGCTCAGGTGCATCTTCGTGCCGAAGATGGCCATCGCGTAGCCGCCGATCGCGAAGAACGCGACGTACCCCAGGTCGAGCAGACCTGCCTGCCCCACCACGACGTTCAGGCCGATCGCCAGCAGGATGTACCCGCCGATCGGGAAGAACAGCAACGTCGGCCAGTCGGTGTACGGCGACATGAAGCTGCCGATGCCGTCCGCCGGCAGGATGATCGCGACCACGATCAGCAGCAGGTAGACCACCCAGCGCGCCCAGCGCGGAGCGGACCCCCACCGGTCACGGAGCGAATCGGAGAAAGAGGTGTACCCGTCCCGCGCACGGGCGAGCGGGCTGCGGTTGGTCGAATCGTTCATGCGCGCGCCTGCTGAAGAGACTCACCGAGAATGCCGGTGGGACGGAACATGAGGACAAGCACCAGAAGGCTGAATGCCACGACGTCGTGCCACTGCGAGCCGAAGATCGCCGAGCCGTACATCTCGATCACGCCGAGGACGATGCCACCGACCAGCGCGCCGCGGAGATTGCCGATACCGCCCAGCACCGCGGCCGTGAACGCCTTGATGCCCAGCAGGAACCCGACGTCGAACTTCGTCTCCTCGAACCGCAGCATGTACAGCGCCGCCGCCACACCCGCCATGGCGCCGCCCAGTGCGAACGTCGCGGTCACGATCCGGTCGATGTTGACGCCCATCAGCACGGCCGTCTCCGGATCCTGCGCCGTCGCGCGGATACCGCGGCCGAGCTTCGTCCGGTTCACGAACACGTCCAGCAGGATCATCATCAGGACCGCGCCGACGATCACGATGAGCCGGTCGTTCGACAACTCGAACCCGCCGATGTGGACCACGTCGTCACGGTGCACGAAGTGCCCCTGAACCGGCAGCGCGCCCTTCTCCTTCGGCAGGCCGAACGCCTGCGGGATCACGAGCCGCGCGAAGAGCTGCTGCAGGAACAGCGACGCGCCGATCGCCGAGATCAGCGCCGCGAGCCGTGACGCGCCTTTCCGCCGCAAGGGCCGGTACGCCACGTACTCCAGGATCACCGCGCTGCCACCCGAGGCGACACCGCCGACGACCGCCAGCGCGAGGGCCAGCCCCACCAGCGCGAAGCCGCCGACGTTCGACGGCATCCCGAACAGGTGCAGGGCTCCGAGCACGCCGAACGTTCCGATCATGAAGATTTCGGAGTGCGCGAAGTTGATGAGTCGCAGGACGCCGTAGACCATCGTGTAGCCGAGCGCCACCAGCGCGTAGATCGCGCCGAGCGACAGGCCGTCAATCGTGTACGGCCAGAATTGACTGAAAAGATTGTTCAATGTGGTCGCCTTTGCCGCAAGGGCGGGAGCATGTCGCTCCCGCCCCTGCGCCTGTCCTAAGGCCGCCGTATGGCAGGCGGACTACTTGACCGTCGCGTTCTTGGCGCTGCCCAGCAGCGGGAGCTGGTTGCCCTTGACCTCGTAGACGTAGACGTCCGTCGCGGTCGGCTCACCGTTGCTCTGGAACTTGATCTGCTTCGAGACGCCCGGCTTGTCGACCTTCGTCAGGAAGTCGTTGATCTTCTCCGGCGTGGTGTTGCCGGCCTTGACCGCCTCGATGAACGCGGTGGCCGCGTCGTAGCCCTCGGCCGAGTAGATCGCCGGGTCGGCGTTGAACTTCGCCTTGTAGTCCGCGGCGAACTTCTTGCTCGCCGCGCTCGCCGTACCCGTCGGGTCGATCAGGCACGGGCAGCCGATGACCGAGCCCTCGGCGTTCGTGCCGCCGGCGCCCTTGGCCAGGCCCTGGTCCAGTGAACCGTCACCGGACAGGAAGCGCGCCTTCACGCCGCCCTCGCGCAGCTGCTTGATCAGCTTGCCGCCGGCCGCGTAGTAGCCGCCGAAGAAGATGGCGTCCGGCGAGAACGCCTTGACCTTGTTGACGGTCGCGGAGAAGTCCGAACCGTTCGGGTCGATCGGGTCCACGGAGGTCTGGGCGCCGCCCTTCTCCACCGTCGCCTTGACCGTCTCGCCGAGCGGCTTACCGTACTCGGAGTTGTCGTGGACGATGAAGACCTTCTTGGCCTTCAGCCCGTTGGTGATGAACTCGCCGATCCCCGCGCCCTGCACGTTGTCGTTGGCGATGAGGCGGTGCCAGTACTTCCAGCCGTGCGTCGCCAGCGCGGCGTTGGTCGCCGAGGAGGAGATGTTCGGCAGCTTGCCCTCCTCCAGGACCGGGTCGGCCTGCGCCGACTCGCCGGAGAAGGTCGGGCCGATGAGGCCGGCGATCTTGTCCTTGGTGATGGCCTGCTTGGCCAGCGGCACGGCCTGCTCGCCCTTGCCCTGGCTGTCGTAGGTCTTGAGGGTGATCTTGACCTTCGGGTTGGTCGCGTTGTACTGGTCGATGGCCAGCTGAGCGCCCTGCTTGGGCGGGATGACGATGCCGGAGTTCTCGCCGGTCAGGTCGCCCATGAACCCGATGGTGACATTGTCACCACCACCCTTGGAGTTGCCACCGCACGCGGACGCGCCGAGCGCCAGTGTCGCGCTCGCCGCCACCACGCCGACGACCGTAATCAATCTGCTCCGCAAGGTAGCTCTTCCTTCCGTCCGAATCCCCTGGATCAGGGACTTATCACCACCCAGGTCGTGGACTCGGTGCGGGCGAAACAGCACGTTTCCTGGGGGCTCGGTGGGTAGTACACCGAGCACCGGCTACGAACAGTAGAGATCCAGCGATGGTGTTGCTGATTCGTTACTGGCCTGTGCCCTAAAAGTCCAGTTTTGGTTACGGACGGCTACTCTACGTAGTGGCGCAGATCACTTCGTTTCGGGGATGTTAACGGACATAGGACGTCCTGCTATTCGGCCGGTCCGCCAGACGTCTCTCCCGAGCCGCCCGCGATGACCGCCTCCGCCACCGCCCGCATCGTCAGCCGGCGGTCCATCGACGTCTTCTGGATCCAGCGGAACGCCTCCGGCTCCGACCATCCGTGCGCGCTCTGCAGCAGCCCCTTGGCCCGGTCGACCAGCTTCCGCGTCTCCAGCCGCTCCCCGAGCGAGCTCACCTCGGCCTCGAGGCTCTTGATCTCCTGGAAGCGGCTCACCGCCATCTCGATGGCGGGCACCAGATCCGCCTTCGTGAAAGGCTTCACGAGGTAGGCCATGGCTCCGGCCTCGCGCGCCCTCTCGACCAGCTCCCGCTGGGAGAACGCCGTCAGGATGACGACCGGCGCGAGGCGCCCGGCGGCGATCCGCTCGGCCGCCGAGATCCCGTCCAGGATCGGCATCTTCACGTCGAGGATCGTGAGGTCCGGGAGCAACTCCGTCGTCAGCCGGACGGCCGTCTCGCCATCCCCCGCCTCGCCGACGACCTCATAGCCGTCTTCTTCCAACATCTCCTTGAGGTCCAGCCTGATCAGGGCCTCATCCTCAGCGATCACAACACGACGCGCGCTCTCGGTCACGCGCACGAGCGTACCCGGACCCGCTACCCTGGTACCCGCTGCGGTCCGTGCGGTCGGCCCGGCAGGCTTCAGGTAGTAACCTGAATGTCCGAAAAATGCCCCGGTACTCCAATTGGTCGAGAGGACGGATTCAAAACCCGTACAGTGTGGGTTCGAATCCCACCCGGGGCACTTAAGAAGCCGTCGTCCGTTACGGACGGCGGCTTTGTCGTACCTCACTGCAACACTGCGACGTATGTACGACAGGGAAATAGTCGATCAAGCACTCGCTCTATCCAGGCAAGGATTCTCGGACCGCAAGGTGGCCGAGATGTGCGGCGTCTCCGTCGGCGCTGTCCGCCACTGGAAGTACGGCAATCGACGCACCGACCAAGATATCGACCGCAGCGCAACATGCCCACTATGTAACGATCGATCCCTCGATCGTCGGGCCTACTCTTATTTACTGGGTCTCTACCTCGGTGACGGGCACATCGCTCGGCATCGTCGAGAGGTACATCGGCTGACCATCGCATGTTGCGACGACTGGCCAGGCCTGATGGACGCGGCCGCCGAAGCGGTCGCGGCGGTGATGCCCCATTCTTCGGTGGGTCGTCTCCAGCGCACCGGCTGCACGCTGGTCAACAGCTATTCGAAGCACTGGGTCTGCCTGTTCCCTCAACATGGCCCAGGCATGAAACACACTCGCACGATCCGACTGGAGCCGTGGCAGAACGAGATCATCGTCGAGTACACCGAGGCGTTCGTACGCGGGCTGATCCACTCGGACGGCTGTCGCTCGCTTAATCGCGTACGCCGCCCCGGAAAGGACGGTGCTCGATGGTACGAGTACCCGCGCTATTTCTTCACCAACGAATCGGCCGATATCCGTCGGCTCTTCACGGATTCCCTCGATCGGCTCGGGATTGCGTGGAAGCAGTCGAATCGGAAGACGATCTCGGTGGCGCGGAGGGAGGCGGTGGCGCGGTTGGATGAGTTCGTGGGACCGAAGTACTGATCAGTTCGCGTGGCGGATCAGGAACTCCTGCTGGGCGTCCGGGGCCGCCAGGATCGAGCCGGGGACGGCGGGGTCGCGGTGTTCGGCCTGGAGGTCCTCGGGGCGGGGGCGCGCGGGCAGGGAGCGCCAGCGGGGCGTGGACACGTCCCGGGAGGGGGCCTTCCGGTCTTCGCTCATGATTCCAGGATGCCGCGCGCCGAGACGCGTACCAAGCTCCGGCCGAATTCCGTTGTACGGGGGCGACGAAGCCGTTCCGCGAGCGCGGGTCGCCGCGTCTCTGCGCCGCCATCGTCGACCGCCTCATCTTCGGCGGCACCATTATCGAAACCGGCACCGACTCCTACCGACTCGCCCAGACCCGCGCTCGCGAACACGCCGACGGCTGACCCCTCGCGCCCTCTCAAGAGCGGGAGCGCAACAGAGTCAAGCACGAGATGCGACCCACCCTCGGCGGGCGTTATTGCCCCCTCTTGTCGATCCTCAGCGCTCTCGGTGACCACCGAGATCTGGCCCAGTCCGGAGGCGGAAGTGCACGTCTGTGGCGGCGGCAGGGGCTGGATTGCCGTGAGCGTCGGTGACCGCGGTCACGGTTAGGCCGGCAGCTGCGGCCAGGGCCTGGAAACCGGAGCGCGTATACCAATGCAGCACCCACGGGCGCTCATCGACGAAGTGATCCCGGCCGTGACGGCGTTCATAGCGCAGCAGCGTCGTCTGCGTTCGCGCGGCCTCGTCCCGTTGCTCAGCCACGACGGACACCTGAAGCTCGGCGCCGTCAGGTGCGGTCGCCGTGCGCACCTGACCGATCTGCTCGGCCGGGGTCGGGGGCGGGACGAACAGGGGTATGAGGGTGGCGCCGTCCTCGGCCAGGTGAGCGCGGATGCTGTTCAGGCACGCCAGCGCGGCGTCGTCGTCGGGGAGCAGGGTGAAGGTCGGTCCGGCCAGGAAGATCGCGCGATAGCGACGGGGCAGATTCAGCGCCTCCATGCGCTGGCAAAAGACGGTGGCGCTGATCCCTTGCTCGTGTGCCCGGCGGCGGAGGCGTTCCAGCATGTCAGCGGAGGAGTCGACGCCCTCGACCTCCAAACCGCGTGCGCGCAACTGGAGCAGGGGATCGCCATCTCCGCAGCCCAGCTCGAGCGCCGGCTTGCCGGTTCGCTCGATGAAGGCCGCATAGGGTTCGGGATCTTGAGAGAAGGACTTCAGCGGCCCGTAGAGCTCCGCGACGATGCCCGTGTAGAAGTCAGCCGCGTCCACGCCGTCACCTTAGACACGCCCCTGCCTGCGCAGCACTCCAATATTCAGCGAGCTCTCACCGAACGAGTGACGCTCACCAGGTCGTACCGAATGCTCGGCGAAGGGCCGCCCGTGGGGCCGGTATGGAGCTTTTGGCCCTTTCCGGGATCGCGGTTACCGAGCGTTCGGTACGCCTTGATGGTGCACGTCTTCACGTCTCGGATGAGCGTCGCAGGTGGTCAGGCGTCGAAGGCGGCGAGGAGGCCGCCCACGATGAGGCCCATGCCCACGAACGCGAACGGGCCTGCCGTCCGGGTCGCCGCGCGTGCCTGTGCCGGAGTGGCGCCGGCGGCCCTGAGGATGCGTCGGGCGTCGGCGTAAGGCTCGCGCCGGTCGGGTAGCGCACCGGCGGCGACGGGGATGTGCACCAGGCCGGCGAGTCCGGTGACGAGGACGGCCGGCCAGCGGCTCCCGGTCGCGTCCACGAGTGCCAGGCCGATGGCGAGGGCGGTGGCGTAGCCGGCCATGGCTGCGAGTTGTACTCCGGCGGCCAGCAGGGCGGCCGAGGGACTGCCGGTCCCGCCGATCCGGAGCAATGAGCGCCACAGCCGTTCCCCGACCTTACGGCGGAGCAGCATGCCCCACCCGAAGAGAGCGAAGAAGGTGACCAAGGGCATGGTCATGACCGTCTTCTCACGGGCGTGGCGCTCGTCCCCGGCCTCTGCGGGGCCATCGCCTGGCACGACGATGGTCCCGCACCGGACCGTGGTCCGGCCGCGTCAGGAGACCGGCGGCATGGCGATGGCGTCGCCGAGGCGGTGGACGCGCAGCGCGTTGGTGGAGCCGGGGATGCCGGGGGGCGAGCCGGCGACGATGACGACGCGGTCGCCCTTCTGGAGGCGGCCGATCTCGAGGAGCGCGGCCTCGACCTGGCGGACCATCTCGTCGGTGTGGAACACCTCGGGGACGATGAAGGTCTCGACGCCCCAGACGAGGGCCAGCTGGCTGCGGGTCTCGGGGCGGGCGGTGAAGGCCAGGAGGGGGATCGGCGAGCGGTAGCGGGACAGGCGGCGCGCGGTCTCACCGGTCATGGTGAAGGCGACGAGGGCCTTGGCTCCGACGGTGGCGCCGACCTCGGCGGCGGCGCGGGCGATGGCCCCGCCGACCGTCTCGGGGACGCGGTCGAGGGAGTGGGTGGCGCGGAGGGTGTGCTCCTCGGCGGCGCAGACGATTCGGCCCATGGTCTGGACGGACTCGATGGGGTAGTCGCCGACGCTGGTCTCGCCGGAGAGCATGACGGCGTCGGCGCCTTCGAAGACGGCGTTGGCGACGTCGGAGGTCTCGGCGCGGGTGGGGCGGGGCGCGCTGATCATGGATTCGAGCATCTGCGTCGCGACGATGACCGGGCGGGCCTTCTCGCGGGTGAGCTCGATGGCGCGTTTCTGGACGATGGGGACCTGCTCGAGCGGGAGCTCGACGCCGAGGTCGCCGCGGGCGACCATGATGCCGTCGAAGGCTTCGACGATGTCCTCGAGGCGGTCGACGGCCTGCGGCTTCTCGATCTTAGCGAGGAGGGGGACGGTGCGTCCCTCCTCTTCCATGATGCGGCGGGCGGTCGTGGCGTCGTCGGGGCTGCGGACGAAGGACAGGGCGACCATGTCGACGCCGAGGTGGAGGGCGAAGCGCAGGTCGTCCTCGTCCTTCTCGGTGAGGGCGGGGACGCTGACGGCGACGCCGGGGAGGTTGAGGCCCTTGTGGTCGGAGACCATGCCGCCGACGAGGACGCGGGTGCGGACGCGGGGGCCGTCGACGGCGGTGACGTTGAGGACGACGCGGCCGTCGTCGATGAGGACGGTGTCACCGGCGTTGACGTCGCCGGGGAGCCCGCCGTACGTCGTGGAGACCATGCTGCGGTCGCCGGGGACGTCCTCGGTGGTGATGGTGAACTCGTCGCCCAGGGTCAGGCGGACCGGGCCGTCGGCGAACCGGCCGAGCCTGATCTTGGGTCCCTGGAGGTCGGCGAGGATGCCGACACCGTGCCCGGTGACGTTGGAGGCTTCGCGGAGATATCGATAGACCTCCGCGTGCTGCTGCTGGGTGCCGTGGCTCATGTTGAGCCGGGCGACGTCGATCCCGGCCTCCACGAGGGCGTTGATGCGCTCCTGGCTGGAACAGGCGGGACCTATCGTGCTGACGATCTTTGCTCGGCGACTCACGCTACAACCCTAGGTAGTTACTGGGCGGTACGCGTATTCATGCAGGTCGGCGTCGCCCAGTGTTCACGTATTGGTCTAGACCGAAGGGGTCGACACGGGCCCCTTGGTCCAAATGTGAGGGTATGCCGCGTCGCGACGAACAGGCAGCCGGATCCCAAAGTCGGGCTTGCCCGGTTTCGCGGTACGGGCGGCCGCGCGCTCGTCCGGCCGCTCGGGCGGCCGCGGGCGCGTACGTCCGGCGGGGCGCCTCCGGCGCCGCCGGAGCCGACCGCGCCGGAGACCATGCCTCACCGGGAGCGGCCGCCCGCCCCGCGACCGGGCGGGCGGATGCCGGGGCGGACGGCCGGCACGTCAGGTGCCGGCCGGCCGGGCCGGCGGCTCAGGCCGCGAACGTCTCGACGAGCTCCTGGCAGAAGGCCTTGAGGTCGTCGGGCTTGCGGCTGGTGATGAGGGTGTTGGAGCCGGCGGTGCAGCGCGTGACCTCCTGGTCGACCCAGGTGCCGCCCGCGTTGCGGATGTCGGTCCGCAGGCTGGGCCAGGACGTCAGGGTGCGGCCGCGTACGACGCCGGCCTCGACGAGGGTCCAGGGCGCGTGGCAGATCGCCGCCACCGGCTTGGCGCTGTCGAAGAATCCCTTGGCGAAGGCGACGGCCTTCGGCTCGGTGCGCAGGAAGTCGGGGTTGGCGACGCCTCCGGGGAGGACGAGCGCGTCGAAGTCGTCGGCCGAGACCTCGTCGACGGTGGCGTCCACGGGGAAGGTGTCGGCCTTCTCGAGGTGGTCGCGGGCCTGGACCCGGCCGCTGCCGGTGGAGACGAGCCGTGGCGTGCCACCGGCCTGCTCGACGGCCTTCCAGGGCTCGGTCAGCTCGACCTGCTCGATCCCGTCGGGGGCGACGAGGAAGGCGATCGTCTTGCCGTGAAGGTTGGTGCTCATGGGTCGGTACCTTCCAGAATGATGCTTGAGGCCGTTCGCCAAGAGCCCTGCCCGGCATCGGAGCCGATATTCACGTTCCGGTGTGACGTTCGGAACAGAGCGTTCGTCCGGGCGGTGGATCGGTGCCGCCGGCGCCGTGCCCGGCCTGTGGCCGCCTCCCCCGCCGAGCGGGGTCGATCATCGACGGCCCGACAATAGCCCTTTCTCGCCACAAATTGTGGAAACAACGAGTCAGGCTAGTTGTCCGAATCAACGCTTCCGTCACCCGATCATCGAACGTCGTTCATACGTTCGCGTTGCATCCGGCCCCATGGATGAGCCATTTTCTATGGGGTGTTTTCGTGGTCTGGATTCGACGGGAGCGTACATATGCCGGAACTCACCCGCCGCCGCCTGTTCAGTTCGGCGGGAGCGCTGGCCGCGGCGGCGTTCGCCGCGGAGTTCCTGCCTCCGAACCTGCGGCGGGCGATGGCGGACGCGCCGCCACCGGGAAAGGGCCGGCTCGGCGACATCAAGCACGTCGTCGTCCTGATGCAGGAGAATCGCTCGTTCGATCATTATTTCGGAACTCTTCCCGGGGTGCGGGGTTTCTCCGACCCGGCGGCGATCACGCTGAGCACCGGCCGGTCGGTCTTCCACCAGCCGGATCCGGAGAATCCGGCGGGCTATCTGCTGCCGTTCCACCTGGACACGCGCACGACGAACGCGCAGGCCATCCCGTCGACCAACCACGCCTGGAAGGTCCAGCACCAGGCGTGGAACGACGGCAGGATGGACAACTGGCTGCCGGCGCACCGGGCGGCCGACGGGGTGAACGCGCCGTACGTGATGGGCCACTACACCCGAGCGGACATTCCGTTCCAATTCGCCCTGGCCGAGTCTTTTACGATCTGCGACAGCTATTTCTGCTCGGTGCTGGGGCCGACCTGGCCGAACCGGCTCTATCTGATGAGCGGCACCATCGATCCGGGCGGCGAGCAGGGCGGGCCCGTCACCGGCAACCGGATTCCGGTTCCGTGCCGGTGGAAGACCTATCCGGAGGCGTTGACCGAGGCCGGGGTCGACTGGCGGGTCTACCAGGAGGTCGACAATTACGGCTGTAACGTGCTCGAACGGTTCGAGTCGTTCCAGGACGCCCCGGTCGACTCGGCGCTGTACCGTAACGGCCTTCGTACGTACGCCGCGGACCAGTTCGAATTCGACGCGGCACACGACCGGTTGCCGACCGTGTCCTGGATCATCCCGACGAGTTACCAGTCCGAACATCCGGACTACACCCCGGCGGCCGGCGCCGACTATGTGGCGAGGAAGATCGACGCGATCGCGTCCAACCCCGCCGTGTGGGCCAAGACGTTGTTCGTCCTCAACTACGACGAGAACGACGGGCTGTTCGACCACGTCCCGCCCCCGGTCCCTCCGCCGGGGACCGCGGACGAGTTCGTCGCGGACCTGCCGATCGGGGCCGGCTTCCGCGTGCCGTGCATCCTCGTGTCCCCGTGGACGCAGGGCGGCTGGGTGGCCCGTGAACCGTTCGACCACACCTCGACGCTCCGGCTGCTGGAACGGCTGACGGGGGTTCCGGCGCCGAATCTGAGCGCCTGGCGACGGCGGGCGTTCGGCGATCTGACGTCCGCGCTCGGGGTGGCGGTGCGCGGCCGGCCGCCGCGGCTGCCCCCGACGAAGCAGGAACTGGCGCAGGCGGCGGACGCCGTCGACCGGTTGCCGACTCCGGAGTTCCCCGGTGCCGCGCAGACCCTGCCGCACCAGGAGAAGGGCCCCCGCCCTCGGCCTCGGGGCTGAGCCGCGGCGGGCCGGAAGGGATCCACACGTGCGAAAGCGCATCTCACGGCGGCGTCTCCTCCTGGCGGCGGGCGGCGTCGCGGGCCTGGTCGTCCTCGCCGTCCCCGCGGGCTCGGCGGCGCAGGGTCCCCGGCCGCGGCCCAGCCCCAGCAACAGCGCGCCCGGCGACCTGGAGTGGGAGGCGCCGGGCGAGCGGCCGCAGGCGCGGCGGGCGACCGGCCCGTACATCGCCTATGTGACGCTGACCGGCGGATACACCGTGGCCACCGTCGACGTCGCGGCCCACCGGATCGTGGCGAACGACATCCTCACCGACTCCGCGCAGGGCGTCGCGGCGACCCCGGACGGCGTGAAGGTGTACGTCGCCGACACCGGCCAGTTCGACGTGCTGGTCGTCGACCCGGCGACCGGCGCCGGACGCCGGGTGCGCGTCGGCCCGTTCCCCAGGAGCGTCGCGATCTCCCCGGACGGGACGAAGGTGTACGCGGCGGTCACCGGCGGGGACACCGGGAAGGGTGGTTCGGACACGGTCGCGGTGATCAACAGCCGGTCCGACACGGTCACGCGGTCCGTACGGGTCGGGACGGCGCCGCGCCAGGTCGTGTTCGCGGCGGACGGGGCGCGGGCGTACGTCACGTACGACTCCGGGGTGGCGGTGCTGGACGCCCGGAAGGACCAGGTGGTCCGCAGGATCCGCGACTCGGCCGGTCCGCAGGGCGTCGCGGTGGACCCGACCGGCCGGACGCTGTATGTGACGGAGCCCCGGGCGAATACGGTCGCGGTGTTCGACGCGGCGAGCGGTCGGGTGCGCGGCCGGATCGCCGTCGGGGACCAGCCGTGGGGCGTGGCGGTCATGCCGAACGGCGCCAAGGCCTACGTCAGCCGGATGAACGCCGACGCCGTGGCGGTGATCGACACGGCGACGCGGCGGATCCGGCGGACGGTCGCGGTCGGCCGGATCCCGGCGACGGTGGCGATAACGCCCGACGGCACGGAGGTGTGGGTCGGCAACGTGACGTCCGGCGACATCTCGGCGATCAGCACGGCCTCGGACTCCGTCATCGCGACGATCGCCGGCAGCCCGGGAGGGAAGCGGGTGCGCGCGGCTCCGCTCGGCATCGCCTTCGCGAGGACCCCCGGTGAGCCGCCTCCGGCGGCCCGCAGCCCCGGTCAGGTCAGGCCCAGGGCGGGCCGTCAGGGCCGGCCGGCCGGACCCGTGGGCGGTCGGCGGCGGATCGCCGACGGCCACGAGGGCGCATGGCCTTTCGCGCAGGTCGACGGCGGCCGGCCCGTGCCACCGGACGTGTTCGCCCCCGCACGGGCCGAGGACGCCGAAGACCCCGAGGAGGCGCTGCCCGCGGACGTGGCCGGGTACGGCGCGGACGCCGTTCCCTGGGTGTCCCCGGCCGGCGGGGTGACGGTGGAACCCGTCACGGAGGAGGCGCTGTGGGACGACGCCGGGGCGGAGGAGTCCAAGACCCGGATCGAGGACCTCGCGCCCGACCTGACGCCGCTGATCGCCACGGCGCCGGACACGGTCGTCGCGGCGCTCTCCTCCGGGCCGGAGACCTAGATGGAGGTCGCGGCCGCGTGGCGACCGGTGGCTCCGGATCCCGGCGCTGCGCGGCTACCGACCGTGCCGGGCGCTCCTCCCCCGTGCCGTACCGCTCGGCGCGGGCGGCGTGTCGTCACGCATCCGTGGCGCGTAGCGCCGAGGTGGCGGATCGGAGCAGGTGGAGGAGTTCATCGCGTTGAGCGGTGGGCCATGAGCTGAAGCGGCTGCTCAACGTGGTGTCGATCGCCTGTTGGAACCGGCCGGTGAGCGCTTCGCCTTCGCTGGTGAGGTGGACTCGGGTGACCCGGCGGTCGTGGGGGTCGGTCTGGCGGGTGAGCAGGCCGCGTCGCTGAAGCCGGTCGACCAGGCCGGTGACGTTGGTCTTGTCGCAGTGCAGCAGGGTCGCGAGTTCGCCGAAGGACGGCCGTAGGTGCCGGGTGAAGCAGAGCAGTTGCGCCTGCTGGGGGGTCAGGCCCAGTCGGCGGCTCGCCGTGCTGAACAGACCGTCGATCTCCCTGAAGAGGCCGATCAGCGTCTCGACGAGTTCGTCATCGGGTTCGGCGGCCATGCGGACAGTCTAGTGCGCCGACAGTTGACATCCTCGACCAAAATGGTCGATGCTCTCGACTGTCGGCATACTCATCTATTTGGAGGTTTCATGCGTACCGAGGAACGCGTGGCGGTCGTCACTGGAGGTTCGCGTGGCATCGGGCAGGCGATCAGCGGGCGGCTCGCGGCAGCGGGAATGCGCGTCGTCATCGGCTCCCGAGACCAGGAGATCGCCGCGCGGGTCGTGGCCCAGATAAAGGACGCGGGCGGGCAGGCCATCCCTGTTCGCACCGATATCACCCGGCCCGCAGCGGTCAAGGAGTTGTTCGATACGGCCGAGAGCCACTACGGCCACGTGGACGTGTGGGTGAACAACGCGAGTACGGCGACCGCCGGGCCGCTGTCCCACGCCACCGACGACGACTTCGACCGATACGTGGACGCGAACGTCCGGGCCACGTTCGTCGCCCTCCGCGAGGCCGCAAGGCGCATCCGCGACCACGGCCGGATCATATTGATCTCTTCCGCCCTGACCGTCTCACCGTTGCCGGGCATGGCGCTGCTCGCCGCCGGCAAGGCCGCAGGTGATCAGCTCGCCCGTACCCTGGCCTGGGAGGTGGGCTCCCGATCCGTCACGGTCAACAGCGTCCTGCCCGGCCTGACCCATACCGACGTCCTCAAGACCGTCCCACCGCACGTCATCGAGGACGCCAAGGCCCGTACGCCGCTGGGCCGCCTGGGCGAACCCGCCGACATCGCCGACATCGTGGCCTTCCTCGCCTCCGACGCCGGCCGCTGGATCACCGGCCAGACCATCAACGCGGCCGGAGGCATGATCTGAGCCCTGTTGAGTACTAGTGCTCATGCGCGTGAAGTCGGGCCTGCCGACGATGGGCGCATGAACACTACGGTCAAGTCGAGCACCACGGCCGCGTTCCTGATCCAGGCGGCCATCTCGTTCGGGATCTCGTTGACGGCCTGCGCGATCGGCATCGCCTACCTGCCGGTCGGCGGATGGATCAGGGCGTTCCTGGGGCTCGCGTTCCTGTACGCGGTGACCTCGACGTTCACGCTCGCCAAGTGCGTGCGGGACCGGCAGGAGACGGCCACGATCACCGGTCGCGTGGACCAGGCCCGGCTGGACAAGCTGCTGGCCGAGCACGACCCGTTCCGGGTCCAGCCCTGACCGGCCCGGCCGGGCGGGACGTCGTCAGTCCGGGTCGGCGGTGTCCTCGTACGGCCGGGTGGTCGGTCTCTTCGGTGACAGGCCGGTGTACTCCCCGGCGAACGCCAGCAGGTCCGCGGTGAGGGCGCGTTCCTTGCTCGCGGGAGAGGCCGCGTGGGCGGTGTCGGGTTCCCGGCGCATCAGGATCGGCCGGTTCCCGCTGGTGGCGTGCTGGAGGGCCGCGCACATCTTGGTGACGTGCGCCTCTCCGGTCTGCAGGTCGGTCACCGCCCCCGCGAGGAGGAACGCGGGATAGGGCGTGCCGGGCGTGACGTTGTGGTACGGCGAGTATCCGAGCAGCCAGCGCAGCTGGTCGGGCCGGGAGGCGGTGCCGAACTCCTCGGTCCAGGTGCGTCCCAGGCCGAAGCGCTCGTAGCGCACCATGTCGCACAGCGGCCCGGCCGCGATGACGGCGGCGTACAGGTCCGGTCGCCGCACGGCGGCGGCGGTGACCAGCAGTCCCCCGCCGGACTGGCCGTAGCTCACCAACTGGCCCGGCGTGGTCCGGCCGGTGCGGATGAGCCAGGCGGCGGCGTCGTTGAAGTCGCTGATCGCGCGGCGCTTGTACGGTCCGCGGCCGGCCTCGTGCCAGTGCCGGCCTCCTTCGCCGCCGCCGCGTACGCAGGCGACCGCGTAGGTGCCGCCGGCGGCGACCCAGGCGGCCGCCATGGGGAAGAACCACGGGCGCATCGGCATGCCGAAGCTGCCGTAGCCGTACAGGAGGGCGGGCCGGGGGCCCTCGTCCTCGCCGGCCGGGGTGAACAGGAAAAGCGTGACCTCGGTGCCGTCGCGGGCCGGGTAGCGGACGCTGCGGCTGAGGATCTCCGGGGCGGGTCCGGCCGTCGTGGCGCCGGTCTCCCGTTCCAGCGTCCCGTTCAGGCCGTCGTAGCGGTGGACGGCCGGGGGTGTGGCCGGGTCGCAGTAGCCGAACCAGGCGTGGCGGCCGTGCGGGAGGTTCGTGCGCAGCGACGACACGACGCCCGCGCCGGGAAGGGGCAGGCGGGTCAGGGGCCGGCCGCTCGCCAGGTCGTGCAGGGTCACGGTGGAGACGCCGTGGCGGGCGCGTGCGACCAGCAGGAGGGGACGCGGCAGTGCCGGGTCGTCGAGGACCAGGCATTCGTCGAGCGGGGCCTCGGGATCTTCGGGCACCAGCGTGCGCCAGGCGGCCGGGGCGGGATCGCGCGGGTCCGCCCGGCAGACCCGGCCGCACGGGGCCTGGTGGTCGGTGACCAGCAGCAGGTCGCCGTCCGCGAGGAACCTCGGCAGGACTCGGGCGGGTGTGGTGTTCCGGTCCACGATCCTGGTGAAACACGGGGCCGCCGGATCGGCGAGTTCGGCCACGTACACGTCGTTGGGCGAGGCGGGCCCGGCCAGCGCGGTGATCGCCAGGTGCCGGCCGTCGGCGCCGACCGCGAGCCCGTAATAGTCGTCCGGGGCGTCGTCGCCGCCGAACACGACCGTGTCGGCCTGCCAGGACGTGCCGATCCGATGCAGGCGCACCCGCCGCTGCAACCGCGTGTCGCCGTCGGCCAGTTCCTCGTCGGGAGCGCGGCTGACGTAGTAGAACGCGTCCCCGCCCGGCAGCCAGGCGAGCGAGGTGTTGCGGGTACGGGGCAGCGGCCCGTCCACGGTCTCGCCGGTCCGCGCGTCCAGCACCGTGATCTCGTTGCCGGGCTGTGCGCCGACCTCCAGTTGGACGGCCACGCGTTCGCCCTCGCGCGAGGGCCACCAGGCGTACAGCCCGGTGTGGCCGGACGGGTCGATCCGCACCGGGTCGAGCAGCACCCGCCTGTTCCCGTCGGCGTCGACCACGAGCAGGCGCCGTTGCTCGTCGCCCGGCCGCTGCTCGGCGAAGAACCTGGCCTGACCGCGCACCATCGGCGAGTCCGACACGCCGAAGGAGGACACCTCGTCCACCAGCGCCGCCCACGATCGCCGCTGGTTCCACCGGACGCGGCACGCGCGGAAGAGGCGGTCCTGAGCCGCGGCCCAGGTCCGTACGTCCGCGTGGCGGCCGTCCTCCAGCCAGCGGTAGGGATCGGCGACCGGGATCCCGAACAGGTCCTCCACGAGGGCGTCGCGCCGGGCGACAGGGTAGAACGATCGCGTCACGAACGGCTCCCTCCGCCGGATCACCCCGCCTGACATGAGCGGAGGTACTGCGGTGACACCGCAGTACCTCGCCTCACTGAGTCAGGACTCGCCGCGAAGAATGTCCTGCTGCCAGCCGCGTACGCCGCCGAAACGGGGCGCCGGACCGGTGGAGCTGTATGGCAGGTAACGACTCATGACAGCCTCCCGGATCCCTCCGATTTCGCCTGTAATGGGCGTTTATGCTGAACCCATCTCCGCACTCACGATCGATAAACGACCTTCCGGATAGATCTGCCTTAACCGCCAGACCACCGATATGTAAAGGCTCGCCATCGACGCGGGCCCGGACCACTCATCGCGGCGAAGCCGACGGACGCTCCTGCGACGAGAACCGGCCTCCGCTCGCGTGGAGCGGAGGCCGGTCACTTCGTCAGAGGCGGGCGGATGTCACCGCCTCCCGAACTCCGGGATGAGCCCTCACGAGGACGAGGACTCCTCCTCGCCGTAGACGATGCGTCGCGCTTCCGCGAGCTCTCCATCCGTGTAGCCCCTGTCGACGGGTTCGCCCGGCCCGGCCAGGGAGTTCTCGGCGTTGAAGACGATGTTCAGCGCCTTGTCGGGCGACATTCCCGTGTCCCGTTGCGTCATGGCGGATCTCCTTTGTGTCCTGCCGCTTTAGGTGGGCGGCTGGAACAGTCCCTTCGTGTCAGACGGCCGCAACCGTCAGTTGCCAGGGATCCGTGTGTTCGCGCAACCCCTGCCGGCTGGTGCACGGGCGTGGCCGCATCGAGACCTGGCAGCCGTTGACACGCCCAGTGGCCGGATCGATCCTGAGCGCAACCGGTCCGGAGGGGTGTTCCGCGCATGTCACCGTCGAAGATTCTCCAGGTGAGCCTGTCAACGTTGTTAAGCATCGCCGGTGCCGCCATGGTCCTCGCGGCGTGTAAGCACGGTTCGTCGCCGGGCACGTCGTCGAGCTCCTCGTCCACCTCGTCGTCGACCTCCTCGTCGGCGAGCCGGCCGGCGCCGAGCGCGCCGGGCAGCGGTTCCCTGACGCTGCCCGTGGGCTGCCGAAGCCCGCAGGGCGGCGATCCCGTTCCCCCGTACTGCCCGCCTACGGCCTCGGTCCGTACGTCGTCCAAGGGCATCTCGGGCTGGCCGACGGCCTCCACCCCACCCGAGGAGACACCCTGGTACTCCCCCGCGCCGCCTCGCCCGTCCCCCTCGCCGGTCCCTGACTCCAGCCCTCAGCCGTGAGCGCGGACGAGCGGGAACCCCCACCCCACAGCGCCCGGGGAATGGTCGGTTTCCTGTCGACGAACGCCGCCGTGGTCGGGGCGGTGATGTTCTACATGGGATGGGCCTACACGGACGCCTGGCTCGGGCACTTCAACGTGCGAGCGCTCGACGTGGACATCGGCTTCACCGAGTACGTCCTGCGCGGGCTGCACATCTTCTCCCCGGCCGTCATCGCCTTCGGAGCCGGCGTCCTGCTGGCGATGAACGCCGGTCTCGTCCGGGCGCCGGGCCGGGCCGACCGGAACGCGCTACGCCGGATCGGTGTCGTCGCGACCGCCGCCGGCGTCCTCGGGTACCTGGTCGCCGGCAGCGTCAGCGTGCCGACGTACCCGGTGCTCGCCCTCCTCGGCGCCGGCCCGCTGATGCTCGCGTGGTCCGCACGCGGTTCGGCGGACGGCCGGTACGCCTACTCGCTCGCACTGATCATCACGACGCTGTGCGGATTGTGGATGGCCTCGCTGTACGCGAGCGCCCGAGGCGCCGAGGCGGGGCGGCAGACGGCCCGCGAGCTGCAGAGCCGTACGGCGGCCGTCGTCTACAGCGCCCGCCCCCTGGCCCTGGCGGGGCCGGGTGTCCAGGTCGAGCGATTACCGAAGGGCGCCGTCTTCGGGTACCGCTACAGCGGCCTGCGGGTACTGATCGCGCGTGGCGACCGCTACTACCTGCTGCCCGTCGAGTGGACCGACAAGATCAGCGCCACGTACGTCCTGCACGAGGGCGACGACCTGCGCGTCGAGCTGTACTCCGGCACCCGCTGAGCGAAACGGTGCGGCCTGGACCGCGGCCGGAGATGTCTGATGGGATCGTGTCATGAACGCCAAAGGACATGACATCGACGTCACACCCGCGTCGGACCAGGTCGTGGTGCGGATCAAGGACACCGTCGTGGCCACCTCCTCGCGGCCCGTGGTGCTGACCGAGACCGGCTGCCCCGCGCGGTACTACCTGCCGCCGGAGGACGTGAACATGGAGCTGCTCAGGCCGTCGTCGACGACGTCGCACTGCCCGTTCAAGGGGGACGCCGTCTACTGGTCGGTGCGGACGGACGACGGCACGGCCGAGGACGTGGTGTGGTCCTACCCCGAGCCGTTCCCGAGGGTCGAGCGGATCGCGGGCCTGCTCGCCTTCTGGGCCGAGCGCCCGGGCGTCACCCTGGAGGTCAACGGGCAGCCCGCGTAACCGCCGTCGAAAAATCTTCAAGTTCGTCGCGGGCGGATGTCGATCCAGCGCCGGGCCGTTCGACGCGTCAGTGAAAGCGCGAAGACGGACCCCGAAGGAGCACGACATGACCGCCTCGACCGCCATCGCCACCACGGCCTCGACCGTCCGCTCGGCGGACGGCACGCCGATCGCCTTCACCCGGGCCGGGCGGGGGCCCGCCGTGATCCTGGTCGACGGTGCCCTGTGCTTCCGGGAGTTCGGCCCCATGGGCAAGCTCGCCGAGGAGCTGAAGAGCCGGTTCACCGTCTACACCTACGACCGGCGCGGCCGCGGCCAGAGCGGTGACGCCTCCTCCTACGACCCGGCGCGTGAGGTCGAGGACCTGGCGGCCCTGATCGAGGAGGCGGGTGGTTCCGCGCTCGTGTGCGGCGTCTCGTCCGGCGCCGCCCTGGCGCTGGAGGCCGCCCGCCGCGGCCTGCCGATCAGCCGGCTCGCCCTGTACGAGGCGCCGTTCATCGTCGACGACAGCAGGACGCCCGTGCCGGACGACTACGTGGCCGGCCTGGAGCGGGCCCTCGCCACGGGCAGACCCGGCGACGCGGTCCGGCGCTTCATGCGCGTCGTGGGGATGCCGGCCGCCATGGTGGCTTTGATGCGCGTCATGCCGGGCTGGTCGAAGCTGAAGAAGGTCGCTCACACGCTGCCGTACGACGCCTCGTTCGTGGACGAGTTCATGAAGGGCCGCCCGCTGCCCTCCGGCCGCTGGGCGTCGGTCACCGTGCCGACGGCCGTGATCGACGGCGGCAAGAGCCCGGCCTGGATGCGCAACGCCAACGCCGCCCTCGCCGCCGCCGTCCCCGGCTCGACCCACCGGACCCTGCCGGGCCAGACCCACATGGTGAAGGCGGACGTCCTGGCCCCCGCGCTGGTACGGCACTTCACCGCCTGACCTCCGCCTCGGCGTGGCGGTGTCGGCCGCGGACCGCTCCGCTCGTCCCGGACCACGCCCGGACGAGAAGTGATCACCTGGCCTGAGAGCCCGCGGCCGGCGCGAGGCCGATTATCCTAGTACTAGGATAAAAGTGTGGTCGCCGACCTGACGCCCGCCGAGCTGACCCTGCTCGGCCTGCTCGTGGAGAAGCCGAGACACGGCTACGAACTGAACGAGGTCATCAGCGCGCGCGGCATGCGCGAGTGGACCGAGATCGGCTTCAGCTCGATCTACTACCTGCTGACCCGGCTTCGCGACCGTGGCCTGATCACCGAGGTCGACACGGCACGAGCCGCCCGGGGAAAGGCCCGCCGGGTGTACGGACCGACGGCCGAAGGGCGCCGGGCGTGCGCACGGTCGGCCGAGGCGGCGCTGGCCGAACTCCAGCCGGTGTTCCCGCCGGTCCTGGTCGGCCTGGCCAACCAACCGGTCATTCCGCCCGAGCGCCTCCGGGCCGCGCTCGACAGGCGTGCCGCGGCCCTGACGGAGAAGATCGCCGTCATCGAAGCGGCCCGCGACGCCCAGCCCGACCTGCCCGGTTTCGTCCGTGCCACCTTCGACTACGCGCTGGGCCAACTGGCCGCCGAACAGCAGTGGCTGGCCGCCTACCGGGCGGCCGAAACCGGCGAACGATCCCCCGACAAGCCCAGGAAGGCAGCCGGCCATGACCCGCTATGACGTCAAACGAGACCTCAAGCAGTGTTACGCGCCGAGGAACACCGACTGGGCGCTGGTCGACGTGCCCGCGCAGCGATTCATCGCCGTCGACGGTCACGGCGACCCCAACACCAGCGCCGACTACACCCGCGCCGTCGAGGCGCTGTACGCCGTCGCCTACACGATCAAGTTCACCAGCAAGAACGCCCTCGGCCGGGACTTCGTCGTCGGGCCGCTCGAAGGGCTGTGGTGGTCCGACCGCCCGGAGGTGTTCATCACCCGCGCCAAGGACGCCTGGCACTGGCGCATGCTCATCAGCCAGCCCGAATGGATCACCGACGACCTCATCGACGAGGCCAGGCAGGCCGCGCTGACGAAGAAGGGTCTCCCCACGATCGCCCAGGTCCGCCGCGAGACTCTGACGGAGGGCACCAGCGCCCAGGTCCTGCACGTCGGACCGTACGACGACGAAGGACCCGTACTCGCCAGGCTCCATAACGAGTACCTCGCCGCCAACGACCTGCGGATGTCCGGGCACCACCATGAGATCTACCTCGGTGACCCCCGCCGAGCCGAGCCCGCCAAACTCAGGACCATCCTCCGGCAGCCCGTTCGGACGGGCTCAATGATCGTCAGTGCGCCGTAGCGCCCGGCGACTCAGCCGTCGGCCAGAACGGCCTGGATCTCCAGGCCGATGTCGATCTCGTCACCGAGGACCAGGCGGTCTCCCTGGAGCGGGACGTTGAACTGAATGCCGAAGTCCGAGCGCAGGATGCGCGTGGAGGCGGTGAACCCGGCGCGCATCCCGCCCCACGGATCGACGCCGGTGCCGTGGAACTCGGTGAGCAGCCGTACGGAATTGGTCATGCCGCGGATCGTCAGCTCGCCGTCCACGCCATAGCGCGGGTGCCGCGCGCGACGGCCGGTACGGGCCGAGGCCACGCCGGTCGTCGTGAAGGTCATGGTGGGATGACGCTCCACGTCCATGATCTCCGAGGACCGCACGTGAGCGTCGCGTTCGGCGTTGCGCGTGTCGATGGACGCGATGGCGATCTCGGCGGTCGCGGTGGACAGGAACGGGTCGTCGGCGATCTCGATCGTGCCGCCGAAGTCGGTGAAGCTTCCGCGCACCGTCGTCATGAGGTGCCGGATGCTGAAGGTGATCTCCGAGTGGGCCGGATCGATGGTCCAGGTCCCGGTGGTCAGGCCGGGTGGAGCGGCCGTTTCCGTCATGTCACTCCCCGATGGTTACGTTCCGCCCCCTAGGCGCCAATCTAGTCGAATCGACAACACAAGGCACATTGAGCGCTATATCGCCCAGGACGCCGACCTGCGCAAACCGTCCAAGCCGACCCGAGCAGCACCAGGCCGGGCCGGGCCGAGAGATCCCGACAAATGATCTATGAATAGGCGCGTGGCGCCCGTTCGGTGGGTCAGCGGGCTTCGCCGGCGCCGAGGATGATCTCGGCCAGATAGGCGTCGAGTTGGGCGACCATGAGCTCCGGGGTCAGGTGGCCGGCGAGTCGCTGGATGGACAGACCATCGACGACGGCGTGCAGGCGCCGGGCGAGAACTTCGGCCGAGGCGATGTGCGGGGCCAGGAGGCCCTCGGCGTCCAGGCTCTCGATGACCCGAAGACAGAGCCCGTACATGCCATCGAAGTGGGCGCGCTGGACCTCGGCCAGGCGCGGATCGCTCAGGCCGAGGGCCAGGAAGGCGAAGGCGACGGCGGCCTCGGCGTGCCGCCGCGCGTCGACCGGCATGGTCTCCAGCAGCGTGTCGCGGACCGCCTGCTGGATGGTGCCGCCGTGCCGCATGTCGGTGATCCGGGTCGCGACCCGGTGTATCACCTGCTCGCAGGCGAAGGCCAAGAGCTCGGCGCGGGTGGTGAAGTAGTGCCGCAGCGTGCCTGACGACCAGCCGGCCTCGGCGGCGACCGAGCGGATCGAGACCTCGTTCACCCCGTCCCTGGCGATGACGCGGCCGACGGCGTCGGCGAGCTCCATCCGGCGCGCCTCGTGGTCCACGATCTTCGGCATGCCGTCATTATCGCACGGTCGTGTTATTTTGTTTTTCATACGACCGTGCGAAAAAGCGAGGGTGTTGTGATCTTCCTGATCGTCGGATGCGAGGCCGGGTTCTGGGTGCTGCTGGTGACCGGGCTCGCGACCCGCTATCTCCTTCGCGCCCGGCGGCTCAGCAACGTCCTGCTGGTCAGTGTCCCAATGGTCGACGTCGTACTGCTCGCGGCCTCGGTCGTCGACCTCCGTAGCGGCGCGCCCGCCTCACCCGCGCACGGCCTGGCCGCGATCTACATCGGCGTCTCGCTCGCCTTCGGCCATCAAATGATCCGCTGGGCCGACCAGCGCTTCGCCCATCGCTTCGCAGGCGGCCCCGCCCCCGTGAAGGCGCCCAGGACCGGGCACGCCCACGCCGCCTACGAACGCGGCCAATGGCTTCGCCACCTTCTCGCCTACATCGTGGCGGCGGCCGTACTGGGCGTCTTCACGCTGCTCGTCGGTGACGTCCACCGCGCCCTGAAGCCCTGGTCGGTGATGGCTCCCTGGGGACTCGTGCTCGCGATCGACTTCGTGATCTCCTTCAGCTACACCATCGCCCCACGCAGGCGACGAGGCGTCTGACCTCTCACGGCGGACCCGAACGACGCCGCGATCGTGTGCCGCGCCCGTGCGGAAGTCTCGGCGAACGGCCCGGCCGCTGCCCGGATCAGCGCGCCTCGCCCCATTGGCGCCCGGCAGCCGCGCCGTCTTGCCGAGCCTTCCGTACGTCCCTTCCCCCGGCCCGGCCCGCTACGTCAACGGCGACGACCGACACATCCGCTCAGGACGGGTCCGCGACGTTGGAAAGGTAGTCCCGCCAGAACGGGACCGTCGCACGCGGCTGCCGCTCGACCATCCGGTCAAGGTGCGACGTCTCGGGTTCGAACTCCTGGCCGATGTAGTCGACCAGGTCGGCCCCGTAGTAGATGGTGTCCGAGCCGCGCATCGAGAGCACCGGATGTCCGAAGGAGCCGCGCCCGGCCGGCAGGAACCGGTGTGCGTAGACCGGAACCATCCTGGGCACCTGCGCCAGCTTCCGCCGCGCCGACTCCACCGCCTCCTCGGGGACGCCCGGCCGCTCCCCCCAGTCGTGCCGCCAGTGGCCGCGCCGAACATCGCTCAAGAGGTAGTCGATCGGCCAGTCGAGGTGTTCCCGCAGTCGGTCAGGGTCGCCGTTGCGCCACTCCGGCCAGGGCTTGTCCCATGTCTGGCCCTCTTCCGGCGGGTGGCTGACCGGCAGCCCCGCCGCGAGGAAGGCCCGGTGGTCGTCCGCGAACTCGAACCCGTACTCGCCTTCGATGCGAGCGAACTCCGCGTCGCTCAGGCCAGGCTCGATCTCGCACCAGCCCAGCCGCGCCAACCGGTGCGCGGCCTCCTCCCCCAGGCGGAGGCCCTGTTCGTCGATCACCAGCGCACCATAACGCCCGACGACTCGTTACTTCTTGCTGACCTCGGCGCTCAACCGTGCGACCTCCACACAGTTACCGCCCTGGTCGCTGCTGCGGCTGCTCTTACTCCACTGAGCGACCTCGACGCACTGGCCGCCCTGGTCGCTGCTCCGACTGCTCTTACGCCACCGGACCTCGCCGCTCATCACTCTCCGATCAGGTCAATGATCATCCGGACGGAGTCGTCCGGCGGGAGCGCGCAGGCACGCATCAGGTCGAGCCGTAGGCGGCAGTTCGCGACCTCCTCCGGGAGCCCGATGATCTGCCCGCCCCCGAATGCCTCAGCGTAGACGAGCATCGTCTCGTCGGGGAGAGTGAACAAGGTCATCGGACCGCTCATCCCTCCGTGCGCGCCGGCCGCGAACGGCAGGACCTGGAGCATGACGTGCGCGGATTGTGAAACATCCACCAGCCGTGCGAATTGGTCCCGCATCACCTCGACTCCGCCGACCGGGCGGCGGAGCACGGCCTCGTCGAGGATGACCCACAGGAACGGTGGATTCTTTCGGGTGAGGATCTCCTGGCGGCTCATGCGGGCGGCGACGTGGCGTTCGATCTCCTCGTCGTTGTCTCGGATCCGGCCCGTTCGTATCTGAGCCCGTGCGTACTCCTCGGTCTGGAGGAGGCCCGGGACGGCTTGGGGCTCGTACTCGAGCATCTCGGTGGCCTCGGACTCGACTTCGACGAAGGGGCGGAACCACTCCAGGTAGGAGTGCTTGATGATCCGCTTCCAGAGGCGGGCGAGGGCGCCGTTGGTGTTCAGGACCTGGTCGCAGGCCTTGATGAACTCGATGCGGGGTGCGCGCCTGCCCGTCTCGACCATCGCGACCATGGACGGGGAGATGTGGATCGTGCGGCCCAGCCGTTCCTGGGTGAGACCGGCCTGTTCGCGGTAGAAGCGCAGCTCGTCCCCCCAGTAGGCGAGCGCCGTGAGGCCGGAGACGGTGGCCGTGGCCGGCTTGCCGGATGTCTTCGATGTCACTGCGGGGCTCCTCACCTCGTACGACGCCGTCCGCCGCCGGGGGCACCGCTCTCACGGCGGCTTCACCATGGACGCAAATGGCTACTCCGCGTAAGTATGCAACGACAGACTGTGCGACATGGCGAAGATTTTCACATTCACCGGCCTTGAGCAGGAGGTGGCGGAGCTCGCCGCCGAAGAGGCTCCCCGGCGCTTCGCGCTGTGCTGGGTCGACGCCGAGCAGGACGACGGGGGAATCCTGTGCTGGGGCATCCAGCTCCGACACGGCGACGCCCTGCTCTGCCGCGACTCCGGAGGCTGGTTCGGGCAGTTCGAGGACGCCGAAATGGCCCGGCGCCTCCTCTCCCGTACGCGGACGGTCACGCTGGTCTGGCTCGACGCTCCGGAAGGGGATGATCAACACTGACGGCCCTCCTCGAACAACGCAGAGGGCGCGGCCGATGGCCGCGCCCTCTTAGTTGATCGGTCGTGCGTTGGCTTACACGAAGCCCTCCTTCATGGCCGAGAGGGTCCTGTACGCCATCGCCAGCATGAGGTCCCGGTCCTGCTCCGGGCTCGCGGTGTCCGCCTGCTCGATGTTCGCGTGGGCACGCGCGATCATGTACTCCTCCGTCCCGGGCACGAACAGCTCGCTCTTGAACGTGCTGGCGAGCCCCGGCCTGCCGAGCGTGTAGGCCGGCCACCACCGGTCGAACAGACGCCTGCCGCAGACGCGCTGCATGGTGAGCTGGCGACCGTCTTCGCGAAGCGCCACCGGATCGTGGAAGATCTCGGCCCTCACCAGCGGACGCGCGTTGCACCAGGACATCTGGCCCCGGCGGACGTTCCACCACTGCGTCAGCTCATCGATGAGCCGCCTGCGCAGGAACAGGCCGGGCGGAACGGCCTGCGGGTCACTGGGCCCCAGGCTCGCGGTCATGCCCCGCGCGCTCTTCATGGTGCGCATCTTGCAGAGGGGGAACGGCTTGCCGTCCTTGCCGATCCGCTCTTGGGTGAAGAACGGATTCTTTCCGTCCCAGAGGAGCATGGTCCCCGCTCCGATGACGACCAGGCGCGTGAACAGCGGCCGGGACGCTGCGCAGATCTCCAGGTCCCATCTCCGCTTCTCCGGGCTGTTGATGTAGTCCGGACCGGTCTTCGTGGTGGACGGCGGCGCATCCAGGACGTGCAGAAGCCGGTCGAACGATTCTTCCATCGGGATGATGTGAGGTGTCTTCATTTTTGTTTGTTGGGGCACCGTTGACTTCAGTGCCCGCTCTCCCACATGTGATCTGTCCCGCCGCCGGGCCCAGCAGCAAGCGGAATGCGTGCTCTGATGGGTGACAAGCCCCACATACGGACGTCGAAGGCCCAGCTCCTGGCCGCGCAAGGCGGACTAGGTTCTCACCCGGCCGGCGCGGGACTCCAGGTAGCGCTGCTCGGCGAGGCTGGCGGTGGCCTTCGCGGCGCGGCGGTAGTGCTCGTACGCCCCGGCCAGGTCGCCGGTCTGCTCCAGCAGGTGCGCCCGTACGGACAGCAGCCGGTGGTGCCCGGCCATCCGCTCGTCATCGTCGAGTGTGGCCAGCAGCGCCAGGCCGGCCTGCGGGCCCTCGATCTCGGCGAGCGCGATCGCCCGGTTGAGGGTGACCATCGGGTTGGGCGCGATCCGTTCCAGGATCAGGTAGAGGGCGTGCACCTGCGGCCAGTCGGTCTCCTCGGCGGTGGCCGCGTCGGCGTGCGTCGCGGCGATGGCCGCCTGTAGCTGGTAGGGCCCCAGTGCCGGGCCGGCCAGCGACGCCTTGACCAGTTCGGTGCCCTCGTCGATCAGCCCGCGGTCCCATGTGGTGCGGTCCTGCTCGTCCAGCGGCACCAGGTCGCCGGCCGCCGTCGTACGGGCCTCCCGGCGGGCGTGGGTCAGCAGCATCAGCGCGAGCAGCCCGGTCACCTCCCCGTCCTCGGGAAGCTGCGCGTGCACCATCCTGGTCAGCCGGATCGCCTCGCGCGCGAGGTCGGCGCGGTGCAACTCGCCGCCCGAGGAGGCGGTGTAGCCCTCGTTGAAGATCAGGTAGAGCACGTGCAGGACGACCCGTAGCCGCTCCTCGCGCTCCGCGCCCTCCGGCAGGGTGAACGAGCGTCCGGCGGCCTTGATGCGCTGCTTGGCCCGGCTGATCCTGGCCGCCATCGTGGCCTCCGGCACCAGGAACGCGCGGGCGATCTCGGCGGTGGTCAGGCCGCCGACCGCCCGCAGCGTCAGGGCGGTCTGGGAGGCCGCGGTCAGCGTCGGATGGCAGCACAGGAACAGCAGGACGAGCGTGTCGTCGGTGTCCGGTACGTCCTCGGGGACCACCTCGGTGGCCGTCGCCGACTCCCGCTCGCGGCGCGCGTGGTCGCTGCGCATCTGGTCGATGAGCCGCCGGGACGCGACGGTCAGCAGCCAGCCGCGCGGGTGGTCCGGCACCCCCTCGGCCGGCCACTGCACGCTGGCGGCGAGGACGGCCTCCTGCACGGCGTCCTCACATCCTTCGAACTGGCCGTACCGGCGTACCAACGTGCCGAGGACCTGCGGCGTGAGCTCACGCAGCAGGTCCTCGAAGGGTGGGACCGTCATGCCTCCAATTGTCCGTCAGCGAACATCACCTGGCGCACCTCGATCCCCAGACCCTCGATCGCGGCGTCCGGGATCTGGGCGGCCAACTCGATCGCCCGCTCCTTGTTCTCGCAGTCGATCAGGTAGAAGCCGCCCAGGTACTCCTTGGCCTCCAGGAAGGGTCCGTCGGTCACGACCGGCTGGCCGCCCCGCACGGACACCACGGCGGCCTGGGACGGGTCGACGAGCGCCTGAGTGGTGATCATCTCGCCGGACTCCTTCAGCGCCTCGATGAACCGGCCGTGACCCTCGCCGATCGCCGCCTTCTCCTCGTCGGTCAGCGCGTCCAGCACGGCCGGGTTGATGTGCATGCTGATCAGGAACTTCATCGCGTACTCCTCGTGGTTCGCGAGCCCCGGTCGGGCCCTTCGACCGGTTGGTCGGAGCCACCGCCGTCGTCTTGACATCCCCCGCCAGAACTTCTCCGTGGATTCTCCCCCGCGCCGATGTCAAGAAGCTCTCGGCCGCTCCGACCAACCGCCGAAACGTCGAGAGAACAGGGAGTCTCGGATATGCGAGTCAACCGGGCATGGCTGGGGCTAGGTGTCCTCATGCTGCCGACACTGCTCGTCGCGATGGACATGACGGCGTTGCTCCTCGCACTCCCACGGCTGAGCGCCGACCTGGGCGCCGGCAACGTCGAGCAGTTGTGGATCAGCGACGGCTACGGGCTCACGGTGGCCGGCCTGGTCATCACGATGGGGACGCTCGGCGACCGGATCGGCCGGCGGCGGCTGCTGCTGATCGGCGGAGCGGCGTTCGCGGTACTGTCGGTCGCGGCCGCCTTCGCGACCGGCCCGCTGATGCTGATCGTCGTACGTGCGTTGCTGGGCGTCGCCGGCGCGACCCTGGCGCCGTCCACCCTCGCCTTGATCACGAACATGTTCCGCGACGACCGGCAGCGCGGTAAGGCCATCGCGATCTGGGCGACCTGCCAGTTCACCGGCGGCGCGCTCGGACCCGTCTTCGCCGGTTTCCTGCTGCAGTACTTCTGGTGGGGATCGGTGTTCCTGATCGCCGTCCCGGCGATGGCGGTGCTCGTGCTCGCCGGGCCGGTCCTGCTGCCGGAGTTCCGCAGCGACCAGGCCGGCCGGCTGGACCTGGTGAGCGTCGGGCTGTCGCTCGCGGCGGTGCTGCTGATGGTGTACGGCATCAAGCGGCTGGCCGTCGAGGGCGTGGGAGTCGTGCCGGCGGTGGCCCTCGTCGTCGGCGCGGCCGTCGGGTCCCTGTTCGTACGCCGGCAACTGCGGCTGGAGACGCCGCTGCTGGACCTGCGGCTGTTCCGCAACCGCCCGTTCACGGCCGTGATCGTCGCGCTGGTGTTCGCCGGGATCGCCATGGCCGGTACGGGCCTGCTGGTGACCCAGTATCTGCAGAGCGTGCTGGGCCATTCGCCGTTCGTCTCGGCGGTACTGTTCGCGCCGATGGGCCTGGGCGTGGCGGTCGGCACCATGACCGCGCCGGCGCTGGCCCGGCGGATGAGCCAGACGACCGCGATCGCCGGCGGGCTGGTCGCGTCGGCGCTGGGCAGCCTGCTGCTGGTCGCCGTCGACGGCGCGGGCGCCCTGCCGCTGGTGATGATCGGCATCACCGTGCTGGCGCTGGGCACCGGCCCGCTGTTCGCGCTGGGCACCGGGCTGGTCATCGGGTCCGTGCCGCCGGAGCGCGCGGGCTCGGCGGCGTCGATGTCGGAGACGGGCAACTACTTCGGCGGTTCGCTCGGCTTCGGGCTGCTCGGGGTGCTGGCCGCGGTGGTCTACCGCGGCCGGACGCACGGCACGTCCGACTCGCTGGCCGGCGCGGTCGCCGCGAGCGGGCACCTTCCCGCCGGCCAGGGCGTGGAACTGCTGCACACGGCGAGGGCGGCGTTCACCGCGAGCCTGCACGTCACCGGCGTCGTCGCCGCGGCCATCTTCGCCGCCTCCGCCGTACTGGTCCTGACCATGCGCCCGGCGACGCGACGGCCCACTGTGATCGCGGGTTCGAAGGGTTCAAAGACGCCGGAACGGTCCGGCGCTGTTTCTCCCGTACGCGGCCGGTGACGTCGGTCACCGCAGCCACGCAGGTCCGGGAGGATGACGCCGCCGAACGGGTAGGGCCCGCCTGCGGATGTGCAGGCGGGCCCCAGGGGGAGGCGGCGGTCCGTCAGAAGGCTGGGCCGTCGCCTACTTGACCAGGTACGTGGGTCCCTGGTTCATCTTGAAGGAGCCGTCGGCGTAGAGCACGGGCGAGTGCTCGGTTCCCGGCCGGCTGTACTGCTCGACCTGGCGGATCACGTAGCCCCGCGGATCCGTGCAGTCGACGAGCACGATGGTCGCCCAGTACCGGTTGGGGTGGTCCTGGAGCAGCGGCACCGTGACCTTGTTCCCTTCGGTGTCGGTGACGGTCACCGTCGCTCCGAACCGCAGGAGGGATCCGGCGCCGTTGCCGTACGCCTGGTACACCCCGAAGAGGGCGTAGCCCTGCTTCTCCAGACCGGCGAGGTACATGACCTCGCGTCCCGGCGTCCGGGAGTCCCCCCCGTGCCGCATGAAGGGCGGGGCCTGGAGGGAGCCCAGGTTGTGGTGGTACACGACCGTGGCCGCGTTCGCCGGAAGCGGCGTGGTGGCCTTGGCCATCAGACCGCGCAGGCCCTTGCTGGGGGTCGGAACGACGACGTCGTTCCGACCGATGACCCAGCCGAAGAGGTCCAGGTCCGAGCCGCCCTCGACGCCGGAGCGCCAGGTGAGCTCGGCCGTGATCACGCCCCCGACCTTGTCGTCGAGCGCGACGCCGACGGCGTCGTCGTTCTTCGTCAGGGTCGCGGCCGGCCTCTTGCTGAAGTCGATGCTCATGCCTTTGTCCTTCTCTCCTCTGAGGAATGCTTCGAGGCGTTGTCCGCCTCACCAGAGATCGTCCGCGCGAATCTCCTGTGCGCAAGTCCGCGCCCGGCATGGCTCGAGGAAGTCCTCGGAGCGTGCGTCAGCGACGCTCAGAGGCGGCACGGCCGCCACCTGGAACGGGGACCGAGCGGACTGGGAAACCGCAGCCCGCGCCGCCCCGCCGTCGTCGTCCGGGAAACGCCTCCACGGACGAACGAAGGGCACGCCCGGTCTCGGGCGCCCCTCAGGACCGTTCAACGGGCTACTCGGTGAGGAATGTCGTCAGCGCGGTGGCGAACTCCGGTCCGGTGAGCGCGCTCCAGTGGTCACCGGGTACTCGGGTGTATCGCGCGTTGGGCAGGGCCGCGGCGAGCGCGTCGGCGGAGGCGTGATCGGCATCCTGGTCGCCTACCGCCACCAGTGTCGGCGTTTCGACCTGCCGCAACGCCTTCTCGGGTGTTCCGACCAGCGAGTTCAGGACCTGGAGGAGGGCACGTGGGTCACCGCCGAGCCGGGTGACCCAGTACGCGGTCTCGGCGTCGGGCGATCCGGGTTCGAGGGCGTCGCCGTTGGCTAGGGCGGTCAGCACGCGGCGGTTCGTGCCGCCGCGTGCCGTGCCGCTCACCGCGGCGAGTCCTTGGCCGGCCACGATCGCACGGGCCGGCCGGGCGCCCCGGACGAGCATGCGCAGCACGATCCGCGCGCCCAGCGAGTAGCCGCCGAGGTCGTAGTCGTCGAGTTCTAGCCGATCGATCAGGGCGAGTCCGTCGTCGGTGAGCACGTCGGGCGGGTAGCGGGCCGGATCGTACGGTCGGGCGCTGTCGCCGTGACCCCGCAGGTCCGGGAGGATCACGCGGTATCCCTGCTCAGCGAGGGCCGCGGCGGGGCCGTGATCGAGCCACTGCGTTCCCGTCGCGAGGAAGCCGTGGAGGAGCACCAGGGGGCGGCCCTCCCCCGTCTCGCGGTAGGCCAGCTCCAGGCCGCCCCGGCCGGCGAATCGACGCACGCGTGGATCGGTCATGTCGCGGTGCGCTGGTAGAAGCCCGTCAGAGCCGGGGACAGGTCCTCGCCACCGACCCGGGTCGAGGCGTGCACGGCGGGGATGGCGCCCTCGTTGTCGAAGTCGGGACTGCTCAGCGTCAGGGTCTGCTCGCCGGCCAGGTTCGGGGAGTTCCAGGCGAGGCCCGCGTGCCCGGCCCGTCGTCGCTTGGGCGGCTCGCCGCTCTTCGTCATTCGGTTCCTCCGTGGGGGTGATGAGGTGCGCCGGTCGGCGACACCGGCGGTCAGCCCGCGTCGGTCTTGCCGCGCAGCCGGGCGAGCTCGTCGGCGGCGCTGCGTTGGGAGCGCTCGATGAATCGCAGCAGCGCCTCCAACTCGTCCGGGCCGAATACCTCGAGGTCCTCGTGGGCGCGGGCGGTGAGTCCGGTGTAGTAGGCCGCGATGCGGGCCAGCCCGTCAGCGGTCGGCTCGATCAGCACCCGGCGCCGGTCCTGGGGGTCGTTGGTCCGCTTGATGCAGTCGGCGGCGTCGAGCCGGTCGATCATCCGCGACACCGCCCCCGGCGTCAGGCCGACGTGGCGGGCCAGCTCGGCGGCGGTGGCGGGCCCCCGCTGGTTCAGCACGTGCAGGCAGTCCAGGTCGCTGGCGGTGACGCCCATCCGTTCGGCGATCAGCCGGTTGAGCTGCGAGATGGCGTTGACCCAGCTCGGCAGGGCGGCCAGCACCCGGTCCTCGGCCGCACGCCGCGACGCGTTTCCCATACCGGCGACCTCCTCCTTTTGCTTCCGGCAACCTATCCGATTATGGTGCGTCACTCAACTATTGCGTCACACACTTAGTGTGTGACGCACCATATTCGAAGGGGTGGCCATGCCAGACGCGATCCGCGGACGTACCCGCACGATCGCCCTGACGGTCGTACTGCTCGCGGCCTTCATGGACCTGATGGACGTCACGATCCTCAACGTGATGCTGCCGACGATCGGGGCCGACCTGCACGCCGGTCCGGCGGCACTGGAGTGGGCGCTGTCCGGCTACACGCTGGCGCTGACCGTCGGCCTGATCACCGGCGCGCGGCTGGGTGACCTGCTCGGGCACAAGCGGGTGTTCGTCGCCGGTGTCGCCGGGTTCACCGCCGCGTCCGCGGCCTGCTCGCTGTCGACCGGGCCCTGGACGCTGGTCGCGGCCCGGGTCGTTCAGGGGCTGTTCGCCGCGGCGATGATTCCGCAGGTGCTCTCGCAGATCCAGCTGCTGTACCGGGCGGAGGAGCGCGGTCCGGCGATGGCCGCCTACTCCGCCTTGTCGGGGATCGCCGCCACGGCCGGCCCGATCCTGGGCCCGGTCCTCCTCGGCTGGAACCTCGCCGGCCAGAGCTGGCGGCTGGTGTTCTGGGTGAACGTCCCCGTCGGCGCGGCGGCGGCGATCGCAGCGGCCAGACTCCTCCCCGACCGGCGCGGCGGCGGCCACGGCCGGCCGGACCTGCCGGGCGTCCTGATCGCCGCCGCAGGGCTGACGCTGGTGGTCTACCCGCTCATCGCGGCGTCCGCCGGCAGCGGATGGCCGGCCTGGGCCTACCCCGTCATCCTCACCGGCCTCGTGGTGCTCACCGGGTTCTGCCTCCTGCAACGCCGCACCGCGGCTCGCGGAGGCCGGCCGCTGATCGACCTCAGCGTCCTCACGAAGCGGTCGCCGGCCGGCGGACTAGCGATTCAACTGCTGTTCCTCGTGCCCATCATGGGGTTCTTCCTCACGATCATGCAGTTCCTGCAGCGCGGACTCGGGATGAGCCCGTTGCACGCCGGGCTGACCCTGCTGCCCTGGTCGGTGACGGTCACCGTGTTCGCGGGACTGTCCGCCGCGGTCCTCCTGCCCAGGATCGGCAGGCTCACCGTGCAGCTCGGACTGGTCCTGACCGCCGCGGGCCTGGCGCTGCTGGCCCTCGTCGCGGCGAACGCCGACGGCCGCACGGGAACACTCGACCTGCTGCCCGGCATCCTTCTCGGCGCCGCCGGCATGGGCCTGGTCGTCGCCCCGATCGCCCAGCTCACCCTCGCCGACGTCGCCCCCGCACAGATCGGAACGGGCTCCGGGCTGTTCAACACCATCAGCCAACTCGGCGCGTGCCTCGGCGTCGCCATCCTCGGCACCGTCTTCTTCAACCGGCTCCACGACCCCGCCGGTACGGGCGGCCCCGCCGACGCCTACGGCCATGCCTTCGGCCGTACTCTCTGGATCAGCGTCGGTCTGCTCGCGGTCGCCCTCCTGATCAGCTTCGCCCTCCCCCGTCGCCCCGCACCGGCGCCCGCCCCCCACCTGCCCGAGGAGCAGCCGGCCTGACACGACGAACGAGGGGCACGCCCGTGGGCGTGCCCCTCGAATGTCCGTTCGCTCAGACGAGCGGCCGGGCGGTGGGCGGGATCGGGGCCGGGAGGGCCGAGTGGCCGGTCAGCCACTTGTCCACGGCCGCCGCGGCCGAACGGCCCTCGGCGATGGCCCAGACGATCAGCGACTGGCCGCGGCCCATGTCACCGGCGACGAACACGCCGTCGACGGAGGTGGCGTACGACGCGTCGCGGGCGACGTTTCCGCGCTGGTCCAGGTCGGCGCCGAGCTGCTCGAGCAGGCCCTCGCGCTGCGGGCCGAGGAAGCCCATCGCCAGGGTGACGAGCTCGGCCGGGATCTCCCGCTCGGTGCCCTCGATGGGCTCGAAGCCGGTCTCCGGACCGCGTACGTCCACGACGCGCAGCGCCTTGACGCGGCCGTTCTCGTCGCCGATGAACTCGAGCGTGTTCGCCGCGTACGCGCGCTCGCCACCGAGGTCGACCAGCTCCTCGTGGGCCGACTCCATCTTGAACAGCATCGGGTACGTCGGCCACGGCTGGCTGCCGGGCCTGGTCTCCGGCGGGCGCGGCATGATCTCCAGCTGGGTGATCGACGCGGCGCCCTGGCGGACGGCGGTGCCGATGCAGTCCGCGCCGGTGTCGCCGCCGCCGATGACGACGACGTGCTTGCCCTTGGCCGAGATCGGCGTGTCGGCGATGTCGCCCTCCTGGACCTTGTTGGCCGGAGGGAGGTACTCCATCGCCTGGTGGATCCCGTCGAGCTCGCGGCCGGGCACCTTGAGGTCGCGCCACGCGGTGGCGCCGCCGGCGAGGACCACGGCGTCGTACGAGGCGCGCAGCTCCTCGGCGGTGACGTCCGCGCCGATGTTCACCGAGCAGCGGAACTCGGTGCCCTCGGCGCGCATCTGGGCCAGGCGGCGGTCCAGGTGCGCCTTCTCCATCTTGAACTCGGGGATGCCGTAGCGCAGCAGCCCGCCGGGGCGGTCCGCCCGCTCGTACACGACGACGTCGTGGCCGGCGCGGGTGAGCTGCTGGGCGGCGGCCAGCCCGGCCGGGCCGGAGCCGACGACCGCGACCTTCTTGCCGGTCCGGACGGCTGGCGGCTGCGGCGTGACCCAGCCCTCGGCGAACGCCCGGTCGATGATCTCCACCTCGACCCGCTTGATCGCCACCGGGTCGGAGTTGATGCCCAGGACGCAGGCGGACTCGCACGGCGCCGGGCACAGCCGCCCGGTGAACTCCGGGAAGTTGTTCGTGGCGTGCAGCCGCTCGATGGCGTTCCGCCACTCGTCGCGGTGGACGAGGTCGTTCCACTCGGGGATGAGGTTCCCGAGCGGGCAGCCGTTGTGGCAGAACGGGACCCCGCAGTCCATGCAGCGGGACGCCTGCTTCTCCAGGGAGTCCTTGGAGAAGTCCTCGTACACCTCGCGCCAGTCGCGGATCCGAACGTCGACGGGGCGACGCTTCGGGAGCTCCCGCGGATGGGTCATGAAGCCCTTCGGGTCAGCCATGTCTCCCCCTTCACCCGTTGCTGGCGGCCATGACGGCCTGGTCGGCGTCGCGTCCCTCGGCCTCCGCGGCGGCGCGGGCGGTCAGGACTCTCTTGTAGTCGCGCGGCATGACCTTGCTGAAGCGGCCGGCCGCGGTGTCCCAGTCGGCGAGCAGCGCGGCGGCCACCGTCGATCCGGTCTCGGTGTGGTGGCGCTCGACGATGTCCCGCAGGTAGGCGAGGTCGTCGGCGTCGAGCGGATCGAGGTCGACCATCTCGGTGTTGAGGCGGTCGGTCCGCAGGTCCAGGACGTACGCGATGCCGCCGGACATGCCGGCCGCGAAGTTGCGGCCGGTCGGGCCGAGGATGATCGCCCGGCCGCCGGTCATGTACTCGCAGCCGTGGTCGCCGACGCCCTCGACGACGGCGGTGGCGCCGGAGTTGCGGACGCAGAACCGCTCGCCGACGACGCCGCGGACGAACGCCTCACCGGACGTCGCGCCGTACAGCATGACGTTGCCGGCGATGATCTGCTCCTCCGCGCTGAACGGCACGTCCAGCGGCGGGCGAACGGTGAGGCGCCCGCCGGACAGGCCCTTGCCGACGTAGTCGTTGGCGTCGCCGATGAGCCGCAGGGTGATCCCGCGCGGCACGAAGGCGGCGAACGAGTTGCCGGCCGAGCCGGTGAAGGTGACGTCGATGGTGTCGTCGGGCAGGCCCTCGCCGCCCCACTTCTTGGTCACCTCGTGGCCGAGCATCGTGCCGACCGTGCGGTTGACGTTGCGGATCGGCATCTCGAGCGTCACCTGGTCGCCGTAGGCGATGGCGCCCTCGGCGAGCTGGATCAGCGTGTTGTCCAGGGCCTTCTCCAGGCCGTGGTCCTGCTCGGTGACGCGGCGCAGCGCCGCGCCGTCGGGCAGGTCCGGCCGGTGCAGGATCGGGCGCAGGTCCAGGCCCGCGGCCTTCCAGTGGTCGACGGCCTCGGCGGTGTCGAGCAGGCCGACCTGCCCGATCGCCTCGTCCAGGGACCGGAAGCCGAGCGCGGCCAGGTACTCGCGGACCTCCTCGGCGATGAACTCGAAGAAGTTGACCACGAACTCCGGCTTGCCGCTGAACTTCTTGCGCAGCTCCGGGTTCTGGGTCGCGACGCCGACCGGGCAGGTGTCGAGGTGGCAGACCCGCATCATCACGCAGCCGGAGACGACCAGCGGCGCGGTGGCGAAGCCGTACTCCTCGGCGCCGAGCAGCGCGGCGATGACCACGTCACGGCCGGTCTTCATCTGCCCGTCGGTCTGCACGACGATGCGGTCGCGCAGGCCGTTGAGCAGCAGCGTCTGCTGGGTCTCGGCGAGGCCGAGCTCCCAGGGCGCGCCGGCGTGCTTGATCGAGGTGAGCGGCGAGGCGCCGGTGCCGCCGTCGTGCCCGGAGATGAGCACCACGTCGGCGTGCGCCTTGGACACGCCCGCCGCGACCGTGCCGACGCCGACCTCGGCGACGAGCTTGACGTGCACGCGCGCGGCCGGGTTGGCGTTCTTCAGGTCGTGGATGAGCTGGGCGAGGTCCTCGATCGAGTAGATGTCGTGGTGCGGCGGCGGGGAGATGAGCCCGACGCCGGGCGTGGAGTGCCGGGTCTTGGCGATCCACGGGTACACCTTGTGGCCGGGCAGCTGGCCGCCCTCGCCGGGCTTGGCGCCCTGCGCCATCTTGATCTGCAGGTCGTCGGCGTTGGTGAGGTACTCCGAGGTCACGCCGAACCGGCCGGAGGCCACCTGCTTGATCGCCGAGCGGCGCAGGTCGCCGTTGGCGTCGGGCGTGAACCGCTCGGGGTCCTCGCCGCCCTCACCGGTGTTGGACTTGGCGCCGAGACGGTTCATCGCGATGGCGAGGGTCTCGTGGGCCTCGGCGGAGATCGAGCCGTACGACATCGCGCCGGTGGAGAACCGCTTGACGATCTCCGCGGCCGACTCGACCTCCTCGATCGGCACCGGCGGGCGTACGCCCTCGCGCAGCTTGAACAGGCCGCGCAGGGTCATCAGCCGCTGCGCCTGCTCGTCGACGAGCTTCGTGTACTCCTTGAAGATCTCGTACCGGCGGCTGCGGGTGGCGTGCTGCAGCTTGAAGACCGTCTCGGGGTTGAACAGGTGCGGCTCGCCCTCGCGCCGCCACTGGTACTCCCCGCCGACCTCGAGGGTGCGGTGCGACAGCTCGTTGCCGCCGGGCGGGAACGCACGGCGGTGGCGCTGCGCGACCTCCTCGGCGAGCACGTCGAAGCCGATGCCGCCGAGGCGGGAGGTCGTGCCGGCGAAGCACTCGGCGATGACCTCCTCGCCGAGGCCGACGGCCTCGAAGATCTGCGCGCCGGTGTACGAGGCGACCGTGGACACGCCCATCTTGGACATGACCTTCAGGACGCCCTTGCCGTACGCCTTGATGAGGTTGCGGACGGCCTTGGCCGGCTCGATCTCCAGGACACCGGTGGCGACCAGGTCCTCGACGGTCTCGATGGCGAGATACGGGTTGACGGCCGAGGCGCCGTATCCGATGAGCAGCGCCATGTGGTGGCACTCACGGGCGTCGGCGGTCTCGACGACCAACCCGACCCGCGTGCGGCTCTTCTCCCGGATCAGATGATGGTGCACCGCGCCGGTGAGCAGCAGCGACGGGATCGGTGCCCGGTCCGCGGTGGCGCCGCGGTCGGACAGGACGAGGAGGCGGGCGCCGTCGCGGATCGCGGCCGAGACCTCGGCGCAGATCTCCTCCAGGCGGTGCCGGAGCGCCTCGCCGTCGCCGGTCACGTCGTACAGGCCGGAGACGACGTACGGCTGGAGGTCGGCTCGGTCGCCGTCGTCGTTGATGTGAATGATCTTGGCCAGTTCCTCGTTGTCGAGGATCGGCGTGGGCAGCACGAGCCGGCGGCAGGACTCCGGTCCGGGCTCGAGGAGGTTGCCCTCCGGGCCGAGCGTCGACTGCAGGCTCGTGACCAGCTCTTCGCGGATGGCGTCCAGCGGTGGGTTCGTGACCTGGGCGAACAGCTGCTTGAAGTAGTCGAACAGCTGCCGCGGGCGGTCCGACAGCGCGGCCAGCGGCGTGTCGGTGCCCATGGACCCGATCGGCTCGGCGCCGTTCTTCGCCATCGGCGCCAGGATGATCTTCAGTTCCTCGTTGGTGTAGCCGAAGACCTGCTGCCGCTTGACGAGCGTCTCGTGCGAGGGCACCTCGCCCTCGTGCAGCTCCTCGACGACGCGCAGCTCGCGCTCGGGCAGCTCCTCGAAGCGCACGAGGCCGTCGCGGAGCCAGTCGGCGTACGGGTGCTCGCGGGCGAGCTCGGCCTTGATCTCGTCGTCCTCGACGATGCGGCCCTGCGCCGTGTCGACGAGGAAGATCTTGCCGGGCTGCAGGCGGCCCTTGCGGACGACCTTCGAGGACTCGATCTCCAGGACGCCGGCCTCGCTGGCCAGGACGACGAAGCCGTCGTCGGTGACCCAGAAGCGTCCCGGGCGCAGGCCATTGCGGTCCAGGACCGCGCCGACGACGGTGCCGTCGGTGAAGGTGACGCTCGCCGGGCCGTCCCAGGCCTCCATCAGCGTCGAGTGGAACTCGTAGAAGGCGCGCCGTTCGGCGTCCATCTCGGTGTGGTTCTCCCACGCCTCGGGGATCATCATCAGCACCGAGTGCGGCAGCGACCGGCCGCCGAGGTGGAGCAGCTCCAGGCACTCGTCGAAGGAGGCCGTGTCGCTGGCCTCCATGTCGATCACCGGGAAGATCCGGGACAGCTCGCCCGGCAGCAGGTCGGACTTGAGCAGCGCCTCGCGGGCCCGCATCCAGTTCCGGTTGCCCTTGACCGTGTTGATCTCGCCGTTGTGCGCGATGAACCGGTACGGGTGGGCCAGCTCCCACGCCGGGAACGTGTTGGTGGAGAACCGCGAGTGCACCAGCGCGATGCCGCTGGTGTAGCGCCGGTCCGAAAGGTCCGGGAAGAACGGCTCCAGCTGCGGGGTGGTCAGCATCCCCTTGTAGACGATCGTGCGGCTGGACAGGCTCGGGAAGTACACCCCGGTGTCCTGCTCCATGCGCTCGCGGGCGCAGAACACGATCCGGTCCAGCTCCAGCTCCCGTGCGCCGTTCCCGGCGCTGAGGAACAGCTGGGCGAAGTGCGGCATGACCGCACGCGCCGTCGGCCCGGTGAACTCCGGGTCGTACGGGAGCTCGCGCCAGCCGAGGACGGTCAGCCCTTCCTCGTCCGCGATCCGCTCGATGACGGCCACGGCCTCGGCCCGCTTCGCCTCGTCCATGGGCAGGAACGCGATGCCGGCGGCGTACGCGCCCGGCTCGGGCAGCTCGAACCCGAGGACCTCGCGGAACAGGGCGTCGGGCAGCTGGGTGAGGATTCCGGCGCCGTCGCCGTCGTCCGGTTCGGCGCCCTTGGCACCGCGGTGATCCAGGTTACGCAGGACGGTCAAGGCCTTGACGATGATGTCGTGGCTCTTGCGACCATTGAGGTCGGCGACCATGCCGACGCCACAGGCGTCATGTTCACCCGCGGGGTCGTACAGACCTTGACGCTCAGGGCGTCCCCGGCCCGGAATCATGGCAGCAGGCACCATCAACCCTCCCGTCGTCTCGTTACGCTCCTCGTCAGTGCAGTCCGGGACGACGTTGGCCCACTGCGGTGTCTAGAGATTACAACACTGCCTGATTCATCCCCGACGCGGCGTGATCGCGAAACTTCGACAATCTCCCGCACCTTGTCTCAACCGGGCCCTTCGTCCGGTTGTTCCGGTCTGGGGAAGGCGGTCTGGCCTGCCGCGATGCCGGCGGAGAGCACCACCGCCGGCAGGCTCGGCGATCTTCCAGATTGGTCGGTTCTAGCCCACGTTCCGCTGGAACAGGAACGTCTTGCCCGCGCGCTCCGTGAGCGAGGCCGGGGCGATGGTGTCGCTCTCGGACCCGGAACCGTCCGCGGATCCGGCCCAGCCGATGACGACGAAGTGACCGTACGCACCGCCGGACGCGCCGGTGGCGCCCTTGCCGAAACGGTCCACCGGCGAGGCGCCCGACACGGGCTGGAAGAAGCCCTTGGCGGCCGCCTCCGGGTCCATGTCCTGGATCAGCGTGTTGGCGGCGTTGACGTCCCGCAGGTTGAAGATCACCAACTGGCCGACCCATTTCTGGTCGGTCGAGACGTACGCGGCCCGGATCGCCTGCGTGCACCCGTAGCTCTGCAGCGCCGTCTTCAGCGCCGGGCCCCACACCGTGCTCGCGCAGTCCGTGTCCAGCCGCCCGGTGCCCTGCAACTGCATCGTGATGTGCTCGATGTTGTTGGTCTGGGCCTTGGCCTCGCCGTCGCTGAAGACCTCCTCCAGCGTCATCGCCTTGGAATCCTGCGCGGCCGTGTTCAGGTTGTTCCACAGCGACCAGGACTTGGTGGCGTTGTAGTAGGACGGCTTGTACTGACCGGCCGCCGTGCCCGGCTGCCCGCCGGTCTGTCCCGGTGCGGGCGTCCCCACCGCGGCCGACGACGGCCCCGTGTTGTTCTTGTCCTTCCCGCCGTTCGCGGCGATGAAGTAGGCGCCGCCCAGCACGCCGCCCACGACGACGACGGCGGCGGCGATCGCGCCGACGACCAGACCGGTGTTCTTCTTCTGGGGTGGGCCCATCGGCGGCTGCCCCATCGGCCCCATCGGGCCCATCGGCCCCATCGGCGGCTGACCCATCGGTCCCATCGGAGGCTGCATCTGCGGAGGCTGCATCTGCGGCGGTCCCATGGGGACCCCGCCCGCCATCGTCTCCTGGTGCTGCCAGCCGGCGCCGGACGGGTCGTATCCGCCCTGCGGGGGCGGCGCGCCCCACCCGCCGGACTGGTCTCCAGGGGGCTGCTCGCCAGGACCGTTGGGCGGGTACGGGTAACTCATATCGCGATCTCCTCTGATGACATCGCCTCTTCGATGGGAAAACCCCGGGCGCGGTTCCCTCCCATTTTTGATGGAAGAAGCCTAGAGCGTGGTTCCCTCCCATTCGGCCGGATTCCGCACCTCCGTGCTGGACGCCATGTCCGAGGGACACCTCTACGCTGGACGCATGTCCGAGGTACCCGAGGAGTCCGCGCGTCTTCTGGAGGGTGTCGGGGCCCGCCGCCTGCGCCACGCCCTCACACTGCTGACCGGTGACCGTTCGTGGGACGCCGACGCGCTCGTACGTGCGACCGCCGCGCCCCGCCGGGCGGTCGACGCGCTGCTGGCGGCGCTCGGGGACGACCTGGAGGACGGCCGGATCCGCCGCGACCGCCTGGCCGCCTACCGGCCGCTGGCCGCCCCCGCGATCATCGCCGACCCGGTCGCCCACCTTCTGCCCGAGCACGCCGACGCCGTCGCCGAGATGGCGGCGCTGATCGCGGCCGCGCCCCGCGCCCGTACCGCGCTGGACCACGTCGCCGCGACCGCCGACACGGCCGTACGGCGGGCGCTGCTGCTCGGCGCCCGGTTCTGGCTCGGCTCCGCGCGGCTGCTGTGCGTCGGCGACCACGACCTCACGTCCCTGGCGGTCGCGCTGACCCACCCCGGGGTCGAGATCACCGTGGTCGACATCGACGATCGCATCCTGGAGTTCATCGGCGCGGAGGCCGCCCGGCGCGGCCTGCCGATCCGCTGCCGGTTCGCCGACCTGCGGCTGGCGCTGCCGCCCGGCGCGCGGGAGTGGGCCGACCTCGTCTTCACCGACCCGCCCTACACCCCCGAGGGCGTCGCGCTGTTCACCCGGCGCGGCCTGGAGGGGCTGCGGGACCACGACTCCGGCCGGGTACTGGTCGCGTACGGCGCCAGCGAGGGCACCCCCGCCCTGGCGCTGAAGGTTCAGGAGGCCCTCGGGCCGCTGCACCTGGCCTACGAGGCGATCTGGCCGGACTTCAACCGCTACGACGGGGCGCCGGCCATCGGGTCCGCCAGCGACCTGTACGTCCTGCGGCCCACGAGCCGCACCTGGAAGGCGCTCGGATCCACGACCGCCGGCACCCGGATCTACACGCAGGGGCCGCAGGCCGTCGAGGCCCCGGAACGGCCCCTCGAGGCCGCCGCCGAACCCGCCGACCTGCTGGTCGGCGACTGGCCCAAGGGTTTCGCGCCCGGCACGCCCCGGGTGCACCTGGCGACCTGGCTCGCCAAGCCGTACGCCGGCCGCACCGGTGACGTCGTCATCGCGCTCCCGGCCGGGTACGACGCCCTGCTGCCACGCGTGCTGCTCGCGTCGCGGGCGGAGCGCGTGCGGGTGCTCACCCCCGCGACACTCCCCCGGTCCCTCAAGGGCGTGCTCTCGGCGGTGTACCACCTGAAGACGGCGCCCGGCGAGATCGTCGCGTCCCGCGTCGAGCCGCCCGGCGGCACCGGAGCCGTCCTCCGCCACATCCTCGACCGGCCGCACGGCCGGGTGGCCAACTCCTGGCGGGAAGGTCTCATCCGGCACGCCGCCGGTGACCTGACCAAGAACCAGGCGCGCGCCCGGATCCAGGAGGCCGCCCCCTGGCTCGGCAACGCGACCGTGCTGGACCTGCCCGCCCACCGGCTCGCCGACCTTCCCGACGCGGTACGGCGGACCCTCGCCCCCTGACCCCGGACCGCGCGGCGCGGCGCACGCGCAGCACATGACGGCGCGAGGGCTGCGCGGCGGGCGTCAGCCCTGCTGGCCCTTGTCGGCGACGCGCCCGACGATGGCGGGCGGGGGACCGATCGTGACGAGCAGCGACACCAGCTTCGGATCCGTCTCGCTCCCGGAGCCGTCCGCGCGCCGTACCCAGGTGATCACCGCGTAGTGGCCCATCGCCACCCCGCGCGCGGTGCTGAACCCCTGGCCGAACGCCCCGTCCTCGCCCAGCGGGCGCACGAACCCGTTGCCGGTCCGTGGATCGGCCGCCGCGACGAGCCTGTCGGCGGCCGTGGAGTCGGCCAGGTTGAAGATCGTCACCATGGCCGTGAAGTTCTTGTCGCCGTAGACCCCGCGCGTCGTCTGAGTGCAGCCCGACTGCTGCAGGAGCCGGATGAGCGGCTGTCCCCACACGGTGTCGGCGCACCGGGCGTCCAGCTTGGACGCCGTGAGTTTCAATGACGCCTTGGCGTCCTGATCCGAGATCATCTTCTCGTCGAAGACCTCGTTCGCGGTCAGAGGGGAAGGATCGGCGGTGCGCTTGGCGATCGGCGCGAACACGGCCGTCGAGGAGGCCTCGGAGTACACCGAGGGCAGCGGGCCGCCGGCCGGTGCGCCCGGCTGTTCCGGCCCGGCCGGCTTCGGGTCGTCGTGAAGCAGCACGAACACGCCCGCGGCGGCGATGAGCGCGACGACAAGGAGGACTCCGGCCGCGGCGAAGTACGCGGCGGGTGGCACGGCGCTGGGGCCCCTCTCACCCTTCGCGGGCAGGGCCGGCAGCTTGATCGCCGGGATCCGGAACGACGGACGCGATCGTCGTGGCTTCTCCGCCTCCGGATCGTCCTGTCCCTCCCAGCCAGGAGGGCGCCCGCCGTTCCACGCGGAGGGTTCCTGTCCCTCCCAGGCCGGGGGCGGTCCGTCGTTCGGTCCGGACGGCGGCCGCCCCTCCTGGGCGGGAGGCTGTCCGCCGCGCCATGCCGACGGCTGTCGCCCCTCCCCCATCGGAGGTCGTCCGTTGTTCCACGCGGGCGGCTGCCGCCCCTCCGTGGCCGGGGGGTACCCGCCGTTCCAGGCGGGAGGTCGCCCTGCGTCCCAATGTTGAGGCGGCGCGCCGTACCCCGGCGATGGCGGCGGGGCGCTCCCCTCGGGAGGCGGCGGGGCGTTCTCGTCGCCGTGGTCGGCAGGCGACCCGGACCGCCGGCGCGAACGCCTATTCACTGGCGAGGACGAGTCGTTCCCAGACGAAGTCGTCGGCCCGCTCGATGGCGATACTGGCGTCCAGGAGTTCGTTCATCGTCTGCGGCTGGGCTCCGCCGGCCTTCTCGACCCAGCTGACGACGACGTAGTGGCCGAACGTCTGGCTGTAGGCGGCGCTGAACCCGTTGCTGAAGTTCGTCGATCCCTTCACCGTGAGCGGGGAGACGAAGCCCGCGCCGCTGCCGGGGTCCAGGTCGCGGACGATCTGCTCGGCGCCCTGCTGGTTCTCGAGGTTCAGCGCGAGGAACTGGCCGACGTACTGCTTGTCGTTGCTGACGTACGCGCCGCGGGCGATCTGGGTGCAGCCGTACTTCGCCAGGTCGCTCTGGAGCTCCTGCCCCCAGGTGACGGCCTTGCAGTCACCGGCGAGGTCCGATCCGGCGAGCGTGAAGGTGTACTTGCCGTGGGTGACGGTCTTGTCGTCGTCGCCGAACACCTCGTTCTTGTTCAGCGGACGCTTGTCCTTGGTGCGCTGGGCCAGCTTCTTCACCTGGGAGTTGGCCGGGGTGTTGACGTACACCTTGGGCGTCACCCGCGTCGCGGCGGCGGCCTGCGGCTTCTTGTCGCTGCCACAGGCGGCGACGAGGAGCATGGCCACCGCGGCACCACCGATGACCAGAAGGTTCCGCTTGGATCTACCGCCCGAGCCTTGTGCGGCGCGGCGTCCCCGCGACGGTCGACCCTGCTCCCGATCCTCGTAACCCATCTCGCTCACGAGCCGTGAGCTTAGCGAACCTCCACGGACGAGATGTCCATATCGCCGCTCTGCCCCATTTTGTCGCACCGTTTGTGGCGTACCCCACGCGCCGGCAGGGCGTCCGCCCGTCCCGCGGAGCGGGCCATCACACCCGGCGCGGCCCGTCACGCCCGACAGGGCCCGTCACCCCGGCGCGGTCCGTCACGCCCGACAGGACCCGTCACCCCGGCGCGGCCCGTCGCCCCCGGCGGGCGGTCACGCCTGGTGGGCCATCACGCCCTGCGGGCCGCCGACGACCGGTCGGCGGTGTCCGCCGAAGCGGACTCGGCGTCCTGGGACGCGCGCTCGCCGGTGGCGCCGGTTTCGGTCTCGTCCGAGTCGGTCGCCGGCTGAGCCTGATCGGCATCCGCCGCCCCGCCGTCATGGCTCTCGGCGTCGGGGGTCTCGGCGTCGGCCGCCTTGGACGTCCCGCTGTCCGCTGCCTTGTCCGCTGCGGCCGATTCGCCGGTCGCCGTGGCGGGCGCGGCCTCCGTACGGTCGCCGTCCTCGGCCTGGCCCTCCTCGACCTCGCCGTCCGTGGCCTCGTCATCCGTGGCCTCGCCGTCCGTGGCCTCGCCCTTCGCGGACTTGCCGTCCTCGGCCTCGGCGGGCTCGACGGCCACCGCCTTCGCCGACCCGTCGTCCTTCGCCTCGCCGGGCTCGCCGGCCGCGGTCTTGCCGTCCTTCGCCTCGGCCGGCGCCGGGTCGGCTTCGGTAGCCGTCGTGTCATCCGGCTCGGCAGGCTCCGCGTCGGCCTCGGCGGCCGTCGGCTCCGCGTCCGGCTCGGAGCCCGTCTCCGGGACCGCGTCGGAGCCCGTCTCCGGGGCCGGGTCGGAGTCGGACGGCTCCGCCGTGGTGTCGCCGTCCGTGGTGGCCGGTTCGGCCGGGTCCACGGTGGCGTCGCCGGCGTCCGCCGCCGCGCCCAGGGCTCCCGGCGGGTTCTCGGTCCTGTGCCGCTGGAGGTACATGTAGGCCACCGCGCCGAGGAACACGATCAGGCAGGTCCAGTCGTTGAGCCGCACGCCCAGGATGTGGTGCGCCTCGTCGATGCGCAGCCACTCGGTCCAGGCCCGGCCGACCGTGTAGGCGGCGACGTACAGCGCGAACGCACGGCCGTACGCGAGCCGGAACCGCTTCTCGGCCCAGATGACCAGGACGGCCACGCCGACGCACCAGAGGCACTCGTAGAGGAAGGTCGGGTGGTAGGTGGCGATGTCGGCGTACTTCGCGTCCGACGGACGGTGCGCCGGGTCGATCTTCACCGCCCAGGGAAGCTTGCTGGGCCGGCCGTACAGCTCCTGGTTGAACCAGTTGCCCCAGCGTCCGATCGCCTGGGCGAGGGCGATGCCCGGTGCCGCGGCGTCGGCGAACACGCGCAGCGAGATGCCCCGGCGGCGGCAGCCGAGGTAGGCGCCGAAGGCGCCGAGGGCGATGGCCCCCCAGATGCCCAGCCCGCCGTTCCAGACCTTGAGCGCGTCGATGGGATGGTGCCCGTGCCCGAAGTAGAGCTGGTGGTCGGTGATGACGTGGTAGAGGCGCCCGCCGACCAGACCGAACGGCACGGCCCAGACCGCGATGTCGACGACCGTCCCCGCCGCGCCACCGCGCGCCACCCAGCGCCGCTCCCCGAGCCAGACGGCGACGATCACCCCGATGATGATCATCAGGGCATACCCGCGGAGCGGGAGGGGTCCCAGATGGATGCTCCCCTGCGACGGGCTGGGGATGAAGGCGAGCGGCTGCTGCATGGGATGTGAGATTACCGCCTGGCGGACACGCGGAGGCGCGGCGACGGTGAAGATCAGGCGTCGAATGTACGGGATCGCGCGCTCCTCCAGCAGGCGATTCGCCGGGGACGCCCGCTCCGTCCGACGCCGAGCCGTTCCGCGACGGCGCCTTGTCGGCTCGGGCCCTCAGATCACCGCGTGATCCACTGGGCCTGCTCCGGCCGGGGACGTGGAAAGAGGGACGCGGCCGGTGGCCGCGCCCCTCTTCTTTCCGTCGGTCCGCGACGGCCGGCGGCGGGCGGCGCCATGGTCGGCGCCGCCCGCGGCCGTCACTGGGCGGGCTTGGAGGGTGACGCGCTGGCCGAGCCGCTCGGCGTCGTCGACGGGGACGCGCTCGGCGTCGCGTCGACGGGCTTGGCGGCCAGGACGGCCTTCTCCAGCGCGGACGGCTTGAGCAGCACGTTCGTCAGGTCCAGCGACTGGCCGTTGAGGTAGACGGTCGGCGTGCCGGTGACGTTACGGGTCTGCTCCGCGTACTTCGTGACCGCCTCGAGCTGGCTCTGCTTCTGCAGGCCCTTCACGCACTGCTCGAAGGTCGGCGTGTCGAAGCCGAGCTTCTTGGCCCAGCCGATGAGGTCCTTGTTGGAGAAGCCGTTCGAGCCCTCCGCCGGCTGGTTCTTGTAGATCATGTCGTGGTACTGGACCCACTTGTCCGCCGGAGCGCACAGCGCGGCGTTGGCCGCCCGCTGGGAGTTGCCCCGGATCGGCTCCTCCCGCTGCTGGAACAGCCAGAACGGGTAGTAGACGACGTTGACCTTGCCCTCGGCGGCGAGCTTCTTGACGGTGTTGCCGCTGGTGCTCTCCATCTCGTGGCAGATGGGGCACTGGAAGTCCTCGAACATCTCCAGCTTGGGCGCCTTGATCCCCGGCTTGCCCATCAGGACCCCGCCGTCGGCCAGACGGGTCGCCGGCGCGATCGCACCGGTGTAGGTGTTCTTGTCCTTCTTGTTCACGACGTACACGGTGACGATCACGGCCAGCGCCACGATCGCGAGAGCGCTGATGGCGATGGTCAGGGCGCGCATCCGCTGTTGTTTCTGCGCCTGACGCTTGCGCTCCTCCGCCAGCCGCTCGCGGGCCGACCGCTGTCGAGCGGCCTTACTCATCTGGTCTCCTAGTTGATATTCGTTGAGCGCTCGGGCCGGGTGATGCTCAGGCGTACATCCCGAGCGCCCGGTCGAGCGCGAATTTGCCGCGCGGGTACAACATCAGCCAGGCGGCGAGAGCGAGGAAGCCGAGGTCTCGGAAGACCTCTCTAAGGTAGTGGGTCTGGCCCTTGGCCACCGTGCCGCCACCACCGAAACAGCCGCAGTCGATGGACAATCCGCGTGCGGCCACGGAGATGATCCCGGCGATGAAGACGAGGAACAGCAGACCCACACAGATCGCCATGACCCTCGTGGCGAAGCCGAGAAGGATCATCGCGGCGAGGACCATCTCCAGCACCGGCAGACCGAGGGCGACCGGGGTGACCATGCCCTGCGGCAGGATGCGGTACGCGGCCACCGCCGTCTTCTGCAACGCGGCGGGCTCGGTGAACTTCGCGTATCCGGCGATCCCGAGGATGCCCGCGAGCCCCACGCGCACGACGAGCGTGATCCACTCCTGGTAGCGCTCCGGCAGCGACGGCAGGCGGACCCGCCCGGCCGCGTCGGTCCCGTCGTCGGCGGTCGTGACCTTCCCGTTCGCGGGGCGGGCCGCCGCGTTCGCGGGGCGGGTCTTACCGCCTCCCGGTCCGCCCCGCCCGCTCGCGGGGGTCTTCCTCCCGCTCGCGGGCCTGGACGCCCCTCTGCTGGCCTTGGTGCCACGCCCGGCGGAGTCAGCCTTGGCTTCAGCCACTGTCGTTCCTCACCCTGAGATGATCCCGGCGCGCGCCAGCATAGGCGACGAGAATGTAAGGACGCCGTCAAGCACGGGGTAGATCCTGTCACCTTCGGGACGGAGAGTGCCCGCGCTATCGCCGGACGCCCGCCGCGAGTTCGGCGGTGAGGCGGCGTACGGCGTCGATCCCGGCCTCGGGGGACGGCGCGTCGAGCAGCCTCCGGATGAACGCCGACCCGACGATCACTCCGTCCGCGAAGCCCGCGACCTGCGCGGCCTGGTCGCCGTCGCTCACGCCGAGGCCGAGCCCGACGGGCAGCGGGGACCGCCCCGCAATCGCCTTGCGGGTGCGTTCGACCAGGTGCGCCGCGCCGGTGTCGACGGCGGTGCGCGCCCCGGTCACGCCCATGAGCGAGGCGGCGTACACGAAGCCGCGGGACAGACCGGTGATCGTGGCCAGGCGCTCGTCGGTGGAGCTCAGCGCGACCAGGAACACCCGGTCGAGGTCGTACGCGTCGGAGGCGGCGAGCCACGGCTCGGCCTCCTCCGGGGTGAGGTCCGGGGTGATCAGGCCCGAGCCGCCCGCCGAGGCCAGGTCACGGGCGAAGGCGTCGACGCCGTACCGGTCGACGGGGTTCCAGTACGTCATGACGAGCGTGCGCACGCCGGTGGCGGCGACCGCCTCGACCGTGCGGAACACGTCGGCGACCCGGAACCCGCCGGTCAGCGCCTGGTGGACGGCGTCCTGGATGGTCGGGCCGTCCATGAGAGGGTCGGTGTAGGGCAGGCCGATCTCGATGACGTCACAGCCGTCCTCGACCATGGCCTTCGCGGCGGCGATGGCCCCTTCGTACGAGGGGAACCCCGCGGGAAGGTAGCCGACGAGCGCGGCCCGCCCTTCCGCCTTGGCCCGCTCGAAAGCCGTCGCGACGGTACGCGCCGGCGCGCCCTCGGTCCGTTCCATGATCTCGATTCGCTCGCTCTGCTCGCTCATTTGGCGGACCCCTCGCCCTCGACCAGCCCGAACCATTCGGCGGCCGTGTGCATGTCCTTGTCGCCCCGGCCGGAGAGGCAGACCACGATCGTGGCGTCCGGGCCGAGTTCGCGGCCGACGCGGAGCGCGCCGGCCAGCGCGTGCGCGGACTCGATGGCGGGGATGATGCCCTCGGTGCGGCACAGGAGCGCGAAGGCGTCCATGGCCTCGGCGTCGGTGACGGCCTCGTAGGTGGCGCGGCCGGTGTCGTGCAGCCAGGAGTGCTCGGGGCCGACGCCGGGATAGTCGAGCCCGGCCGACACCGAGTGGGTCTCCATGGTCTGGCCGTCCTCGTCCTGCAGCAAGTAGGTGCGCATGCCGTGGATGACCCCGAGGGACCCGCCGACGAGGGTCGCGGCGTGCTTGCCGGTCTCGACGCCGCCGCCGCCGGCCTCGAAGCCGTAGAGCCGGACGCCCTCGTCGGGGACGAAGGCGTGGAAGGCGCCGATGGCGTTCGACCCGCCGCCGACGCAGGCGACGACCGCGTCGGGCAGCCGCCCGGTCAGCTCGAGGACCTGCTCGCGGGCCTCGACGCCGATGATCCGCTGGAAGTCGCGGACCATCATCGGGAACGGGTGCGGGCCCATGACCGAGCCGATGCAGTAGTGGGTGTCCTCCACGGTCGCCACCCAGTCGCGGAACGCCTCGTTGCAGGCGTCCTTGAGGGTGCGGCTGCCGGTCTTGACCGCGACCACCTCGGCGCCGAGCATCCGCATCCGGGCGACGTTCAGCGCCTGGCGGACGGTGTCGACCTCGCCCATGTAGACGACGCACTCGAGACCGAGCAGCGCCGCCGCGGTCGCGGTGGCGACGCCGTGCTGGCCGGCGCCGGTCTCGGCGATGATCCGGGTCTTGCCCATGCGCCGGGTGAGCAGCGCCTGCCCCAGCACGTTATTGATCTTGTGCGAGCCGGTGTGGTTGAGGTCCTCGCGCTTGAGGAGGATCCGCGCGCCGCCGGCCTCCGCGCCGAACCGCTTGGCCTCGGTGAGGAGGCTGGGCCGCCCGGCGTACGTCGCCAGCAGATGGTCGAGCTCGCCGCGGAACGCCGGGTCCGCCATGGCGGTCTGGTAGGCGGTGGTGAGCTCGTCGAGCGCCGCCATGAGCGCCTCGGGCGCGAACCGGCCGCCGAAGGGGCCGAAGTGCCCGGTCAGATCGGGAAGAGAGCGTGCGGAATCGATGGTCATCGCAATGGTCCTGTCGCAGGTGGGTAAAGCCGATCCGATCAACTGGAATGCGGATTCAGGCCCGCCATCGCTCGCGAAGGATCATGTCCACAGCTTACTTGCTCCGCCGCCTACTTGCCCTGGCGCAGCGCCGGGTGCGCCCCGGCGGCGACGAGGTCGGACACCGCCGAGCGCGGGTCCTTGCCGATGACGAGGCTCTCCCCGACGAGGACGGCGTCGGCCCCGGAGGAGGCGTAGGCCAGGAGGTCGTGCGGCCCGCGCACACCGGACTCGGCGATCTTGACGATGCCGTCGGGGATCTGCGGCGCGATCCGGGCGAAGGTGCCGCGGTCGACGCGCAGCGTGGTCAGGTCACGGGCGTTGACGCCGATGACCTTCGCGTTCGCGTCCAGCGCGCGCTCCAGCTCCTCCTCGGTGTGCACCTCGACGAGCGGGGTGAGCCCGATCGACTCGGCCCGCTCGATCAGGGAGATCAGTGCCTGCTGCTCGAGCGCGGCCACGATCAGCAGCACGAGGTCGGCGCCGTACGCCCGCGCCTCCCAGAGCTGATAGGAGGAGACGACGAAGTCCTTGCGCAGCACCGGGATGTCGACGCGGTTGCGGACCGCGGCCAGGTCGTCGATGCTGCCGCCGAAGCGGCGACGCTCGGTCAGCACGCTGATCACGGCGGCGCCGCCGGCCTCGTAGTCGGCGGCGAGCGCGGCCGGGTCGGCGATCGCGGCGAGCGCGCCCTTCGAGGGGCTGCACCGCTTGACCTCGGCGATCACCGCGACGCCCTGGCCACGCAGTGCGCCGATCGCGTTGCGCGGCGATGGGGCGTGGGTGGCCATCCGCTTGAGCGCGTCGAGCGATACGGCCTCCTGCCGCTCCGCAAGATCTGCCCGGACGCCGTCCAGGATCTCGTCGAGCACGCTCACGAGCCCACCTTCCCCGCTCTCATGGAAGGCGTCCGCGACGCCGCTCTGCCGAACCGGTCGCCCATGTGCCCTCCCCGCTGATCGCTCGCCGGACGTCCGCACCGCCGCCGCGTAGAGCCCTGTCGCACGAGCTCACTCACGCAACGATCCCCCCTGCCGGACGGTCGTGTGTCTCGATCGTAGCCCCGCCGGTGCGATGCGCCTTGCCGGGGTGGAAGATCACGGCGCCAGGGCACGTCCGGCAGGGAGATTCCGGACGACCCAGTACACCAGGATGACCACGGTGAACCCGATGATCACGGCCGGGTGGAGGACTCTGGACCGCACCGGCCGTCCCTTCCGCGCCGCCGACACCCATCTGACCCAGAGGTAAGCCAGGAATGGCAGTGTGGCGAAGGCCAGCGGGTTGCGGCCGAACGCCTCGGTCAGATGCCCGCGGCCGATCGCGTGGATCATGCGCAGCGTCCCGCAGCCGGGGCAGTAGTACCCGGTCACCGCGAGGAAGGGGCAGGTCGGGTAGTGCCCCGGATGGTTGGGATCGACCATCGTGACGTAGCCGGCCGCGCCGATCACCCCGGCCAGCACGGCGTACGGCGACCAGCGCGCTCTGCGGTGACCCGCCCGCGTCAGCGGCGGGCTCTCGAAGCGTCCCACTGTCACACTCTCAGCGTACGGCCGGACGGGTCGCGGGGTCGGCGGCTCAGACATCGGCGACATAGCCGACGCCGCGTACGGTGCGCAGCGGGCTGCCGGCGCCCAGCTTGGCGCGCAGCTGGGCGATGTGGACGTCGACGGTGCGGACGCCGGCGGCCTCGGTGTTCCCCCACACGGCGACGAGGAGCTGGTCACGGCCGAAGACCCGCCCCGGATGGCCCATCAGGAACGCCAGCAGCTCGAACTCCACGGCGGTCAGCGCCTTGGGCACCCCCGCCACGGTGACCGAACGGGCGCCCGGGTCCAGCACGACGTTCCCGGCCCGCAGGACGTCGTCCCGTGGCGCGGCGGCCCGGTGGCCCCGCAGGGCGCGGCCGAGCGTGGCCAGGAGCACCCGGGGGCTGAACGGGCGCGGCACGGTGTGCCCGCCGGGCGCCGTCATGCCCGGCGGCACCACGGACACGACGACCGCCGGGCCGGCGGCCTCCGCGACGTCCCGGTACACGCCCGTGGTCAGGTCGAGGACGATCGCGTCGGGTCGCAGCGTACGGGCGAGTCCGGCGGCCGCGTCCGGGTCGCCGACGAGCCGGACGCGGTATCCCTCGCGGGTGAGGTAGAGCCGGATGAGGTCGGCGACGCCCGGATCGTGCTCGACCACCAGCACGGTGGCGCGGGCCGTCGCGCCCGATCCGGCTCCCGGCCGCGGACGCGGCACGCGGGCGCCCGGCGCGCCGTCGGCCCCGGCCGGTCCCGGCGGGGTGTTCGACGGCGGTCGCCACCGCGAGCGCGGGGCTCGGGGGTCCGGAGCGGTCCCCTCGCCGGCCCGTCCGGTCAGGGCCCGCCCGCTCAAGCGGGCGTCCGGCGCGGCCCCCTCGCCGGCCGGTCCGGCCGGGGCGCGCCCGCTCAATCAGTGCTCCTGGAACTCGTCGCGGGTGGGGTCGTCGCCGCGGTCGAGCGACTTCCACAGCGAGGCGGGGTCGTCGCTCGTGCGCGGGGCGGTGCCCGGCCGGTCGTAGCGGGCGGACATGCCGGGCCAGCGCCGGCCGCGTACGACGGTGAGGAGCCCGGCGGCGGCCAGCAGGATCCCGCCCGCCATCGCGACGATCCACCAGCCGCTCACGTGCACGGACAGGTCGCCGGTCAGCCGGGTGAGGTTGGTCCGGTCGGCGGCGGCGGACACCACCCGCGCGTGGCGGACGGCCAGCGGCGACAGCACGGCGATGAGCACGCCGAAGCCGGTCAGCAGCACGCCCACGGCCGTCCGCGCCCAGCCGCGCGTGGCGAGCAGCGCGGCGATCCCGGCGAGGCCGACCAGGCCGAGAGCGGCGATGCCGCCGCTCAGCGACCTCCCGGTGAGGTGCTGCAGCGACGGCACGAGCTCCGGGCCACCGCGTACGGTGACGGTCGCCCAGGTCCGGCCGGTGAACCCGGCGGCGAGCCCCGCGCCCACCGCGCCGAGCAGCGCGGCGGCGGCGAGTTCGCGGCGGGTGGTCACTGGGGACGCTCTCCCACGACCGGGTCGAGGCGGTCGGCGTCCCAGCAGGTGCGGTCCCCGGTGTGGCAGGCGGCCCCGACCTGGTCGACCTTGACAAGGAGGGCGTCGCCGTCGCAGTCGAGGGCGACCTCCTTGACCCACTGCTGGTGACCGGAGGACTCCCCCTTCACCCAGTACTCCTTACGGCTGCGCGACCAGTAGGTGGCGCGGCCGGTGGTCAGCGTGCGGTGCAGGGCCTCGTCGTCCATCCAGGCCAGCATGAGTACCTCGCCCGTGTCGTACTGCTGGGCGATGGCCGGGACGAGCCCGTCTTCGGTCCGCTTGAGACGATCGGCGATCTTGGGGTCCAAGGACATGACATCCATTGTGCCGCCTCACTCGACCGTGGGGGCGGAGGGGGCGAGGCGCCGCAGCGGGGACTCGGGCATCAGGGCGAAGACCACCAGCGCGATGGCGGCGCCGGCCGCGCCGAGCCACGGGATCACGGTCGCGGTCGCGGACGCCGACGCGGTGGCCAGGCCGTGCGCGGGGGCGGCGGCGCGCACGTGGGAGGCGTACGCGGTGCCGGCGATCGCCAGGGCGACCGACCCGCCGACCTGCCGGAAGAAGGTGATCTTGCTGGTGGCGGTGCCGATGTGCTCCGGTTCGACGGCGTTCTGCACGGCGATGGTGAGTCCGGACAGCATCGGCCCGATGCCAAGCCCGATCAGCGCCATCCAGCCGGCCAGGACCCAGACGCCGGTGTGGACGCCGATGCCCGCGCACAGGAGCGATCCGGCGGCGAGCAGGGCGGGGGCCGCGATCAGCCAGGGCTTGTACCGCCTGGTCCGGCTGATCAGCGCGCCGGTGACGAAGCTGCCGGCCAGCATGCCGAGCATCAGCGGGTAGACCTTCAGGCCGGAGGTGCTGGCGCTGTCGCCGTGCACACTCTGGAAGTAGCGCGGCAGAAAGATGATGGCCGCGTACATGCCGAAGGCCGTGAAGAACGATCCGACGTTGGCCGCCGTGTAGGTGCGGTTGCGGAACAGGCCGAGCGGCACGATCGGCTCGGCGGCGCGCCGTTCGACGAGGACGAACACGACGAGCAGGACGATCGAGGCGGCGATCGGCGCGGCGACGGTTCCGCTCGTCCACGCGTGGGTGGCGCCGGCGGCCGTGGAGCGGCCCTTCTCGGTCAGGCCGTACAGCAGCAGCCCGATCGCGGCGGCGAAGACCGCGATCCCGAGGTAGTCGGGCCGGGCGGGGACGCGCTCGCGGCGCCGGTGGGGCAGGCGCAGGGCGATCACCGCGAGGACGACCACGCCGACCGGCAGGTTGACCAGGAAGACCCAGCGCCAGTTCGCCCGCTCGGTGAGCAGGCCGCCGAGGTAGGGGCCCGCGACGTAGCTGAGGGCCATGACGCCGCCGACCGCGCCCTGGATGCGACCGGAGTTCTGTGGCGGGAACAGGTCGGCGACCAGCGCGAGCGAGAGCGGGATGAGCGCACCGGCGCCGAGGCCCTGGACGGCGCGGAAGGCGATGAGCTCGGGCATGTTCTGCGCCGCCGCGCACAGCGCGGAGCCGGCGAGGAAGACGGTGACCCCGATCAGCAGGAGCGGCTTGCGGCCGTGCACGTCGGACAGCCGCCCGTACAGCGGAACGGTGATCGTCGAGGTCAGCAGGTACGCCGTGACGACCCAGGTGTAGAGGTCCTCGCCGCGCAGGTCCGCGACGATCCGGGGCAGCGAGGTGCCGACGATCGTCTGGTCCAGCATCGCCAGGAACATGCCGCCGAGGACGGCGACGATCAGCAGACCCGTCTTGGGCCCGCGCGCCGTGTCCGGCGGCGCGGTGCTCGTCATGGCCGACATCTCGATCCCTTCTCCCACGTTCGATCAACGCGTCGATACCAACATGTAAGATCCGACATGTCAACTTCAACATGTTTGGCTGCGACATGTCGACATCGGGCTATCCTGGGCGGATGTCACTGCGCGCAGCACTGCTGGCACTGATCGAGGCGGGCGGGCCGGCCAGCGGCTATGACCTGACCAAGCGGTTCGAGGGGTCGCTCGCCTATGTCTGGCAGGCGAGCCACAGCCAGATCTATCCCGAGTTGAACCGCATGGCGGCGGACGGGCTGCTGCAGGTGGAGTCGGAGGGATCGCGCGGCCGCAAGACCTACTCCATCACCGAGGCCGGCGAGAGAGAACTGCACCGGTGGCTGCTCGAGACCAAGCCCGAACAGCGCGTGCGCAATGAGGGGGCGCTACGAGCCTTCCTGATTCCCCTGCTCCCCCGAGAAGAGGCTCTCGACCTGCTGCGGGAGGAGTTGCGCCACGTCGAGGCGAGGAGAGCCGAACTGGAAACACTGCTCTGCGACGTCGGCGAGTCCAGTTTTGGGCGTTATGCCCTTGAAAGGGGCCTTCGGCACTTGGCCGCGTCGCGCGAGTGGGCGCTCTGGGCGATCGAGCGGCTCCAAAAAAGCGAAGAGGCCCGTACCGAAACGGCACGGACCCCGACGGGTGAACTTTGACCGAACGTTTTCGGTACTACAGCGGACGGACCTGGTCCGCCTGCGGGCCGCGGTCGCCCTGGACGACCTCGAACTCCACGCGCTGATTGTCCTCGAGCGTACGGTATCCGTTGGTGGCGATCGCCGAGTAGTGGACGAAGACGTCCGGACCACCGCCGTCAATGGCGATGAAGCCGAACCCCTTGTCGGCGTTGAACCACTTCACGGTGCCCTGGGCCATGCCTAACTCCTTGCCGGACAAACAAAACCCACACGTCGTGGGTCACTTTGTGGTTGCCGCGGGTGTGCGCAGGCCCTTGAAGAAGCAAGAACACGCCCGCCAGTCATCGGTCCGCGGGCGTCTGGCAAACGAACGTGGAACTACGACAACAACCGGTTTGAGTTTACCAAGTTCGGTGCTCTGTCACACGCCCCGGTGCGAAAGACTGTTTTCCACCGTCGATATTCCCCGCCGTTCTCGCGGCAACCCACCTCCGACCGGCGAGAACGGCGCGGGAGTCCGGCAAATCAAATCTTCAACTGTGCCGCCCAGGACGCGTACAACTCGGCATATCGTCCGGATTCGGCCACCAACGCGGCATGCGGCCCGCGCTGAACGAGATGTCCCTGATCGAAGACGAGGACCTCGTCGGCCGCCTCGGCGGTGGACAGCCGGTGGGCGATCGAGACGGCGGTACGGCCGCGGGTGACGCTCTCGATGGCCCGCTGCAGGCGCACCTCGGTGGCGGGGTCGACGGCGGAGGTCGCCTCGTCCAGCACCAGCAGGTCCGGGTCGGCCAGGTACGCCCGGGCCAGCGCCACGAGCTGCCGCTCCCCCGCCGACAACGACTCGCCGCGCTGCCCGACCGGGGTCGCCAGCCCCTCGGGCAGGCCGGCCAGCCAGTCGCCCAGGCCGAGTTCGGTCAGCGCCCCGCGGATGTCCTCCTCGGACGCCTCGGGCCGCCCGAACCGGAGGTTGTCGGCCAGGGACGCGTCGAACAGGAAGCCGTCCTGCGGGACCATCACGATCCGCTCCCGCAGCGAGGAGAACCGCACCTCGGTCAGCGGCACTCCGTCGACCAGCACCCGCCCCGACGCCGGGTCCATCATCCGGGTGAGCAGCTTGGCGAAGGTGGTCTTGCCCGAGCCGGTCTCCCCCACGACCGCGATCCGGGAGCCCGGGGCGATGCGCACGGACACGTCGTGCAGCACGGTCGGCCCGCCGGGATAGGCGAAGGACACGTCCTCGAACCGCACGTCGATCGCGCCCCTGGGCAGTACGGTCCCCGCCGGGCCGGGGTCGGCGACGTCCGGCGTCGTGTCCAGCACGCCGAGCACCCGCCGCCAGCCCGCGATGGCGTTCTGGGCGTCGTTGAGGACCTCGGTGGCGACCTGCAGGGGGCTGACGAACAGGGTGACGAGGAACAGGAACGCCACCAGCTCCCCGGCGGTGAGGTGGCCCCCGATCCCCAGCGCCGTGCCGGCCACGACGACGCCGGCGGTGGCGACCGCCGAGGCCAGCTCGGTCGAGGGGAAGGTCAGGGCGACGAGATTCTGCGCCCGTACCTGCGCGTCGCGGTACGCGCCGACGGACTCGTCGATCCGCCGCTCGGTGCGCTCCTCGGCACCGTACGCGCGGATCACGGACGCGCCGACGACCGACTCGCCCACCGCCGACAGCATGTCGCCGACCCGCTCGCGCACGGCGCCGTACGCCTTCGACAGCCAGCGCTGGAAGACGCGCAGCGCGTACGTCAGCGGTAGGAAGACGACCCAGACGAGCAGCGTGAGCGGCCAGGAGTAGACGGCCATGAGCACGGTCGCCACGACGAGCTGGCCGCCCGCGATGATGATCATCAGGCCGCCGTACTGCATGAACTGGCTCATCTGGTCGACGTCGCTGGTGACGCGGGAGACCAGCGACCCGCGCCGCTCGCCGCTCTGGGTCAGCATCGACAGGTCGTGCACGTGCCGGAAGGCGCGGACGCGCAGTGCCGCCAGACCGCTCTCGCTGGTGCGGTACAGGCGGACGTTCATCAGGTACGCCGCGACGGCCGTCAGGACGACGGCGCCGGCGCACACGAGGACCGCGGTGCGGATGAAGCCGATGTCGGGCCCGCCGTGGGCGCGCAGGCCCCGGTCGAGCGTCTGCTGCACGGCCACCGGGACGACGATGCGCCCGACGGTGGCCACCAGCGCCAGCAGCAGTGTTCCCACGATGCCGCGCCGGAACTCCGGGGTGAGCCGAAGCCCCCGGCGCAGGGTGGCGAGCCCGGACGCCGGGCGGCTCTCGAGGGCCGTCACGCGACCGCCTCCTCGTTCTCTTCGTCCTCGTCCGGTACGGCCTCGTCGGCGGCGCGCTCGTAGGCCGTGACGAGATCCCGGTATCCGGCGGACCGTTCCAGCAGTTCCTTGTGGGGGCCCTGGGCGACGACGCGGCCGCGTTCGATGTAGACGACGTCGTCGGCCAGCTCGATGGTCGCCTTCCGGTAGGCCACGACCACGACGGTGGCGGCCGAGTCGCGCAGCCCGTCGAGGATGCGGGCCTCCACCTGGGGGTCGACGCTGGACGTCGCGTCGTCGAGCACGAGCAGCCGCGGGCGCCGGACCAGGGCGCGGGCCAGCGCGAGCCGCTGCCGCTGCCCGCCGGACAGTGTGGTGCCGCGCTCCCCCACGTGGGTGTCCAGGCCGTCGGCGAGCGCGGAGACGAACCCGTCGGCCTGGGCCAGCCGGAGCGCCTCCCACACGTCGTCGTCCGGCACGTCCAGGCCGAGCGTCACGTTGCCGCGCACGGTGTCGTCGAACAGGAACGCCTGTTGCGGCACGAGCGCCGTCGTCGCCGACATGCCGTGCCGCTCGACGTCCCTCGCGTCGACGCCGTCGAGCAGGACCTGCCCGCCGGCCGGGTCGACGAGGCGGACGAGCAGGTTCGTGAGCGTGGACTTGCCTGATCCGGTGGGGCCGACGACCGCGATCGTACGGCCGGGCTCGGCGGCGAAGGAGACGTCGTGCAGGACGTCGTCGTCGGTGTAGCCGAACCGCACGTCGCGCGCCTCCAGGCGCGCGGGGCCCGCCGTGTCGACGGACCGGTCGCCGTACGGGAGGGAGCCGGTGGCCTGCAGGACGTCCTGCACGCGTTCCCAGCCGACGACGCTGCGCGGCACCTCGGCCAGGACCCAGCCCAGCGCGCGGATCGGGAAGGCCAGCAGGGTGAACAGGTACGCGACGTGCACCAGGTCGCCAGGCGACATCGCGCCGGACCGCAACCGGATCGACCCGACGAGCAGGACGGCGAGCACGCCGAGGTTCGGCAGGGCCTCCAGGACGGGGTCGAACAACCCGCGGATGCGGCCGACCGCCACGTTCGCGTCGCGCAGCTCCGCCGCGACGGCGGCGAAGCGCTCGGTCTCGTCCGCCTCCCGGCCGAGGGTCTTGACGACCAGCGCGCCTTCGAAGCTCTCGTGCGCGACCTCGCTGACGCCCGCCCGCAGGCGCTGCGCGTGCGCGGCGACGGGGGCCAGCCGCCGCTGGTAGATCACGTTCAGGCCGGCGATCGCCGGGAAGACGAGGAAGCCGACGATCGCGACGACCAGGTCGGTGGTGAGGATCGCGATCGCGGCGATGATCAGCATCAGCACGACCCCGAGCGCCATGGGCAGCGGGGCGAGGGGGGCCCAGGCGGCCTCGACGTCGGCGTTGGCGTTCGACAGGAGCCGGCCGGTGGGGTGTCGCTGGTGCCAGGCCAGGGGCAGCCGGAGGTACTGGCGGGTGACCGCGCGCCGGTAGGCCGCCTGCATGTTGTACTGCACCATCCCGGCGTACAGGCGCCGTCCCGCGACGCCGAGCGCCTTCAGCAGGGCCACGCCGACGATCGCCAGGCTGCCGAGGACGAGCGCGCCCGTGGTGGTGCGGCCGTCGCGGAAGGCCGGCAGGACGACGTCCTGGGTGACCCGGCCGAGGACCCAGGCGCTGCCCACGGTCATCGCCGCGTACAGCCCGCTGCTGAGCACGGCGGCCGTGAGGAGACGCGGCTCGGCCCGGGCGGCGACCCAGAGGACGGCCGCGCCCTTTTTTAGGATGTCCGATGTCACTTTTTGTGACACAAAGTCCCCTCTCGTGGCAGATTGTGGGGCCGATAATCCCTATCACGCGAGGGCGACGGGTTATTCCATGCCGGGAGGGGCGGGCCTACGATCGCTGGATGGCGAACGAGAACTGGGCGCGCGCCGAGCGCCACGCCCTCAGTGACGCGCTGATCGACGCCGGTCCCGAGGCACCCACCCTCTGCCAGGGCTGGACCGCCGCGGACCTGGCCGCCCACCTCGTCGTCCGGGAGCACCGGCCCGACGCCGCGCCGGGCATCATGATCCCGCTGCTGGCGGGCTACACCGAGAAGGTACGGCTCGGGATCCGCGACGCCACGCCGTACGCCGACCTCGTGGCGCGCTTCCGGGCCGGGCCGCCGGCCTGGTCGCCGTTCGCGCTCGGCGCGGTCGACGCCGCGGCGAACACCACCGAGTACTTCGTGCACCACGAGGACGTCCGCCGCGCCGGGGAGGGCTGGGAACCGCGCGAGCTGCCCGTGGCCTTCGAGGAGCAGTTGTGGCGGCGGCTGCGGATGGCCCGGTTCGTCCTGCGGCGGCTGCCCGTGGAGGTCACCTTCGTGGATCCGGACGGCCGCACCCAGCGCGTCACCAAGGGCGGCCGGCTGGTCCGGGTACACGGTGAGCCGAGTGAGCTGACGCTGTGGGCCCTGGGCCGCAAGGACGCCGCGCGGGTCGAGCTGACGGGCGAGGCCGAGGCGATCAACGTCCTGAACCAGGGCCGCTGGCGCCTGTGACCGCACCCGCCGGATCGGGTCCGGCTGCCGGGGCTCCGGTCCGGACGCGGCCTCTCACGCCGGGGCTCCGGTCAGGCCGCGGCCTTCTCCCAACGGGGCCGGCCGCGGCCTCTTCGCGCCGGAGGTCCGGTCAGGCCGCGGCCTTCTCCGGCTGCGGCTGCGGCCGTACGGTCCGCCGCGGCGACCGCACGAGCGCGAACACGATGATCCCCGCGGCGATGCCCAGCACCGCCGAGACGGCGTAGACCTCGTTCAACCCGGAGGCGACGGCCGCGCGGACGATCGGCAGCCGGGGGGCCTGTCCACCGCTCGCCGCGCCGGCCATCGCGTGCGGGTCGGCCACGTGGCCGGTCAGCACGTGCTCGATCCGGCCGCGGAAGACGATGCCGAGCACGGCGATGCCGAGGGCGTAGCCGAGCTGCCGGAACGTGTTCAGGGCGCCGCCGGCCATCCCGCCGCGCTCGGGCGGGACCGCGCTCATCACCGCCGCCGACAGCACGGGGATGGCCAGTCCGACGCCCACGCCGCCGACGATCAGTCCCGGCATGATCGCGGTCGAGGAGGACCCGGCGTCCAGGACCGCCTGCAGGCCCGAACCGATGCCGATCAGCAGCAGCCCGATCCCGATGCTCAGCCGGGGCGAGACGCCGTGCAGGAGCCGCGCCCCGGCGGCGGAGACGACGAAGGACGCCAGGGCGAGCGGGATGAGGGCCGCCCCGGCCCGTACCGGCCCGAGGCCCAGGGCGCCCTGCAGCCACAGGGAGGTGAAGGCGAGACAGGCGAACGCCGAGGCCATCAGGAGAGCGCCGCCGACGAGCACGGCGACGAACGACCGGTTGCGGAACAGGCCGAGATCGAGCAGCGGGTGCCGGGTCCGCGTCTCCACCACGACGAAGACGGCCAGGGTGACGGCGGCCAGGGCGAACATCGTGAGCGGCACGGTGGCGGTGAAGCCGTCGTCGCCCGCCCGGATGAGCCCGTAGGTGAGCGTGCCGGCGCAGGCGGTGAAGGACGCCATCCCCGGCAGGTCGATCCGCGCCTGGCCGGCGCGCCGGGACTCCTTGACGACGGCGAGCGTGAGCACGATCGTGACGACGGTGATCGGCAGGTTGACCAGGAAGATGGACCGCCAGTTCACGTGCTGGGTGAGCAGGCCGCCGAGGATCGGGCCGCCGGCCGCGGCCAGGCCGTTGACGGCGCCCCACACGCCGAACGCGACACCCCGGTCCCGACCCTGGTAGGTGCTGTTCAGGAGGGCGAGGGTCGTCGTGAACATGGCCGCGCCGCCCACGCCCTGCACGCCGCGCGCGGCGATGAGGGTCGCCGCGTTCGACGCCAGCCCGCAGGCGAGCGAGGCGGCGGCGAACAGCACCAGGCCCACGAGGTAGACCCGGCGCGCCCCGAACAGGTCCGCGACCGAGCCGGCGCCCAGCAGGAGCGCGGCCAGGGCCAGCGCGTAGATGTCCAGCACCCACTGCAGGGCCGAGAACGACGCGTCGAGGCTCTTGGCCATGCCGGGGAGCGCGACCGTCACGATCGTGACGTCCACGAGCAGCATGAAGGCCCCGAGACAGACCGCGACGAGCGGCCACCATTTACGCATGAGGGGATTCCTTCCGGTTTCATGGTGAGGCCTCCACCTTCGCCGGGAGGGACGGAACTCTCCAGCCAGAAGCTGCCGACTGGCGTTTATCGACGCGGGTTACTCTTCTGCGGTGGAATCCCGCACACTCGACGCGCTGGACCGCGATCTCGTCCACGCGCTGCAGATCGACGGCCGGGCCCCGTTCAGCAAGATCGCCGAGGTGCTCGGGGTCTCCGACCAGACGATCGCCCGCCGCTACCGGCGGCTCCGTACGGCGGGGACGCTGCGCGTCGTCGGAGCCATCGACGGCGGCCGCGTCGGCCTGGTCTCCTGGGCCATCCGCCTCCGGGCCACTCCCGACGCGGCCGGCGCGGTCGCCACCGCGCTCGCCCGCCGCCCGGACACCTCCTGGGTCCACCTGCTCTCCGGCGGAACCGAGATCACCTGCGGCACGCGGACCCGAACGCTGGAGGAACGCGACGACCTGCTGCTGCAGAAGCTGCCGCGCACGAGCCGGGTCTCGTCGGTCACCGCGCACGCGATCCTTCACCTGTTCGTCGGCGGGACGATCGGCTGGGCGGGCCTGCGGTCCCTCTCCCCCGAGCAGGCCGAGCGCCTGCGGCCGGACCTGCCCGAACCGGACGACGAGCCGGTGGATCTGAGCGAGGCCGATTACGCGCTGCTGGGCGCGCTGTCCGTCGACGGACGCACCGGCCACGCCGAACTGGCCGCCGTCACCGGGTGGTCGGAGTCCACGGTCCGGCGGCGCATGGACCAGCTCCGCCGCGCCGGCGTGCTGTTCTACGACATCGACATGCCGTCGGAGGTCTTCGGCCACCACGTCGAGGCGCGGCTGTGGGTGTCGGTCCAGCCGTCGAAGCTGGTCGCCGTCGGCGAGGCGATGGCCGAGCATCCCGAGGTCGCGTTCGCGGGGGCCACCACCGGCCCGACCAACCTGATGGTCGCCCTCACGTGCCGGGACCCGAACCACCTCTACCGGTACCTGACCGAGCAGGTCGGCTCGCTGGAGGGCGTCCGCGACGTGGAGACCGCGCCGGTGATCCGTACGCTGAAACGGGCGGGCGCGACCTTGCTTCCGTAATTGGCTTGCCCGGTTTGTGGTCGAGTGCGCATCCTGCAACGGTGGAACCCATCGTCATTCACCCGGCGGAGTCACTGCACGGCCGCCTGCAGCGCGGCCGTGGCTGCGCCGCACGCCGTGCCGCCGGCCTGCCCGGCGCGCGCGAGCTGATCTACGACTGCGTGAGCCGCGACCCTCGATGGGACACCCTCGAGGCCCGCGGCCTGTATTACGCCCGACTGATCCTCGACCTGGAGCTGGAGATCGGCCCCATAGTCGAACACATATTCGATCCTATGGATCCGCTGGACGCCGAGCCCGACCGCACCAACCTGGCGCTCGACGTCCTGTCCCAGCTCGTCCACCTCGGCCGGCGTGAGGCCGCCGTGCCGCTGCGCCGGTACGCCGCCGAGGGCGCGAACTGGTACACGGCCCTGCAGGCCCTGGTGGAGCTCGACGACCCCGCCCTGGCGGAAGGGCTCGACGAGGTCGCGGCCGCCCGCTGCGACGACCGCTCCCTCGCGTGGCTGTGCGGGGTGGACGGTGCCGTGACGCAGATGTGGGCCCGCCGCCAACCCCGGATCGCCGCCGCCCGCAGACCCGAGCCCCGCCCGCACGAGCCGAGACCCTCGCTCACCGGCCGCTCCGACGCCGACCTGGCGGCCCTCGTCCGCGCGGACGACACCGCCACCACCGCCGCCATCCTCGAACTCGGCCGCCGCCGCAGTGCTCTGGTCCTCGACCTGGCCGAGGAGCTCCTGCCCGGCGGCGCCCACGACGGCCCCCTGTGCCGGGCCGTACGCGACCTTGGCCCCGCCGCGCTGGGCCGCGCCCGGCTGTGGACCGCCGAGCGACGGTCCTACCAGGACGTCGGCATCGACGTGCTGGCCGCGCACGGGACGGAGTCCGACACCCCGCCGCTCCTCGAGTCCCTCGAGGACGCCCTGGACGAGGAGGACTGGGACCTGGCCGCGGTGCCCGCCGACGGGCTCGGCCGCCTGCGCGCACGGCCCGCGATCCCGCTGCTGCTGTACGGCTGGGAGGAGAGCGCCGCATCCCAGCTGCGCGCCAACCTGCTCGGCGCGCTCACCAAGATCGACCCGCACGTCGCGGAGCCGTACCTCGTGGAGGCCCTGTGGGACTGTGAGGGCGGGGTGCGCCGCATCGCCGCCGAGGCGGTGCCCCTCGACGGCGCGACCCGGGCCCGGCTGCGCCGGCTCCGCCACGAGGACGCCGAGGAGCCCGCCGTCCGAGCCGCGGCCGGCGAACGCCTGTCCGCCGCCCGGCTGAACTGAGCCGCGGCGATCCCGGAGCCACGGCGATCCCGGAGCCGCCGGAGCCGCCGGAGCCGCCGGAGCCGGCCGCAGCCGGTCCGAGCGCGCCGCGGCCGGCCTCCCGTGGCGCCTTCCAGCGCTGGGTGACACGGCGCGCTCAGCGGTCCACCGCGAGCTCGGACAGCCGCATCGCCAGCCCGCGCCGCACCGCCGCGTTGTGGCCGGCCACCGTCAGAAGGGTGTTGCGCACCGCGCGGGCGGCGGGTCCGCCGGCGGTGGCGGCGCGGGTCATCCGGTCGGTCATCGCCACGACGCCGGCGGCCACCGGACGCCGCGCGTCCTCATAGCCGTCCTCGGTGCCGTCGGCGAGCCGGCGGGCCAGGTCCACCGCGTCCTGGATGCCGGTGTTCATCCCCTGCCCGCCGGCCGGGCTGTGCACGTGGGCGGCGTCCCCGGCGAGGAGGATCCGCCCGGCCCGGTAGTGGTCGGCGATCCGGTGGTGCACCCGGAACCGTGAGCTCCACACGACGTCGTGGACGCGCGCCGGGGTGGCGCGCGGGCCCCGGGCGCCGAGCAGGTCGCGCACGTCGGCGGCGTCCGGGTGCTCGGGGGCGTCGTCGACGGTCGCGACGACCCGGTGCCGGCCCCCCGGCAGCGGCGCGACGACGACCAGCCCGTCCGGGGAGAAGAACAGTTGGACCTCGTCGTCCGGCAGGCCCCACTCGAGGTGGACGTCGGCGAGGACGAACGACTGCGGGTAGGTGTCGCCCGTGAAGCCGATGCCGGCCTGCTCGCGGACGACGCTGTGCATGCCGTCCGCGCCGACGACGTGGCGCGCCCGGACCGTCGCCCCGTCGGCCAGCCGAATGGTGGCGCCGTCTGCGTCGCCCGTGACCGCGGTCACCTCCCGGCCCCGGTGGACCTCGCCGCCGAGCGTCCGCAGGCGCCGGAGCAGGACCTCCTCGGTGGTGCTCTGCGGGACCATGAGCGTGTAGGGGTGTGCGGTGGGCAGCCCGCCGAAGTCGACCCTCATGAGCGTCCGGTCCCGGTCCCGGACCGTGAACGTCGGGACGATCACTCCGCGCTCGACGAGCTCGCCGGTGACCTTCAGGGGCTCGAGGACCTCGAGGGTCCGGGCGTGCACCACGGCGGCGCGGGAGGTGTTCGCCCCCTCGGCCGCCTTGTCCAGCAGCACGACGTCCTTCCCCCGGTCGACCAGTGACGCGGCCAGGGCCAGGCCGGTGGGGCCGGCGCCGACGACGGCGACCTCGGCGGTGTCGGGAAGCTTCGGCATGGTGACCTCCGGGAAGTCAACAGATGATGGCCAACGGCCGTTGACAGAAGAGTAACCCGCGGCACGGCATTTGCCAACGGTCGTTGGCCTACACTTGATGGCATGGCTTTCACCGCTCGCTCCGAGGAGACCCGGGCCGCGATCCTCGCCGCCGCTCGCCGCCGCTTCGCCGCCGACGGCTACGAGCGGGCGACCGTTCGCGCCATCGCCGCCGACGCGGAGATCGATCCCTCGATGGTCATCCGCTACTACGGGTCCAAGGAGGGCCTGTTCGCCGCCGCGGTCGACGTGGACCTGCGGCTTCCGGATCTGGCCGCCCTGCCCCCGGACCGGGTCGGTGAGGTCTTCGTACGGCACTTCCTGGGGCTGTGGGAGGGCCCGGGGGCCGGTGAGGTGCTGACCGTGCTCCTACGGTCCGCGGTCACGAACGAGAGCGCCGCCGAGCGCATGCGCACGATCTTCGCCACCCAGGTCGCGACGGCACTCGGCCCGACCGTCGAGGACGGCCCCACCCGGGCCGCCCTCGTCGCCGGCCAGGTGCTGGGCGTCGCGCTGTGCCGTTACATCCTGCGGCTGCCGCCCATGGCCGCCCTCGACGCCGAGACGCTCGTCGCCTATCTGGCCCCGACGGTTCAGCGGTACATCGGCGCGCCTCTGGCCTAGCGGGACGGCCCGTGTTACGCCATAGACATGGGCGCCAGCAGAAGGCGGGACGACCAGGTGGCCGCACACGTGGCGGAACGGGTCGAAACCGGCCGCATCGACCTCGTCCGGTTCCTGTACGCGGACCACGGCGGCATCATCCGCGGCAAGTCCGCGGCCGGGCCGCGGACCGCCGAGCGGCTCCACACGGGGATCGGCCACACCGTCGCCATGATGGCGATGACCATGCTCGACACGCTGCAGCCGGTCGAGGGCCTGGGCCCCGTCGGCGAGGTCCGCATCCTGGCCGACCCCTCGACCTTCACGCCGCTCCCGTACGCCCCCGGCTCCGCCGCGATGCTGTCGGACCTCGTCCAGCCCGACGGCCGGCCGTGGGCGGCGTGCCCGCGAACCTTCCTCAAACAGGCCGTCGCCGAGCTCGCGGACGTCGGCTTCTCAGTCCTCGCGGCGTTCGAGCCGGAGTTCACGCTGGGCCGCCGGACGCCGACCGACCAGGGCCCGGACCGGCTCGTCCCGATCGACGACAGCCTCTGCTACTCCGCCACGGGCTTCCACGCCGCGCACGACTTCGCGGTCGAACTGCTGCGCGCCCTGGAGGCCCAGGGCATGCGCGTGGAGCATTACCACCCCGAACTCGGGCACGGGCAGCAGGAGATGTCCATCCGGCCCGCCCCGCCCCTGCGCGCCGCCGACAACCACGTGCTCTACCGCGAGACCGTACGGGCCGTGGCGATGCGGCAGGGACTCTGGGCCTCGCTCGCGCCCAAGCCGATCCCCGACCAGCCGGGCAACGGCTGCCACCTGCACCTGTCGCTGTGGTCCGGCGATCGCAACGTCTTCCACGACCCGGCCGGCGCGTACGGGCTGTCGAACGAGGGCCGCTGGTTCATCGGCGGGCTCCTCGCGCACCTGCCGGCCCTGACCGCGCTCACCTCCGGGACCGTCAACGGCTTCCGCCGCCTCACGCCCCGGTCGTGGGCGAGCGCGTACGCCTGTTACGGCTCGGACAACCGCGAGGCCGCCGTGCGGATCTGCTCGCCGATGCGCGACGCGGCCGAGGAGAGCACCAACCTGGAGCTGAAGCCGTCGGACTCGTCCGCCAACCCGTACCTGTCGCTCGGGGCGGTCATCCACGCCGGGCTGGACGGCATCCGGTCCAAGACCGAGCCCGGCGCGGCCGTCGACGTGGACCCCGACACCCTCCCCGAGGCCGACCGCCCGCCCCGCCTGCCGTCATCCCTCGGCGAGGCGCTCGACGCCCTGGCGGCCGACGACCTGCTCATGACGGCCCTCGGCCCGCTGCGCGGCGCCGCCTACCTGGCCGTCAAGCGCGCCGACGTCGAGGCCTTCGCGGGGAGCAACGCGGACTACGAGTGCTTCCACCACTTCACCAAGTTCTAGACCGATGATCACCGGTATCCCCTGCGCTCTGCAGACGGTGATCACCAGTGATCGGCCTCAGACCAGAACGCCTGCAGTGCGGCGGAGAAGTGGCGCGGGGCGTCGACGTTGGCGAGGTGGCCGGCGCCGGGGATCTCCTGGATCTCCGCGTGGGCAAGGCCGGTGGCGATGCGCTCGGCGTGGGAGCGGGGTGTCCTCGTGTCGTGCTCTCCGACGAGGAGCAGGACCGGGCAGCGGACCTCGGGCAGGAGCGGGCGCAGGTCGGTGCCGAAACAGCGGCGGGCGGCGGTCGTGTACGCCTCCAGCGGGGTTCCGGCCAGGACCTCGCGCAACCGTGGTCCGGCCGACGTCCGGGCCTCGGGTGCGAGCGTCTCGCGGATGTAGGCGTCGGCGAACGCGGCCATGCCCTGCGCGGACGCGCGCTCGACCGTCGCGGCGAGCTTCGTGACACGCTCGGGCGCGTCGAGGAACGCGAACGATCCCGAGGCCGTCACGGACCGGACACGACCGGGGTGCCCTGCGGCCAGCGCGAGCGCCTCGTTCCCGCCGAGGGACACGCCCACCACGTGGACCATGGCGGGACCGGCGTCGTCGAGCAGCGCGGCGAGCTCGGCGCTGGCCGGGGACCGGCCGTGACCCGGCAGGTCGGCGAGGAGCAGGCGCCGGTCGGGGGCCAGGAACGGCGCGCAGGGATGCCACATCGTGTGGTCGAGGCCGAGACTGTGCAGCAGCAGGACCGGTGCCTCGCCGGAGTGCGGGCCGATCACCTCGGCGAAGAGGCGGGAGGTCATCCGGTCACCGCCTCGGCGTGCCCGAGATCGGCCGAGATCCGGGCCGCGGCCGCCGTGACGGCCGCGGCCAGCTCGCGCCGGCGCGCGGCTCCGAAGCGGGCTTCGGGCACGCAGCAGCCGACCGCGGCGACGGCCGTGCCGGTGTAGTCACGGATGACGGCGCCGACCCCGCACACGCCGGGACGCCACGACGACTCGTTGATCGCGTGTCCCCGTTCGCGCACTCGCGTCAGTTCCTCGGCCAGCCGTTCGGGCTCGGTGATCGTGTTCTCGGTGTAGCGCCGCAGTCCGGCGTCCGCGACGCGCGCCAACTCGGCGGGCGGCTGGTAGGCGAGGAGGGCCCGGCCGGGCGCCACGCAGTGCGCCGGGGCGCGGGCCCCCACCCGGGACTGGGGCGCGACCGGCAGCCGGGAGTCCAGCTTGGCGAGGTAGACGACCTCGCCCCGGTCGTACACGCAAAGGTGGACGACCTCGCCGGTGGCCGTGTTCAGCTCCTCCAGGTGCGGCCGGGCGACGTCGCTCAGCCGCACTCCCGCCAGGACGCTCATGCCGAGCTCCACGCAGCGCAGACCGGCACGGTACAGGCCCGTCTCGGAGTCCTGCTCGGCGTAGCCGCGCGTCACCAGGGTGGCGAGCAGCCGATGCGTGGTCGCCTTCGATCGCCCGCACGCGTCGGCGATGCGGCCGAGCGACCGGGGCCCCTGCGCCGCGAGGAGCTCGAGGACGTCGAGAGCGTGGGCGACCGCCTGGACCGGCTGCTCGTCGCCATCGTTGCGTGACCTCATGAGGCGAGGTTATGGAACGACATTTCAAGATTCAAGATCTTTCGGAATGTCGTTTCATTTTGCTAGGTTGCCCGGCGTGGATCTGATCGAACGACGCCTCTCCGAGCTCGGAGAGGCCCTCCCCTCCCCCATCGCCGCTCCTCCCGGCGTCGCCCTGCGGTTGGAATTCGTCACGGCCGTGGGCGCGCTGGCGTACCTGTCGGGGCATGGCCCGGCCGACGGCCCCCAGCGCCTCGCCCGCGGCAAGGTCGGCGCGGACCTCACCGTGGAAGAGGGCCGGGCGGCCGCCCGTCAGTGCGCCCTCGCGGCCCTCGCGTCGCTCAAGCGCGAGTTCGGCGAGCTGACACGCGTCCGGCGATGGATCAAGGTCACCGGATACGTGAACTGCGTCCCGGGCTTCGAACAGGCGCCCGCCGTCGTGAACGGTTTCAGCGACCTGATCTGCGACCTGTGGGGTGATGCCGGACGCCACGCCCGCTCCGCAATCGGCGTCTGCGCTCTCCCGTTCGCGGTGCCCGTCGAGGTGGAGGCGATCGTGGAGATCGCCTGACCACCGGGGTCGCATGGGTTCCCGTGGGCGTCCGAGGCCGGCCTCGGTGCTCGGCCCTCCGGGCGGTCAGCCCATCTCCTCCAGTTTCTTGCCCTTGGTCTCGTGCAGGTACCTGACCACGAAGAAGACCGACAGCAGCGCGAAGATCGAGTACCCGACGTACGCGCCGGACAGGCTCCATTCGGACAGGCTCGGGAAGGTCACGGTGACCAGCCAGTTGGCGATCCACTGGGCCGCGACGGCCACCGCCATCGCCGCGGCCCGGATCCGGTTCGGGAAGATCTCCCCGAGCATCACCCAGACGACCACGCCCCACGACAGCGCGAAGAACAGCACGTACGTGTGCGCGGCCACCAGCGCGACGAGGCCGTGCGAGTGCGGGATGTGGACGTCGGTGCCGCCCATCTTCTGCGCGGCGCTGAACGCCCAGGCCATGATCGCCAGGGAGATCGTCATGCCGACGGAGCCGATCAGGGCGAGCGGCTTACGGCCGATCCTGTCGACGAACAGGATCGCGATCAGCGTGCCGACGATGTTGATGATCGAGGTGGAGAGGCTGATCAGCAGGGAGTTGGTCTGGGAGATGCCGACCGAGTGCCACAGCGACGCCGAGTAGTAGAAGATCACGTTGATGCCGACGAACTGCTGCAGGACGGACAGGGCGATGCCGATCCAGACGATCGGCAGCAGGCCGAGCGCGGGCCCGCGCAGGTCGCGCAGTGACGGCTTGTGCTCCGAGCGCAGGACTCCCTGGATCTCCTCGATCCGGGCGTCCAGGTCGATGTCCTCGCCCTCGACGTCGGCGAGGACCTGCCGGGCCTTCTTGAGCCGGTTGCTGGCGATCAGGTAGCGCGGCGACTCGGGGATGATCAGCCCGAACACGAGGAAGATCACGGCGGGCAGGGCCGCGACGCCGAGCATCCACTGCCAGGCCTCGAGACCGAGCAGGTGCCCCCGGACCTCCCCGCCGGCCATCGAGGCGATCGCGAAGTTGACGAGCTGGGAGATGGCGATGCCGAGCACGATCGCCAGTTGCTGGAAGGACGCCAGTCGCCCGCGATAGGCGGGCGGCGCGATCTCGGCGATGTAGGTCGGGGAGACCACCGAAGCCATCCCGATCGCGATGCCGCCGATGATCCGCCAGCCGGCCAGCTCCCAGTCGGCGAACGGGAACATCGAGCCGAAGGCGCTGATCACGAACAGCAAGGCGGACAGCCGCATGACGATGAGGCGTCCCCGCTGGTCGGCCAGCTTGCCGGCCACCGCCGCGCCGAGGGCGGACCCGAGCAGGGCCGACGAGACGATGAGGCCCGTGACGCCGGCCCCGACGTGGAAGTGGCCCTTGATACCGTCCACGGCCCCGTTGATGACGGCGCTGTCATACCCGAACAGGAACCCACCGAGAGCGGCGGCCGCGCTGATGAAGACCACGTGCGCGAGATTGTGTTCCTGTCGGGTGACGGGAGCTTGAATGGTCATGTTGATCCCGATCTACAGGTCGATGACGACTTTCACGTCGTCGTCGCTGCCGGCCCGGAGCGCCTCGGGCGCCCGGTCGAGGGGCAGCCGGTTGGTGATGAGTTGGGCGAGCCACGACCGGTCCGCCCGGCCGAGTGCCTCGGCGGCCAGCCGGTAGTGGCGGTGGTTGGCGTTGACCGAGCCGAAGACGGCGGCGTTGGACAGGACGATCTGCCGGTTCACCCCGCCGGCGTCTACCTCCGTCCGATGGCCCGCGCGCGAGACCCCGGTCAGGCACACGACGCTCGCCGCCGACTCGGCGATCGCCTCCATGACGAGCTGAGCGACGCCGGTGGCCTCGATGACGATGTCCGGCCGCGTCTTCGCGGCGACCTCGGCGACGGAGCCCGTGTGGTAGGTGCCGCCGAGCTTCGCGACGATCTTCGGCTTCACTCCCCCGGTGACCCGGTCGAGCACGTGGACGTCGAGTCCGCGCTGGGCGCCGAGCAGGGCGGCCAGCAGCCCGATCGGGCCCGCTCCGGCGACCAGGACCCGCCGGGGTTCGAACCACGCCCGGGCGCCGATCCGCTCGAGGTGGTCCCAGGCCTTCGCCACGACGGTCGTCGGCTCCAGCAGTACGCCGAGGTCGCCCAGCGCCGGATCGATGCGGACCGCGTAGTCGGTCTCGATCGTCCACCGCTCGGATCCGAAGCCGTGCCGTTGCTTGATCCCGCGCTCGGTGTACCGGCCGTTGCGGCACATGTCGAACTCGCCGTGCGCACAGGCGCCGCACGGCACCGGGTCGGGCCGCCGGACGATGCCGACGACGAGGTCGCCCGGACGGAAGTCGCCGCCCTCCGGCGCCTCCATGACCCGGCCGAGCGACTCGTGCCCGATGATCAGGTGTTCGTCGCCGGGCGGCGCGTAGCCGTAATCACCGGAGACGATCTCCCGATCGGTACCGCACACGCCGAGGGCGACCCCCTCGACGAGGAGTTCGCCCTCGCCCCGCATGGGCTCGGGAACCTCGCTCACCTGGAGCGACCCCGCCTTCAGCGGCACCGTCGTAAGAGCACGCATGGTCATCTCCTACTCAGAGCCGTTGCCCGTTCCCCCGAGGCAACTGCGGCCCGAATGTCCAGAATGTGGATTCGCGGCAACCGTACACACCGCACGCGTGATCAGGCCGCCACGGATCACACACGGAACCGGACATCGCGATCCGCCCGATGACGGGCGAACCACCGGACGCCGAAGGAAGGCTCAGGTCGCTCCAGGGGGACACGCCCCACCTTTGCCCCGATCAAAGGTGAACATGCTTCACGGAAGCGGATTCGAGACGTACGTCACCGCCGCCCGTCCCGGTAACGTGCGGAAACACGGTCCGGGGCGGGCACGGTGATCAGCCGGGGGCGGTGTGCGGCGCGGGGCCGAGGCGCCGTACGGCGCGGGGCCAGGACGGCACGCCGGGGTGAGTACGGCGCGGCGCCGCAACCGCGTGCCAGGGTGGCGCGGAGCGGCGCCAGGGTGGGCGCGGAGCGGCCCTGGGACCGCGCGCCAGGGTGGGTGCGGAGCGGCGCCGGGACCGCATGCCGGATGGCGCGGAGCCGCGCCGTCCGTCAGCGGACCGGGTGGCCGGCTCCGCGCAGCGACTCCTTGACGTCGCCGATCTTGAGGTCGCCGAAGTGGAACACGCTCGCGGCCAGCACCGCGTCGGCGCCCGCGTCGATCGCGGGGGCGAAGTGCTCGATCGCGCCGGCTCCCCCGCTCGCGATGACCGGGACGCTCACCACCGCGCGTACGGCGCGCAGCATCTCCAGGTCGAAGCCGTTCTTGGTGCCGTCGGCGTCCATGGAGTTCAGCAGGATCTCCCCGACGCCCAGCTCCTCGCCGCGCCGCGCCCACTCGATCGCGTCCAGGCCGGTGCCGCGCCGCCCGCCGTGCGTGGTGACCTCGAACCCGGACCCGGACCGGCGGGCGTCCACCGACAGCACGATGCACTGCGAGCCGAACCGGTGCGCCGCCTCCCGGAGGAACTCCGGCCGGGCGATCGCCGCGGTGTTGATCGACACCTTGTCCGCGCCGGCCCGCAGCAGCCGGTCGACGTCGTCGACGGTACGGACGCCGCCACCCACGGTCAGCGGGATGAACACCTGCTCGGCCGTACGGCGCACGACCTCGTACGTCGTCTCACGGCCGCCGCTGGAGGCGGTGATGTCGAGGAAGGTGAGCTCGTCGGCGCCCTCGGCGTCGTAGCGCCGGGCCAGTTCGACCGGGTCGCCGGCGTCCCGGAGGTTCTCGAAGTTGACCCCCTTGACCACCCGCCCGGCGTCGACGTCCAGGCAGGGGATCACCCGAACCGCGACACTCATTCTTTTTCTCCGTCCAGAAGCGCCTCGGAGTAGGCGTCCACCTCGATCTCCACCAGCATCCGGTGGTCGATGAACGCGGAGACCTCGATCATCGTCGCGGCCGGGCGGACCTCGCCGAAGAGCTCGCGGTGCGCCCGGCCCACGGCCTCGGCGTCGGCGATGTCCCGGACGTACATGCGGGTCCGCACGACGTCCTCGACCGAGGCACCGGCCTTCTCCACGGCCTGCAGCGCGATGCCGAACGCGGTCTTCGTCTGGCCGTACGCGTCGTTCTCGTACCGTACCTCGCCGTCCACCGTCGAGGTGCAGCCCGCGACGAGCACCCACGGCCCGGCCACGACCACCCGTGAGTACCCGACCGTGTCCTCCCAGGGACCGCCGGAGGAGATCCGCTTGATCACGCGCTCGCTCCCACCGCGGCCAGGGCCTCTTCCAGGGTGAACGCGCCGGCGTACAGGGCCTTGCCGACGATGGCGCCCTCGACGCCCACCGGCACCAGCCCGGACAGGGCGCGCAGGTCGTCCAGTGACGAGACGCCGCCCGAGGCGATCACGGGGCGGTCGGTGCGGGCGCAGACCTCGCGGAGCAGGTCGGTGTTCGGCCCGCGGAGGGTGCCGTCCTTGGTCACGTCCGTGACGACGTAGCGCGGGCAGCCGTCCGCCTCCAGGCGCTCCAGCACCTCCCACAGGTCACCGCCCTCGCGGGTCCAGCCCCGCGCCGCGAGCGTGGTGCCGCGCACGTCCAGCCCCACCGCGATCTTGTCCCCGTGCTCGGCGATGATCTTCCGGCACCAGTCGGGGTTCTCCAGCGCGGCGGTGCCGATGTTGACCCGCGCGCAGCCGGTCGCCAGCGCCGCCGCGAGAGAGTCGTCGTCGCGGATCCCGCCGGACAGCTCCACCTTCACGTCCAGCTTGCCGATCACGTCGGCGAGCAGCTCGCGGTTGGACCCCCGGCCGAACGCGGCGTCCAGGTCGACCAGGTGGACCCACTCCGCGCCCGCGCTCTGCCAGGCCAGGGCCGCCTCGACCGGCTCACCGTACGAGGTCTCGGTGCCGGCCTCCCCCTGCACCAGACGTACGGCCTGACCGGCCGCGACGTCGACGGCGGGCAACAGTACCAGGGACATGTCTTAAGACCTCCGGTCGAAGGCGAGCGTGACGAACACCGGGACCAGGAACACCGACAGGGCCAGCACCCCGAGCCGCCCGGTCCACGAGGACAGATATATCCAGGCGACCACCTGGATGAGCACGAAGACCACCGCGACGATGGCGTTCTGCTCGCGGCGCCGCCGGGCGAGGATCCCGCCCGGGCGCCCGGACCGGCGCGGCAGGAGCCCCGTGACCCGGGCGATCCGGGCCCGGCGCCGCGCCCGACGCGCGTCCCGGCGGGCGGCCTCGGCGGCGGCGCGCTGCCGCGCCGCCTCCCGTTCCGCCCGGCGCCGCTGACGCTCCTTGCTCATCAGAGCGTCGACAGCCAGTTCTGCAGGACGACGGCGCCGGCGTCGCCGGACTTCTCCGGGTGGAACTGCGTGGCGCTCAGCGGGCCGTTCTCCACCGCCGCGACGAAGCGCTCGCCGTGCTCGCTCCAGGTCACCAGCGGCGGGGTGAACCGGCCGGGCGGCATGTCCCAGCGGCGCACGCCGTACGAGTGCACGAAGTAGAACCGCGTGTCGGGGTCCAGGCCCGCGAACAGCACGGTTCCCTCCGGCGACTCGACGGTGTTCCAGCCCATGTGCGGCAGGATCGGCGCCTCGATCCGCTCCACCGTGCCCGGCCACTCGGCGCAGCCGTCGGTGGTGATCCCGTGCTCCACGCCCTTCTCGAACAGGATCTGCATGCCGACGCAGATGCCGAGCACCGGGCGGCCGCCCGCGAGCCGGCGGCCGATGATCTGCTCACCGCGGACGCCGCGCAGCCCGTTCATGCACGCCGCGAAGGCGCCGACGCCCGGGACCACCAGGCCGTCGGCGTTCAGCGCGGCGTCGAAGTCGGCGGTCACGGTGACGTCCGCCCCGGCACGGGCGACGGCGCGCTCGGCGGAGCGGAGGTTGCCCGATCCGTAGTCGAGGACGACGACGTTCTTCACAACGTGCCCTTCGTCGAGGGGATGCCGTGCGCGCGGGGGTCGTGGGCGACGGCGTCCCGCAGCGCTCGCGCCAGGGCCTTGAACTGCGCCTCGACGATGTGATGCGCGTTGCGCCCGTACGGGACGTGCACGTGCAGGCAGATCGCGGCGTTGAACACGAACGCCTCGAAGATGTGGCGGGTCATCGTCGTGTCGTAGTCCGGGCCGATCATCGGGGCGATGCCCTCCGGCTCGGTGTGCACGAGGTACGGCCGGCCGGACAGATCGACCGTCACCTGGGCGAGCGTCTCGTCCAGCGGCACGCTGGCATCGGCGAACCGCCGGATGCCGGACTTGTCGCCCAGGGCCTCGCGGAACGCCTGGCCGAGGGCGATCGCGGTGTCCTCGATCGTGTGGTGACTGTCGATGTGCAGGTCACCGGAGGTCTTCACGGTCAGGTCGAACGACCCGTGCTTGCCGAGCTGCGTCAGCATGTGGTCGAAGAAGCCGACGCCGGTGGCGACGTCCACCCGCCCGGTGCCGTCCAGGTCGACCTCCACGACGACCTGCGTCTCCTTCGTGCCCCGCTCGACGCGTCCGGTGCGCATCCGCTTCTCTCCTCCGTCGATACTCATACGCTTGCCTTGAGGGCGGCGCGGAAGGCCGCCATCTCCTCCGGTGTGCCGACGCTGACCCGCAGCCACTCCGGCGGACCGACCTCACGGATCAGCACGCCGCGGTCGAGGACGCCCTGCCAGACGGCCCGCCGGTCGGCGAACCGGCCGAACAACACGAAGTTGGCGTCGGAGTCGGCCACCTCGAAGCCCTCCTCGCGCAGCCAGCCGACGAGGGCGTCCCGCTCGGCGCGCAGCGCCTCCACCGCGCCCAGCAGCTCGCCTGAGTGGGCGATGGCGGTGCGCGCCACCGTCTGCGTCACCGCCGAGAGGTGGTACGGCAGGCGCACGAGCAGCAGCGCGTCGATGACGGCGGGGTCCGCGGCGAGATAGCCGACCCGGGTGCCCGCCATCGCGAACGCCTTGCTCATCGTCCGCGTGACGATCAGCCGGGGGTTGCCGGGCAGCAGCGAGAGCGCGCTCGGCGTACCCTGCCGGCGGAACTCGGCGTACGCCTCGTCGACCACCACCATGCCCGGCGCGACGGCCAGGACCGCCTCGATCGCCTCGAGCGGCAGAGAGGTGCCCGTCGGGTTGTTCGGCGAGGTCAGGAACACGATGTCGGGACGGTGCTCCTCGATCGCCGCGACCGCGCGCTCGGCCTCCAGCCCGAAGTCCTCGTCGCGGTACGCGTCGATCCACTCGGTGCCGCTGACCCGCGTGATGATCGGGTGCATGGAGTACGACGGTTCGAAGCCCAGCGCGGTACGGCCCGGGCCGCCGAACGCCTGCAGGATCTGCTGAATGATCTCGTTCGAGCCGTTGGCCGCCCAGACCTGCCGGGCGGTGACGCCGTGGCCGAGGTAGTCGGCGAGGTCCTTGCGCAGCTCGACGGCGTCGCGGTCGGGGTAGCGGTTGAGCCCGCCGGCGACCTCGGCGACCGCGCGGCCGAGCGCCTCGACCAGTCGCGGCGACGGCGGGTAGGGGTTCTCGTTCGTGTTGAGCCGCACCGGCACGTCGAGCTGCGGCGCGCCGTACGGCTCCCGCCCCCGCAGGTCGTCGCGGATCGGAAGGTCGCTCAAGGACGTCACTCGGGGATACCCCAATCGAACCGGGCCTTCATGGCGGCGCCGTGGGCGGGCAGGTCCTCGGCCTCGGCGAGCGTGACGACCCGCCCGGTCACGTCCGCCAGGGCGGCCTCGTCGTAGTCGACGACGTGGATGCCGCGCAGGAACGTCTGCACCGACAGGCCGCTGGAGTGGCAGGCGCATCCGCCCGTGGGCAGCACGTGGTTCGAGCCGGCCATGTAGTCGCCGAGCGACACCGGGGCGTGCGGCCCGACGAAGATCGCGCCGGCGTTGCGCACCCGGCTCGCGACCGTGCGGGCGTCGGCGGTCTGGATCTCCAGGTGCTCGGCGGCGTACGCGTCGACGACCTTCAGCCCGGCGTCGACGTCGTCGACGAGCACGATCCCGGACTGGCGGCCGGCCAGGGCCGCGGTGATCCGCTCGGTGTGCTTGGTCCGCGTGACCTGCTCGGTCAGCTCGCGCTCGACCGCGGCGGCGAGCTCCTCGGAGTCGGTGACCAGGACGGCGGCGGCCAGCGTGTCGTGCTCGGCCTGGCTGATCAGGTCCGCGGCGACGTGCACCGGGTCCGCGGTGGCGTCGGCCAGCACCGCGACCTCGGTCGGACCGGCCTCGGAGTCGATGCCGATGACGCCCTTGAGCAGCCGCTTGGCGGCCGCGACCCAGATGTTGCCGGGCCCGGTGACCATGTCGACGCGCCGGCACTCCTCGGTGCCGTAGGCGAACATCGCGATGGCCTGCGCGCCACCCGCGGCGTACACCTCGCCGACGCCGAGCAGTGCGCACGTGGCGAGGATCGTCGGGTGCGGCAGGCCCCCGAACTCCTGCTGCGCCGGCGAGGTGACGGCGAGGGACTCGACACCCGCCTCCTGCGCGGGCACGACGTTCATGACGACGCTGGAGGGGTAGACGGCCTGACCGCCGGGGACGTAGAGCCCGACCCGTTCCACCGGCACCCAGCGCTCGGTGACGGTGCCGCCGGGGACCACCTGCGTGGTGACGTCGGTGCGCCGCTGCGCGCGGTGGACGACGCGGGTACGGCGGATGCACTCCTCGAGCGCGTCGCGGACGGCGGGGTCGAGTTCTTCGAGGGCACGGCCGATGGCCGCCTCGGGCACCCGCAGCGACTCGACCTCGATCCCGTCGAAGCGCGCGGTGTAGTCCCGTACGGCCTCGGCGCCACGATGGCGTACGTCATCGCAGATGGGCCGCACCTTCTCCAGGGCGGCCTCAACGTCGAGCTCGGCTCTCGGCAGCACGGAGCGCAGGTCGTCCGGCAGGGACCCGCGCAGGTCGATACGGGATATCACCTGATCAGTCTACGAAGGAGCTCCACCTGCCCGGACGCCCGTCTCACCCAACGAGACGTCAGGAAGTATGCAAGTGACATCACTTTGGTGTCCTTGCATGCTGGACATGCAAATTGCGAGTTCCGCAGTGCCCTGCGTGGCCTGCTCCTGACGGGCAAGGTGACGCCCTCCAGGGCCGAGGGAGCGCGGATCGTGAAGGAGAGCCTGCCGTTCACCCGTCACTCCGACGATGTCACGGGCGATCGCGCCTGGGATCTCCGCGGCAACTTCAACGCGTACGACGCGACCTATGTGGCTCTGGCGGAGCTTCTCGACTGTCCGCTGGTGACCACTGACGCCGAGATCGCTCGTGAGGTCCGGACCGTACGGGTAGAGCTGCACTGATCAGTGCGCCTGGGCCTTTCCCAGGCCCGACATGATCCCTTGCCGTCACTGCTCTCTACCGGCGGCAGGTGCCAGTGATCATGAAAGATGCTCAGGCGTGGAGGGTGCCTTCTATGACGGTTGTGGCGCCGCCGCGCAGGATGACGCGGTCGTCGCGGACCGACAGGCGCACCTCTCCCCCGCGCGCCGACGCCTGGTAGGCCACCAGTTCGGCGCGGCCCAGGCGCTCGGCCCAGTAGGGCGCCAGCATGCAGTGCGCCGACCCGGTCACCGGGTCCTCGGGGACTCCGACCCTCGGCGCGAAGAAGCGGGACACGAAGTCGTGGTCCTCGCCGGGCGCGGTGACGCAGATCCCCCGGGCGTCGATCCGGCCGAGCGCGTGCTGATCGGGTCGCAGCGCGCGGACGGTCGTGGCGTCCGGGAGGACGGCCAGGACGTCGTTCTGGCCGTTGCGCCCGGTCCAGAGCGGCTCGGCGCCGAGGGCCTCGGCCAGGCCGGCGGGCGGGTCGGCCTTCGTCGGAGGGACGGCGGGGAAGTCCATGGCGAGCAGATCGTCCTCCCGCCGTACGGTCAGCACGCCGCTGCGCAGGGTCTGGAAGCGGATCGGCCGGTCGCCGGGGACGGCCCCGGTCTCGTACAGCACGTGCGCGGCACCGAGGGTGGCGTGGCCGCAGAGGGCGACCTCGACGGCGGGCGTGAACCACCGCAGCTCGAAGTCGGGCCGCACTTCACCCCCATGGCTACGCCCCGCCGCCCCCCAGGCGGCCTCGAGAGGGCGCGGGAACGCCGTCTCGGAGAGGTTGAGCTCCGCCGCGACGCGCTGCATCCAGCCGGCGTCCGCCGGGTCGGTCAGCGGGCAGACCCCCGCGGGATTGCCCGCGAACGGCCGGTCGGTGAAGGCGTCGACGACGTACACGCGCATGCGCCCACCCTAGGGCGTGTCTCGAAGTCCCCGTCCGTAGCGAGCGGCGTCCAGGCGGCGCGTCGCAAGGCGGAGGAGGGAGTCAGCCCGGTGTTGGCCGGCGACCGACGACAACGCGGCGAGGCGTCGTCTGGACGCCGCAGTAGGACAGCGGGACTTCGAGACACGCCCCAGGGCTCGGCGCTACGCCCCCGGCCGCGTGCCTCCGGTGAACTGCTCCCAGCTCTCCTGCTGGTCCGCGGCGGCCGGGCCGCCGGTGGGAAAGCCGCCCCAGCGGCGGGGGCGGGCGACGATCCAGCCGAGTACGAATCCGACGCAAAGACTGGCGATCGCCAAAAACAACATGTTCAGCCACATAAGGGCCTCCGAACGACAAGCCGGCGGGAGGTACCGCCGTACCGCGGCGGCGGGGCCGCGCGGTCGTCCGACCGTAACCCCGCAGCTCGCGGTGGTGTGTGCCGGTTGACGCGATCTAGTCCAAGGTGACTACGGTCACACCATCCGACCGGTGACCTCCGACCGGTCGTCGGTCGTCCGGGCGATCGCCTTTACGTTGTAGATCACGAATACGCGCGCGACGGCGGCCACTCTGAGGTCGTACGCTGAACGCCGTGACCGAACGGCTGCCGATCTTTCCGCTGGGAGCCGTGCTGTTCCCGGGGCTGGTGCTGCCCCTCCAGATCTTCGAGGAGCGGTACCGCGACCTCATGCGCGACCTCCTCGAAGGCGAAGAGCCCTTCCGGTTCGGCGTCGTCTCCATCGAGCTCGGCCACGAGGTCGGTCCCGGCGCCGCCCGCCGGCTCGCCGCGGTCGGCTGCACCGCGGAGCTCCGCGGGGTCCAGCGGCACGACGACGGCCGCTACGACGTGGTCACCAGCGGCGGCACGCGGTTCCGGATCGAGGACGTCGACGACTCCCTGAGCTACCTCCGCGCGGACGTGACGATGCTGCCCGAGGAGAGCGGGCCGGAAGCCGACAAGATCACCGAGCCGGTGACCAGGCTGTTCCACCGCTACTGCGACCGGCTGACCGAGCACGGCGCCGAGGTGACCGAGCTCGACGACCTCCCGGAGCAGCCGGTCCAGCTGTCCTACGTGGTCGCCGCCTCGATGGTCCTGGACCGCCACGACAAGCAGCGACTGCTGCAGGCCGAGGACGCCGCGACCCGGCTCCACCTGGAGTACGACCTGCTGCGCCGGGAGAACCTCCTCCTGAAGGTGTTCCCCGCCGTGCCGGCGTCGGAGTTCCTCGGCGGCACCGTCAGCCCGAACTGACTCTCGGAAGGAAAGAGACACCAGTGGCATCGAACCGGCGATCGGGCGGCAAGGGCACGCCCGCGACCGTGTCGGCGACCCGCGCCGGAATCGAGTTCACCCTGCACCCGTACGAGGCCGATCCGGACGCGGACTCCTACGGCGAGGCCGCCGCCGACGCCCTCGGGGTCTCCCACGACCGGCTCTTCAAGACCCTGGTCACCGAGGTGGACGGCGACCTGACCGTCGCGGTCGTGCCGGTCTCGTCCTCGCTGGACCTCAAGGCACTGGCCGCCGCGGCCGGGGGCAAGCGCGCCGCCATGGCCGACCCCGCGCACGCCGAGCGCGTCACCGGGTACGTCCGTGGCGGCATCAGCCCGCTCGGGCAGCGCAAGCGGCTGCCGACGGTGGTCGACTCCTCCGCGTCAGGATTCCCGACCATCTACGTCTCGGCCGGTCGGCGCGGCCTGCAGATCGAGCTCTCCCCCGCCGACCTGGTCCGGCTGACCGGAGCGTCGACCGCCGGCATCGCCCGCGGCTAGCCGGCCGCGCGACTCCCGGTGCGCCACGTCCAGCGCCTCCAGCAGGCCGAACACCACGACCGCCGTCAACGGCCAGGCGAGGACCACGCCGAGGGCGTGCAGGCCGAGCGGGGCGCGGGCGAGCGCCCCGTCGCCGGCCGTCCGCAGCGCGTGCTGGTAGGCGCTCTCGCCGATGAAGTGCCCCAGCCGCCAGGCGACGACCGCGGCCGCGACACCGCCCGCCGCGATCCCCGCGAGCGGGCCCAGGTCCCCCAGCCGCCCGGCCAGCACATAGGCGGCGAGGCCGCAGAGCAGGCCCGCGGCGGCGGTCAGCACGGCGAACCAGCCGTCCGCCGCGATCAGTGTCTGGGTCTCCGGATCGGCGAGGAGGCCCTTGCCGCCCGAGACCTGGTAGACCGTCCGGGGCGCGATCGCGACCCACAACAGCCCGACGGGCACTCCCAGCACCGTGATCGCAAGTGCCGCCAGCAGTCCGATGCGTATCCGGCTCGCCACTCGCCCTCCCCCGGCGTTCGGTGAACAAGGCAGGGTAGCGCCTCAACCTGGACGCCTCCTGGCCTGCTCCGGTCCTTGCATCTTCTGAGATAGTGTGCCCGGCATGTCTGGATTCAGCCCGGCCTTCGAGCGGCTCGGAGCCGCGTACGCGGCCGTCGCCGCCCAGCAGCAGGAGGTCCTGGCGGGGGTACTGCCGGCGAACGGCGACTGGACCACCGACCTGGCGAGCGGCACGTACACCAAGGGTGACGTCACGTTGCACGTCGCCCTGGTCGGGAGCTTCGCCGAGAAGGACCGCAGCTGGCTGTGGGGCTGGGCCAATCCGCAGTTCGGCCCGGAGCATCCGGCGGTGCTGAATCCGCGTCCCATGGGCTCCCGGCTCGGCGTGCCCGAGATGACGACGCGCGAGCTGGATCTGGCCTGGTACGACGGGCCGGCGCAGAACGGCGGCGAACTGGTCGCCGCGGTCACGAACGGCCTCCTCGGCCTCAGCGGGACGATCTCCGGCCGCTACGACGGCGGCGTCGCCTACTTCGCGGTCCGCGACCCGGCCGTGCCCGGCACCGTGTGGGACTCCATCGCGGCGCCCCGGCTGATCACCGACGGCCTCTCGCTCTTCCCGGCCGACCACCGGCTGACCGTGCTGCGGTTCTTCAGCCACCACCGTCTGCCGTACCGGCAGACCGAGACGTCGATCACCGCGAAGCTGCCGGACGGCGGCTCCTGCGTCGCGCGGTTCGACGACCAGGACCGCCTGACCGACCTGTCGATGACCGTTTCCGGCCGCTGACCCTCGCGGGCCCGGGAGCCCGTCATGCCCGCCCGGCCGGCGGCGAGGGCACCGGCGCCGGGTGATCGGCGTCCGGCGCGGGCCTGCCGCCCGTACGGGGCGGACCCGCCGTACGGGGCGGAGGACCTCGGCGGGCGCTCAGACGGAGACGCTCCCGCGTTCCACGGCGAGGGCCCGGCGTACGGCGTCGGCGATCCAGTCGCCCTCGGTCATCGCGCGCATCCGGTCGCGGAGCACGCGCCAGTTCCCCGACGTGGCGAACACCGGCTTGCTCAGCCCCGCGCCGGCCACCAGCGCGCCGAGGGCGAGGGTACGGGCGTCGGCGGGCGCGTTCGTCGTGACGGCCGCGACCACGCGCTGCTGCGCCTCCCACAGCCCCACGATGTCCCGTACGGGATAGCGGGTCTCGACGAAGACGCCGAACGTACGGTGGAGGCGGTGGCGGTCGACGGCGACCTGGCCGCGGTCGGCCAGGCGCGCCAGCAGCCGCTGCTGATGGTCGGTCGCGCGCAGCCGGGTGACCCACTCCTGCGGGGTCCGGCCGCGGGGCGAGGCCGCGATGTCGGCGAGCAGTCCGTCGAGGATCGGGTCGCCGACGGGCTCGGCGTCGGCGACGGCCAGCACCGTGCCGTCCAACCGGAGCCGGTCGGTGAGCCTCAGCTCCGACAGCAGCGCGCCGGCGACCCCGCAGTCGAGTTCGACCGGGCCGATGCGGCACTTTCCGCGCAGGTCATAGGCGAGGAGCAGCAGCTCCTCGGCCAGCGTCTCGGGCACGTTCCGCACTGTAAGCGGCTCGTACGAAGTCTCGGTAAACAAAAGGCAAAGCGTTTTACGTCGCCATAACCCGTCTCTTGATCCGGATCGACAGGAGTGCGGCGAGGAGGCACAGGGCCCCGGCGCCGTACCAGGCGGCCGCGTAGTCGCCGAGGCGGTCCCGGATGACGCCGGCGGTGACGGCGGCGGCCGCGGCGCCGATCTGGTGGGAGGCGAAGACCCAGCCGAAGACGATCGGTCCGCTCATCTGGAAGTGCTCCCGGCACAGGGCGACCGTCGGCGGAACCGTGGCGACCCAGTCCAGGCCGTAGAAGATGATGAACACGAGCATGCTCGGGTGCGCGGTCCGGGCGAACAGGCTCGGCAGCACGAGCAGCGAGCATCCGCGAAGGGCGTAGTAGACGCCGAGCAGCACCCGGGAGTCGACCCGGTCGGTGAGCCAGCCGGAGAAGATCGTGCCGACCACGTCGAAGATCCCCACGAGGGCCAGCAGGCTCGCGGCGGTCGTCTCCGGCATGCCGTGGTCGTGCGCGGCCGGAATGAAGTGCGTGCCGACGAGGCCGTTCGTGGACGCGCCGCAGATCGCGAAGCCGCCCGCCAGCAGCCAGAAGACGGGCGTCCGGGCGGCCGTGGCGAGCGAGCCGAGCGCCCGCCGCGCCGCCCCCGCGTTGTGCGGCTTGGGGACGATCTCGTCGGCGCCGTACGGCGGGAGGCCGACGTCCGCCGGGTGGTCGCGCAGGAGGAGCACGACCAGCGGAACGACGGCCAGCGCGGCGACGCAGACGGTCACCGCGGCGGTCCGCCAGCCGTGCATGTGGGTCAGGTGCGCCAGGACCGGCAGGAAGACCAACTGCCCGGCGGCGCCCGCCGCCGTGAGCACACCGGTCACCAGGCCCCGGCGTGCGACGAACCACCGGGAGGTGACGGTGGCGACGAAGGCCATGGCCATCGATCCGGTCCCGAGGCCGATCAGCACGCCCCAGCAGGCGACGAGCTGCCACGGCGCGGTCATGAAGACCGTCAGCCCGCTGCCCACCGCCACGAGCAGAAGCGCGGCGGACACCACCCTGCGCATCCCGAACCGGTCCATCAGGGCGGCCGCGAACGGGGACGTCAGGCCGTACAGCAGGAGGTTGACCGAGACGGCGGCGGAGATGGTGCCCCGTGGCCAGCCGAACTCGGCGCGGAGAGGGTCGATGAGGACGCCGGGGGTGGCGCGGAAGCCGGCGGCGCCGACGAGGGCGATGAGGGTCACCGCGGCGACGATCCAGGCACGGTGCAGGCGCGGGCGGGTCCGTACCGGTGTGTCGGGAAGTGTCTGGGTCACTCGATGGAGTCTCGCCGCCGGCGGCTCCCGCGACGAGTGGCCCGAAAGCCAACATGTGAAAGAATCCGGCCATGCCGCATGAGGTGGTCGTCCTTGCCCTGAACGACGTCGTCGCGTTCGACCTGGGGGTTCCGTCGCAGATCTTCGGCGCGGCGCGGGACGCCGGCGGACGACCCTACTACCGGGTCCGCGTCTGCACCCCGGACGGCGGGCCGGTGCGCACCTCGGCCGGGTTCGCGGCCGTTCCCGACCACGGGCCGGAGATCCTGGCGGAGGCCGACACGGTCGTGGTGCCGGGGGTGCACGGCGGCGCGGCGCTGGAGGACGGCACCCTGGAGCCGCCGGTGGCCGCGGCCCTGGCCCGGCGACGCCCGGACGCGCGGCTCATGTCGATCTGCACCGGCGCGTTCGTGCTAGCCGCCGCGGGCGTGCTGGACGGCCGCCCGGCGACGACGCACTGGGCGCACGCGGACCTGTTCCGCGCGCTCCACCCCACGGTGCCGCTGGACCCGGACGTCCTTTTCGTGGACGACGGCGACGTGCTGACCTCGGCCGGGGTGGGGGCCGGGGTGGACCTGTGCCTGCACGTCATCCGCCGGGACCACGGCAGCGCCGTGGCGAACCACGCGGCCCGGCGGTCGGTGATGCCGCCGTGGCGGGAGGGCGGGCAGTCGCAGTTCATCGAGCGGCCGCTGCCGTCGCCCGCGGGCTCCTCGACGGCGGAGACCCGCGCCTGGGCCCTGGAGCGGCTGCACGAGCCGCTCGACCTCACACGGCTGGCGCGCCGGGCGGGGATGAGCGTGCGCACCTTCACCCGCCGGTTCCGCGCGGAGACGGGCCTCAGCCCGGCGCAGTGGCTGGTCCGCCAGCGGATCGAGGAGGCCCGGCGGCTCCTGGAGACCACCGACCTGCCGATCGACCAGGTGGCCGAGCGCGCCGGCCTGGGCACCGCGGCGTCCCTGCGCCAGCACCTGCACGCGGCCGTGGGGGTCGCCCCGGCCGCCTACCGGCGGACGTTCGGCGCCGCGCGGGTCTGACGCCGGCACCGCGGCCGCCGGTGCCCGGACGCTCGACGTCCGCCACCGACGCTGGGCGCCGTACGACCGCCGGAGGTTCTGTGGGCGGTCCCGGTGCCACCGCGCGAGCGTCGCCGCCCACCGTCGGACGTTCGGGGCGCCAACGGTCGGACTCCCACGGACGTTCCGGGCGTCAGTGGTCGGGCTCCCACGGCGCGGCGGAGCCGTCGCCGGCCCTGACCAGGCCCGACTCGTAGGCCAGGACGACGAGCTGGGCGCGGTCGCGGGTGCGCAGCTTCGTCATCGCCCGGCTGACGTGGGTCTTGGCCGTCGTCGGGCTGATCACCATGTGCGCGGCGATCTCGTCGTTCGACATCCCGCGCGCGACCAGCGCGGTCACCTCCCGCTCCCGGTTGGTCAGGACGTCCATCACGTCCGGGGCGGCGGGCGGGTGCCGGGACACGAACTCCCTGATCAGCCGCCTGGTGATGGCGGGGGCGAGCAGCGCGTCACCCCGCGCGGCGACGCGGATGCCGTGCAGCAGGTCGGCGGGTTCGGTGTCCTTGACGAGGAAGCCGCTCGCACCCGCGCGGAGCGCGTCGAAGACGTACTCGTCGAGCCCGTAGTTGGTGAGCATGACGACGTGGACGCCGGACATCCGCTCGTCGGCGGTGATCCGGCGGGTCGCCTCGATGCCGTCGAGGACCGGCATCTGCACGTCGACGAGGGCGACGTCGGGCAGGTGGGCGGCGGCGAGCGCGACGGCCTCCCGGCCGTCGGCGGCCTCGGCGACCACCTCGAGGTCGTCCTCGGCCTGCAGCAGGGCACGGAACCCGGCTCGGATCAGCGCCTGGTCGTCGGCGAGCAGCACGCGGATCACAGCGCCGCCTCCTCGCCGCGGACGGCGGCGACCCGGCCTGGCACGACCCGGTCGGCGGCGTGGTCGGCGGCCTGCCCGGCGGCGCCGTGGTCGGCGGCCCGGTCGGCGGCGCGGTTCGGGGCGGGCGCGGGGATCGGGTGGCCGTCCGTCCGGGGCTCGTCCGCGATCGGGAGTTCGGCGTGGACGGTGAAGCCTCCCTCGAGGCGGGGCTCGGCGCGCAGGGACCCACCGAGCGCCGTGACGCGCTCGCGCATCCCGGTCAGCCCCACGCCCGGCTCCGGGGGCGCTCCGGGAACGGCCCGCCCGTCGTCGTCGACCCGCACCGTCAGCGTGTCGCCGCCGTACCCGATGCGCACGGACGCGGCGGCCGGGCCGGCGTGCCGGGCGACGTTGGTCAGCGCCTCCTGGACGATCCGGTACGCCGCGCGGTCGACCGCGGCCGGCAGGTCACGCGGCCGGCCGGTGACCGTGACGTCGGCCGGCAGGCCCGCGGACCGGGCCCGGCGCACCAGGTCCGGCAGCCGGTCGAGTCCACTGCCGCCGGGCTCGCCGTCGCGCAGCACCTCCAGAGTGGCGCGCAGCTCCCGCATCGCCTCGCCACTGGCCTCCTGGATGGCCAGCAGGGCCTCGGGCACCGGCTCGCCGCGCTTGCGGGCGAGGTGGATCGCCACCCCGACCTGCACCTTGACGATGGAGATGCTGTGGGTCAGCGAGTCGTGCAGCTCGCGGGCGATCCGCAGGCGTTCCTCACCGGCGCGGCGCAGCGCCATCTCCTCCTGGGTTCGCTCGGCCTCCGCCACCCGCTCCCGTGCCTCGCGGACGTACGCCTCCCACTGCCGGAACGCGCCGCCCATCATCGCGCTGGCCAACAGCCACCCGGCCAGCAGGAACCGGTCCTGCAGCACCTGCCGGACCGGTTCCCCGTGGTGCAGCGTCAGATCGGTGATCACGGCGATGGCGAGAGCGGCCTTGGGGACGAATACGACGAACCGGTGTCCGGCGCGCATGGCGGTGAACAGCGCGACCATCACCGGCTCGGCGGCGGCCACGCCCGGGTAGCCGCGGACGAGGTAGACGAGGACGCACCCGGTCGTGACCAGGAGCACGGCGACCGGCGCCCGGCGGCGCGCGACGAGCGCGAAGGATCCGGTCAGCAGGAGCAGATAGCCGAACGCGTCCATCCTGGTGTATCCGTGCGGCGCGATGGCCGCGCCGATCAGGGCGATGGCGGCGACGGCCGTCGCGATGGCCAGATCGGAGAAGGGCGGACGAAGCCGGTACTGGATCCCCATTCGGGCAGCGTAGACCGGCGCCCGCCTTCTCCGGTTCCTCCTGGAAGGGGAGCCACGCGCTACTCCCCCGGGAGTACGCCGGCCGAAGCTGCGCCGAATGCCGCAGCGCGACTGCCGTCCCTCGTACGACGACGGCGGGGCGGCCGGGCGGCGAGCATCGGGACCGTTCGAAAGGCGACCGCCGTCACGCCGGTGGCGGCCGACACTCACGGGGAGCGGGGACGACATGACGAATACGACGACCGCCGGACCGGAGGGGGTCGCGCGCACGCTGCGCGACACCTTCGCCGGGCCGGTGCACCTGCCCGGCGACGTGGCGTACGACGCGACGCGGTCCGGCTGGAACCTCCGGATCGAGCACCGTCCGCTGGTCGCCGCCGAGGCGACCGGCCCCGGTGACGTACGGGCCGCGGTCATCGCCGCGCGGGAGAGCGGGCTGCCGCTCACCGTCCAGGCGACGGGACACGGTACGCACGTGCCCGCCGACGGCCTGCTGCTCACGACGGGCCGGATGGCGGACGTGCGGATCGACCCGTACCGGTGCGTCGCCCGCGTCGGTCCCGGCGCCCGCTGGTCCGACGTGATCGCCGCGGCCGCTCCGTTCGGCCTGGCGCCGCTGTCGGGCACGCCGTTCGTCGGTGTCACCGGGTACACCCTGGGCGGCGGGACCGGATGGCTGTCCCGCAAGTACGGGTACGCCGCCGACTCCGTCGTGACGGCCAAGCTGGTGACCGCCGACGGCGAGCACGTGACCGCGGACGCCGAGCACCACGCGGACCTGTTCTGGGCGCTGCGGGGCGGAGGCGGCAACTTCGGCGTGGTGACCGCCCTGGAGCTCCGGCTGCACGCCGTCGGCCGCGTCTACGCGGGTCTGTCCCTGTACGACGCCGGCAACGCGGCCGAGACGCTCGCCCGCTACCGGGAGTGGGCGGCCGGTGAGCCGGACGAGTTGAACACGGCCGTCATGCTCATGCGGATGCCGGACGTCCCGGCCGTCCCCGCGCCCGTGCGCGGCCGGCCGGTCCTCGCCGTCCGGGTCTTCCACCTGGGCGGGTACGAGGAGGCGGAGCACCGGCTCGGGCCGCTGCTGGAGGCGGCGGGCGCGCCGCTGGTGGACGGCTTCCGGGCGATGACGTTCGCGGAGGCGAGCACGGCGCTCGCCGGGGCGTCGTCGCCCCCGATGGCGGTCCGCCAGCACCTCGACCTGTTCCGGGACCTACCGGACGCGGTGCTCGGAACGCTGCCGGACGCGGCGTTCGGCGACGTGCCCGGCCCGGCGGTCGAGGTCCGGCACTGGGGCGGGGCGATGGCACGGCCCGCGCCGGACGCCGGGCCGGTGGGCCACCGCGACGTGCCGTTCTCGGTGATCGCCACCGCGCCGTACGGGCCCGGCGGGACCCGGTACGGCGACGCGGGCGTACGGGCCCGGGTGGACGCGGGCGTCGACGGCCTCGTCCGCCGGCTGCGGCCGTACGCGACCGGCGGGTCCTTCCTGAACTTCCTCACCGACCCGGCCCGGACGCGGGACGCCTACACGCCGGAGGACCACGCGGCCCTGTGTCGGGTCAAGCGGACCTGGGATCCGGACGACGTGTTCCGTCCGGGCCACCACATCCCGCCGCTGTGAGCGGACCCCCCGCGCCGGGGCGAGCCGGCGGCCCGGAACGCCGATCAAGACCGCCCGACGGCGCCGGCCGCCGCGGCGGCCGGGCCCGCTCAGACCAGGCGGGTCGGCCGAGAAGCCGCTCGAAGTCGTCGGTCGGCGCGGCCGGGCCCGCTCAGACCAGGCACGTCAGCTCGAGAAGCCGCTCGAGATCGCCCGGCGGCGCGGCCGGACCCGGTCAGACCAGGCAGGTCGGCCCGAGGAGCTGCTTGAGGTCGCCCATCAGCGCCGGTGAGGCCGTGACCCGAAGCTTGTCGTCGAGGCGCACGACCGTGGTCCGCGGGCCGTTCTGCAGCTGCAGGTGGACCTCGGTCTGGCCTGGGTGGGCGCCCAGCACCTCCTTCAGGCCCTGGACGACCGGCGGGGTAACGCGGGTCACCGGCATGGAGACGGTGAGCGGCCGGCCGGAGTCGCTGACCGTCAGGTCCGGCTGGGTGACCTCCATCGCGATCAGCTTCGGGGTGTCCTCACGCTTGTCGAGGCGCGCTTTCACGACGAGGATGGCGTCCTCGGCGAGCAGCGTGGAGCACAGCTGGTACGCCGACGGGAAGATCATCAGCTCGATCGCGCCCTCGAGGTCCTCCAGGGTGGTCAGCGCCCAGGAGTCGCCCTTCTTGGTGACCTTCCGCTGCAGCCCCGAGACCAGGCCGCCGACGGTGACGATCTGCCCGTCCGACCGCTCGTCGGCGGTCAGCGCGGCGATCGAGCAGTCGACGTTGGCGGACAGGATGTGCTCGATGCCGAGCAACGGGTGGTCGGAGACGTACAGGCCGAGCATCTCGCGCTCGAAGGCGAGCAGCGTCGTCTTGTCCCACTCCCCCTCCGGGATGGCGACGTCGAACGTGGTGTCCACCACGTCCTCGCCCCCGCCGAACAGGGAGTCCTGCCCGATCGCCTCGTTGCGCTTGATGTCGATGATCGCGTCGATGGCCTGCTCGTGCACCATGACCAGGCTCTTGCGCTCGTGGCTCAGGCTGTCGAACGCGCCCGCCTTGATCAGCGACTCGACGACCCGCTTGTTGCACACCTGCGGCGGCACCTTGCGCAGGAAGTCCTGGAAGTCGGTGAAGCGGCCCTTCTCCCGGCGGGCCTTGACGATCGCCTCGACGACGTTCTCGCCGACGTTGCGGATCGCCGACAGGCCGAACAGGATCTCGGTGTCGCCCTTCGGGGTGAAGTCCGAGTCGGACTCGTTGACGTCGGGCGTGAGCACCTTGATGCCCATGCGACGGCACTCGTTGAGGTAGAGGGCGCTCTTGTCCTTGTCGTCCTTGACCGAGGTGAGCAGCGCCGCCATGTACTCGGCCGGGTAGTTGGCCTTGAGGTAGGCGGTCCAGTAGGAGACCAGGCCGTACCCGGCGGTGTGCGCCTTGTTGAACGCGTAGTCGGAGAAGGGCAGCAGGATGTCCCACAGCGCCTTGATCGCCTCTTTGGAGAAGCCCTTCTCCTTCATGCCGGACTCGAAGGTGGCGTACTGCTTGTCCAGCTCCGCCTTCTTCTTCTTGCCCATCGCGCGGCGGAGCAGGTCCGCTTGGCCGAGGCTGTACCCGGCGACCTTCTGCGCGATCGCCATGACCTGCTCCTGATAGACGATCAGGCCGTAGGTCGTGCTGAGGATCTCCTCGAGGGGCTCTTCCAGCTCCGGGTGGATCGGGGTGATCGGCTGCTGGCCGTTCTTGCGCAGCGCGTAGTTGGTGTGGGAGTTGGCGCCCATCGGGCCGGGGCGGTACAGCGCGAGGGCCGCGGAGATGTCCTCGAAGTTGTCGGGGCGCATCAGGCGCAGCAGCGAGCGCATGCCGCCGCCGTCCAGCTGGAAGATGCCGAGCGTGTCGCCGCGGGCCAGCAGCTCGTAGGCCTTCTTGTTGTCCAGCGGCAGCTTCAGCAGGTCGAGCTCGACGCCCTTGTTGGCCTTGATGGCCTTCAGCGCGTCCTGCATGATCGTGAGGTTCCGCAGGCCCAGGAAGTCCATCTTCAGCAGGCCGAGCGTCTCGCAGGTCGGGTAGTCGAACTGCGTGATGATCACGCCGTCGGAGTCGCGGCGCATGATCGGGATGTGGTCGGTCAGCGGCTCCGCCGACATGATCACACCGGCGGCGTGCACGCCGGTCTGGCGGATCAGGCCCTCCAGGCCCTGCGCCAGATCCATGATCTGCTTGACGTCGGTCTCTTCCTCGTACAGCTTGCGCAGCTCGCCGGCCTCGCCGTACCGCGGGTGCTTGTCGTCGAAGATCCCCGACAGCGGGATGTCCTTGCCCATGACGGCGGGCGGGAACGCCTTGGAGATGCGGTCGCCCAGGGCGTACGGGAAGCCGAGGACGCGGCCCGCGTCCTTGATGGCGGCCTTGGCCTTAATGGTGCCGAAGGTCGCGATCATGGAGACCTTGTCGGCGCCCCACTTCTCGGTGACATAGCGGATCGCGTCGGCGCGCCCACGCTCGTCGAAGTCGACGTCGATATCGGGCATCGACACGCGGTCGGGGTTGAGGAACCGCTCGAAGATCAGGCCGTGCGGGAGCGGGTCCAGGTCGGTGATGCCCATGGCGTACGCGACGAGCGAGCCCGCCGCCGAGCCACGGCCCGGGCCGACCGCGATCCCGTTGTTCTTCGACCACATGATGAAGTCGGCGACGACGAGGAAGTACGACGGGAACCCCATCTGGCAGATGACGTCCATCTCGTACTCGGCCTGCTTGCGGTGCTCCTCGTCGATCCCCTCGGGGAAGCGCCGCTCCATGCCCCGCCAGACCTCTTTGCGGAACCACGACTCCTCGGTCTCGCCCTCCGGCACCGGGAACCGCGGCATGAGGTTGCGGTACTCGAACATGCCGGAGGAGTCGACGCGCTCGGCGACGACGAGGGTGTTGCGGCAGCCCTCGGCCCAGATGTCGGAGGTGTCGAGCGCCCGCATCTCGTCGGCGCTCTTGAGGTAGTAGCCGGAGCCGTCGAACTTGAAGCGGCCCGGGTCGGACAGCTGCTTACCGGTCTGGATGCACAGCAGCGCGTCGTGCGCGGACGCCTCGGACTCCCGCGTGTAGTGCGAGTCGTTGGTGACGACCGGCGGGATGCCCAGCCGCTTGCTGATCTCGATCAGCCCGTCGCGGACCCGGCGCTCGATGTCGAGGCCGTGGTCCATCAGCTCCAGGAAGTAGTTCTCCTTGCCGAAGAGCTCCTGGTACCGGGCGGCGGCCTCCAGGGCCTTGTCGAAGTGGCCGAGGCGCAGCCGGGTCTGGACCTCGCCGGACGGGCAGCCGGTGGTGGCCATCAGGCCGGCCGAGTGCTCGGCCAGCAGCTCGAAGTCCATTCGGGCCCACTTGCGGATGAACCCCTCGGTGTAGGCCCGGCTCGTCAGCTTGAACAGGTTGTGCAGGCCCTCGGCGTTGCGCGCCCAGATCGTCTTGTGGGTGTAGTGGCCGCCACCGGAGACGTCGTCGCCCTTCTGGCTGGGCTCCCCCCAGCGCACCGGCTCCTTGTGGAACCGGGAGGCCGGCGCGACGTACGCCTCGATCCCGACGATGGGGGTCACCCCGGCCGCGGTGGCCTGCTTGTAGAAGTCGTAGGCGCCGTGGGTGTTGCCGTGGTCGGTCATCGCGATGGCCGGCATCTTCTGCCGATCGACCTCGGCGAACATCTCCTTGAGACGGGCCGCCCCGTCGAGCATGGAGTACTCGGTGTGCACATGCAGATGCACGAACGAGTCACTCATGCGCGATGCGCCTCCTTCAGGCATGCGACGCCTCGCGTGCCCGGAGCACGCGCCGCGTCGGAAGTCGTCGTCTGGGGGTGAAAGGCCGGCCGGGGACCGGGTCCCCTGAGCCTAACGGTGCCGCAGTGATCGCCGGGGCCCGACACTCCGGATGTCCGGTTTATACCTGTTTTCGGTCGACCATGCCTTCCCCCCAGGCGAGGCGTCTCCGGTCACGGCCCGCGGTCCGGACAACGGCGTACACCTCACCTACCAGGGTCTACCGCATTTCGACCCGCGGATCGACCGCGCCCGTGTCGCGGCGCGAACACGCTCCGCCACCTTGTAAGGTCAGTGCCCGTATAGCGGTTTTCGGGGGAGCGGAACCCGCTGCAAATCGGAGGCTGCGTGTCGACAGCACTGGACCACCAGGGCACCGCTCCCGGCGACGAGGACGCCGGCTACATACAGTCCCTCGGCAACCGTCAGGTACGCATGATCGCAATCGGTGGCGCGATCGGTGTCGGCCTGTTCCTCGGGGCCGGCGGGAGGCTCGCCGCGGCCGGACCGAGCCTCGTCCTCTCGTACGCCGTCTGCGGTATCGCGGCGTTCTTCGTCATGCGCGCGCTCGGCGAGCTGGTCCTGCACCGGCCCAGCGCGGGCAGCTTCGTCACGTACGCCCGGGAGTTCATCGGCCCGTGGGCCGGCTTCGCCAGCGGCTGGATGTACTGGCTCAACTGGGCGATGACCGGGGTGGCCGAGACGACCGCCGCCGGCATCTACGTGCACAAGTGGTTGCCGCAGATCCCGCAGTGGGTCACGGCCCTGGTCGCCCTCGCCGTGCTCCTGACGGTGAACCTCCTGTCGGTACGGCTCTTCGGCGAGCTGGAGTTCTGGTTCGCCGTGATCAAGGTCCTCGCCATCGTCGTCTTCCTGTTCGTCGGCCTGTCGCTGGTCCTCACCGGCGCCGGCGTCGGCCACGACCACGCCGGCGTCTCCAACCTCACCGCGCACGGCGGCTTCCTGCCGCACGGGGTGCCCGTCGTCCTGATGAGCCTGCAGGCGGTGGTGTTCGCCTACTCGGGGATCGAGATGGTCGGCATCGCCGCCGGCGAGACCGAGAACCCGCGCAAGGTGCTGCCCGGCGCGATCGGCAGCGTGATCTGGCGGATCGGCATCTTCTACGTCGGCTCGGTCCTGCTGCTCGCCATGGTCCTGCCCTGGACCGTCTACAGCGCGGACGAGAGCCCGTTCGTCACGGTGTTCTCGCGGCTCGGCGTCCCCGGCGCCGGCGACATCATGAACGCGGTCGTGCTCACCGCCGCCCTGTCGTCCTGCAACTCGGGCCTGTACTCCACCGGCCGCGTCATGCGGGCGCTGGCCGTCAAGGGCGAGGCGCCGAGGTTCGTGGGGCGGATGAGCGCGCGGCACGTGCCGTACGGCGGGATCCTGTTCACCTCGATCGTGCTGCTCCTCGGCGTGGTCCTCAACTACGTCGTGCCGAAGATGGCCTTCGACATCGCCACCTCGATCGCCTCGCTCGGCGTCGTCGCCGTGTGGGCGACCCTGATCTCCTGCCAGCTCCGGCTCCGCGCCCGCGCGGGCCGCGGCGAGATCGAGCGGCCGTCCTTCCGGATGCCGTGGGCCCCGGCGTCGAACTGGGTCACACTTGGGTTCCTCGTCCTGGTCGTCGTCCTGATGGCCTTCGCGGACACGGCCAACAAGATCGCCTTCTGGTGCCTGCCCGGTGTCGCCGTCGTCCTGTTCGTCGGCTGGCGCGTCGTCCGAAACCGCCGCGCCCCCTGATCCGGGAGCCCGTCCCGGCGGGGCGAGCGGAACGCTCGGCGAACGCGGCCGTGACGGCACCGCGTTCCCGGCGGACCCGGACAAAGCTCCACCACGCGGCCGTCTTCGCCGAGCATCCGGCACACCCCAAACCGCGCCCACCACGCCCGCGACCACCCGGACGCGTCAGCCCTCCGGACCATTGGACGCCAGGCCGGTGAACACCAGGCCAGTGGACGCCAGGCCGGTGAACGCCGGACCGAGCACACCAGGACCAGCGGGGCTGGGCACGCCGGGGCCGGCAGAGGCCGGGTCCATAAGCGCCGGACCAGTGGACGCCGAACCAGTCGACGCCTGGCCGGGGCGGCGGGGTGGTCAGGCTGGGGAGAGGTCGCGCTCCTCGGACGCCTCCAGGCCGGCCTCGATGACGGCCGTCATGATGCGGCCGAGCCGGTCGGCGCCCAGTCGGGGGGCGCGCGACGCCATGGCCTCGACGATCTCGCGTTCGCGCCGAGGGTCCCGGCCCGCGAAGCCGCCGACCGGCTTGAGCCGCTGCACGGTGGCCGCCAGCTCCGCCCGGCGCTCCAGCAGCGTCGCCAGCGCCGCGTCGACGCGGTCGATCGCCGCCCGGGCGTCGGGGATCGTCTCCGGCACGTCGTCGCGCGTCAGGGCCCCGAGCAGCGCCGCCTTGGCCCGCACCCCGGCCACCACCGCCGGCTCGGCGTCCTCGCCCAGGAGCAGGCCGCTCGCGCCCGCCGACAGCGCCGCGACGGCGAGGTCCGGGGAGGCCGAGACGTCGACGAGGACGGGCCGGTGCCGGCCGGCCGCCCGGACCAGCGACAGGTCGATGGTCGCGTGCGGCAGGTGGGTGCGCGTGCCCGTCTCGCACAGGACGACGTCCTGGTTGCCCTCGGCGACGCAGTACTCCGCGGCCGACAGCCACTCCTCGAGCGTGGCCGCCGGGGCCCGCTGCACGACCACGGGACGTCCCGTACGGGCCACCGCCCGCAAGAGCTGGAAGTCCTGCATCCAGGCGCCGCCGACCACGACTCCGTCGGCGTGCGTCACGATGGCCGGCAGGTCCAGGGCGGAGAACGGCTCGACGAGCAGCGGGCCGTGGTACGACCGGCGCACCCGGGTCAGCTCGGCGGCGGCGTTCGCCCGGCCGTGCAGGCGGCGCAGGCTGACCACGGCGACGTCCGGGTCGGCCGCCGGTCCGGCGATCATGACGGGGGTGTCCCGATCGTGCAGGTCCATCGGAATCTCCTTCCGGGGCGGGCCCGGAGCCGAGCCGCCCACTCACGGTGGAAAAGCGAAAGGCAGAGCCCGTGGGGGCTCTGCCTTGGCCGGCTCGGGGGTCGTCGCTCAGGTCACGGCGACCGGCCCACCCGGAGCCGGCTGCATAAACCCGAAATAGCGACGATCCACGTGCCCAGAGTAGCGGGGGCGACCGGAGGGTCGCCACCCGGCGGAATCCTCGTCTCGGCCAATGAGACGCACAGGGGTACCGGGCCCGCGTCACCTCCGGGTAGACCGACGGTCTCGGGCGAGTCAGTGCCGTTCTGTCGTAGGGCGGACGTATACCTGGACGATGGGCCTGCGGCGCTTGCCCGCGCGGGTCGCCGGTCACCCGGAGCGACGAACTCGAGGGGTCACCATGAGCACGGACAAGGCGGTCAAGGACGACTTCCTACGACAGGCGGTTCCGTACCGGCGCGAGCTGCTGGCGCACTGCTACCGCATGCTCGGCTCGGTGCACGACGCGGAGGACCAGGTCCAGGAGACGTACCTGCGCGCGTGGCGCTCCTACGACGGCTTCGAGGGCCGGTCCTCGCTGCGGACGTGGCTGCACCGGATCGCCACCCGCACGTGCCTGACCGCTCTGGAGAGCCGGGGTCGCCGGCCCCTGCCGACCGGTCTCGGCGAGCCGAGCGCCGACCCGTACGACACGCCGATCGAGCGGTCCGAGGTGCCCTGGCTGGAGCCGATCCCCGACACGATGGCCAGTGCCGAGCACGCCGACCCCGCCGCGATCGTCGCCTCCCGGGAGAGCATCCGGCTCGCGCTGATCGCCGCCCTGCAGCACCTGCCGCCCCGGCAGCGCGCGGTGCTGATCCTGCGCGACGTGCTGAAGTGGCGGGCCGCCGAGGTGGCGGAGGCGCTGCACACGACCACCACGGCGGTGAACAGCATCCTGCAGCGCGCCCGTGCCCGGCTCGACGAGGTGGCGACTCCACCGGAGGACCTGGCCGAGCCCACGTCGGCGGAGCAGCGCGAGCTGCTCGCCCGTTACGTCCGGGCGTTCGAGGAGTACGACGTCGCCGCCATCGTGGAGCTGCTCACCGCGGACGCCGTCTGGGAGATGCCGCCCTACACCGGCTGGTACCAGGGCGCCGAGAACATCGGCCGGCTGATCGGCGGGCAGTGCCCCGCCGACGGCCCGGGCGCGATGCGGTTGGTCTCGACCCGGGCGAACGGCCAACCGGCCTTCGCCGTCTACATGCGCGCCGCCGACGGCGCGCACCACGCCTTCGCGCTGCAGGTGGTCACGCCCGCGCCCACCGGGGTCGCGCACGTCGTCATGTTCTTCGACCTGCGGCTCTTCGCGAAGTTCGGGCTGCCGGCGGTGCTGCCGCCCATGCCGGCGGCGCCGATAGCATCGGTGCCATGAGCCGGGAGGTCGCGCACTACCGGCGGCACCCGGCCGAGCCGGGCGTCGACCTGCTCAGCGCCCGTTACGTCACCCACCGCTACGCCAGGCACGCGCACGCCACCTACACCGTCGGGCTGATCGAGTACGGCGTGGAGGAGTTCGAGCACGCCGGGTCGCTGCTGCGTGCGGCCACCGGCCAGGTCGCGCTGCTCAACCCGGAGGTCGTCCACACCGGCCACGCGGGCGTCCCCGAGGGCTGGCGCTACCGCGTGCTGTACCCCACGGTCGACGTCGTGGCGCAGATCGCCGCCGAGCTGGGCGCGCCGCGTGGCACGCCCTACTTCCCCCAGACGGTGGTGGACGACCCCGAGGCCGCCCGGCTGCTCCGCGCCGTGCACCACAGCGCCGACGGCGGCGACGCGCTCGCGGCCTCCTCCACGCTGCACCGGGCGCTCGCCGGCCTCCTGCGCCGCCACGCCGCCCGGCCGCCACGGTCGGTCCCGCGCGGCGCGCCGCCGCGGGCGGTCCGCGCCGCCCGCGAGATCCTTCACGAGCGGCTGTCCGACCCGCCGTCCCTCGACGACCTGGCCGCCACGGTCGGCACCGGCCGGTTCGCCCTCCTGCGCGCGTTCCGGGCCGCGTACGGGCTGCCGCCCCACGCCTACCTGGTCAACCTGCGGGTCCAGCGCGCCCGGGCCCTCCTGGACGCCGGCGTCCGGCCCGCCGAGGTCGCGGCCGACCTCGGGTTCACCGACCAGGCGCACCTGACCCGGCATTTCAAGCGGATCGTCGGCGTGCCGCCCGGCGCGTACCTGCTCGGCCGCCCCGCCTGACCGCCCACCCGCACGGCCGCCCCGCCTGACCGCCCACCCGCACGGCAACCCCGCCCAGCCGCCGCGCCCGACAGCCCCCCCGAGACCCGGTGACCGGGTCGGCGCACTGCATGCCGGTGCGCCCTACCGGGCCGAGCGCCTGGGCCGCACCGAACTGGTGGCCTACCAGGCGTCGGCGCGCGGGGGACAGGTGCGCCTGTCGCTCCACGACGACCGCGTCATCCTGCGCGCCTGACGCTCGGCATCTTCCATGATCACTGGCACCTACCGCCGATAGAGAGCAGCGACCGCCAGTGATCATGTCGGGCCTGGGCGCACCGTCCCGCCTGACCACCCCCGCGCGCTGGGCGGACAGAACGCTCGATGAGTCCCGGCTCCCGCGAATGACATGAGCCGCTTTGTGTCACTCTGTCCACCCGATCGCCGAGGCTTCTCGTCCAGGAAGGCGCCGGGCTGAACTGCAATTTCGTGCAAGACCGGTAGATGTCGGGCCGCTTAGCCTGCGGGCATGGATTCGCAGACACGTCCTGCCGTCCGCGACGGGCTGGGCGTCGGCCTGGCCGTCGGCCTGTCCGGGCTGGCGTTCGGCGCCGCCGCGGTCGCGGCCGGGCTCGGCGTGGCGCAGGCCTGCGCGCTGAGCGTCGTGGCGTTCACGGGAGCGTCGCAGTTCGCGCTGATCGGGGTGGTCGCCGGGGGCGGCAACGTGATCGCGGGGGCCCTCGGCGCCGTCCTGCTGGGCGGCCGCAACGCCCTGTACGGCCTGCGGCTCGCGCCGACGCTCGGCGTGCGCGGGTGGCGCCGGCTGCTGACCGCCCATCTGGTCATCGACGAGACGACCGCGGTGGCCACGGCCCAGCCCGCCCCCCGGTCGGCCCGCGCGGGTTTCTGGGCCACCGCGATCAGCCTCTACCTCACCTGGAACCTCTCCACGCTGTTCGGCGCGCTCGGCGCGGCCCGGCTGGGGAATCCGGAGACGTACGGCCTCGACGTGGTCGGCCCGGCGGCGTTCCTCGCCCTGCTGTGGCCCCGCCTCACCTCCGGCGGCACCGAGCGGATCGTGGCGCTGCTCGCGATGGCCATCGCGGTCGGGACCACGCCGCTGCTGCCGCCGGGCGTGCCGATCATGCTGGCGGCGGTCGCCGCGCTGGCCGGGATCGTACGCCGCACTCCCCCGGTACGCCCCGCTCCCGAAGAGCTCTCGAGAGTCTAGACAGGAGAGTCATGGCCGTCTGGATCGCCGTCCTCGCGACGGGGCTCGGCTGCTACGCGCTCAAACTCGCCGGGCTCGTCGCCCCGCAACGTGTGCTGGACGACGACCGGGTGCGGCGGTTCACCGCGCTGGTGCCGGTCGCGCTGCTGACCGCGCTGATCGCCGTGCAGGCACTCGCGCACGGCCGCGCGCTGGAGCTGAACGGCCCCCGGCTGGCCGGCCTCGCCGCCGCCGTCGTCGCGCTGCTCCTGCGCGCGCCGTTCCTCGTCGTGCTGGTGGTCGCGGCCGCCGTCGCCGCCGGCCTCCGCGCGCTCGGCGTCTGAACCGGGCGCGCTACAGGTCGACCACCGAGAGCAGCCGAGGGGTCTGATTGAGCCGGCGGGCGCCCATGTCGGTGCAGACGACGACGTCCTCGATCCGGGCCCCGTACAACTCGGGCAGGTAGACGCCGGGTCCGATCGACATGGTCACACCCGCGTCGAGAACGGTTCCGTCCTCGGGTGTCAGGTAGGGCGGCTCGTACTCGTCGAGGCCGATGCCGTGGCCGGTTCGGTGGAGGATGAACGCGCCGTACCCGTTGTCCGTGATGACCTCGCGGGCGATCGCGTCGATCTCGCCGACCGCGACACCGGGGCGTACCGCCTCGCACGCGGCGGTCTGCGCGGCGAGCACCACCGAGTACATGGCCTCGAAGTCCTCGGGCGGCTCGGCCACCACGAACATCCGCGCCGTGTCGGAACAGTAACCGCCGTACCGGCCGCCGATGTTCACCCGGACGGCGTCACCAGGGTTGATCACCCGGCCGGAGGGCCGATGGTGGGGATCGGCCGAGTTCTCCCCCGCCGCGACGGCAACGGACAAGATCTCCTCATGGCCGGTCTCGATCAGCAGGGCCCGCAGCCGCCGCGCCATCTCACGCTCCGTCGAGCCGGACCACGTGAGGTCGCGCGCCGCCACCAGCGCCCGGTCGACCGCGTTCGCCGCGCGTTCCATCACCTCGATCTCCTGGGCGGACTTGCGCATCCGCAGCGGGGCGAGCAACGGCGCGGCGGAGGCGATCGGCGTCTCCGGGCCGAGCGACGCCTGCAGGGCGAGCAACTCCTGGGCCGGCATCTGCGGATCGACCGCGACCCGCGCGCCGACGGGGATGAGCGCGACCACGTCGCGAGGCGTGTCGACGGCGTGGACCGGCGAGCCGTCGGGCGTGACGACGAGGAAGGTCGGGAGTGTCGCCTCGAGGAGGTACCTCAGGTTCGACGACGGCCGGAGGACGAGCACGTCGACGGCGTGCGCGGTGAGCAGGGACCGGAGCCGGTCCAGGCGTTCCGCGCTCACTCGGCGGCCGAGCCCGGTGCGTCGTAGAGCCAGCAGGCCACTCCTCCCAGGGGCACCGGCTCCCGGACGGAGCAGACGTCCATCGCGCTCGGGCAGCGTGGATGGAACCGGCAGCCCGAGGGCGGCGCCGCCGGGTTCGGGACGTCACCGGGGAGCTCGGCGGGGAGCGTGCCGGAGCCGTCCGGCGTGGGGATCGCGGCGAGCAGCGCCCGGGTGTAGGGGTGTTTCGGGTCGTCCCAGACCTCGGCGGTCCGGCCGATCTCCACGATCTTGCCGAGGTACATCACCGCGATCCGGTCCGCGATCAGCCGTACCACCGACAGGTCGTGGCTGATGAACAGCAGCCCGGCGCCGGATTCGACGGCGAGGGACCGCATCAACCCCGCGACCTGCGCCTGCGCGGAGGCGTCCAGCGCGGAGATGGGCTCGTCCCCGATCAGCAGGGACGGTTCCGCGGCGAGGGCACGGGCGATGGCGATGCGCTGCCGCTGCCCGCCGGAGAACTCATGCGGGTACCGGCCGGCCATGTCCGCGTCGAGACCGACCCGTTCCAGGAGCTCTCCCGGTGTCGCCTCGCCGCGGACCCCGTCGGCGATCTGCCTCCCCACCCGGCGGCGCGGGTTGAGCGAGGCGTACGGGTCCTGGAACACCATCTGGATCCGGGTCAGCGCCGGATCGCGGCGGCGCAGGCCGAGCGGGCGTACCGGGCGGCCCTCGAACGCGACCGAACCGCCGGTGGGAGCGGTGATCCCGCAGACGGCGCGGGCGAGCGTCGACTTCCCGCAGCCGGACTCGCCGACCAGGCCGACGACCTCACCGGGTTCGACGGTGAGGCTCGCTCCCGCGACGGCCCGGACCGGCGGCCGGCCGGGGGTGTGGTGGTCGACGACCAGGTCCTCGACGGTCAGAAGCGTCATGAGTCCTCCTTCGCCGGAGGGGCGACCCGCGGGCCCGCGCCTTCGATTCCCTCGCTCCGGTCGGGCAGCGCGTCCAGCAGGGCACGCGTGTACGGGTCGGCCGGCTCGCGCATGACCCGCGCCCGCGGCCCGGTCTCGACGAGGCGGCCGTCCCGCATCACGCTGATCACGTCGGCGACCGACGACATGACGCCGAGGTCGTGGGTGATGAGCAGCACCGCCAGGCCCAGGTCGTCGCAGAGGCCGCGCAGCAGCCGGAGGATGCCGGCCTGCACGGTGACGTCCAGCGCCGTCGTCGGCTCGTCGGCGATCAGCACCTGCGGATCGCAGGCGAGGGCGATGGCGATCGCGATCCGCTGCCGCATCCCGCCGGAGAACTGGTGCGGGTACCGGTCGAGCGCGTTCTCCGGATCGGGGATGCGCACCTTGCCGAGCAGTTCCGCGGCCCGTGCGCGCGCCTGCCGCCGGTCCAGCCCCAGGTGATGGCGCATGGGGTCGGTGAGCTGGCGTCCGATGGAGAGCATGGGGTGCAGGCTGGTCGACGGGTCCTGGAAGACCATGCCGACCTCGCTGCCGCGTCGCTTGTTCATCGCCTTCGGCGAGAGCGTCAGCAGATCGGTGTCGCCGAGTGAGATCGTCCCGCCCGTACGCGCACCGTGCGGCAGCAGGCCGAGGACGGCCAGGCCGGTCATGGTCTTGCCCGAGCCGCTCTCCCCCGCCAGCCCGTGCACCTTCCCCGCCTCCAGGGCGAGGTCGATGCCGCGGATGATCGGTCGGCCGCCCAGCTCGACGGTCAGTCCCTCGATGGCCAGGATCGTCACAGCGCCCGCTCCTTGATCGCCCTGGCGGTCCGCGGGTCGAGCGCGTCGCGCATGGTGTCGCCGAGGAAGTTGAACGCCATCACCACCGTGAGGATGGCCAGCCCCGGGAAGACCCCGACCCACCACTTGTCGAACACCTGCGTGGCCGACGCCACCATCGCCCCCCATTCCGCGGTGGGCGGCTTGGCGCCGAGACCGAGGAACGACAGGCCGGACAGCAGCAGCAGCTGGGTGCCGATGTCGAGGGTGGCGAGCACCAGGATCGGGCCGGTGACGTTGGGCAGCACGTCGGTGCGGAGGGAGCGCCAGACGGAGAAGCCCAGCAGCCGCCCGCTGAGCACGAACTCGCGGGTCCGGATGCCGAGCACCAGCCCGCGGGTGACGCGCGCGTACGCCGGCCAGGAGACGACGAGGACCGCCAGCACCGCGTTGCGCAGGCTCGCACCCAGCGACGCGGCCACGGCCATCGCCAGGATCACGGTCGGAAAGGCGAAGACCAGATCCGCCACGCGCATGATCGTCTCGTCCACCCACCGGCCGAAGTAGCCGGCGCAGGCGCCGAGCAGGCCGCCGATGACGACCGACAGCGCCACCAGCAGCAGGGTCAGCGGGATCGACAGCCGCGCGCCGTACAGCACCCGGCTGAACACGTCCCGGCCGAGGTCGTCGGTGCCGAACCAGTGCGCGCCGCCGGGCGGGCTCAGCCGGGGGAACTTCTGCGCGAGCGGATCGTACGGGGCGAGCACGGGTGCCGCGATCACGACGATCAACCAGGCGACGGTGACGACGAGGCCGGTCACGGCGAGGGGTCTGCGCCATGCCTCCGGAAGGCGGTGGATCACGTGCTCCTCACTCTCGGGTCGATCACGCCGTACAGCACGTCGACGATGAGGTTGACGACGACGTAGATCGCGCCGACCACCAGCCCGACGCCCATGACCGCGGGCAGGTCGAGATTGGTCGCGCTCTTGTACGCGTACTGTCCGATGCCGGGCCAGGCGAAGATCGACTCCACCAGTACCGTGCCGGACAGCAGGCTCCCGAAGGCGAGGCCGGCCACCGTGATGACCGGGACCAGTGCCGCTCGCAGCACGTACCGCAGCAGCACCACGTGTCCGGGCAGGCCCTTGGCCCGAGCCGCCCGCACGTAGTCCTGGCCGAGCACCTCCAGCACCGCCGAACGGGTGAACCGGGTCAGCAGCCCGATGGTGTACGCGGCGAGCACCAGCGCCGGCAGCGCCAGGTGGCCGACGGCGCTGGCGAACACGTTCCACTGGCCGGCCATCGCCGCGTCCACCGTGTACAGGCCGGTGACGTGCGGCGGCGGCGACATGGTGGGCGCGAGGCGGCCGGAGCCGGGGGCCAGGCGCAATCGGTAGAACACGAAGTAGAACGCGAGCAGGGCCAGCCAGAACGTCGGTACCGACACCCCGGCGAGGCTCGCCACCCGCAGGAACTGGTCGACGATCCGGTCCCGGCGCAGCGCCGCGATCACTCCGAACGCGACGCCGACCACGAGCGACAGCACCAGCGCCGCGCCGGCCAGCTCGAACGTGGCGGGCACGAACTCCGCGAGGTCCGCGTCGACCGAGCGGTGGCTCTGCTGTGACTCACCGAGGTCGCCATGAGCGAGATCGCGCAGGTAGTTGACGTACTGGACCGGCAGCGGCTTGTCGAGGCCGTGCTGCTCGCGGAACTGCTTGACGATCGCCGGGTTGCCGAGGGCCTGTTGGCCCAGGTTGGCGGCGGCCGGGTCACCCGGCACCAGGTTGGTGAGGGTGAAGGTGACCAGGGTGACCCCGACGGCCAGCAGTACGGAGACCGCCAGCCGCCGGGCCAGAAAGCGGATCAGCTGGTTCTTCACTTGCTGCCGAGCGCCGAGAGGTCGATGGTCCACACCGGGTTCAGTGCCAGGCCCGTCACCGAGGAGGCGCTGACGACGTGCTGGCTGGGCTGGAACAGCGGAACGATCGGGCCGGCCTGGTTCAGCTGCGCCTGGATCTGCTGGTACTGCTGGGCCCGGTCGCCGTCGACGGTCCGCGCGACCTTGTCACCGGCCTGCTCCAGGGCCCCGTCGTCGCCCTTCTTCCAGCCCGCCCGCAGGCCGATGAGCTTGCCGGGCAGGAAGGCCAGGTAGTCGCTGGCGTCCGGGTAGTCCGGGCTCCACCACCACAGGCCCATCTCCTCCTTGCCGTCGCGGTAGTTCTGCAGCGCGGTCGCGATCGGCGCGGGAGCCAGGTCGACGGTGATGCCGACCTCCTTCAGGTTCGCCTGAATGCGCTCGGCGAGCGGCTGGAAGGACAGACCGTTCAGCGTGAAGTCGCTCGGGAACTCCAGCTTGACCTTCGGGTTCGTGACCCCGCTCGCGGCGAGCGCCGCCTTGGCGCCGGCCACGTCGCGCTTGGTCGCCTGGTCCGCGGGCAGCGCGCCGTTGATCATCGACGGCACGATCCCGGCCGCCTGGACCGAGCCCTCGCCGGCGAGCTGGAGCAGCCCCTGGTAGTCGATGCCCTTACGGACGGCCTCGACGAACTTCGGGTTGGACGTGACCTTGCTGACGGAGGCGCTGTGGTTGGCCAGCAGGAAGAACACGCTCGCCGACGCGCCCTTGGCGGTCTGCAGGCCACCGGCGATCCCCTGTGCCTGATCGGCCGACAGGTCCACCGCGATCTGGCTGTCGCCCCGCTGCACGTTCAGCTTCTGCGTCGGCGCCTGAACGTTGCGGATCACGACCTTCTGGTACACCGGCTTGGTCGTGCCCCAGTACTTGTCGTTGGCCTTCAGCACGACCTGCGTGCTGGCGTTGAACGACTCCAGCTCGTACGGGCCGGAGCCCGCGGACTGGCCGTTGAGGAACGACTCCGCCTTGTCGTCGGCGCCCTCGGTGCCGCCGTGCGCCTTGACGACCTTGGAGTTGACGATGCCGAGCGCCGGGTTGGGCAGGATGAACGGCAGCGCCGGGTTCGGCTGCGGCGACCGGAGCTCGATGGTCGTGTCGTCGACCTTCTTCACGGTCACGCCGTCCAGCAGGAACGACGGGTTGCCCTTGAGGTCGCGGACCCGGTTCAGCGAGAACACCACGTCGTCGGCGGTGACCGGGCTGCCGTCGGAGAACGTGGCTCCCTGCCGCAGCTTGAGCGTCAGCGTCTTGCCGTCCTTGGACACCTGGTACGACTCGGCCAGCGCGGGCACCGGCTTGCTGACGTCGGATCCGGTGAAGGTCAGCAGCGTGTCGTAGAGCGCTCGGTCGACCATCAGGCCGGTCTGCTCGTACATCCGGCCGGGGTCGGCGGTCTTCAGGTTGAAGGACGTGTCGACGACCAGCGTCT
>NZ_JBFAUM010000024.1:0-114128 GCF_040679195.1 Actinoallomurus sp. NPDC052308 | reverse complement strand
CCCGACCACCAGATCGTAGGACGCGATGAGGTCGCCGACGGCGGGGGCGAGCGTGGAGAAGTGCGTGACGACGCCGAGGCCGCGGCCGCCGACCACCCGGGCGCCCCGGGCGTACGCGTGAGCCGAACCTGACGTCATCGTCTGGCAGCCTGCTCCTCACCGTCGCGGCCGGACGCGGGGCCTGTTACCCGGCCGGAACGGAGCTCGAGAGGGCCGGCGGCTACATACGGCCGGGGAGGTTCTCGAGACGGGCGGCGACGTCGGCCGCCTCCGGTGAGTTCGCGGTGGCGAACAGCGTCCGGGCCCGGGTCCACGCGCCCTCCGCGGCTCGGACGTCGCCGTCGGCGAGCAGGACGGCGCCCAGGGCGTCCAGCGCCCGCGCCTCCCAGAGCGGCGTACGGATCTCGGCGCACCTGGCGGCGGCCTCGCGGAGCAGGGCGACCGCCCGCTCGTGGTCGTGCTCCCCGGCGTGGCACCGGCCCAGGACGGTCAGGACGCGGGCGCCGAGCAGGCGCTCACCCGCCTCGCGGGCGAGCGTCAGGGCCTCGTGCAGCAGTGTCCGGGCCTGCTCGAACTCCCCGCGGTGCAACAGCACCTCGCCGAGGCCGCACCGCGCGGCGGCACCGCCCTGCGGGTCCCGGATCTCGTCGGTGACGCCCGCCAGCCGGGTGAACACCCGCTCGGCCTCGTCCAGCTCGCCCAGCCCGAGGTGGAACCGGCCGATCTGGTCGAGGAGCTGCGGGTGGTAGCGCTCTCCGTCGGCCCCGCCGACGAGCGACCGCGCGGCGTCGAGGTACGGCAGGGCGAGATCGGGGCGGGCCAGTTCCAGGTGGATCTGGCCGATGCAGCGCAGGCAGATGACCTCGGCGCCGTGGTCCCCCGCGCGCCGGAGCCCGGTGAGAGCCTCCTGGTAGCGGGGCAGCGCCTGGTCATGGCGACCGCTCATGTGGTGGACGTACGCCGCCATGGTCAGGCACAGCGCGCGACCGTGCTCCTCGCGCACGCTCTCGAAGATCCGGGTCGCCGAGTCCAGGTACTCCATGGCCTGCGCGTAGCGCTGGCGGGCGACGGCGAGGTGGGCGAGTCCCGTCAACGCGAAGGCCTCTCCCCGCTGGTTCCCGGCGCGGCGGGTCACGGCGAGCGCCGTCTCCGCCGTGACCCGCCACTCGTCGTGGTGGGCGACCGTCTCGAAGACGGACCACAGGCTGCACGCCAGGTCCCAGCACAGCTCGTCCAACCCCAGCCGGGCCGCCTGGTCGACGGTGGCGAGCAGGCTCGGCCGTTCGCTCTCGTACCAGGCCACCGGATCCGCGCACAGCTCGACGGGGGCCGGCCAGCGCGGGGCGGAACCGTGGAGAACGGCGTAGTCGCCGCCGAACAGCCCGATGTGCGCCTGTTCCGCGAGCGCCAGCCAGCCGCCGAACGCCCGCGCGAGCGCGGCCCGCCGGTCGGACGGGTCGTCCTGGCGTTCGGCGAGTTCGCGGGCGTAGACCCGGACGAGGTCGTGGAACCGGTAGCGGACCCCGGGCCCGTCCGCGCTCCGCACGTCGAGCAGCCGGGCGTCGAGGAGCTCGTCGAGATGACGCTCCGCCCGCCCGGGCGTGACGCCGAGGAGGGCGGCCGCGACCCAGGAGGCGAAGTCCGGCGCGTCGAGCAGGCCGAGGAGACGGAAGAGCCGTTTCGCGTCCGCGTCCAGTCCCGCGTAGCTCAGCGACAGTCCGGCCCGCACGGCGAGGTCGCCGACGGCGAGTTCGTCGAGGCGGGATCTCTCGTCGCGCAGCCGGCGCGTCAGGTCCGTCAGCCGCCAGTGCGGCCGGGTCCGCAGCCTCGCCCCGCAGATCCGGACCGCCAGGGGAAGCCCGCCGCACAGCGCCGCGATCTCCAGGGCCTCGTCGGGCTCGGCCGCCACCCGGTCGGCGCCGGCGATGCGCCCAAGGAGCTCGACGGCCGGTCCGGAGTCGAACACCTCCAGGTCCAGGTGGTGCGCGCCCTCCAGGCCGGCCAGGTGCCGCCGGCTGGTCAGCAGTACGGCGCAGGTCGGCGTACCGGGGAGCAACGGGCGCACCTGGGCCTCGTCGGCGGCGTTGTCCAGCACGACGAGGACGCGCCGAGGGGCCAGCAGGCTGCGGTACATCGCGGCGCGCTCGTCCAGCGTGTCGGGGATCTTCTGGCCGTCCACGCCCAGTGACCGGAGGAAGCGGGCCAGCACGTCAGCGGGCGCGAGCGGCGCGTCATAGGCGCGGAGGTCGACGTGGAGCCGGCCGTCGGGGAACACGTCCTCGACCCCGTGCGCCACGTGCACGGCCAGCGTCGTCTTGCCGACGCCCGCCATGCCGGCGATCGCCGAGATCACGATCGTCCTGGCCTCTCCGTCGACGAGCAGCCGGGTCAGCTCCCGTACGGGGGCGGCCCGGCCGGAGAAGTCGCCGGCGTCGGGCGGAAGCTGCGCCGGTCGCGGCACCGGGGCCGCTCCGGCCGGATCCTCGGCGGGCCAGGCGGCCTCGGTCCCGCCGACCGCGAGCCGTTTGCGCGCCACCAGCCATGGCACCGGGTCGACGCCGCACGCCCGGACGAACACCTCGACGAACTCCTCGCGCGGCAGGGTGTCGCGCTGCAGCGCCGTGGCGATCGTGCTGTACGGGAGAGGCACCCCCTGCACCCCGCTGCGCTTCTCCACCTGCCGGTAGGTCAGCCCGGACCAGGCGCGCAGCCGTCGGAGCAACGCGGTGAACTCCTGTGCCGTCACGGCTTCGCGCGGATCCGGAAACGCACCGTTCGCAGCGTCCTGCGCCGCCAAGAGGTCTCCCCTGCCGTCGATTCGGCCCATGCGGCGTGGGCCGGTGTTCGCGAGGAATCCGGCTTCCTATCTACCTGATCTTCGAAGGCCGTGCGCGGCGGAGCGCATTTCGGTCACCCGCTAATGAGCCGATATCGCGCTGATCAATCCGGGTCGGTGGGCAGGAGGGTGCCGAGCGGGCCGAGGTCGAGGTTCAAGTCCGACATCGACAGGCCGAACCGCTCGCACAGCTCCTCCATCGCCTCTTCCAGGCGCATCAGCGTCACGCCGATCTCCTCGACCTGTTCGTCGGACAGGTCGCCCTGGTCGACCCGCCGGATGCACTGGCGCTCGACCAGCTGCCGTACGAGTTCGACCACGGTGAGGACCAGCTGCGCCAGGTCGCGCTGGACGGTCTCGGAGTCGGCCTCGATGCGCCGGCCGCCGCGGCGCACCGGGGCGCCCGCGGGGAGAACGGCGTCCGGGTCGTGCGGACGGGCGTCGAAGGGCTCGGTCACGGTGCCACCGTCCCCGGGGGGTCGGATCGTCGCGGTGCGATGACGTCGTCGCCGCCGACCGAGCCGATCAGCACCCGCAGCGAGATCCGGACCAGGTCGACGTCGGCGATGGACAGGGTCAGGTCGCCGCTGATGACGACGCCGCCGGCGAGGAGGCGGTCGAGCAGGTCGACCAGCGCCACGCGCTGTGCCGGGACGCCGCCTCGTACGGCCGGCGGGCGCTCGACGGAACGGTCGACCGTCACGCGGCCCCTCCCGCTCCGGGTTCGCCGACCGTGAAGGAGTACGGCGCCCACGGCCCGGTGAGCTGAACGTCCAGCTCCGGGTCGCGGAGCGCGGCGACCGCGGCGGCGAACTCCTCGCCCCGCTCGTCGTCGACGAGGTACGCGCCGTTCAGCACCATCCAGTCGTCCCGGCCGGACAGCTGCGGGTCCTGCGCCCGGTGGTGCCGGCGCGCCACCGCGATCCCCGCGAGGACGGAGTCGATCCGCTCGGCGCGCGAGGCCGCACGGCGCCATGCCTCCTCGCGCGTGCGCAGGTTCGTCCGGCGCCGCTTCAGGTACGCCGTCCCCGGGCGGCCCGACGGGCTCTCCGACGCGTCGCCGGCCCCCGTGTCGTCCGGTGCGCCGCCCTGCGGAGTGGCGAAGACCTTCACACCCCACTCCCGGCGCCCGGCGACGCGGGCGAGGACGTCCGCGAGCTCCTCGGCGCGGTCGCGCAGGAGACCCCGAATCTGCTCGTCGCCCCGGTAGACGGTCACGAGCCGTACGGGGGCGACCGGGCCGGTCTCCGCCGCCGCCTCGACGACCTGGTGATGGGCCCGCGCCGTCGCCTCCAGCCACGCCAGGTCCTCCAGGTTCCGTTTCAGGGCGGCCTCGCCGAACTGCGCGAGCGGCACCGTCCCCACGTACGCGGCGAGCCCGGCCTCCGTGACCGTCCGGACCGGCGCGCCCAGCAGCCCGGTCAGGCCCGGCGGCAACGGCGCCCCGGTGTCCCGGGCGATGGCGTACAGGTACGTTCCCGTCTCAGTCACGGCGGCGCTCCGGGTCGATCCGACGGCGCTCCGGCTCCTCGGCACGGCGGTGCTCCGCCTCCGAACGCGGCTCCTCGTACGGCGCCTCCATGGCCCGCCGGCCGCGCCGCCCCTCCTCCAGGTCGGCGACCCGCTCCCGCAGCCGGCGGTTCTCCTCTTCCAGGCCGCGCCGGTCGCCGGTCAGCCACGGGTCGTGCTCCCACCAGTCGATCCCCAGCTCGCGCGCGGTCTCCACCGACACGATCAGCAGCCGCAGCTTGATGGTGAGCAGCTCGATGTCGAGGAGGTTCACCTGGATGTCGCCGGCGATCACGATGCCCTTGTCGAGGACGCGCTCCAGGATGTCGCCGAGGTTGGCCCCCTCCCGCCCGCCGCTCGGCCCGGCACCGTACGGGGTGACGTACCCGCCGGTCATGAGGCCTCCTTCGTCGGCCCCATGACCAAGGTGCTCTGCTTACCGATGCCCTCGCTTCGCTCGGTCATGTCGTCGGCCCCATGACCAAAGGTGCTCTGCTTACCGATGCCCTCGCTTCGCTCGGTCATGATGCCTCGCTGCGGCCGCGCGGGTAGCGCTGGATCCGGCGGTACGCGACGAGGCCGCCCTCCTCGTCGACCTCGACCTCGTACAGCGCCAGCGTGTCCGAGGAGGAGGGGACGCGCCGGGCCTCGAGCAGTTCGACGCCGGCGACCCAGCCGTTCTCCGCCGGACGTATCGACACCACGCCCTCCGTGGTCTTGCCCGTGAGCGCGGTGATCTCCCGGCGTGCGGCGTGCGCCGCCTCCGCCGCCGACAGCCGCCGGGACCCGGCCGCACCCCGGCGCCCCGACCGCGGTTCGTCCTCCTCGTAGTCGTCGGCCTCGTACTCGGCGTCGTAGTCCTCGTCCACGTCGTCATCGAGCCGCCCGCGCGCACGTTCCGGCCGGCCTCTGCGGCTGACGGACACGGTTTCTCCCTTCCGGCGGGGCGGCCGGAACCCGCTAGGGGGCGCCGGTGGCCGGACCGCCGATCAGTCGGCCGAGGATCTCCTGCTGGGCCTCGGCCTCTTCCTCCTCCGAGATGAGACCGGCCTGCCGCCGCCGCTCGATTTCCTCCAGCTGCGCGCGGATCGCCGTCGGGCTGGTGAGCTGCTGCTCGACCTGCTGTTCGATGAGCTCACCCAGCTTGATCACGCCCTGCACCGGAAGGAACGGCAACGTGAGGATCGAGGAGACCAGGCCCATGGCTCAGCCTCCCGGTCCGGGCGTGATGACGAAGTCGTACGGCGCCATCGGGCCGAGCAGGCGGAGACCGACCCGCCCCTGCCACTCTTCGGCGATCTTCGCCACCGCCTTCTCGAACTCCGACCGCCGGTCGGTCTCGACGAGGAAGGCCACCTGGACGGCGTCCTCCGGGTGCGTCGGCCGCCGCAGGACGTTCGCCTGCGAGTACTCCGCCAGGGCCTGGGCCGCCCACTGGGTGTCGACGTCGCGCTTGGCGGAGATCGCCTGCTCGATGAACTGCCCGAGCCGGATCCGGGCGTCCCGGGTGAGCTCCTCGGGACGGTCACGGATCCGCTCCAGCAGGCTCGCCGCGTCCGGGTTCTCCGCGATGATCTCCCGGAGCACGGCGCGCTCCTCGTAACGGCCCTTCACGACGTACTCGACCCGCCCCTCGATCTCGTCCAGCGCCGCGAGGAACTGATCGTGGTTGGCGGCCAGCAGCTCCTGCTCCACCGCCTCCCGGCTCGCGAGGACCGCGCCGAACCGTAGCGGGAGGACGGGGACCTCCACGGCGGCGTCGTCCAGGAGCCGCTCGTGCGCGGTGAGGTCCTCCGGCCGGCCGATCGGCCCGCCCAGGTCGATTTCGCTGACGAGTGCCGCGATGTCCCCGTGCCGCACGAGGTCGACGTCGCCGTCCCGCAATCCGCGGGCGTCAGGGGTCAGCTCCACGTCACCCGGCAGGATGCCGTAGACGTAGCAGCCGACGTTCCGGGTCTGCTGGGCCTCGCGGGCCTGTCCAGGCGCCGTCATCTCACTCCTCCCCCGGCCGGCGGCGCCGACGTGGGGCCCGCTCGGCGTCGTCCATGCCCACGAACTCGCGGAGCTTCTCGCCGACACCCTCGATGGCGCCGCGGGTCTTGTACTTCGCGCCGCCCTCCTGCAATCCCTTCATCAGCCCCGGGAGGCCCTGCTCCTCGGTCTGCGTCAGGTCCAGGCGGTTGGCCGCCTCGGCGAACTGCAGGTACGTCTCGACGCTGGCGACGACGATCCGCGCGTCGATGGCCAGCACCTCGATGCCGACCAGCGACACCCGGACGTAGGCGTCGATGACCAGCCCCTTGTCCAGGATCGTGTCGATGACGTCGGCCAGGCCGCCGCCCGATGGGCGTCCGAGCCCCCCTCCGCCCGCCGGCTGTACTGCCGTGGTCATGGTTCCCCCCGTGGTCGCGTCAGTGTCACCTGCGGCGCTCGCGGCGTTCCGAGCGCTCGGACCGGTCCCCTCGCCCGGTGTCGCCGCTTCGTCTCCCGGAGGTCACGCGCTCGCGGCGCCCGTGCTCCTCCTCCTCGGGTTCCCCCTCCTCGTACTCGGGTTCCTCCTCGCCCTCGTACTCCTCCGGGTACTCGCCCGCGCGCTCGCGCTCCGGCTCCTCCTCGGGCCCGGCCCTCTTCTCCCGACCCTCGGCCTCCTCCTGCTCGCGCACGGCGGTCTCGTGGTCCTTGACGACCTCACCGTCGCGGATCTCGCCACGCCATCCCTCGATCTCGTCGGGGCGCAGGATCGCCTGGGTCATGACGTGCCGCCGGAAGTGCTTGAACTCCAGGCGCGCGCGGCGGCCCTGGGCGCGCCAGAGGTTCCCGGTGTGCTCGAACAGCCCTTGCGGGTGGTACTCCAGCACCAGCGCGATGCGGGTCATGTCGGGCCCGATCTCGCTGAAGGCCACGGCGCCGTCCACATAGCCCTTCGGCCCCCGGGACCGCCAGACGATCCGCGTGTCGGGGATCTGCTCGATGATGGTCGACTCCCAGGAGCGATGCGACCAGAAGACCTGCGCCTTCCACCGGACCTTCTCGTCGGACTCCTGCTGGACGTCCTCGACCTTCTTGGTGAACGACGGGAAGTCCTCGAACTGCGTCCACTGGTTGTAGACGAGCTGGAGCGGCGCGCCGACGTCGAGGGTCTCGACGATGTTGGTGACCTTGAGCTTCTTGCCCTTGCCGCCTTTGCCGCCCCCGCCCAGCTTCTGCTCCAGCTTCGTCTTGGCGTACGCCTTGACGGCGGCGAGGCCCGGAGCGAGCCGCTCTCTCAGCGACCCTTCCTTTCCGCCGCCGGACAGGGCGGACAACACCCCACCCCCCGCGCCCTTGGCGAGACCGGACAGCAGGCCGCCCTTGCCGCCCTTGGCGACGCCGGACAGCAGGCTCCCGCCGCCGCGCTTGGCCAGGCCGGACAGCAGGCCCCCGCCGGCGCCTCCCGTCAGGGCGGACAGCAGCCCGCCCTCACCGTGCTCGGAGTAGTCGCCGAGCCGGTCCGCGGTGCCCTCGATCCGCGCGAGCAGGCGCGTCGCGGCCCGCGTTCCCATGGCGGTGACCAGGGTCTGCAGCTCGCTGATCAACCGGTCGGCGTGCAGCTCCTTCAGCAGGTCGCCGCCGGGGAGCTGCTCGGTGGTCTGCTTCAGCGGGTCGGTCACCGAGCGCGTCTCCGTCATCGGCGCTCACCTCCGCGTCCGCCGGACGGGCGGTCGTCGCCCGCTCAGCGGGGCCTCCCGTAGCGGCCGGTCGTCGGTCTCCTCGTCGTACTCGTCCTCCGGCTCCGCTCGGCGGGATGCCCGGCGCCGCACGCCGCGTGGCCGGTCGGGGATCTCGTCCTCGGTGTGCTCATCATCGGCGGCGCCGGGCCGCTCCTCGTCCTCCTCTTCCGGCTCCTCTGGGAGGTCACGGCCCCGTGGCCGGCGACGGATCGCGGACGGTCTGCGCAGCGCGGCGGGCCGGCGCCTCGGCCGTTCCTCGCGCTCCTCTTCGTAGCGCTCGTCCTCCTCGTAGCCGCCCCGCTCCTCGGCGGGCTCCTCCGTCTTCCGTACGGCACCGGGCGTAGGCGGCCGCAGGAGAGACTCGGTCCGTCGCTGAAGACGGTCGCTGAGCGCGTCGATCTGGCTGCTGGCGGCGGTGACGGCCGCCGCCTTGCCGACCTCCACGAGGCGGCCGCGAACGGTGTCGGTCAGGTTCTTCACCTCGGGAGAGGTGTTCAGGAGTTTGGTGCCCTGCTTGACCAGGCTCGCCGGGTTCTTGGCGATGCGTCCCGAGGCTCCGGCCGCGGCGAGCGTCAACGCGAGCCTCATCTTGCGCCGGCGGCCCATCAGGTAGCCCGCGCCGACGGCGAGGGCGATCCGCAGTCCGTCCTTCATGATCGTGTCCCCCTTAGCGCCCGCAGCCGGAGCGGTGCCGTGCCCCCATCCGCCCTGACCGACCGTCGGCCTCGGCCGCCCCTACTGCCGATATCGCCGACATCCAGCGTAAAAACGATCAATACGTAGGTCTGTACCGATCGCCCTACCCGCCGCGTCGTCTGCAAAACCCGCCTGCGTGTGGCCCGGGTAACGGCGGGTACGGCGCAAAGTGAGGCGGTTTGCGGTGATCGGGGGATCACCGCGCCAACGGAACCGGACAGTGGACGCCGGCGAAGGCGCCCATGCTGACAAATACGGGGATTGTCATGACTATGCCGATGAGGCGGCGAGCCAAGGGCGGCCGGCTGCACGGGATGGAGCCGACCGGACTGCTGCACCGGGATCCCTTCGCGGACGTTCAGGAACTGCTCAACCGGATGACCGGGCTCATCCACGCGCCGATGGAGGCCGAGGCCGCGCGTCCGTGGGTACCGGTGGCGGAGATCGACGAGACCGACGAGGGCTACGTCGCCCGGCTCGAGTTGCCGGGCATCATGCCGGACGAGATCGACGTCGGCATCCGTGACCGCGAGCTCTGCGTGAACGGAGAGGTTCGGGAGGAGACCGAGGGATCGAACGCGCTGCGCGTACGGGTCGGGCGGTTCCACTACCACACGTCGCTCCCGTCCGACGTCGACGCGGACAACGTCGAGGCGAACCTGGAAGAAGGTGTGCTGACCCTGCGCATCCCGAAGGCGCGGCGAGCCCACGGGCACCACATCCCGATCATGGGCGGACGCGCCACGGAGATGCCGGCCGGCGGCACGGAGACCACCGGCATGCCGACAGGTGGCATGGAGACCGGTGGCATGCCCGCCGAAGGACAGACGACCGGGATGCCGGCCGGCGGCACGCGGGCCACCGGCATGCCGGGAGGAGGAATGCCGCCGTCCGGGGGCATACCGAGTGAGGGGATCCGGCCCGAGCGCTGAGGAACTCCGCGCGTAGTGTCGAAGGGACGGCCGGCCGCGGACCATGGCCGCGGCGGTGACGCTCCTCGTGGCCAGCCACGGCGTGTACAGCGACGCCTTCGCCCGGCTGCGTCGCCGTGAGCGGATGGAATTGTCGGCCGAGATGGTCTGGGCCTTCATGCCCGGCCACACCATCGCCACCAAGGACGTGGTGATCGCCGCGGCGGCCGAGCCCGCCTACCGGCTCGGCGGGGACGTGACTTCTCCACCATGGGCACAGCCGTCCGCATGACGGTGCTGGACGCCGCCGGGCACGACCTCATCGCCGAGCTGGTGGCGTGCGTGGGCCTGGCCTCCTGCCGCAGCACCCGCCGGGCCGGCGGAACTCTGGCCGAGATCGCGACGGTCGCCGACAGCGCGATCCGGGAACACAGTCCGGAGTGGCGGTTCATGACCGGCCTGCTGCTGAATCTGGAGACGGAGACCGGTCACCTCGAATGGGTGAACTGCGGTCATCCGCCCCCGCTGCTGATCCGCAAGGACAAGGTGATCAAGGAGCTCGCGCCGCTGGCCGACGACGCCACCGTCATGCTGGCCGAGTGGCGGCCCGCGACCCCCGGCTCCATCCAGATGCCGCCGCAGACCCTGCCCGTGCAGCGTCCCGACCGTTAGCCGTCGAAGCCGCGCCGCCCCGGGGTTCGCGTCGGCGGCGGAACCGGCAAGGTCAAGATTCGGTGCGGAGCGGCTCCCGGTTGCCACGTGCCCGGCTGTCGAGCCGGGCACGTGGCGCGGGGTGTCGGACCCTGGTGGGCATGAAGATCGAAGGTCTGTCGCGGTCCGGCACGGGAATGCCCGCCGTCCGCGTACCGCCGTCGTGGGGGCGCCGGGCGGTGGTCGGCGGTGTGGGGCTCCTCGCGGCCGCGTTGCTCGTCTGGGAGTTCTCCCGGCCGCACGCCCTGGTCGGAACGCACCAGCTCAACTCCTACAACGATGGCGTCTATTTCGGCGCGGCGTTGCGGCTGGCCGGCGGAGAACTTCCCTATCGAGACTTCACCTTGCTGCATCCGCCGGGTCTGCCGCTGATGTTGGCGCCTGCCGCGGCCTTGGCCGATATGGTCGGCGAACCGGTGGCCATGGCGATCGCCCGCGTGCTGACGGCCGTGATGGCGGTGGGAGTCGCCGTGCTCGGCACGCTGCTCGTTCGGTATCGCGGGCGGGTCGCGATGATGACGACGGGCGTGGCGCTGGCGTGTTCTCCGCTGACCTTCGATGCCGCCAACACCGTCGAGCTCGAGGCCTATCACCTCGTGTTCTGCCTCCTCGGCGCACTCGCCCTGTTCGGCGGGACCGGCACCCTCACGTCAGGTCGCCGCCGGACGTTCGCCGGTGGCCTGGCGCTCGGCTTCGCCTGTGCGGTGAAGATCTGGGCGGTGCTGCCGATCGCGGCCGTCCTGGCCGTCTACCTGGTCTTCCACCTGAGGGGCGGGCGACGCGGGCCGGTCGGGTGGCTGGTCGGCGGCATGACGGCGGGGGCGGCGGTGCCCGTCGCCCCGTTCTTCGCCCTGGCCCCCGGCAGATTCCTCCATGACGTGTTCTTCGTACAGCTCAGCCGGGGCACCTCTGGATGGGCGTCCATGGCGATCTGGGACCGGTTCGCGTGGATGACCGGCCTTGGCGGGATACCCGGGTTGACCGCGGCATCCGTCGTGGCCACCTGCGTGCTGGCCGCGCTGACGGCGGCGGTCGTCGTCGGTTACACCCTGGCCGGCGACCGCGTCGCGCTGGACTGGTTCATCCTCACCGCCGCGGTCGCGACGGTGGCCGGGCTGTGCGTTCCGCGGCAGTTCTTCAACGGCTACGGCTACTTTCCCGGTGTCTTTCTCGCGCTGCTCCTCGGCGTGGTCGTCGGCAGATTCGCGCGTGCGGTGACGATCAGCCGCTTCGGCACGGAACGCAACGTGAAACTCCTGCGGCGGACCGCGATGACGACTCTCCTGATCGTCGCCTACGCCGCCGCCCTGACGCGGATCGGTTACGCGCGGAACTACACGGCCTACTACGTCGACTCCGGGCGAGATCTCGCCTCCTACATCCGGCGAGGCGCCTGTGTGGTGTTCGACGGTGCCACCGCCCTGATCGAGGCGGACCGTCTCACCACGAACCGGCATTGCCCCGCGACGGTGGACGTCTACGGGCAATGGCTCGCGGCCGACCCGGCGCACCCGCCGCCCTGGACCGGACCGTTCGAGCCACGGCTGGTACGGGAGTGGGAGACCGCCATGCGCCAGGCCGACTACCTGTACCTGGTGTCACCGCGGAGCAGCTTCGTGCCCTGGACCCCTCAGGTGTCCTCTTACGTGTGGGCGCACTACACGCTGGTGTACACGGCGCCCGGCGCCTGCCTCTTCCAGAAGACGGCCGAACTCGATCCGAGACACCTCCCCCGCGACGCCGCGGATCGACTGATCGGCGCGGGACGCTCCGCCCAGGACGGCGGCGACCCGGAGGGCGCCCTGATCGACTACACGGCGGCGGCCCGCATCGCTCCCCGCAACGCGGTCCCGCACTACAACAAGGGCGTGCTCCTCCAGGGGATCGGAAGCTCCACCGAGGCGGAACTCGAGTACCTGAAGACCCTGGCCATCGATCCACGGTTCGGCAGTGCGCTCTACAACCTGGGCGTGCTGCTGTCCGCGACGAGACCGGCGAAAGCGATCTCCTTCTATGAGAGGGATCTACAGATCGAGCCGCGCAACGCGGCGGCTCACCTCAACCTCGGCCTGTTGCTGGTGGGGCGGGGTGAGATCGGCCTGGGCCGGAGGCATCTGCGCACGGCGATCCACCTGAACCCGCAGTTCCGGAACCAGGTGCCCGCGGGGGTCAAACTCTGACGTCCGGCGGGCCCCGGACGATCGACAACTTCTTATCCACACGGATAAGATTATCCACATGGATAAGAAGTTGTACGTGTGGATCCGTGCCCTCTTCGTCACCGCCCTGGTCATCTCGATCGCCACTCTCGGCGTCGCGGCGCTCATCGGCGGCAGCGCCGCCGTGTGGATCCGCGGCACCATCGTCGTCGTGATCGCCGCCCTGCTCATCGCGCTGGCCAGGCGCAGCCGCCACGGCAGTCGCGCCGCCTATCGGCGCATGCGGCTGATGTCCACCGTCGCCCCGGTGGCGATCGTGGTCATCGTCGCGCTTCCGCACGACGGCTTCCCGGCCTGGATGAAGGTCGAGCAGGCGGTCGTGGGTCTCCTGCTGGCCGTGGTCGCGGTTCTGGTGAGCCGCAAGGCCGTCCGCCGCGCCTACGCCGGGACCGACCACTAGGTTTGAGGGCCATGACCACCCGTCAGGCGGCGACCGCGGCCCGCAAGGAGCAGATCATCCGTACGGCGATCGCCCTGCTGGCGGAGCGCGGCCACCAGGCGACCACGTTCGAGGCGATCTGCCAGGTGGCCGGGCTCAGCAGCAAGCGTCTGATCACCTACCACTTCTCCAGCAAGGACGCGTTGTTCGCGGCCGTCGCCGACCAGGTCGTCGCCGACGCCGAGAGCTACATGCGACCCGCCCTCGACGCCGCGACCGGCGCCCGCGAGCTGCTCGCCGCCGTCATCCGGGCGAACGTGGCGTTCATCGCCGGCCATTCGTCGCAGGTGCGGGCGCTGCAGCAGATCCTCCTGAACGGCGGTCTGGGCGACTGGGAACGGCACCACATCGACTCGGTGAGCCGGCTGGCGGACCTGTTCGGCCACGGGCAGCGCACGGGCGCGTTCCGCCCCTTCGATCCGCAGATCATGGCGTCGGCGTTGCGCGCCTCGATCGACAGCGTGGCGCCTCTGCTCTCGGCCGGCCTCGACCCCGACCGGTGCGCGGACGAACTGGTCGTCCTCTTCGACCTCAGCACCCGATCCGCGTGAGCCGGTGCGGCGTCGGCGACGACGCGCAGGCCGTCCGCCTTGGCCAATTGGATGACGTAGCCGCCGACCGCCCCGACGGCACCGGTTACCGCGATGGTCGCGCCCGGCGGGAGGTCCAGCGTGTCCAGCACCAGGCGCGCGGTCAAGCCGTTCATGGGCAAGGATGGGGCTTCGGCGTCGGTCGCTCCTGCGGGAATCCGGCCAGCGCTGCTGGGGCCGGCGTCTTCATGGGTTGCTACCGTCGGCCGCCCGTACCGGCCACCCGCGGGGCAGAAGGGCGATCCGCCTACTTCACGTGCCCATTCAGAAGCGGTGGCTCTTGAAGTCGGCCAGCAGGACCTTGAGTTGCTTCTCCTGCTTGGCGGCTGGGGCCGGCTTGATGTGGCCGTGGTCGATGGCGTACGTCTTGAGGACCGCGTCCATCTGGTTGTCGAGCAGGGTCCAGGTCTTCTTGTTGACCGCCTGCAGCGAGGTGGCGTCGGCGTCCCAGTCATCGCGCATCTTCTGCACGGTGGCGTGGGAGGCGGCGCCCTTCCTGGCCCGGTCCTGGGCGATCGCCGTCTGGGCGAGGTTCTCGTACTTCGCCACTGCGGCGGTCGTCTGGTCGCCGGTCAGGGCCGGCTTCGGGCAGGCCGGCATCGTCTCGCTCTGACCGGTCGGGTCGCAGGTGACGTGGGGCTGGTTGTGGGCCCAGACCATCAGCGCGGCGGTGCCGGCGGCGATCACGCCGAAGGCTCCCAGTGCGATGTGCTCCCGGCGCGGGTTGGTGGTGCCTGACGGCGCGTGCGTCGCCTCGTAGGTCTCGGCGACGTCGCTGCGGCTGATCGTCAGGTAGATGACCGTCGCCAGGATGGCGCCGAGGAAGATCAGGCTCGTGATGAACGTGCCCAGGCCGAGTCCGACCGGGTCGCCGGGGTTGGCCGCGACCTTCGGGGAGGCGAGCCAGTCACCGATGTTGGCGCCGAGCGGGCGGGTGAGGATGTAGGCCAGCCAGAACGAAAGCACCGGGTTGGCGCCGAACTTCCACAGCCCGGTGATCAACACGATGAGGCCAAGCGGCAGGAACACCGACTGCGCGGGCGTCCAGTTGGTCAGCTCCAGCGTCCAGTCACCGGTGGCGGTGCCCAGCGCGAACGTCACCAGGACGGTCAGCCAGTAGAACGCCTCACGCGGGAAGGTGGTGATGCTGTGGATCGACAGGGTCCGCTCACGCAGCCACCAGACTCCGAAGACGATGGCCAGCAGGACCGAGAAGACCGTTGAGCTCAGCCACAGCGGGACGTGTTGCTTATCGGTGAGCATGTCGGTGTACAGCGTGCCGGCGACACTGACCACCACCACGGTCAGCCAGTACGGGAACGGGCTGTAGCGCTTGGTACGGAACTGGACCGTTAGCACGACCGCGAAGACCGCGGTGAACAACAGCATGGTGTTGGTCAGGCCGAAGCCGAGGGTCTCGTTGATGTAGTCGGCGAAACTCTCGCCGACGGTCGTGCAGAGGATCTTGATGATCCAGAACCAGACCGTGACCTCAGGCACCTTGTTGAGCATCTGCCGGCCGGTCGGTTCGCCCATCCGGATCTGCTGGGTTGTCGTCATCGAGGAAGACTGGCACAGCGTGTCTGAACAAAACCTGAGCGCTCGGCAGGCAGGTGGGGTTGGGTTACGGGAAGGTCCGTAACCTGACGATGTGACCATCCACCGCGTCCTGGTCGTCGAGGACGACCACGGACTTCGTGACGTTCTCGCCCGAGGCCTGCGCGAAGAGCATTTTGAGGTGTTGACAGCCGCGGACGGAGCAGGCGCGCTGCGGACGATAGATGACCAGATCGACGCAGTCGTGCTGGACATCGGGTTGCCCGACTCCGATGGCAGGGACGTCTGCCAGGCCATGCGCGCTGCCGGGTTGGACATGCCGGTCATCTTCTTGACCGCTCGTGATGGCCTCACGTCCCGGCTTTCGGGCTTCTCCGCGGGCGGCGATGACTATCTCGCCAAGCCCTTCCACCTGGCCGAACTCGCTGCCAGGGTCCGCGCGGTGCTGCGCAGAGCCGGTCGCGAGGCGGCCACCGAGGTCGACGGGCTGCGGCTGGACCCGGTCGCACACGTGCTGAAGACCGCGGACGGCACACAGATGCCCCTCACACCCACCGAGTTCCGGCTGCTGGCCTCCTTGATGGCGGCCCCTGGCACGGTCGTCCGGCGCCATGCCCTGGTGCGCTCGGCCTGGCCCGAAGGCGCCCAAGTCAATGACAACACCCTCGACCAGTACCTGACGCGCCTGCGCCGTAAGCTCCGTGAAGCCGGGTGTGAGCGGGGCATCAGCACCATACGCGGCGTCGGCTACCGATTCACATGAGGGCCCTCACGCCGGCGACTCTACGCGGCCGCCTCGCCCTGGTCGCGCTGACCACGACGGCGATCTGGGTCACGCTGCTCACCGTCATCTTCAACCTGGCGCTTCACGCACAGCTGCGTAGACAGTCTGATGACCTGCTGCGGACGCGGGCGGCGGCCGTGGCAGCGACCCTGCAGACCTGGCCGGACGGCCATATCCGAGTGCTGGAACCCTCCGACGACCGTGCTTTGGATGTCGGAGTCTGGATCTACCAGGGTCACACGGCCATCGAGCGCCCCAGAGCACCCAAAGGGCTGCAGGCGAGTGCGGACCGCATGGCCGGGCGGCGCAAGACCTTCATGGATATCAAGACGCCTTACGCCTGGAGGGTTTACTCGCTGCCGGTGATGTCCGAAGGCCGGCGGGTGGGCACGGTGGTCAGCGCGGTTGATCTTGACCCCTACAGCGACCTGGCCCGTCTGGTGCTGGCCGGTTCCGCCATCCTCGGCCTGCTGTTGCTCTTCGGCGTCTACCTGCTGACTCGCGCGGTCGTTCGCGGTGCCCTCCGGCCGGTAACACAGATGAGCGAGCAGGCCGCGCAATGGGGAGAGCATGGAACCCACCACCGGTTCGGCGCGGAACACCGTCCTGCCGAACTCGCCGGGCTGGCGAGAAACCTTGATCAGCTACTCGATCGGCTCTCCGCCGTCCTGCGCCACGAACAACAACTCACCGCTGAACTCTCACACGAACTACGGACCCCGCTGGCTCGGATCACTGCGGAGATCGACTGGCTGATCGCGCGAAACCGCACCGCCGCCGAACGAGACACCTCACATCAAGCGATCGCGGCGAGCGCGGCCACCATGCAGCAGATCTGTGAGTCCCTTCTCACGATCCCCGCCGATCGCATCCGTGACCGATGCTCGCTCCTCCACCTGGCCCGTGATCTGGCCGAGCGCAACACGGAGGGGCCGTCGATCGTGGTAACCGGTAAGAACGTGACGGCCGGGGTACCCGCGAACCTGGTCGAGCGCATCCTCGTGCCCCTGCTGAACAACGCACGCCGCTACGCGCGGACCCGGATCACCATAGAGTGCACGGCCGACGTGGAGATCATCATCACCGATGACGGTCCCGGCGTACCGGTGGAACTCCGTAACGCAGTGTTCGAACCAGGCCGGCGCGCCAACCCCGACGACGGTCACGACGGCGTCGGACTCGGGCTCGCGCTCGCTCGACGCCTGGCCCGTACGGCTGATGGAGACATCGCCATCGACGCGGCCGGACGGTTCGTCATCTCCCTGCCCCGCGGCTGATCACCCCGATCCCGGTCAGGGCTCTCCGCTGATCCTCAGGGAGACCGGAAGAAACCGTGGGAAGGCATCTAAAACCTGATGACCATGGGTGAACACCGCGAGCGTGCGTTTGACCTCACGCAGCCCTGCCCCACGGCTCGCCCGTCGAGGCCCGAAGCGCCGCGGTAACCCTTTTGTAGCTGTCATCCGGTTTCGTGCGGATAGCGTCGCCGGGTGCCGTCGGCGATTATCGACGCGACGTGACCGCGCTGCGAAAGGATCGGTTATGCCGTGGCATCCGTGGAGACAGGCATTCCTCAGGGCGGGGGCGGCCGTGGTCGGCTTCGACCCGTCCACGCGCACGTGGGTCACCGACGTTGCCCGGTCTCAGGGGATGGTCGACCTGCCGCCGCTGAAGGGCAAGGTGGTGACCGATCCCGCCTCGCGCGGCGAGGCGGCCGACGACTTCGGGCACTTAGTCCATCGGACCCCCGGGGCCGTGCTGGAGCCCGGCGCCGTGTCGGACATCATGCTGATGATGAAGTACTGCCGGACGCACGGCCTGCAGGTGGCCGCGCGCGGCCAGGGACACGCCACCTTCGGTCAGGGCCAGGTCGCGGGCGGTCTGATCATCGACATGACCCCGCTCAACGTGGTCGAGGTGCGGGAGGACACGGCCGTCGTGGAGGCGGGCGCGCTCTGGAGCGGCTTGGCGCAGGCGACCCTGGCCCACGGCCTGACCCCTCCGGTCTTCACCGACTACCTGGAGCTCTCGGTCGGCGGCACGCTCGCGGTGGGCGGTCTCGGCGGCCAGACCCACCACCACGGAGCCCAGGTGGACAGCGTCGTGGAGCTGGAGGTCGTCACGGGGGAGGCCAGCCTGAGGAGGTGTTCCGCACAGCTGCGCCCCGACCTCTTCCGCGCGGCGCTGGCCGGAAGAGGACAGTGCGGCATCATCACCAGGGCCACCGTTCGCCTGCTGCCCGCCCCCGCGACGGTCCGCCACTACCTGCTCTCCTACCCGAGCCTCGCCGCGCTGACCGCCGACCAGCGGCGCGTGGTCAACGACGGCCGCTTCGCCTACGTGGAGGGAGAGCTCGGGCTGCCGACCGGCTCCGCCGGCTGGAGTCACCAGCTTGAAGCGGTCGCCTTCTTCAACGGCACGACCCCGCCCGACGACGCCAGGCTTCTCGACGGTCTGGCCGACCAGCCCGGCGACCGGCAGATCCAGGACATGTCCTACTTCGAGTTCCTCAACCGGCTCGCCGTGGGCGTCGCCGATCTGAAGTCCACAGGTGAGTGGTACCGCCCGCACCCCTGGTGGAACATGTTCCTGCCCGCGAGCCGCACCGACGCCTTCGTGGAGGCCGCCATCAAGGACCTGACCGAGACCGAGGTCGGCGCCAGCGGCGTGGTCCTGCTCTATCCCTTCCCCCGCGCCCGCCTGCACCTGCCCTTGCTGCGCCTGCCCGACGAGGAGACGGTCTTCCTCTTCACGCTGCTCAGAACAGCCTCACCCGGAGCCGAGAGCCCGCAGGACATGGTGGAGGCCAACCGTTCCCTCTACCTGGATGCCCAAGCCGTCGGGGGTTTCCAGTACCCGGTCGGCTCCATACCCACCACGCCTGAGGAGTGGCGCACCCACTACGGCCCCGCATGGGCCGCCTTCAAGGCGGCCCGTGAACGCTACGACCCCGACGGAATCCTCACTCCGGGCCAGGGCGTTTTCCCTCCGGGACCGTGAAGTCCGCAGCCGGATCAGCGCGGTCCAGAAAGCGGAAGGCCCGGGCGGCCAAGATGTCCGGGGGCAGGGCCTCGGCCCAGGAGTGACAGCGTCGGGCCTCGCCGGCGGCTTCAATAAGGAAGGTTGCCGCCCGCACGGCGGGCGGCAACCTTCCTACTTCCCGACCCCTTACCGCTTGAAAGTGCGACGGGCCTCCTTCGCGGCGTCCTTGGCCTGCTCACCGACCTGCTTGACGCCGCCCTTCATGCGGTCCCTGCGTCCTTCGGACTCCAGGTACGGGTCGCGGGCTCCTCGGCCCGCCGCCTCCTTGCCGCGGCCCTTCGCCTTCTCCATCTTGTTCTTCAACTTGTCCAGGAGACCCATCGGCTCCCCCTTCCGTACGAAGCTGTACGGGCTGGTCATTCCCCTTCGTTGACGACCTATTCGGCTCTTCGACCTCGGCGTACGACTCTCCGTCACCGGTCACTCACTCCGCCGACCGGCGATCTTGAAGAGTAGGCTGGCGGCTCATGGAGGTCCACGATCGGCGGATCGGCCCGCACGGCGAGCTGGTCCTACGCGGCGACGGCGAGCACTTCGAGATCATCAGCAACGGCGTGTTCCTGATGGACACCCGAGCCGGCGCGTCCGAGCGCCTTCTGGTCAGGGCTGCCCTCGACCGCCTCGCCCGCCCGGCCGATCTGCTGATCGGCGGGCTGGGCGTGGGCTTCTCCCTCGCCGAGGCCGTACGCTCCCCGTACACCCGCGAGGTGACCGTCATCGAGCGGGAGCAGGCGGTGATCGGCTGGCACGCCGGCCCGCTCCGGTCGTACTCCGAGGGCGCCCTCGACGACCCGCGCGTGCGTGTCGAGCGCGCCGATCTCCTGGACTGGCTGCGCGCGCCCGGCGAGCCGTACGACGTGATCTGCCTGGACATCGACAACGGCCCGGAGTGGACGGTCAGCGAGGGCAACGCCGCGCTGTACGGCCCCGAGGGACTGGACCTGCTGGCGGGCCGGCTGCGGCCCGGCGGCGTCCTCGCGGTGTGGAGCGCCGCCGCCGTCACCGCGTTCGCGGATCGGCTGCGGAAGCGGTTCGCCGACGTGTCGGCGCATCCGGTCGAGGTCACCCGCGGCGAACCCGACGTCGTCTACCTGGCCGTGACCCGGGCGGCGTAGCGGCGTTCCAGCTCTCCGGCGTCCTCGCCGGGGCCGGGGCGCTCCGCGTCGCGCAGCCGGTCGGCCAGCGACCGCAGTCGCAGGTGCCAGGCGGCCAGGGCGGCGGCGCACCGGCCGCGCTCCTCCGCCGGTCCGGTGTGGGTGAGCGCCACCCGGGTGCCCGCCGGGTGGCCGCCGGTCAGCTCCCATCGCACCCGCCCGAGGGCGTCGCCGCCGGACGGCCAGGCGTACTCCAGCAGCTCCGGCGCGATGACCTCGGTCACCTCGCCCGGCGCGACGGGGTCGGCGACGGCCCCGGGCGGCGGGGTGCCGCCGGGGATGGCCCCGGACCCGGCGAGCGCCGGCCAGACCTTCTCGATGGGATGCGGGACGTTCCGCTCGAACCGGATGGTCCAGCCGCCGGCGTCCTCGAGCAGGTCGCCTTCGTCCAGGCCGAACGCCTCGGCGTACGCGTCGTGCCGCGCGGCGTAGTCCTCCGGAACCGGCGGTGTGGGAGCGCCGGCCAGGGCCGAGTCCAGCGAGGCCAGGCAGGCGTCCCAGCCGGCGGCGAAGCTGCCGGCCATCGGCCGGTCGGTGAACGTGTGGGTGAAGACGAGGAGGCAGCCCTCGCCGTCGGGGCGCAGTTCCCAGCGGAGCGGATCCTCGTACCAGGTGAAGGCCAGCACGTGCGGCGGGTCGAGCTCGGTGATCTCCCCGGTGCCTAGCGGGAGCTCCTGGAACTCCTGTTTGAAGCGAATCTTCCCGCCGGGGCGCAGGTCGATCTCCTCGACCTCGGAGGGGAACCAGTGCGCGAGATGGGCCGGGTCGGTCAGGGCGCGCCAGACCTTCTCCACCGGATGCCCGAGGCGGCGTTCGAACCGGAGGGCGCTGCGGCCGTCCGCGGTCTTCATGGTCGGGTTCATGTGTCGTCGGTCTCCATCCTGTCCAGGTGACGCTCCAGCGCGTCGAGCGAGTCGGACCACAGCCGCCGGTAGGGCGCCAGCCACGCGTCCACCTCGGCCAGCGGCTCGGGGCGCAGCTCGTACCACCTGCGCTGCGCCTCGGGGCGGGCCCTGACGAGACCCGCCTCACGCAGGACCCTCAGATGTTTGGAAGTGCCGGGCTGGGTGAGGCCGAGAGCCTCGGTCAGCTCCCCGACCAGACGGGGACGCTCGAGCAGCAGGTCCAGGATGCGGCGGCGGGCGGGTTCGGCCAGTACGTCGAAGGTCGTGCTCACCCAGGGAACATAACGGCACAGCTATATGTCTGTCAAGGAATACAGCCTGCGTCACCTCCTCCGAGGCGCCGGGACCCGTACGCTGCCGCTCGTGACCGAATTCGACGCGTACGAACGTGAGCTGTGGGCCGGCCGAGCCGACGCGTACGAGCAGGGCTTCGCCCGGCTGACGGCCCATGCGGTCGAGCCACTGCTGGACGCGGCCGGGGTGCGCGCGGGCCACCGCGTGCTCGACCTGGGCACGGGCCCGGGGATCGTCGCTACCGGCGCGCTGCGCAGGGGCGCGGTCGTCGCGGCCGTGGACGCCGATCCGCAGATGGCACGGACCGCGGCGCGCAACGCGCCCGAGGCGGACGTGCGCGTCGCGGTGCTGCCCGCCCTGCCGCACGAGGACGCGGCGTTCGACGCGGTCGCGGGCAACTTCGTCATCAACCACGTCGGCGAGCCCGAGACCGCCCTGCGGGAGCTGCGCCGCGTGCTCCGGCAGGACGGCCGGCTCGCGTTGACGTGCTGGAGGATGCCCGGCAGCGGCGTGCTCGCGCTGGTCCGCGACGCGATGGACCAGGTCGGCGTGCCGTGGCCGGACGACGTGCCGCTCAGCCCGTTCCTGGAGTACGGCCGGCCGGACGCGTTCGGCGATCTGGTGGGCCGGGTGTTCCGCGACGTCGCGGTGGAGGAGCTGACCTGGGACTTCGAGTTCGAGCCGGAGGAATGGTGGCGATCCGGGGCGATGGCGCGCGTCGGCTCGAACGGCGTCGTCCTCGCCCGGCAGGACGCCGCGACGATCGCGCGGGTCAAAGAGGCCTATGACGTGATTCTGAAGCCGCACGCGGTGCCGAGCGGGCGCGTGCGCGTACCCGCCCACGCCCTCCTGGCCCACGGCACGCGCTGACACGCGTTCCCGCCCGGTCGGGTGCCGCTATACGGTGAGCCCCGGAGTCGAAGAAGGGGCGGGCCGGTGCGGGCGGTGGCGTACGACGGGTTCGGGCTGATGCCGGAGGTACGAGAGGTGCCCGATCCGGAGCCGCCTCACGCCGGGGCGGTGATCCGGGTCGAGGCGACCGGGCTGTGCCGCAGCGACTGGCACGGATGGATGGGCCACGACCCCGACATCACGCACTTTCCGCACGTACCCGGGCACGAGCTGGCCGGAGTCGTCGCCGCGGTCGGCCCGGACGTCACCGGATGGCGTGCCGGCGACCGGGTGACGGTGCCGTTCGTGTGCGCGTGCGGCCGGTGCGCGGCGTGCGCGGCCGGCGACCAGCAGGTGTGCGAGCGGCAGACGCAGCCCGGTTTCAGCCACTGGGGGTCGTTCGCGGAGTACGTCGCGATCGACAACGCCGACGTCAACCTCGTGGCCCTGCCCGGGGAGCTGCCGTACGCGACGGCGGCCGCGCTGGGCTGCCGGTTCGCGACCGCCTTCCGGGCCGTCACGGCGCAGGGGCGCGTCGGACCGGGCGCGTGGGTGGCGGTGCACGGCTGCGGCGGAGTCGGGCTGTCCGCGGTGATGATCGCCGCGGCGTGCGGGGCCCGGGTGGTCGCGGTCGACGTCTCCCCCGGCGCGCTGGAGCTGGCCCGCCGCTTCGGCGCCGCCGCCTGCGTGGAGGGCCCGGACGGGGCGGCCGAGGCCGTCCGCGAGATCACCGGCGGCGGCGCGCACATGTCCCTGGACGCGCTCGGCAGCCCGGCGACCTGTGCGGCGTCGGTCGAGAGCCTGCGCCGTCGCGGACGTCACGTCCAGGTGGGCCTGCTGCCCCCGGCCGCCGGGCCCGCCGTCGTGCCGATGCACCGGGTCATCGCGCTGGAGCTGGAGGTCCTCGGCAGTCACGGGATGGCCGCGCACGCCTACGGCCCGATGATGGCCATGGTCGCGTCCGGCACGCTGCGGCCGGACCTTCTCATCACCCGGACGATCGGCCTGGCCGAGGCGCCGGCCGCGCTGGCGGCGATGGGCACCGCGCCCGCCGCGGGCGCCACCGTCATCGTCCCTTAGGCCCCATCGTGCAGATGGGCGAAGATCCGGCGCAGTAGCGAGTGCAGCACGGCGCGCTCACCTTCGTCGAGGGGGGCCAGGACCTCCTCCTGAACGGCCGACGTGTCGGCGGTCAGCTCCGAGAGGGCCGTACGGCCGGCGGCGGTGATCGTCACGGTCACGCGACGCCGGTCGGCCGGGTCGCGCGCCCGCTCGACCTGGCGCGCGGCGGCCAGCTCGTCGAGGACCTTCACCACGTCGCTCGGATCGATCCTCAGTCGGGCGGCGAGGTCGCGCTGCGCGTGCGGACCGAAGTCGGCCAGCGCGGCCAGGACGGCCAGGTGCCAGAGGCGCATCTCGCGGGCCGTGAGGCGTTCGGCGATCCGGCCGCGCGCCGTCTTACCCACCCGTGACAGCAGGTAGGGGGTCAGCGCCAGCAGGCTGGGCGGTGTCTCCTCCATGATCTGTCAAGTGTAGGGTACGCACCAATGATGGGTAATCACCTACTATTTGGGAGTCGTCGTGGACGCGCTGTATCCCCGCCTGCTGGTCGGCCGGTTCGCCGAGTGCTTCGGGTTCTATGACGCGGTGCTGCCCGAGCTGACCGGCGCCACACTGGCCCGGGGCGACGCGGCCGGGCCGTACGCGAGCTGGGACGTCGGGGACGAGGGCCTGCTCGCGCTGTTCGACCGCGCCGCGATGGCCGCGGTCGCGGGCACCGCGGACCTGCCCGTCGACGCGCCGGCCCAGGACCGGGCCATGCTCGTCGGCCGGGTCGCCGACGTCGACGCCGGATACGCGCTGTGCCTGCGCCACGGCGCTCGCCCGGTCGCGGCCCCGGCCGACCGCCCGGAGTGGGGGCCGACCCTCCGCAACGCCCTGGTCCGCGACCCCGACGGGAACCTGCTGGAGCTGCAGGCGTACTGAGCCGGCGCCACCGGCCGCGAGCGACCCCGGCGATAGCCGACATCGGTGATGTTTAGCGCCAGACGTGGCGGCTACCCTGCATTCCGGGCATCACCTCAGACGGGAACCGCCGCGCTGAATCTCGCGAATCGCAGGGGTCCCTGCTGTTTGAACGGGTTCAAATCTCCCGTACAGTGGGATCTCGTGACCCTCGCTGTTGGACTGCCGGAGCGGCTCGCCGTACGCACCGTCCCCGTGCGCGCGCCAGAGGACCTGCTGGCACGACTCCCCCACTCCACCGCCCTGGCCTGGGTACGGCACGGTGAGGGGCTCGTCGGCTGGGGCGAGGCCGCGCGTGTCGCCGTGCCGGCGGGCGAGAACCGCTTCACGTGGGCGCGGCAGTGGCTCGCGGCGCTCTTCGACGCCGCGACGGTAGAGGATCCCCTCCAGGTGCCCGGCTCCGGGCCGGTCGCCTTCGGCAGCTTCTCCTTCGATCCCCACTCCGGGGACTCGGTGCTGATCGTGCCGCGCACCGTCCTCGGCCGCCGGGACGGCCACGCCTGGTACACCACGATCGGCGAGCACGCCGACCCGCTGACCCTCCTGCGGCCCCCGGCGCCGCCCACCGGCATCCGGTGGGCCGACGGCGAGGTGACCACGCCGCGGCACATGCGGGCCGTGGCCGCCGCAGTCGAGCGCATCCGCGCGGGCGACCTGTCCAAGGTCGTCCTCGCCCGCGATCTGCTGGCCGTGTCGGACGAACCCATCGACAGCCGGATCCTGCTGCGGCGCCTCGCCGACCGCTTCCCCTCCTGCTACACCTTCGCCTGCGCCGGACTCGTCGGAGCGACGCCCGAGCTACTGGTCCGGCGTATGGGCGGCCAGGTCGAGTCGCTCGTGCTGGCCGGGACCATCGCGCGCGGCTCGGACGGCGACTCCAGCGCCGCCACCCTGTTCGCCTCGGCCAAGGACCGCGAGGAGCACTCCTACGCCGCCGACATGGTCCGCGCCGCACTGGCCCCGCTGTGCCGGGACCTGACGATGCCCGCCGAGCCGGAGATCCTGCGCCTGTCCAACCTCATCCACCTGGCCACGCCCGTACGCGGCCGGCTCGACGAGGAGCGCTCGGTCCTGGACGTCGTCGGCGCGCTGCACCCGACGCCCGCGGTCGGCGGCACGCCCACCGACCCCGCCCTCGCCCTGATCCGGGAGCTGGAGGCCATGGACCGCGGCCGCTACGCCGGGCCCGTCGGCTGGATCGACGCCCGCGGCGACGGCGAGTGGGGCATCGCGCTGCGGTGCGCGCAGATCGAGGGACCGCGCGCCCGGCTGTACGCCGGCGGCGGCATCGTCGCCGGCTCCGACCCGGCCGCCGAGCTCGCCGAGACCCAGACCAAGTTGCGCGCCATGCAGTACGCCATCGAGGGCTGAACCCCCTCAGGCCGAGCGGGACTCCACGAGCGCGCCGACTCCGTCGAGGATCCGGGCGAGACCGAACTCGAAGGCGTACTCGGGACTGAGGGCGGCCTGGTGAGCCTCGCCCGCGGCGGCGCCCACGCGGGCGGCGACGGGGTACCGGTCGGCCTCGAAGACCTCCGCCAGCAGCGGGGCGTGCGCCGCCCACCACTCCTCGTCGGTCAGGCCCGTACGGCTCTGCGCCTCCGCCGCCTCGACCAGCAGGCGCGCCGAGCTCACCACGTGCTGCAGGACGAGGGTCAGCACGGCGTCCATCTCCACGTCGGTCAGGCCGATCCCCTCGACGGCACGCAGCTCCTCGTCGTACTTCGCCAGCGCGTTCGGCCCGAGGGCGGGGCGGACCGTCGCGACCTGCAGCATCCAGGGGTGCCGGCGGTACAGCGCCCAGTTGGCGCGGGCCACCCCCGCCAGCCGCTCCCGCCAGCCGCCGGACGTCTCGACCGGGCCCGACCGCTCGCCGTAGACGGCGTCGACCATCAGGTCGACCAGCTCCGCCTTGCCGGGGACATACGTGTAGAGCGACATGGCGCCCACGCCGAGCCGCTCGGCGACCCGCCGCATCGACAGCGCGGCCAGTCCCTCGGCGTCGGCCGCCTCGATGGCCGCCCGGGTGATCTGCTCGGTGGTCAGCCGCGGCCTCGGGCCTCTCCGGGGACGTGGCTGGGCGCCCCACAACAGCTCCATGGTCCGCGTGGGATCTCCGCTGCCGCTGTACTCGGTCGTCACCCCGTAATTGTCTCCAAACCCGTCACCGTTCCGCCGATCGGCGCGCGCCCTCGCGACGTGGAACGGTCATCCACGCCGGATAAGGTCCAGATCATGAGCAACTGGATCGAACTGGAGGGCGCGGTCAACGTCCGGGACCTGGGCGGCCTGCCCACGGCCGACGGCGGGGCCATCCGCCCCGGCGCGCTGCTGCGCTCGGACAACCTGCAGGACCTCACCCCGGCCGACGTCCACCGCCTGGTCACGGACTTGGGCCTGCGCAACGTCGTCGACCTGCGCAGCGAGGCCGAGGTGAACCTCACGGGCCCCGGTCCGCTGACCGACGTGCCCACGGTCACGATCCACCACCTGTCCCTGTTCACCGAGGGCGGCCGGTTCACCGACGTCGAGGCCGACTCGCTCGACACCGAAAAGATCCTGCCCTGGCAGAGCCGCGAGGAGGCCGGCCCGGAGAGCGACCGATCCGTCGGGCACTACCTCGGCTACCTCGCCGACCGCCCCGACTCCGTCGTGGGCGCGCTCCGCGTCGTCCCCGGCGGCACGTCGATCGTGCACTGCGCCGCGGGAAAGGACCGCACCGGCGTCGTCGTCGCCTTCGCCCTGCACGTCGCGGGCGTGCCCCGTGAGGAGATCGTCGCCGACTACGCGGCGACCGGCGAGCGCCTGGAGGCCATCCTCGCCCGCCTGCGCTCCAGCCCCGTCTACGCCCAGGACCTCGACTCCCGGCCCGCCGACACGCATATGCCGCACCCGCAGACGATGGAGAAGTTCCTCGCGGTCATCGACGAACGCTACGACGGCCCCCTCGGCTGGCTCGAACGCCACGGCTGGACCGACGAGGACACCGCCGCCCTCCGCGCCACCCTCCGGGTCGAGGTGGGCCGGTTCCGCAACCGGTGACCGAGTGATCATTGCGGCCGGAAACCGGCCGCATTCCCCCGTACGGTGTCGGGCATGGAGATGCTTCGTTCCCCCGGACCGGCGCCGTCCCCCACCGCGGAGGCGGGAGGCGTCCTCGGCCGCCGGGCGCTGAACCGGGCGCTGCTCGCCCGCCAGCTGCTGCTCGCTCGCCAGACTCTGCCGGCGGTCCGGGCGGTCGAGCGTCTGGTCGCGATGCAGGCCCAGGCGCCGCTGGCGCCGTACGTCGGGCTGTGGACCCGGCTGGCCGGGTTCCGGACCGACGAGCTCGCCGACCGGATCGACGGCCGCGACCTCGTCCGCAGCACGCTGATCCGCGGGACGATCCACCTCGTCAGCGCGGCCGACTTCCTGGAGTCGCGCCCGCTCGTCCAGCCCGTGCTCGACCGCGCCCTCAGAACGGGGTACGGCCGCCACCTGGCCGGGCTGGACCTGGAGGAGGTCGCGGCCCTCGGCCGGTCGCTCGTCGAGGAGCGGCCGCGCACGTTCGCCGACCTCGGCGCTGCGCTCGGCGAAGTCCTGCCGGACCGCGACCCCGGCGCGCTCACCGCGGTCGTGCGTACCCAGGTGCCGCTCGTGCAACTGCCGCCCCGGGGAATCTGGGGCCGGGGCGGGCAGGCCGTGCACACGTCGGCCGAGGCCTGGCTGGGCCGGTCGCTGTCATCGGACCCCTCGCCGGAGGACCTGGCGCTCCGTTACCTGGCCGCGTACGGGCCGGCCTCCGTCAAGGACCTGCAGACCTGGTCCGGTGTGACCCGGCAACGCCAGGTGATCGACCGGCTCCGGCCGCGCCTGCTGTCCTTCCGCGACGAGAACGGCACCGAACTGCTCGACCTGCCCGACGCGCCGCGGCCCGACCCGGAGACGCCCGCTCCGCCCCGTTTCCTTCCCGAGTACGACAACCTGCTCCGGTCGCACGCGGACCGTACGCGCGTCCTCTCCGATGACCACCGCGGCCGGCTCGCCACTCCGAACGACTCCCCGCGGCCGACGTTCCTCATCGACGGTTTCGTCCACGGCACCTGGCGGATCACCCGCGAGCGCGACCGCGCCGTCCTCACCGTCGAGCCGTACGCGCCGCTGTCCGCCCGGGACCGTACGGCGCTGCTCGAGGAGGGCGCCCGGCTCCTGGCCTTCGCCGCCGATGGAGCCGACCACGACGTCCGGATCGGCGACTCGCCGGGCTGACGGTACGCAGCAACGAACTTGTTCCGGCCGCTTAATCCCAAAAATCGGTAGCACTCGTACGCAGTTGCGAACTATATTCTGCCGCCATGGATGAGGTGGCAGAGGTGGTCGCTCGGGCGGTGAACAGCCTGGCGCAACGGATGCGGGCCGAGCGGCCGCGTGACGGGCTGAGCCTGTCGATGGTCGGCGTGCTGTCCCACCTGGACCGGGCGGGGGCCCTGACGCCCGGGACGCTGGCCGAGTTGCAGAAGGTCGAGCCGCAGACGATGACGCGAACGCTGTCCCGGTTGGAGGAGGAGGGCCTGATCGACCGGGTCCCCGATCAGGACGACCGCAGACGGCTGCGGATCAGGCTGACCGAGGCGGGCCGGGGGCGCCTGGACGACCATCTGCGGCCGAGGACCGTCTGGCTGGCCCACCGGATGGAAGAGCGGCTGACCCCGACCGAGCGAGAGTTGCTGCGGCTGGCCGGCGAGCTGATGGAGTCGCTGGTCTCGTGGGACGACGACCAGGCGGTCACCCCGTGAGGCCGCCGGCGGCACTGCGGGACTCGCCGCGCTTCCGCGTGCTGAAGGCGCTGGCCGTCGGCTCGCCCGGCCTGCTGACCGGCGCCGTCGTCTTCATGCTCGCCGAGGGACTCATCCCCAACCTCGTCCTGATCGCCATGGGCCGGACCGTCGGCGCGGTTCCGGCGGCCGTACGATCCGGGCTGGGCGGACACGACGGGGAGGTGCTGCTGACCCGGCTGACCGTGGCCGGCCTGCTGTACGCGCTGTCGCTGCTGCGCGGCCCCGCCGAGGACGTCCTGACCGCGATGGTCCAGGCGAGGATGAGCGCCCTGCAGCAGGCACGGCTGATCGAGGCGGTCTGCGCGCCCGCCGGGATCACGCACCTGGAGGACCCGGCCGTGCTCGACCGGCTGGCGTCCGCGCGCGGCGAGCTGTCCGCCTACCAGCCCGCAGGGGCGGCGATGACGCTGATAGGGCAGCTCGGCGACCGGCTCTCGGGCGTGATCGCCTGTGCCGTCCTGGCCGGCTTCCGGTGGTGGCTCGGGCTGGGCCTGTTCGTCATGTGGCTGCTGGTCCGGCGGCCGCTGCGGGCGCTGGTCCGGGCGCGGATCGCGACGTTCCGCAAGGCCACCGAACCGCTGCGGCGCAGCTGGTACTACATTCACCTGGCCTTCCGCCCGGCCGCCGCCAAGGAGGTCCGGGTGTTCGGTCTCGGCCCCTGGCTCGTCGGCAACTACCGGGAGCACAACGCCGAGGCGATGCGGCCCGCCGGCGAGGAGATACGGCGGCTGAACGGCCGGATCGCCATGTCCACCGTGCTGATCCTGGCCGGGTACGGCACCGCCGCCGTCACCCTGGGCACGGCCGCGTACCGTCACACGCTGCCGCTGGGCACGCTCGTCACGATGCTGACCATGCTGCCCGCCACGATGCAGGTCGGCGGGCTGACGGCGGCCGACATCGCGCTGGAGACCATGCTGTCGTCCGTCCCCGACCTGGACGCGCTGACCGCCGACCTGCGGCCCGCCCCCGTGCCCGCGGGCGGCGGGCGTGCCGTGGCCGGACGACCGCACCGGGAGATCCGGTTCGAGGGCGTCTCGTTCCGCTATCCCGGCACCGATCGGGACATGCTGCAGGATCTGGACCTGGTGCTGGAGGCGGGCCGCTCCTTGGCCGTCGTCGGCGTCAACGGGGCCGGGAAGAGCACGCTCATCTCGCTGCTGGCGGCCCTGCGCACGCCGACCGCGGGCCGCGTGCTCGTGGACGGCGTCCCCCTGGAGGAGTTCCCGGTACGGGACTGGCAACGGCACGTCGCCGCGGTCTTCCAGGACTTCACCCGACTGCCGCTCACCGCCCGCGAGAACGTCACGATGGCCCTGTCCGGCGAGCCCGCCGACCCGGAGGTCCTGGCGGCGGTGGCGCGCCGGGCCGGCGCCGTCGAACCGATCGAGGGCCTCCCGGACGGGTGGGACACCATCCTGTCCGCACAGTACGACGGCGGCCGGGACCTGTCCGGCGGGCAGTGGCAGCGGATCGCCCTCGCGCGGGCGCTGTACGCCGTCGAGCGAGGCGCGGGCGTCCTCGTCCTCGACGAACCGACCGCCCAGCTCGACGTGCGCGCCGAGGCCCGCTTCTACGACCGCTTCCTGACCATCACCGAGGGCGTCACCAGCCTGATCATCTCGCACCGCTTCTCGACGGTCCGCCGGGCGGACCGGATCGCCGTCCTCGACGGCGGCCGCATCACCGAGTCCGGGAGCCACGACGAGCTGCTGCGGGCCGGTGGCACGTACGCCGAGATGTTCCGGCTCCAGGCAGCCCGTTTCGCACCGAGCCGGGAGGCACGCCGGTGAAAGGCACTTCCGCCCTCACGGCCCTGATCGGCACCGCCTGGCGGGCGGCGCCCATGACGTTGCTGTGGGCGTTCGCGGCGGCCACCGTCGGGGCCGTCGCCTCTGCCACCTTCCCCCTCGGCTTCCACTACATGGTGGATGGGGCGCTCGCGCACCGCTCCGATGAGATCAGCTTCGGTGTGGCCGTCGTGGCGATCCTCTTCACCGTGGCGACGACGCTCACCACGCTGTCGGTCACCGGGAACTGGACGCTCACCGACCGCCTCAACCTGTTCGTCTCCGAGCGCGTCGCGCTGCTGCTGAGCACCGCGCCCCGGCTGGAGCACTTCGAACGCCAGGAGCTGCTGTCAGAGGTCGACCAGCTTCGCGACGACCGCCGGAGCCTGGCGGCCGCGCCCCGGCAGCTGCTCCGGGCGTGGCAGGTGGCCATCCGGGGTGGCGTGATCATGCTGCTGCTGGCGACCGTGTACTCACCGGTCATGCTCGTGCCGCTGTTCGGGCTGATCCCGGCGCTGGCCGACCGGCGGGCCGGGCGCGTCCAGGCCCGCACCGGCGACGAGCTCGCCCCGGTCCGGCGGCTGATCGGCGACCTGTTCACGCTCGCCACCAGGGCCGAGACCGCCAAGGAACTGCGCACGTACGGCGTCACCGACGCGCTGGCCGCCCGCCACGCCGCGCTCACCGAGGACGCCCGACGGCGCGACGTCCGGGGCGCGATCCGCGGCGCGGCGTGGGAGGCGCTGGGCTGGACCGGGTACGCCGTCGCCTTCGTCGGCGTCATCATCGTGCTGGTGCTGCGGGCGGCGCACGGGCACACCTCCCCCGGGCAGGTCGTCATGGCCGTGAGCCTGATGCGACGCGCCCAGCGCCAGGTCGCCGGCGCCTCCGACACCGCCGGGTCCCTCGCCACGGCCGTCCGCACCGCGCGGCGGCTCGCCTGGCTCGAGGACTACGTCGAGAAGGAGACCCGAATGCCCGCCGCGGCGCCGGTGCCCGACCGCCTTCGCACGGGCCTCCGCCTGGAGGGCGTGGGCTTCCGCTACGCGGGAGCGGCCGAGGACGTCCTCCAGGACCTCACCGTGGACCTGCCCGCCGGGGCGACGGTCGCGATCGTCGGGGAGAACGGCGCGGGCAAGACGACGCTGGTCAAGCTGCTGACCGGGATGTACCGGCCGACCGCCGGGCGGATCCTGGTCGACGGCGCCGACCTGGCCGGCCTCTCCCCCGACCGATGGCGCACCCGGACCACGGCGGTCTTCCAGGACTTCGTCCGCCCCAACCTCATCGCCCGTGAGGCCGTCGGCATCGGCGACCTGCCCCGGATCGAGGACGAGGCCGCGGTCGGCGCCGCGCTGGCCACCGCGGGCGCCGAGGACCTGCCGGCCCGGCTGCCCGACGGGCTCGCCACTCCCCTCGGCCGCTGGTTCACCGGCGGCAAGGAGCTCTCCGGCGGGCAGTGGCAGCGGATCGCGCTCGCCCGCGGCCTGATGCGGGCCGACCCCCTGCTGACCGTCCTGGACGAGCCGACCGCGAGCCTGGATCCCGCCGCCGAGGCCGAGCTGTTCACCCGGTTCGCCGCGCTGTCCCGGTCCGGACGCCGGGCCGGCGGCGTCACCCTGCTCATCTCCCACCGGTTCTCCACCGCGCGCACCGCCGACCTGATCATCGTGCTGGCGGGCGGCCGGATCACCGAGGTGGGCGACCACGAGACACTGCTCGCCCGCGGCGGCGGCTACGCCGAGCTGTTCACCCTGCAGGCCAAGGCGTACGAGACCGGCTGAGCGGCCCTCTGGCGCAAGGCGGACGCCGACGACCAGGTGACGGATTCCGCGGATTCCGCGTCCAGGCGAGCGTTCGAGGTTCGCGAGCAGCGGCCTCAGACGCCGAGGAGCGACCGGACCGCGTCCTGCGCCGCCTCGCGCATCCGGGCATGGAACTCGGCGTTGGCCACGCGGTCGGTCCGTGCCTCCACGATCCGCAGACCCTCCTTGGCCACGACCTTGGACAGGTCGTTCAACGACTCGAGCCGGGCGTACGGGATGCCGTGCGCCGCCGCGATCGAGGCGATGTCCACCTGGTGCGGCGTGGCGAACACCCGCTCGAACGGCTCGGGGAACGACGCCTGCGGCAGCAGCGAGAAGATCCCGCCCCCGACGTTGTTGATCACGATGATGGCCAGGTCGGGCCGCTGGTCCTGCGGACCGATGACCAGGCCGTTCTGGTCGTGCAGGAAGGCCAGGTCGCCCAGCAGGGCGTAGGCGCGGTTGCCGTGCGCCAGCGCGGCGCCCATCGCCGTCGAGACGAGGCCGTCGATGCCGCTGGCCCCGCGGTTGGCGAGGATGCGGATGCCCCGGCGCGGGTGCATCGTCTGGTCCAGGTCGCGGATCGGCATGCTCGCCGCCGCCAGCAGCAGCGAGCCGCCGGGGATGGCCGCGACGAGGTCCCGGGCGAGCCTCGGCTCGGTCAGCTCGTCGGTGGCGTCCAGGACCGAGTCGACCGCGTTGCGCGCGATCAGGTCGGCGGTCCGCCAGGACTTCAGCCACGAGTCGTCGCCCGACACGACCGGGATCTCCGCCTCCTGCGCCACCTGTGTGGCCGACCGGACCGGGTCCGGCCAGCGCGCCAGCGACGGAGAGACGACGACGTGCTGCTCGGCGCGGCGCAGGAACGACAGCAGCGGACGCGACAGCCCCGGTTTGCCCAGCGTGACGACGACGTCCGGGTGGTGCCGGTCGACGAACTCGGGCACGCCGAGCAGGAAGTGGTGCGCCGACAGGGCGTGGTCGCCGTAGCGGGCGTTGCCGTTCGGCTCGGCCAGCACGGGCCAGCCCGCCATCGACGCCGCCGCGACGTAGCGCTTGACGTTGACCGCGCCGTCGCCGACGACCAGGACGCCGCGACGGGTCGGGGGCACGTGCAGCACCGAGCCGGGCGTCGCCGCGCGCACCTTGGTCCAGGCGCCGGTGACGTCGCCGTCCAACGGCTCGCACCAGTCCTCGTCCCCGTCGGGGATCAGCGGCTCGCGGAACGCGAGGTTCAGGTGGACCGGGCCGGGGTCGGGCTGCTGCGCCGCGTGCCAGGCGCGGCTGGCCAGCGACCGCCAGTACGCCACCATGCCCGGACGCTCCTCCGGTGTGCCGACCTCACAGCTCCAGCGCACCGCCGTGCCGTACAGCTTGACCTGGTCGACCGTCTGGTTCGCGCCGGTGTAGCGCAGCTCCGGCGGCCGGTCGGCGGTCAGGATCAGCAGCGGCACCCCGGCCTCGTGCGCCTCGACCACGGCCGGGTGGAAGTTGGCGGCCGCCGTCCCCGACGTACAGATCACCGCGACCGGACGGCCGCTGCGCTTGGCGATGCCGAGCGCCAGGAACGACGCGGACCGCTCGTCGATCCGCACGTGCAGCCGGATCTTCGACTGCTGATACAACGCCAGGGCCAGCGGCGCGGACCGGGAACCCGGCGCCAGGACGGCGTCGGTCATCCCGCAGCGCGTCAGCTCGTCGACCAGTACGGTCGCCAGCGCGGTCGCCGGGTTCATCGAGCCGCCTCTGCGTCCGTCACCAGCGGCGCCCCGCCCAGCTCCCGTTGCGCGTCACCCGCGCGCCGTCGCCAGGCCGCGCCGTCCACCTCGTATCGCCGCAAGGCGTCCTCGTCCACCTCGGGACGGCGCACGTCGATCGCGCCGTCGGTCACCGTGAGCGGGTCGGCCACGACGTCGCCGTCCAGCAGCGACAGGGTGCCGAGCCCGCAGGCGTAGGGCAGTTCGGGCAGCGCGGCGGCCAGCGCCGCGCCCGCGGCGAGCCCGACCGAGGTCTCCACCGCGCTGGAGACGACCACCGGCAGCCCGCACGCCTCGGCGACGCGCAGCGCGGCGCGTACCCCGCCCAGGGGCTGCACCTTGAGCACGACGACGTCGGCGGCCTCGGCGGCACGGACCCGCAGCGGGTCCTCGGCACGGCGGATCGACTCGTCCGCGGCGATCGGCGTCTCGACGCGACGGCGTACGGCGGCGAGCTCGTCCAGCGTCGCGCAGGGCTGCTCGGCGTACTCCAGCTCGCCGAGGAGCCGCAGCATGCGGACGGCGGTGTCGGGGTCCCAGGCGCCGTTCGCGTCCACCCGGACCTTCCCGCCGGGGCCGAGCGCGTCGCGGACCGCCTCGACGCGCGCCAGGTCGTCGGCCTCCGGCTGCCCGGGTTCGGCGACCTTCACCTTGGCCGTACGGCAGCCGGACGCGGCGGCGATCCGGTGGGCGGTGTCGGCGTCGACCGCCGGCACCGTGACGTTGACCGGGATCCGGGACCTCAGTGGCGCGGGCCATCCGTCATGCGCCGCCTCCCGGGCCGCGGCGAGCCAGCGGGCGCACTCCTTCGGGCCGTACTCCGGGAAAGGGGAGAACTCCCCCCATCCGGCAGGGCCCCGCACCAGCATCCCCTCTCGCCGTGTCACCCCGCGAAACCGCGTGCGCATCGGGATGGCGAACACGCGCAATGGCCTGACCCCCCTGTCCGGAGACGCTGCTTCCCGCATTACCTTAGGGCCGCGTGTCCCCCGCTCGTGCACGGGCCGGTCGGTACCGGGGCCGACGATCTCGGAGGTCCGGGCGGCTCCGGCGCGCGGGCCGCGAGGCGACGCCGAGGCGGAGCCGGGAGGTCAGTAGTACCAGGGGAAGCGGGACCAGTCGGGCGCGCGCTTCTCGAGGAAGGAGTCGCGACCCTCGGCGGCCTCGTCGGTCATGTACGCCAGGCGGGTCGCCTCACCGGCGAAGACCTGCTGGCCGACCAGGCCGTCGTCGATGAGGTTGAAGGAGTACTTCAGCATCCGCTGCGCGGTCGGGCTCTTGCCGTTGACCTTCCGCGCCCACTCCAGCGCGGTCCGCTCGAGTTCGGCGTGCGGCACGACGGCGTTGACCATGCCCATGCGGTGCGCCGCCTCGGCGTCGTACGTGTCGCCCAGGAAGAAGATCTCCCGGGCGAACTTCTGCCCCACCTGCCGGGCCAGGTACGCCGAGCCGAAGCCGCCGTCGAAGCTGGCGACGTCCGCGTCGGTCTGCTTGAACCGCGCGTGCTCGCGGCTGGCCAGGGTCAGGTCCGCGACGACGTGCAGGCTGTGCCCGCCGCCGGCCGCCCAGCCGGGGACGACGCAGATGACGACCTTGGGCATGAAGCGGATCAGCCGCTGCACCTCCAGGATGTGCAGCCGGCCCGCGCGTGCGGGGTCGATGGTGTCGGCCGTCTCGCCCTCGGCGTACCGGTAGCCGTCCCGGCCGCGGATCCGCTGGTCACCGCCCGAGCAGAACGCCCACCCGCCGTCCTTCGGGGACGGGCCGTTGCCGGTGAGCAGCACGCACCCGACGTCGCTGGACATCCGGGCGTGGTCGAGCGCGCGGTAGAGCTCGTCGACGGTGTTCGGCCGGAACGCGTTGCGGACCTCGGGCCGGTCGAACGCGATGCGCACCGTGCCCTGGTCCACCGCCCGGTGGTACGTGATGTCGGTGAAGTCGAAGCCCTCGACCGCCTTCCACGCGTCCGGGTCGAACAGCTCGGAGACCATGCGGTGTTCCTTTCCAGCCCGCCGGCGGCCCGCTGCCTGTCGGCGCCGGCTCTATTCAAGCGCGTCGGTGGTGCGGTTCCGTAGTCGGTATCCGGGATCGTCGCCGACGCGGCGGCCGCCTTTACATAGTAATTTGAATGATCAATCAAGTCTCGTCACTGCACTAGGCTGATCGGCGTCATGAGCCGAAGCCTGCACGCCGTCATCCTGCCGCCCGGCCCGTCGCTGTTCCGCCGCCTGGAGGCGGCGCTCGACGGCACCGGCCCGGCGATCTGCCCGCTCTCCCCCGAGCTGCCCGCCCCCGCCCTGACCCGGCTGCTCGACGCACTCCGCCCGTCCTGGGTGGAGACCACAGACGGAAAACGGCGGTACGACTGCGGTACCGGCTGCGCGCCGGGGCCGGCGGTGGCCGACGACACGGCGGTGCTGATCGCCACGTCCGGATCGACCGGCGCGCCGAAGGTCGTGGAGCTGGCGGCGACGGCGCTCCGGCACTCCGCCTCGGCGACGCTTTCGCGGATCGGCGCCGAGCCCGGCGACCGCTGGCTGTGCTGCCTGCCGACCAGCCACATCGCGGGCGTCCAGGTCCTCATCCGGTCCCTGGTCGCCGGCACCGACCCGGTGATACACCCGCGCTTCGACGTGTCAGAGGTCGCGGGATCCGGCGCGGCGCACATCTCGGTCGTGCCGACCCAGCTCCGCCGCCTCATCGACGCCGGCGTCGACCTGCGCGGCTTCCGGTCGATCCTGCTCGGCGGGGCGGCGCCGCCGCCCGACCTCGTGGCGACGGCCCGCTCGCGCGGTGGCCGGGTCTTCACGACCTACGGGATGAGCGAGACCTGCGGCGGCTGCGTCTACGACGGCGTCCCCCTCGACGGCGTGTCCGTCGAGATCGGCGCCGACGGGCGCATCCGGCTGGCCGGCCCGGTGCTGTTCGGCGGCTACCGGCTGCGGCCCGACCTGACCGCCGCCGTACGGGACGGCGCGTGGTTCGTCACCCAGGACCTCGGCGTGCTCGAGGACGGGCGGCTGCGGGTACGGGGCCGGGCCGACGATGTCATCGTCACCGGCGGGGAGAAGGTCGTGGCGGGCGAGGTCGCGACGGTGCTGGCCCGGCATCCCGGCGTACGGGACGTCGCCGTCGTGGGGCGCGACGATCCCGAGTGGGGCCAGCGGGTGACGGCCGTCGTCGTCCCCGGCGACGACCCGCCGGACCTGGAGGAGCTCCGCGCCTGGGTCCGCGCGGAGCTCCCCGCGTACGCGGCGCCGCGCCGGCTCGAGCTCGTCGAGGAGTTGCCGCTGCTCCCCTCCGGCAAACCCGACCTGGAGCGCCTGCGCCGGGGCTGACGCCGAGGGCGTGCCCGGTGGATCTCGCCCGTGGCGCGCGGCGACCCGCCGGACGCGCCTACAGCTGGTAGAAGTCGGTGTAGTGGTTCGGCGAGAACCAGGTCACGCCGGTGCTGCGGTTCACCACGATCCGGTACGCGTCGCGCGCGGCGCCCTTCGCGCGGGAGTACACGTCGTACTCGTAGTAGGTCGCGCCGCTGGGCAGCTCACCCTCGCGGTTGTAGAACCGGCCCCCGGTGTAGTTGTACTTGCCGTCCGGCCAGGAGTACCAGCCGCTGGTCGTGGGGTAGCCCTTGGACGCCCAGATCGAGTCGGCCGAACGGGCGTCGGCGCACCGCGAGATCGTGCAGGAGCCGTAGACCGACGCGCCGGCGTGGGTGACGCCGACCACGCCGGCCACGGACGCGGTCGCCGCGACGGTGACGGCGAGCCGGACCGGCCAGGTGGAGCGAGAGCGTTGGCGGGTGTGCACGGAGCCTCCTTGTCAGGGGGACGGTCACCCGTCATGATCAGTCTTGTCAGGGCGTCGTTGAAGCCCCGAACCGCCAAAAAATGGTGAATTCTTCTACTGGTCGAGGTAACCGCCCGCGCGACGTCGCGGTCCGGCGGGCCCTGCGGCTCTGGGAGAATCCGTCGTCGTGGTGGTACGCCCTGCATTCGCCCTGTTGATGTTGGTCGCCGCCGCGGGTTGCGCGAGTGAGCGCCATCCGCAGGCGCGGCCGACCAGGCCCCTGGTGATCCCGACCCCGTCACCGTCCCCCACCGGCCGGCCGCGGCTCGCTCGTCCCGGTACGGAGTGCGGCCAGGTCACCACCGTGACCGGAGGCCGTGCCACGGTCCAGGTCGTACGCGGCCGGACGAGTTGCGTCGAGGCGATGAGCGTCTTCGAGAAGTACAACGACCCCGACACTCCGGCGGAGGGCACGGCCGGCCTGGTGGTCATCGGCCACTGGACCTGCGGCACTCATGGCACGATCACCACGTGCACGTCGAAGATCGCGACGATCCGCACCCATCGCTGAGGCCGGCCACGCAGAGTGGTCTTGGTCACACCTGGTGACGACCCACCGAGGCGCTTACCCCGCAGGTCGGACGGGGTGCTGATAGCCTGTGCGGCTGGCAGGCGAGGGGGGCTTTGCCGTACCCGGGCGCGTGCACACGTGAAAGTTTCCGCTCTGCGGGAACAACCCGGCCACAATCGCGCGTTTCCGATAGTGCGCGCGCAAGCAGACGACATACGTCCCATACCGCTAGGACACGAAGGGAGGGAGGTGTCCTCATGCCGCGAACCGCTGCTGCGACCATGCCCGCAGGGCTGACGTCCTTCGAGGAGCTTCTCGACCGTGGCCGTTCTCAGGGGCACCTCTCGCTGGATGAGGTGCGCAATGCCTTCCAGGAAGCCGGCATCACCCCCGCGCAGGGCCGCTCCATCATTCGCCAGCTGACCGACGCCGGAGTCCGACTGGCCAGCGAGGACAAGACCGAGGCCGCGTCCACCAAGAAGGGTACGGCCACTGTCAAGAAGGCCAAGCCCGCCCGCGCCAAGAGCAGGACCGCGGGCAAGGCGAAGGCCGCCGAGGCCGAGGCGCCGCAGGCCGAGACCGGGTCCGAGCACCCGGCCGACCCCGACGCGGTGGACGTTCCCGCCGCCGAGCTCGAGTCCGATGACTACGAGGTCGACGCCCCGACCGACCTGGACGACCAGTCCTCGGTCATGGGCGACTCGGTGCACACCTACCTCAAGGCGATCGGCCGCCGGCAGCTGCTCACCGCCGCGCAGGAGGTCGAGCTCGCCAAGCGCATCGAGGCCGGACTCTACGCCGAGCACAAGCTCGAGACCGAGACCGGGCTCTCCGAGGACGACCGCGATGATCTCGAGCTGGTCGCCGAGGACGGCCGCCGAGCCAAGGCCCACATGCTCGAGGCCAACCTGCGGCTCGTCGTCTCGGTGGCGAAGAAGTACGCCGACCGCGGCCTGTCGCTGCTCGACGTGGTGCAGGAGGGCAACCTCGGCCTGATCCGCGCGGTGGAGAAGTTCGACTACACCAAGGGTTACAAGTTCTCCACCTACGCGATGTGGTGGATCCGGCAGGCCATTCAGCGTGGCTTCGCCGACTCCGCCCGCACGATCCGGCTGCCGGTTCACGTCCTGGAGATGCTGAGCAAGCTCAGCCGCGTCGAGCGGGACATGCACCAGCGTCTGGGCCGCGAGCCCACTCCGGAGGAGCTGGCCGAGGAGCTCGACAAGAGCCCCGCCCAGGTCCAGGAGCTGCTGCGGACCAGCCGCCAGCCGATCAGCCTGGACTCGACGATCGGCGAGGACGGCGAGACGCGCATCGGCGACCTCATCGAGGACACCGACAGCCCGGAGGCGTCCGAACTGGTCGACCGCCAGCTGATGGCCGACCAGCTGCGCCGCGCCCTGTCGGTGCTCTCTCCGCGGGAAGAGAAGATCATGGCGATGCGGTTCGGGCTGTACGACGGCACACCGCGCACGCTGGACGAGATCGGCAAGCACCTCGGGCTGACCCGTGAGCGGATCCGTCAGCTCGAGAAGGAGTCGCTGTCCAAGCTGCGGCACCCGAGCAACGCCCAGCCGCTGCTCGACTTCGCCAGCTGAGCGGACCGAGCCGACCGTACGAAGGCCCGCCGGGAGCACCCGCTCCCGGCGGGCCTTCGCGTTCCAGGTCGCAGGCGACCGCTCAGGCGTCGCGCCGCCGGAGCAGGAGTCCGGCGATGAAAAGCGCGGCGACCGCCCACCCGCCGAGGACTCCGAGGCCGGCCCAAGGGGCGATGGGGAGGGAACTGAGGTTGGTGGTGGCCTGGCCGGCCAGCCCGGCGGTCATGGGGGCGATCTGTTCGAGGTGTCGTCGCAGCGGGTCGGCGACGGCTTGGGCGAGGATCGGGGGCAGGTAGAGCAGGGCGAGGACGGCTCCGATCGAGACGGCGGTCTCGCGGATGGCGGTGGCGACGCCGAGGGCGAGCAGGGCGATGAGCATGAGGTAGAGGCCGCCGCAGGCGGCGGCCCGCAGAGTAGGCCCGTGGCTGATCGAGATGAGTGCGTAGCCGTGAGCTGGGTCGAGGCCGGCGCCGGGGAGCATCAGTCGCCCGATGAGCAGGCAACCGGCGACGGCGAGCAGTCCGGCGAGGAGGGTGAGGCAGGCGACGTTGACGGCTTTGGCGGCCAAGACGACCACGCGACGGGGCATGGCGGTGAGGGTGAGGCGGATCATGCCGTTGCCGTACTCTTCCGAGACGGCGAGGACGCCGAGGACGGCAACGACCGCCTGGCCGAGAGTGATGCCGGTCAGGGCGAGTTTGGTGGGGTCCTGCCCGCGGTCGGAGGATACGTGGGTGGTGGCGGCGATGCCGGCGCTGACCGCGACGGTCAGGACGGCGGCGCCGATGAGGAGCCAGGCCGTGCTGGCCAAGGTGCGCAGTTTGGTCCATTCGGCTCGCAGCGCGTCGATCACGCGTCTCTCCGGCGCAGCGTGACGGCGGCGATGCCGAGGGCGAGGGCGGCGTAGGCGCACAACACGGCAAGGCCGGCCCACCAAGAGAGCGGATAGTAGCCGTTTGCCATGGTGTAGGGGTAGGCGACCTGCGCAGATCTGGGGAGAGCGCCCAGGACGGAAAAGCCGGCGGCTGGAGTGAGGCGGAACAGCCACTGCTCAGCGCCACCGGACATCGATGAGCCGATGATGTATGGCAGGACGAACACGACGATGCCTGCCGTGACGGCACCGGCGCTCTTCCGGACGATGGTGCCGACGGCGAGGACGGCGACGGCGGTGACGGCGACCAGCGCGCCGGCGCCGGCGATGATGCGCGCCATGGTGGGAGTGCTGACCGGAAAGACGTAGGCGCCGTTCGCTTTGAGGATGTGCTCGCCGAGGGGGACGGCGACCGCAGCGGCGAGTGCTCCGATGACGAAGGCAGCGGCGCCGATGACGACTGCCTTGGCCGCGAGCACGCGATGCCGGTGCGGGGTGGCAGCGAAGGTGGTGCGGATCAGGCCGCGGCGGTACTCGACGGTGATGAACATCGTGGCGACCACGATGATCGCGATCAGGCCGACGATGAGCCCGAACACGATGGTGCTGGAGGGGGTGTCGGTGCCGAGGAGCCCTTCCACCACGGCGGGGGCGATGTCACCGGAGCCGCGCAGGACGAAAGAGCTGCCGATGCGGTGGTAGCTGCCGCCTGGCAGTTTCGGGTAGAAGTCCTGAGCGCCGATGCTCTGCTCGCGCCAGGCGCCTTGGGTGACGTGATCGAAGGTGGCGGTGGCCTGGGTGGCGAATCCACTGCTTGAACGATCGAACGACACGGGCGAGGTGACGAACAGCCCGACATGCACGGTGGAGGGAAGCCCCGCCAGGTGCGCGGTGCCGATCTTGGTCCAGGCCGTGCCGTCGGTGGAGTCGTAGCCGGTGAGCGTGTCGCCGGTCCGGGTCAGCCGCAACCAGCGTGGCGAGGTGTCGGAGACCGGCCCGGGCCGGCCGGCCTGGTCGTGGGTGTAGTTGTCCTGGAAGCGGACGCCGTGAGCGCCGGTCGCCATGACCGCGGCGTAGGGCGATCCTTGCTTGGTGCTCGGCCGCAGAAGGATTCCGGCCTTCGCCCAGGCCGCCAGGCCGGGGCGGGTCTGGGCGAGTGACGGGGCGACGTTGGTCGGGTTGGACGAGGTCACGCCGGTGAGTGAGCGGACCTGCGCGGTGATCGTGCCGTCGCCGGTGAGCGGTTGCTCAACGAACTGGTAGCTGTCAGCGACCGCTTCGCCGTCCGGTCCGGTCGCCACGTAGGGATGACCAGACTGACAGGTCGAGCCGGTGCCGGTGCAGGTGCCTTCGTGGGTACCGTTGGCGACAAGGAACGTGAACGTGGTGCACAGCACGACGGCGACGCCCAGGCCGATCAGCCAGCCCCGGATCGTGCGGAACTTGGTCCACTCCGCCCGAAGAACCGGCCGAAAGCTCTCCCGCTCAGGTTGGGCGGTCGGGCGGGGCGCCGCGGTGGTGGTCATCGTCGCGCCTCCCGGTGCAAGGTGCCGGCCTGGTACTCGGTCTCGCTGCTGGTGAGCTGAAGGTAGACGTCTTCGAGCGTCGCCCGGTGCGTGGTGACCTCGGAGAAGGGCACGCCCGCTTGGCTGAGGATTTCCACGACGCGCTGCGCGGGGACCCCGGACGCGGTGACGGTGTGGGCGTCGGTGACGGTTGCGTCGGTCGCGGACCGGTGCAGCGCCGCGGCAGCGTCGGCCGGCGCCGAGGTGCGCAGCCGGACCTGGTCGCCCGAGGCGCGGGCGACCAGGTCCTCGACGCGGGCGTCGGCGAGTACACGGCCGCGGCCGACCACCACGACGTGATCGGCGATACCTTGCAGCTCGCCCATCAGGTGGCTGGAGACGAGGATGGCGCGTCCCTCTGCGGCGAGGGAGCGCAGCAGCCCGCGCATCCAAATGATCCCTTCGGGGTCCATGCCGTTGAAAGGCTCGTCCATGATGATCATCGGGGGGTCGCCGAGCATGGCCGCGGCGATGCCGAGGCGTTGGCGCATGCCCAGTGAGTAGCCGCCGGCTTTCCGACGTGCCGCGCCGCCGAGGCCGACGCGCTCGATCGCGTCGTCGGCGTGGCCTGCGGACATGCCCTGGGAGTGGGCCAGCCACAGCAGATGGTTTCGCCCAGTGCGGCTGGGCTGGAGGGCGGCGGCGTCGACCAGCGCACCGACGTGGTGCAGCGGGTGCGGCAGCTGCGCGTAAGGCCTTCCGCCGATCAGGGCGTGGCCCTCGTCTGGGGCGTCCAGGCCGAGGATCACCCGGATGGTGGTGGATTTGCCCGCACCGTTCGGGCCGACGAAGCCGGTCACCGTGCCGGGCGTGACCGTGAAGGTCATACCGTCGAGGGCGACTGTCGGCCCGAAGCGTTTACGTAGGCCGCTGACCTCGATCGTTGCGTCGCTCACGTGCTCGTCCGTCCTTGGTCATGGGGATGGTCTTCGCCACCAGATGTACGGCACGGCAGGTGTCAGCCCGGTGGCAGCCGCCGACACCGGACTGACACCCTGTGCCTGTCATCGTGAAGAGCGACGTGGTCGATGTTCCGAACCGGGCCTCGCCGCCACAGGTAGGAACCCGAATGGAGAACGGTCGTGAGAGTGCTCGTCGTCGAGGACTTCGAGGTCCTGGCACGCTCGATCGGGACCGGCCTGCGCCGCGAGGGCATGGCGGTCGACGTCGTCCTCGATGGCAGCGACGCGCTCGATCACCTGGCTGTCACCCGATACGACATCGTGGTCCTCGACCGGGACCTGCCCGGAGTCCACGGGGACGAGGTGTGCCGGCAGATCGTCGCAAAACGGTCGAACAGCCGCGTACTGATGCTCACCGCCGCCGGCACCGTCAAGGACCGCGTCGACGGCCTCGGGTTGGGCGCCGATGATTACCTTCCCAAGCCGTTCGACTTCTCCGAACTGGTGGCCCGTGTCCGCGCTCTCGGGCGGCGAGCCGCGCCCGCGACACCACCGACCCTGCACGCTGGTGACGTCGCACTCGACCCCAGCCGTCGGGTCGCTTTCCGTGCTGGACGGCGCCTGGAGCTGAGCCCGAAGGAGTTCGCGGTCCTCGAATGCCTCCTCGCCGCAGGAGACCGGGTGGTCTCCGCCGAAGAGCTCCTCGAACGGGTCTGGGACGAGGCAGCCGACCCCTTCACCACCGCGGTCAAGACGACCATCCGCCGGCTGCGGGCCAAGCTCGGCGGCCCGCCCCTCATCCACACCATCCGCGAGGCCGGCTACCGGATCGGAGACCAGTGATGCGCCCGGTGAAGAACGTCATGTCCCTCCTGCGTCGCCGGCCCATCTTGCGGGTGCAGCTCACTCTGCTCTACTCCGGCCTGGCTCTCGGTCTGCTGGCAGCGGTCCTGCTGGCCACCAACCTCCTCTACGGCCACAGCGAACAAAGAGCCCCGGCCGGCACCCCCGCCGCTCCGGCGACCGGCGGCCGCACCTTTGACGTCGGTCCCGCCGCCATCGGCCTGGGTGCCGTGGCCATCGCCATGGCCGGAGCCTGGTGGCTCGCCGGCAGATTCCTTCGCCCCCTGCGCGTCATCACCACCACCGCCCAGGAGATCTCCGCCACCAACCTGGACCGACGGCTCGACCTCACCGGCCCGGCTGACGAGCTCACCGACCTCAGCAGGACCCTCAACGATCTCTTCGGACGGCTTCAGGCCGCCTTCGAAGCCCAACGCCACTTCGTGGCCAACGCCTCCCACGAACTGCGCACCCCCCTCGCCGGCCAGCGCACGCTTCTCCAGGTCGCTCTCGCCGACCCTGCCGCCGATACCGAAAGCCTGCGGGCCGCCTGTGAAGAGGCCCTCCAACTCGGAGACCAACAAGAACGGCTCATCGAAGCCCTGCTCACCCTTGCGACCGGCGAGCGGGGAGTCGAACGCTGGGACCCGATCGACCTCGCCGAGATCACCCAGGGCGTCATCTCGGGCCACCGGCGCGAAGCGGACCGCCGCGGCATCCGCATCGACGCCGGCCTCGCCCCCGCACCAACCGTCGGAGATCCCCGACTGGTCACCAGTCTGATCGCGAACCTCCTCGACAACGCCCTCCACCACAACATCGCCAGGGGCCACGTCACGGTCTCGACCACCTCATCGACGGAACATGCGAACATCGCGATCAGCAACACCGGCCCGTCGATTCCCCGCCAGGACCTCGAACGCCTCTTCCGGCCCTTCCACCAAGCCGGCGCGGAGCGGGTACACCGCGACGGACACGGCCTTGGTCTCGCCATCGTGCTGGCCATCGCCAAAGCACACGGCGCAAGACTCGCAGCGCATCCCCGCTCAGAAGGAGGACTCACGGTCGAGGTGAGTTTTCGGCTGAAGCGGAAGTCGTACCGGGACTGACCGCCGAGCTCCCTATCCATCCTTCGGACAACACCGCCACCCTCACCGTCCCGGCCTGAACCGCCGCCCATGGCGCGTGACCGGCCGAGCGCACCACGCTCGGCCGGTCGCCCCGGCGATGAGGACCGTTCCCGGCGGGCGGTCACCGGCTCAGGGCACGAGCACCGGGCGGCCGCGCAGGCCGCCCTTCTCCAGGAGCCGGTGGGCCGTCGCCGCCTCGGTCAGCGGGAACGTCCCGGCCACCCGCGGCGTGAGGCGTCCGTCCGCCGCGAGCAGCGCCAGCTCGGCCAGCCGCGGCCCGTCGGCGCGGATCCACACGTTGGCGACCCGGGTGCCGCGCAGCGCCGGCGGGGCCGCGCCGCCGGCGACGGCCACGAACGCGCCTCCGCCGCGTACGGCCTCCAGCGCGGGGAGACCGACGACGGCCGCGTCGATCGCGGCGTCGACGCCACCGGGCACCACCGAGCGGACTGCCGCCGACAGCTCCCGCGTCCGGGGCACGAAGATCTCGGCGCCCAGCCCGCGGACCGGTTCCTCGTCCTGCGCCCCCGCGACCGCGACGACGCGGATCCCGCGCAGCGCGGCCAGTTCGGTGGCGAACCCGCCGACGGCACCCGCCGCGCCGGTGATCAGGAGGGTCTGCCCGGCCCGGAGGTCCAGGAGGTCCAGGGCCTGGTCGGCGGTAAGGACGTTCAGCGGCAAGGTGGCCGCCGTCTCCGGGGACAGCCCGGCCGGCCTGCGCGCGATGGCGTCCGCGTCGAGGACGACCTGGTCGGCGTGGGTGCCCAGGGGCAGGTCGAGCCGGTCGGACAGCCCGATGACCTCCTCTCCCGGTACGAACCCGGCCACGCCGGGGCCGGTCGCCTCGACGACCCCGGCGACGTCCCAGCCGAGGCCGGTCACCTCGCGCGCCGCCATGATCCCGCCCTCGACGAGAAGACCGGCGCGGGCCGCGACGTCGACGGGGTTGACGGCGGCGGCGCGGACCCGGACGCGTACCTGGCCGGGGCCCGGCTCGGGAACCGGGACCTCGGCGAGCTCCAGGGCCTCCGGGCCCCCGTAGGAACGAACGACGACCGCGCGCATGGCGTAGTCCTTTCTCCGTGTGTCGATTTGCGGTACACCGGAAACCTACGGATTGCTACTCTCTACTGGGAAGTACGTACCTGGAAGTGCGTAAGCCACCCTCAGGAGAGCCATGCCGACCCAGACCGCCACCGAACGGCGGGCCGAGGCCCGCGCCGCCTTCGACGCGTACCTCGCCACCTGCCCCGCCCGGGAGCTGCTCGACCGGATCAGCGACAAGTGGGTCACCCTCATCCTCAACGCGCTGGCCGACGGCCCACGGCGCTACAGCGACCTGGGCCGGACCATCGCGGGCGTGAGCCAGAAGATGCTCACCCAGACGCTGCGGACCCTCGAACGGGACGGCATGGTGACCCGCACCGTCACTCCGTCCGTGCCGGTCCGTGTCGACTACGAGCTGACCCCGCTCGGTATGAGCCTGCTGCCGCTCGTCCAGGCGGCGAAGGAGTGGGCCGAGACGCATATCGGCGAGGTCCACGCCGCCCGCGCGACCTACGACGCGCCGGACGCCCCCTGACTTCGCGGCCCGGGGCGAAGGGGGCCGGTGCCGGTCCGGGAGAATGGCCGACCGTGAACCCACGCGTAGAGATCCACTGGCCGACCTCAGCCGACGAGCGCCTACGCGCCGGTGTGCACCGGATGATCCACTCTGTCGTCGAGCTCGGCGGGGCGGTGGGCTGGCTGACCCCGCCCGAGCGGGCGGAGACCGACCGGTGGCTGGACGAGGTCCTCGACCGGGCCCGGGCCGGCGACGCCGCTCTGGCGCTGGCCCTCCTCGACGGCGAGGTGGCCGCCGGCGGCCTGTGGCGTCGCGGCGCCACCGACGTCTTCCGTCACAACGCGGAGGTGCAGAAGGTCATGGCGCACCCGAAGGCGCGCGGGCTCGGGCTGGGCCGGCGTGTCCTGGAGGCCGTCATCGACCACGCTCGCGCGAACGGAATCGAGGTGCTGACCCTCGGCGCCCGGGGCAACAACCATGGCGCCATCGAGCTGTACGAGCGGCTCGGCTTCCGCGAGTGGGGACGCCTGCCCAACGCGATCGAGGTCGGCGACCTTCGGTACGACGACGTGCGGATGTTCCTCGAGCTGGGGCGTCCGGCCCACGTCATCCTGCGCGGCTCACCGCCCGACGGCCCCGGATCCTCGCCCCGGCGGCCGCGGCCGTGACCGCCTCGTCGTAGCGACGGAGGACGACCCGCGCCAGCGCGTCGTGCACGCCCAGCGGCGGTGCGACCGCGTCGGCGCCCGCGGCGAGCATGCGGTCGTGGAAGTGGCCGGGCGCAAGCAGATAGGAGGCGACCGCGATCCGGCGCGCGCCCCGGGCCCGCAGGCCTCGCACGACCTCGGCGAGTTCGGGGCCCGCTCCGGCCGCCAGGCCGTACGACACGGGGCGGCGCAGGCGACGGCCCAGCAGGTGCGCGGCGGCGGCCGCGTCGGCGACTCCCCGCTGGTCGGAGGTGCCGGCCGCGCCCAGCACGACCGCGTCGGCGTGCCGGTCCCGTCCCAGCCGGTCGGCCAGTGCCCCGGCCAGCAGCGGGTGCGGTCCCAGGGGCCGGGCGACCGTGACGTACGGGCCGGCGCGGCCGGGGATGTCGACCAGCGTGTGATAGCCGCGGCCGAGCATCAGCGGAACCGCCACGACCGGGCTCCGCACGGCGGGCAGCCCGGCGAGGGCGTCCTCCAGGGACGGCTCGGTGATCTCGGCGTACGACTCGACGACGGGCAGCCCGGGGCGCAGGACGCGGAGCCGGTCGAGAAGGGCGCGGATGACGGCGGCTCCGGCCGGGTCGCGCGTGCCGTGCCCGACCGCGAGCAGCGTCATACCGCCTCCGGGGCACCGGTGCGCGGGGTGGTGCGGATCGGTTCGCAGGCCAGCCGGTAACCGCGTTTGACCACGGTCTCGACGAGTCCGCCCCGGCCCAGGCCGCGGCGCAGCCGCGCGACCGCCATCTCTACGGCGTGCTCGTCCGGGTACGGGCGTCCCTGGCTCGTGCCGCCCGGCAGGGTCCGGCTCGGCAGCACGGTGCACAGCTCGGCGCGCGAGACCACGTGGCCGGGACGGCGGGCGAGGGCCCGCAGGATCGCCATCGGCGCCGGGGCGATCGGCTTGAGCTGCCCGTCGATCACCACGGCGTGTCCGCGCAGCTCAAGGGCGTGACCGGCCACGGCGACCCGGCTGGACCGCCGCACGGGCAGCTCGGCGGCGAGCGCCCGGACGAGCGCGCCGAGGCGGGCGCGCTCGGGTCGTACCGTCGCGACGTCCCGCTCCTCCAGCGGCGCGGCGGTCACCGGACCGACACACGCGGCGACCACCTGGGTGCGCAGCGCGTCCAGCAGCGGATCCTCGAGATCGTCCTCGGCCGCGACGGCCAGGGTCGCGGACACCGCCGGGGCGCTGGTGAAGGTGATCGCGTCGACGGTGCCGGCCACCGCCTGCCCGACGAGCCTGCGCAGCGGCGTCGGGTCGTCCGTGCGGGCCCAGCGGTAGACCGGGACCTCCACGACGTCGGCGCCCGCGCGCCGCAGCGCGCCGGTGAGGTGCGGCGTCGGCTCGCCGTAGAGCTGGACGGCGATCCGCCGGCCCCGGATGTCCTCCTCCAGGAGGTGACGCAGCACCTCGTCGCAGTTCTCCGATTCGGGCGACCAGGCCTCGGCCATCCCGGCGGCGCGCACGGCACCCTTGGCCTTCGGGCCGCGCGCCAGGATGCGCACGTCGCCCAGGCGCTTGATCAGATCGTCCCGCAGCCCCCAGCCGTCGGCCGTCTCCAGCCAGGCCCGAAGGCCGATGCCGGTCGTGACGATCACGTCGTCCACCGGGTCCGCGAGGATCTCGCGGGTGGCCGCCAGCAGCTCGGCGTCGTCGGCGAGCGGCAGCAGCCGGATCGCGGGGGCGTACACCACGCGGGCGCCCTTGCGCTCCAGCAGCGCCGACAGCTCCTCGTGCCGACGCGCCGCCGTGACGCCCACGGTGAATCCGGCCAGGGGCGCGTCGTTCACGACTCGGCCACCTCCACGCGGCCACCGGCACGCCGTATTCGGAAGGTCGGCACGGCCACGGCCGGGTCGTCCAGGCAGCGGCCCGTGGCGAGGTCGAACACCTGCTTGTACATCGGGGAGGCCACGGTGGGCAGCCCGCCGCGGGTCCCGACGATCCCCCACGCCAGGACGTTCGCGCCGCTGAAGGGGTCGTGCCCGGACAGGGCGTAGAGCGCGCCGTCGTAGGTGCGGAAGATCGCGACCTGCCGGTCGCCGACCAGCGCGCAGACGCCGCGTTCGGGCTGCAGGTCGTCGTAGTCGCAGACGGTCGTCCACGTTCGCACGGCCGGTGTGCCGGTGATCGCGGGCGCCGGCGCCAGGGTCTCGGTCAACGGGTGCTCCCTTCGCTCCGCCCGCCCGGTCGCCGCCCGCCGACCGGGAACGCGCACGTGCCGGTCAACGGGCCACCTCCTCCATCGCGGGCTTGATCTGGTCACGTTCGGGCTCGAAGACGATGCTCGGATCGGGCATGCCGGGCGCGTTGACGAAGGAGACGAAGCGGCGCAGCTTCTCGGGATCCTCCAGGATCGCCCGCCACTCGTCGGCGTAGTCCGACACGTGCCGTTCCATGGCCGCGTCCAGCTCGGCGCAGATGCCGAGCCGGTCGTCGACGATGACCTCGCGCAGGTAGTCGAGGCCACCCTCGAGGCCCTCCAGCCAGGACGCGGTGCGCTGCAACCGGTCGGCGGTGCGGATGTAGAACATCAGGAACCGGTCGACGTAGCGGACCAGCGTGTCCTCGTCCAGGTCGCCGGCGAACAGGTCCGCGTGGCGCGGCCGCATTCCGCCGTTCCCGGCGACGTAGAGGTTCCAGCCCTTCTCGGTGGCGATGACGCCGAAGTCCTTGCTCTGCGCCTCGGCGCACTCGCGGGCGCACCCGGACACCGCCGACTTGATCTTGTGCGGGGCGCGCAGGCCCCGGTAGCGCAGCTCGAGGCGGATGGCGAGGGCGACCGAGTCCTGGACGCCGTAGCGGCACCAGGTCGAGCCGACGCAGGACTTGACCGTACGGAGCGCCTTGCCGTACGCGTGGCCGGACTCGAACCCGGCGTCGATCAGCCTCTTCCAGATCTGCGGCAACTGCTCGACGCGGGCGCCGAACAGGTCGATCCGCTGTCCACCGGTGATCTTGGTGTAGAGCCCGAACTCCCGGGCGACCTCGCCGATGACGATCAGCTTCTCGGGCGTGATCTCGCCCCCGGGGATGCGCGGCACCACCGAGTAGGTGCCGTTCTTCTGCAGGTTCGCCAGGAACCGGTCGTTGGTGTCCTGGAGGCCGGCCTGCTCGCCGTCGAGGATGTGGCCGTTGCCGAGGCTGGCCAGGATCGAGGCGACCGCCGGCTTGCAGATGTCGCAGCCGCGGCCGCGCCCGTGTTCGGCGATCAGCTGGGAGAAGGTCGCGATGCCACGCACCCGGACGATGTCGAACAGCTCGGCGCGGCTGTGGTCGAAGTGCTCGCAGAGGGCCTTGCTGACCTCGACGCCGGCGGCGGTCAGCTCCCCGTCGAGGATCTTCTTCACCAGCGGCACGCAGCTGCCGCAGCCGGTGCCCGCCCGGGTGCAGGCCTTCACGGCGGGCACGTCGGTGAGCCCGCCCTCGGCGATCGCCCCCCGGATCGTCCCGGCGGTCACGTTGTTGCAGCTGCAGATGATGGTCGACTCGGGCAGCGCGCCGCCCGCCGCCTCGGTGCCGCCGAACAGCGCCTGCTCGGGCGTGCCGGGCAGCTTCGCGCCGACGTACGCGCGCAGCGTCGGGTAGGACGAGGCGTCGCCGACCAGCACGCCGCCCAGGAGGGTCTGCGCGTCGTCGCTGACGACGAGGCGCTTGTAGATCCCGGCGATCGGGTCGGTGTAGATGACGTCGAGGGCATCGGCGGACGGGTCGCCGAAGCTGGCGACGTCCACGCCCATCAGCTTGAGCTGGGTGGACAGGTCCGCGCCGGTGAACCGCGCCTCCCCGTCCAGCAGCCGGTCCGCGACCACCTCGGCCATCGTGAAGCACGGCCCGACCAGCCCGTAGACCATTCCGCCGACCAGGGCGCACTCGCCGATGGCGAAGACGCGCGGGTCCTCGGTACGGCAGGCGTCGTCGACGACGACACCGCCGCGCGGTCCCACCGGCAGGCCGGCCGCGCGGGCGAGGTCGTCGCACGGGCGGACGCCGGCCGAGAAGACCACCACGTCGGCGGCGAGGACGACGTCCCCGGCCAGGCGCACCGCGCCGGGTTCGACGCGTTCGAGGCCGACGCCGGTGTGCACGGTCATGCCGAGGGCCTCGATGTGGCGGCGCAGCATCGCGCCGCCGCCCTCGTCGAGCTGGCGCGGCATCAGCCAGGGCGCCAGCTCGACGACATGGGTGTCCAGGCCGAGCCCCTGCAGCGCGCGGGCGGCCTCCAGTCCGAGCAACCCCCCGCCGACGACCACACCGGCCGCCTGCCTTGACATAGTAAGGTCGCCACCGGCCGCGGCGCGCAGCGCGTCGAGGTCCTCGATCGTCCGGTAGACGAAGGCGTGCTCGGCGCCCGGCACCGGCGGCACGAATGGCACCGACCCGGTGGCCAGCACCAGCGCGTCGTAGGGCAGGGTCTCCCCCGCGTCCGTGCGGACCGTACGGGCGGCGCGGTCGATCGCGGCGACCCGCTCCCCGGTCCGTACGACCACGCTGTCGTCGTGCGGCGGGTAGCCGAGGTCGGCGCCGTCGGTGAGGTAGGACGTCAGCGCGACGCGGTCGTAGGCCGCGCGCGGCTCCTCCCCGACCACCGTGATCCGCCACCGATCGGCGGAGTCGCGCTCCCGCAGCGCCTCGACGAGGCGATGCGCCGCCGGGCCGTGGCCGACAACGACAAGACGGCTGGTCATCCGAATTCAGTCCTCCCCGACACGACCTGACCTCGATCTTGACCATCAGGCGTTTCGCGTCTGCGTCCCGCTTGTTACCGCTGTGCTACATGCCGCTCACGTACGGCCTGACCTGGTAGGAGCTGTCACCTCCTGGGTTCCGAGCCAGTCGAGGATCCCCTCGACCGTGTCCCGGCAGCCGCCGCAGCCCGTGGTGGCACGGGTCTCGGCGGCGACGTCGGAGACGTCCCGCGCGCCCGCCTCCCAGCAGGCGCGGATGCGGCCCTTGCTGACGTTGTTGCACGCGCAGACCGTCGCCGCGTCCGGCATCCGCACCGGCGTCTCGGCGGGCGTGACCGGGTTCAGCCCGTGGAACAACAGCGCCAGGCGGTCGGACGGCACCGGCGCCGCCCGGTCGTACAGCTGGGTGAGCATCCCCGCGGTGGTGGTCTCGCCGACCAGGATCGCGCCGATCAGCCGGTCGTCCCGGATCACGACCTTCTTGTACGTGCCGCGCGCCGGGTCGGCGAAGCGGATCACCTCCGCCTCGTCGTCGCCGACGGCGGTCTCGCCCATGGCGGCCAGCTCGATCCCGGCCGCCTTCAGCCGGGTGACCTGCCGCGATCCCTCGTACCGCGCGTCGCCGCCGGTGAGCAGGTCGGCGAGGATCCGGGCCTGCTCCCACGCGGGCGCGACCAGCCCGTACACCGTGCCCTGGTGCTGGGCGCACTCCCCGATCGCGTGCACGTCGGGGTCGTCCACCGAGCGCAGCCGGTCGTCGACGACGACGCCCCGGTCGACCGTGAGTCCCGCCTCGCGCGCGAGCCCGGTCCGCGGCCGGATGCCGCAGGCCAGCACCACCAGGTCGGCGGGCAGCATCGTCCCGTCGTCGAGTTCGATCCCGGTGACCCGGCCGCCGTCCGTCCGGGCCCCGGTCAGCCGCGCTCCGACGAGCGTGCGGACGCCGAGGTCCCCGATCGTGCGCCGCAGGACGCCGCCGGCCTCGGCGTCCAGCTGCCGCTCCATCAGATGCCCGCCGAGGTGGACGACGGTCACCCGCAGCCCGCGCCCGGCCAGCCCGCGGGCCGCTTCGAGGCCGAGCAGCCCGCCGCCGACGACCACCGCGGACTCGGCGACATCGGCCAGCCGGATGATGGCGCCGCAGTCGTCGAGCGTGCGGAAGGCGACGACGCCCTCGGCCTCCAGCCCCGGCAGCGGCGGCACGACCGGGGCGCTGCCGGTGGCGAGCACGAGCGTGTCGTACCCGGTGACGGTCCCGTCGTCGCAGGTCACCGTCTTGCGTTCCCGGTCGACCGCGACGATCTCCTGCCCGAGGCGCGCGTCGACGCCGTTCGCGGCGTACCACGCCGGATCCGTCAGGCCGATGTCGCCGGGCGCGGTGACACCGGCCAGGACGTTCGACAGCAGCACCCGGTTGTACGGCTGGGCGGTCTCGGCGCCGAAGACGGTGATCCGCAGGTCGCGGTCGTGGGCCCGTAGCTCGGAGACGAGCCGGGAGCCCGCCATGCCGTTGCCGACGACCACGATGTGTCCGTTCACTTCTTCTCCAGTCGGACGGCGCACACCTTGAACTCCGGCATCCGCGACGTCGGATCGAGCGCCGGGTTGGTGAGCAGGTTCGCGCGGGCGGGACCGGCCCAGTGGAAGGGCATGAAGACGGTGTCGCGGCGGATGGCCGTGCTGAACCGCGCCTTGGCGACCGCGTGGCCCCGCCGGCCGGTGACGCGGACCTCGTCGCCCTCCCCGATCTCCAGCCGGCCGGCCAGGTCGGGGTGGATCTCGACGTACGCCTCGGGCACCGCGTCGAGCAGCGCCCGCACCCGGCGGGTCTGCGCGCCGCTCTGGTAGTGGGCGAGCACCCGCCCGGTGGTCAGGTAGATCGGGTAGTCCGCGCACACGTCCTCGGCGGGCCCCTGGTGCTCCACCGGGACGAGGCGGGCGCGGCCGTCCGGCGTGGCGAACCGGTCGAGGAACACCCGCGGTGTGCCCGGGTGCCCCTCCCCCGGGCACGGCCAGAAGACGCCGGTCTCGGCGACGATGCGGTCGTAGGTGATGCCGGAGTAGTCGGCGAGCCCGCCGGCGCTCGCCGCCCGCAGCTCATCGAACACCTCGGCCGGCTCGGCGCTGAACCGGCCGGGGGCCGCCAGCCGCCCGGCGAGGGCGGCGATGATCTCCAGGTCGGTGCGGACCTCCGGCGGCCTCGGCACGGCCGCCCGCCGCAGCAGGACCCGGCCCTCCAGGTTGGTGACCGTGCCGGTCTCCTCCGCCCACTGCGCCGTCGGCAGCACGACGTCGGCGCGTACCGCGGTCTCGGACGGCACGAAGTCGGACACCACGAGGAGGTCGAGCGCGTCGAGGCGGGCCTCGACGCGGCCCGCGTCCGGCGCGGACACGACCGGGTTCGAACCGAACAGCAGCAGGGCACGCGGCCCGCCGGGCGTGCCGAGCGCGTTCAGCAGCTCGGTGGCCGACAGTCCGGGGCCCGGCAGGTCGCCCGGGTCGATCCCCCAGACGCGGGCGACCTGCTCGCGCGCGGCCGGGTCGCCGATCTTCCGGTAGCCGGGCAGCTGGTCGGCCTTCTGCCCGTGTTCGCGGCCGCCCTGCCCGTTGCCCTGTCCGGTCAGGCAGCCGAACCCGGAGCCGGGACGCCCCGGAAGGCCGAGCGCCAGGGCCAGGTTGATGAAGGCGGTCACCGTGTCGGTCCCGGTGGCGTGCTGCTCGGCGCCGCGCGCGGTCAGGATCAGCGCGTCCGCCGCGTCGCCCAGCATGCGCACGGCCGCGCGCATCGCCGGCACCGGCACGCCGGTGATCCGCTCGACGCGCTCGGGCCAGTAGCCGTTGACGACGGTGCGGACGGCCTCGAAGCCCGCGGTGCGCTCGTCGAGGTAGGCCTTGTCGACCAGTCCCTCGGTGATCGCCAGGTGCAGCAGGCCGTTCGCGAGGGCCAGGTCCGTGCCCGGCGTGACCTGCAGGTGCAGGTCGGCGCGGCGGGCTGTCGGGGTCTCCCGCGGGTCGATGACGATCAGTTTGCCGCCCCGCTCGCGCTGGGCGGTCAGGTGCCGGACGAACGGCGGCATCGTCTCGGCGACGTTGCCGCCGGCCAGCAGGATGGCGCCGGCCGCGGCGACGTCGGTGATCGGCACGGGCAGGCCCCGGTCCAGGCCGAACGCGCGGTTCTGCGCCGCGGCCGCCGACGACATGCAGAAGCGGCCGTTGTAGTCGATGTTGGGCGTACGGAGCGCGACGCGGGCGAACTTGCCGAGCTGGTAGGCCTTCTCGTTGGTCAGCCCGCCGCCGCCGAAGACCGCGACGGCCGAGCGGCCGTACGCCTCCTGGATCCGGCGGACCTCGGCGGCGATCCGGTCCAGCGCGGCGTCCCAGGAGACCGGCTCGAGAGGAGCGTCCCGGTGCGCCCGCATCAGGGGCACGGTCAGCCGGTCCGGCGTGCGCAGGAGGTCTCCGGCGGTCCACCCCTTCTGGCACAGTGCTCCACCCCCATGGCTACGCCCCGCCACCTCCGGGGCCCCACCGGGATCCCCGTTGGCCGGGACGTCGTCGCGGGGCGCGACGGTGCCGGGGCCGACGAGCATGCCGCACTGCAGCGCGCAGTACGGACAGTGGGTGGGTATGGGCGACATGCCTCGATCGTGTGGTCGAGGCGTTTCACAGCCGGGTCCGCGGTGTTACCGGGCCGCTACAACCACTTCACCGATGCCGCTGACCTGCGGTGCGGTGAGTGAACTCTCACAGCCCGCCCCGGCTCGGGTGCGGGGAAGTTATCACCATCGCATTACGCGACACACACCGGAGAAACGGGCCGTTCCTAGCTTCGGCGCAGCACCCCAGCCAGGGCACCGCAGCCAGGAGGACCCGAATGACCATCATCGAACAACGCCTTCCCGGCGGCGGCACGGCCGGACGCCGGTGGATCGCGGACTGGCGCCCGGAGGAGCGGGGCTTCTGGGAGGAGACGGGAGCGAGGGTCGCGCGGCGCAACCTCGCCTTCTCGATCTTCTCCGAGCACATCGGGTTCTCGGTGTGGAGCCTCTGGTCCGTGCTGGTGCTTTTCCTCGGACCGGCGTACCACGTCGACCCCGCCGGGAAGTTCCTGCTGACGACGGTCCCCACGGCGCTCGGCGCCGCCCTGCGCCTGCCGTACACCTTCGCGGTCGCCAGGTTCGGCGGGCGCAACTGGACGATGTTCAGCGCCGCGCTGCTGCTGATCCCGGCGGTGTCGGCCGCCGTCCTGGTCCGGCCGGGCGTCTCCTTCACCACCCTCCTGGTCCTCGCGGCGGTGGCCGGGGTCGGCGGCGGCAACTTCGCCTCCTCGATGGCCAACATCAACGCGTTCTATCCGCAGCGGCTCAAGGGGGGGGCGCTCGGGATCAACGCCGGCGGCGGCAACATCGGCGTGGCCGTCGTCCAGTTGGTCGGGCTGGCGGTGCTGGCGACGGCCGGCAGGGACCACCCCCGACTGGTCGCCGGGATCTACATCCCCTTCATCGTGCTGGCCGCGCTGGGCGCCGCGCTGCGGATGGACAACCTCGCCGGGATGCGCAACGACAAGCGGGCGATGCGGGACGTCATGACGGAACCGCACAGCTGGATCATGTCACTGCTGTACGTCGGGACGTTCGGTTCCTTCATCGGGTTCGGCTTCGCCTTCGGCCAGGTGCTGCAGGTGCAGTTCAAAGCGGACTTCGACACGCCGATCAAGGCGGCGTACCTGACGTTCCTCGGCCCGCTGCTGGGCTCGCTGATCCGGCCCGTCGGCGGCTGGGCGGCGGACCGGATCGGCGGAGCCAGGGTCACCTTCTGGAACTTCGCGGCGATGGCGGTCGGCGCCGCGATCGTCCTCACCGCGTCCGCCGTGCGGTCGCTGCCGCTCTTCCTCACCGGGTTCGTGCTGCTGTTCGTCTTCAGCGGCGTCGGGAACGGCTCGACCTACAAGATGATCCCCGCGATCTTCCGGGCCAAGGCCCCGACGGAGGACGAGGCCCGCCGGCTGTCCGGTGCGCTCATCGGCGTGGCGGGGGCGGTCGGGGCGTTCGGCGGCGTCCTGGTCAACCTGGCCTTCCGCCAGTCGTTCCTGACCTACAAGACGGGCAACGGCGCGTACATCGCCTTCATCGCCTACTACGTCCTCTGCGCCGCGGTGACCTGGGCGGTCTACCTCCGCCGATCCCCGCGGCGACTGCCGGGCGTCTGAACGGGCGCGGCACCGCCCCGCCGAGTGACCGGGCGCGGCACCGCCCCGCCGAGGGGCCAGGCGCGGTGCCGCCCCGCCGAGGGGCGGCACCGGGCCGTCAGAGCGTCGGCGGCAGGCCGAACCGCGGGAACAACTCCGGGCCGAACGTCGTGATCTCCTTGAGCCGGTCGTCCTCGACGCGCAGGACGTCGAACTTGAACGCCCGGAACTCCGAGTCGCCCGGCCGCCGCAGGTAGCTCGCAGCGGTCGGCATCCGGTTCGCCGACGTCGGGACGAGGCGCCAGTCGCCGTCCCGGTCCTCCCCGAACGCCCGCTCCAGGAGCGGCGCGAGCGCCGTCAGGCCCTCGTAGCGGTACGGGTACGGCGGCATCGTGACGCGCACGTCCTCGGCCGCGATCGCGATGGCGGCCGCGGCGTCGCAGCGCTCGTGCGCGTCGATGAACCGGTCGAGCAGCGCACGCTCCGCGCCGCTCAGCCCACCCGTCGACCACTCGGTGCGGCGCGCCGGCAGTTGCCGCTGCATCGTCGCGCGGGCCCGCTGCAGCGCGCTGTTGGCCGCGGCGACGCTCGTGCCCAGCAGCTCCGCCGTCTCCGCCGCCGACCTGGCGAGCACGTCGCGCGCGAGGAACGCCGCCCGCTGTCTCGGCGGCAGCGCCTGCAGGGCCGCGACGAACGCCAGCTCGATCGTCTCCCGCTCGACCACGACCGCGTCCGGTCCCTCGTCGGCCGGCGCGGCCTCCTCGAGCAGACCGTCCGGGTACGGCTGCAGCCACGGCACCTCGGCGAACGAACCGGCCCGGATCGGCCGGCGTGCGGCGCGCCGGAGCAGGTCCAGGCAGACGTTCGTCGCGATCCGGTAGAGCCACGCGCGGAACAGCGTGTCTCCGTCGAAGCCCTCCCGGCCGCGCCAGGCCCGCAGGAACGTCTCCTGCACGGCGTCCTCCGCCTCGTCGAAGGACGCCAGCATCCGGTAGCAGTGGACGTGCAGCTCACGCCGGTGCCGCTCGGTGAGCGCGGCGAACGCCGGCTCGTCGCCCGCGACGGCCGCGGCGATCTCGTCCCTCGGGTCCGGCGTGCGCGTCGCCTCGGCGGTGCCCGTCATGAGACCTCCTTCGTCGGCCTCATGACCAAGGTGCTCTGCTCACCGATTCCCTCGCTCCGCTCGGTCATGGGACCTCCTTCCTCGGCCTCATGACCAAGGTGCTCTGCTCACCGATTCCCTCGCTCCGCTCGGTCATGGGACCTCCTTCCTCGGCCTCATGACCAAGGTGCTCTGCTCACCGATTCCCTCGCTTCGCTCGGTCATGCCGCGCCGCCGCCGCGCCGGACCTGCTGGAGCAGCCAGCCGTTGCCGTCCGGGTCGCTGAAGGAGGCGAAGTTCGCGTAGTCGCGCTCCTCCGCGTCGTGCCCCGGCACCGGGCCGCCGGCCTCGTGGTGGAAGACCTCGCTCACCTCCAGGCCGCGCTGGACGAGCTCGGCGCGCACGGCCTCGATGTCGGTGACCACCAGGTGCAGGCCCTGCACCGCGCCGGCCGTCTCCTTGTTCTTCATCAGCGCGATCGAGCAGGCCGAACCGGGGGGCGTGAGCTGCACCACGCGGAAGTCCTCGCCCGCACTGAAGTCGACGTCCACCGTGAAACCGGCCTTCTCGGCGTAGAACGCCTTCGCCCGGTCGACGTCCGAGACGGGGACGACGATGAGTTCGAGCTTCATCTCCATGGTGCTGTCTCCTCGGGTCCGGTCGGCCGCTCGCCGACGTTCTGGTCCATGTAACGACAGGCCTCCGACGGACTCATCGGTATCGCGATGAAGATTCTCCTCGAGGTACGCCGCCGGCGCGTTTCCGCCGGCCACCGATATTTGACCGATCGGTCTACATTCGACTAGCGTCCTGAGACGTGGCGAGGACGAAGGAGTTCGATCCGGACGCCGTGCTGCAGAAGGCGATGGAGCTGTTCTGGGAGCGCGGGTACGAGGCGACGTCGATGGCCGACCTCGTCGAGCGTCTCGGCATCGCGCGGGCGAGCATCTACGCCACCTTCGGCGGCAAGCACGAGCTCTTCCTCAAGGCGTACGAGCGGTACGCCCAGACCCGCGATCTGAACGTCGTCGAGCTCCTGTCGCAGCCGGGCCCCGTCCTGCCGGCCGTACGGACGCTGGTGCGGGCCTATGCCGAGGAGTCGGCGGCCGATCCGCACCGGCGGGGATGCATGGTCGTGAACACCGCGGTGGAGCTGGCGGGCCGGGATCCACAGGCGGCCCGCCGGGTCGAGGCGAGCTGGGACACGGTGGAGACCGCCCTGACCTCGGCGCTGACCAGGGCGCGGGCCCAGGGCGAGCTGTCGGCGGACAAGGACCCCCGGGCGCTGGCCCGGTTGCTCCTCGTGCTGCTGCAGGGAATGCGGGTGCTCGGCCGGGCCCACCCGGATCCGGCCCGCCTCCGCGACGCGGCCGAGCAGGCCCTGGCCGCCCTGGACTGAGAACCGCCCGATCCGGACGGCCGACCGTCCACCGTTCTCCGCTCGCGCGTGCTTCAGCGCGGCCGGCTGGTGGGGTGTGTCGGCTGGGTGGCCGCCAGGCTGGTCAGGAGCTTGAGCCGGTCTTCGGAGGTGCTGCCCGGTTCGGCGGTGTAGATGGTGAGGTGGTGCACCGTCCGGTTGGACATGGGCAGGTCGAGAGACTGGTAGGTCAGGTCCAGGTCGCCGACCTGCGGGTGCCACAGCCGCTTGCCGCCGTGGTGGCGGAGACGCACGTCGTGGACGGCCCACTGGCTGCGGAACTCGGTGCTGAGCGTGGACAGTTCACCGATGAGGTCGCGCAGGGCCCGGTCATGGGGCTCGCGTCCGGCCTCGGCGCGCAGCAGCGCGGCGGTGACGGCGGTGGCCGCGTCCCAGTCGACGAAGAACTGCTGCGAGCCCGGGTCGAGGAAGATGTAGCGGGCGAGGTTGGCGCGGCCGTGCTGGGCGATGGCGGGGCTGTCGAAGAACGGCGCGAGCAAGGTCCGGGCCAGCGCGTTGTGGGCGACGATGTCCTGGCGGCCGTTACGCACGAACGCCGCCGACATCGTCATGGAGTCCAGCAGCCACTGGACCCGCGGTGGGACCTGGACGTCCTTGCGGCGCGAGGGCGCGCGGCGGGCGGGCCGGGCGGCTCGGGCGAGGTCGAACAGGTAGGTGCGTTCGTCCTGGTCCAGGCGCAGGGCCTGGGCCACCGCGTCGAGTACCTCGTCCGATACGCCGCTGATGTGGCCCTTCTCCAGCCGGGTGTACCACTCGGTGCTCACACCGGCCAGCACCGCGACCTCTTCGCGGCGCAGTCCGGGGACCCGGCGCCGGCCGCTGGTGGGCAGCGCGACCTGCTCGGGGGTGAGCTTGGCGCGCCGGGTGGCCAGGAAGTCGCGGATCTGGGCGCGGTGGTCGGGCCGGTCGTCCATGCCCTCCACGGTAGCCGCAGGGCTCCCGCAGGGGCGGCGGTAAGGGGGTTGAGCTTGTCCCCCCTATGAATGCGCTCTGCCTTGCGCGCGGCCAACGCGGGTTTGCTGGGATCAGCACGTTGGACGCAACGTCGAGGCACCCCCATCAGCCCGGGTCACGGTATGGGGCGCCGCCACCACCCGAGAGAACATCCATCTGAAACGGAGCACTCCTGATGCGTGCAACCCTGATGTACGGCGCCGGCGACGTCCGCGTCGAGCACGTGCCGGACTCGGTCATCAAGCTGCCCACCGACGCGCTGGTCCGCATCACCGCGTCCTGCATCTGCGGCACCGACCTATGGCCCTACGGCTCGATGAAGCCGGAGGACGGCCCCGCCCGGATGGGGCACGAGTTCGTCGGCATCGCCGAGGACACCGGCCCTCAGGTGACCACCCTCAACCGGGGCGACCTGGTCGTGGCGCCGTTCGCCATCGCCGACAACACCTGCCAGTTCTGCCGCGAGGGCCTGCACACCTCCTGCACCCACCCGCAGGCCGGCTTCTGGGGCGGCCCGTCGTTCGAGGGAGGCCAGGCCGAAGCGATCCGCGTCCCGCTCGCCGACGGCAACCTGGTCAAGCTGCCCGTCGAAGCGGACTCGGCCCTCCTGCCGTCCCTGCTGACGCTCTCGGACGTGTTGGCCACCGGCCACCACGCGGCCGTGGCCGGCGGCGTCAACCCGCGCACCCGCGTCACCGTGATCGGTGACGGTGCCGTCGGCCTGCTGGCGGTCCTGGCGGCCAAGCGCCTGGGCGCCGAGCAGATCATCCTGATGGGACGCCACCAGGCCCGCATCGACGTCGGCCGCGAGTTCGGTGCCACCGACGTCGTCTCCGCCCGCGGCGAGGAAGGCATCGAGGCGGTGCGCGAGCTCACCGGTGGGCACGGCACCCACGTGGTCCTGGAGGCCGTCGGCACCATGCCCGCCTACCGGCAGGCCCTCGGCGTCGTCCGCACGGGCGGCGTCATCAGCCGCGTCGGCGTCCCGCAGTACGAGGACGCGCCGATCGGCTTCGGTAGCCTCTTCCGCCATAACATCCGCCTGACCGGCGGACCCGCGCCGGTCCGGGCCTACATCGAAGAACTGATGCCCGACATCCTGGACGGCACCATCGAACCAGGCAAGGTGCTCGACGCCACGGTCGGCCTCGACGGCGTCCCGGCCGGCTATCAGGAGATGGCCGACCGCAAGAGCCTCAAGGTCCTCATCAAGCCCTGACCTCGATCGGCGCGACTGGGGTGCGGGGCGGACGGGCGTCCTGCCCGACGATTCGCTCAGCGTCGTGACGCTCGACTCGGATTGCTGATCCGGCAGCCGGGCCGAATCGTCACCGACTGACCCGCGAACGGCCGCCACGGCCAGTGACGGCCGTTCGTTCTTCCATCGCCCCGTCAGGCGGTGAAGGCGGCGAAGTAGGCGGCCGCCATGTCCTCCTCGGCGTGGCCGGCGAGGGCGGCCCGCCGGAAGCGTTCGCGGGCGGCCTCCATGACGTCCATCCGGACCCCGGCGGAGGCGCCGGCCGCACAGATCAGCCGGGTGTCCTTCTCGGCGCCTGCCACGGTGAAGGTCGGCGCGAAGTCGCGCTCGATGATCGCGGCGGCCTTCTGCTGGAACAGCGCGCTGTTCATCGGACCGGCACCGACGACGTCGCGGAACGCCCGCGGGTCGACGCCCAGGGCCTGGGCCAGACCGAGGGCCTCGCCGACCCCGGAGACGAGGGTGAGGGCCCAGGTGTTCGTGACGAGCTTGAGCCTGCTGCCCGCCCCCGCCGGGCCGAGCCACAGCGTCTGCTTGCCGACCGCGTCGAACACCGGGCGCAAAGGTTCCCGGGCGGCCTCCGGCCCGGAGGCGAGGACGACCAACTGTCCCTGCTCGGCGGGTTGGCGGCTGCCCTGCACCGGGGCGTCGACGAACACGAGACCGTGCCGCTCGGCGATCGCGCGCAGATCGTCCAGCGGCGCGAGGCCGACCGTGCTCATCTGCGCCCAGATCTGTCCCTCCCGCAGGCTCGGGGCGGCCTGCTCCATCGCCTGGCGCACGGCCTCGCCGTCGTTCAGCATCGTGATGATCACGGTGGCGCCCTCCACCGCCTCGGCGGGACCGTCGGCGACCTTCAGGCCCTCGACGGCCTCGGCCTTCGCCCGCGTGCGGTTCCAGCCCCGCAGGTCGACGCCCTGCGCCAGCAGGTTGCGGGCCATCGCCGCGCCCATGATCCCGGTGCCCAGCAGTGCCACGGTCATCGGTCCGTCTCCTCTTTCTTGACTGCTCGTTACATATTTCGGGCATGACGCGGCGCCGAGCGCCCGCCACGTCACGGCAGCACGCCGAGGGCCGTCTCGACGACGCCGGTCAGCCGCCGCCGGTCGGGCCCGGCCTTCGCCATGACACGCAGCCCCTGGATGGCCGTGATGAAGAAGTCGGCCAGCCCCGGGACGTCGGCGTCCGGAGAAAGTTCCCCGCGCTCCCGTGCCCGGGTGAGCGCGGCCGCGATCGACTCGCGCACTCCCCCGAGCGCGTCGGCGACGATGCGCCCCGAGACGGCGTCGTGCGGAAGCCGTTCGACCGCGGTGTTCGTCACCAGGCAGCCGCGCCGGTCGGCGTCCCGCGCCGCCTCGTCGACCAGCGACAGCAGCAGGTCGCCGATGACCTCCCGGATCGGGACGTCCCGTTCGAGGCGAGCCGTCATCCGCGCCGAGGACATCTCGACATAGCGCCGGAGGCCCGCCTCGTACAGCCCGTCCTTGCTGCCGAAGGCCGCGTAGAGCGAGCCGCGCCCCAGCCCGGTCGCGTCCACCAGGTCCTGGATCGAGGTGGCCTCGTAGCCGCGCCGCCAGAACAGCTCCATCGCCGACCGGACGACCGTGTCGGTGTCGAACTCCCGGGTCCGTGCCATGACGAGGACGATAGCCAAATCTGTAACGAGCGGTCAAGAAAAGCCCGGCGACACACCTCCGACCACCTGCCACCCACCTCTCGATGAGGATCCTGCCCGATTCCGGGCAGAATTCTTGCTTTTGCGATTCCAGACCCGGCAACATCGTCGCTCGTGTCCGGACACCCCCATGACGAGCTCGTCGCCCACCTCAGCCGTACGTCGCCGCTGAGTCCCGGCGAGGCGGCGCGTGTCGTCGCCGACGTGCTCGCCTACTTCGCCGAGCCCGCCGAGGACTTCGTCCGCCGGCGGCACGCCGAGCTGAAGGCGCGCGGGCTGACGAACGACCGGATCTTCGAACGCATCGCCGCCGAGCTGCCGTCGTGGCGGGTCTCTCCCCCGGAGCTCTCGCTACGCCAGCTTCGCCGCATCGTCTACGGATGAAGGAGACCTGATGTGCGGAATCGTGGCCTACGTCGGCCCGCGGGACGCCGTCCCGATCCTGGCCGAGGGGCTGGCCCGCCTGGAGTACCGGGGCTACGACTCGGCGGGTCTGGCCGTCCTCGGCCGCGCGGGTGACCTGCGCGTCCGCAAGGCCAAGGTGCGCGTCGGCGAGCTGGCGGCCGAGCTGCCCGCCCGGTTCAAGGGCGCGCCGGGCATCGGGCACACGCGCTGGGCCACCCACGGCGAGCCGAGCGACGCGAACGCCCATCCCCACGTCGCCGGGTCGATCGCCGTCGTGCACAACGGCATCATCGAGAACGCCGACGAACTGCGCGCCGAGCTGGCCGCCGACGGCGTCGCCTTCTCCTCCGAGACCGACAGCGAGGTGCTCCCCCACCTGATCGCCCGGTCCGGCGAGGCGGAGCTCGAGGACGCCGTACGGGAGGCGCTGTCACGGGTCGTCGGGACGTACGGCATCGCCGTGGTGGACGCGCGCCACCCCGGGGTGCTGGTCGTCGCCCGCAACGGCAGCCCGGTCGTGCTCGGCATCGGGGAGAAGGAGATGTTCGCCGCCTCCGACGTCGCCGCGCTGGTGCGCTACACGCGGCAGGTCGTGCACCTGGACGACGGTGAGCTGGCGACCGTGCGGGCCGACGGGTTCCGCACCTCGACACTGGACCGGCGCGCGACACGCAAGGAGCCGTCCCTCATCGAGGCCGAGGAGGCCGCCTACGACGCCGAGGGCTACACGCACTTCATGCGCAAGGAGATCCACGAGCAGCCGGCCGCGGTCGAGCGCGCGCTGCGCGGCCGCCTGGATCTGCGCTTTCACACCGCGCACCTGGGCGGCCTGAACCTGGATCCGCGCGAGGCGCGGGAGATCCGCCGGGTGAAGATCCTCGGCTGCGGCTCGGCGTACTACGCCGGGCAGGTCGGGGCCCAGCTCATCGAGGAGCTCGCCCGCATCCCGGCCGACGCCGAGCCCGCCTCGGAGTTCCGCTACCGCAACCCGGTCGTCGAGGCGGACACCCTGTACGTCGCGGTGAGCCAGTCCGGCGAGACGTACGACACCCTCGCCGCCGTGCAGGAGCTGAAGCGCAAGGGCGGCCGGGTGCTCGGTGTCGTGAACGCGGTCGGCAGCGCGATCGCCCGCGAGTGCGACGGCGGGGTCTACCTGCACGCCGGCCCGGAGATCGCCGTGGCGTCGACCAAGGCGTACACCTCGACGGCGGTGGTGTTCGCGCTGCTCGCGCTGCACCTGGGCCGCATCCACGACCTGTCCCCGGCGGACGGGCGGCGGATCGCCGAGGGCCTGCGGGCGCTGCCCGCGCAGATCGAGGAGGTTCTCAAGCAGGAGGACCGGATCGCCGAGCTCGCGCGGGAGTTCGCCGCGTACCGGAGCATGCTGTTCGTCGGGCGGGTGCGCGGCTGGCCGGTCGCGCGGGAGGGCGCGCAGAAGCTCAAGGAGGTCTCCTACGTGCACGCCGAGGCGTACCCGGCCAGCGAGCTGAAGCACGGCCCGCTCGCGCTGGTCAGCCCGGAGCTGCCCGCCGTGGCCGTCGTTCCGGACGACGAGCTGCTGGACAAGAACCTGTCGACGCTCGGCGAGATCCGTGCCCGGCGCGGCCGCGTCCTGACGGTCGGGCACCGCGAGCTCGGCGAGGACGCGATCGTCGTCCCCAAGAACGAACCCGAGCTCGACCCGATCCTGCTGTCGATCCCGCTGCAGCTCCTGGCCTACCACGCCGCCGTGGCGCTGGGCCACGACGTCGACAAGCCCCGCAACCTCGCCAAGAGCGTGACGGTGGAGTGATGGCGCTGCTGACGTTCGCCGGGGTCGCGGCACTGCTCACGCTCGTCCCCGGCCCGGACTCGCTCCTCGTGCTGCGCACCGCGATCGCGCAGGGCCGCCGAGCGGCGCTGATCGCCGCGCTCGGCATCCAGGTCGGATGTCTGTGGTGGGGCGCCGCCGCCGGTCTCGGCCTGACCGCCGTGCTCGCGGCCTCGCACACGCTGTACACCGTGCTGCGCTGGGCGGGCGCCGCCTACCTGCTGTATCTGGGCGTGCGGCTGCTGATCCGCGGGGAGGAGACGGGTGAGGCGGCCGGCCCGTCCGGCCGGAACCGGTTCCTCATGGGACTGCTGACCAACGCGCTCAACCCGAAGGTCGGGGTCTTCTACCTGTCGCTGCTGCCGCAGTTCGTGCCGGCGGGCGCGCCGGTACTGCCGTGGAGCCTCCTGCTGACGGGCGTGCACGTCGCCGAAGGTTTCCTCTGGTGCGTCCTGCTGGCCGTGCTGGCGGACCGGCTGGGAGGGCTGCTGCGGCGGCCCGCCGTGGGGAGTGTGCTCGACCGGGTCGCCGGGACGGCGTTCCTCGGGTTCGCGCTGCGGCTGGCCCTGCGCCCGTGAGGCTCCGCCGCGGGTTCGCGCTGCGGCCGGCCCTGCGCCCGTGACGCTCCGCCGTCCGGTCCCTCAGCGCGACGTGGTGAGGACGATCCGGCTCAGCTCGGCGTTGGAGGTCGTGTCGCGCAGCCTGCCGATGAGGAGCTCGGCGGCCTCCTGCGGGCCGAGCGCGTGCAGGACCCGGCGCAGCCGGGCGGCGACCTCGAGCTCCGCCGGCGACATCAGCAGGTCGTCGCGGCGGGTGCTGGAGCCGGTGACCTCGACGGCGGGGAAGATCCGCTTGTCGGCCAGCTCGCGGCTGAGCCGCAGCTCCATGTTGCCGGTCCCCTTGAACTCCTCGAAGAAGACGTCGTCCATCCGGGAGCCGGTCTCGACCAGCACGGACGCGAGGATGGTCAGCGAGCCGCCCTCCTCGATGTTGCGGGCGGCGCCGAGGAACCGGCGCGGCGGGTGGATCGCCGTCGTGGCCACGCCGCCGGCGAGGATGCGGCTGCCCGACGACGCGCCGAGGTTGTACGCCCGCCCGAGCCGGGTGATCGAGTCGAGGATGACGACGACGTCCTGCCCGAGTTCGACGAGCCGCTTGGCGCGCTCGATCGCGAGTTCGGCGACGGCGACGTGCTCGGCGGCGGGCCGGTCGAACGTCGAGTGGACGACCTCGGCGTCGACGGATCGCCGCATGTCGGTGACCTCTTCGGGCCGCTCGTCCACGAGCACGACCATCAGGTGGCATTCGGGATGGTTGCTGCGAATGGCGGTGGCGAGGGATTTCAGCATCATCGTCTTGCCGGCTTTCGGCGGCGCGACGATGAGCCCGCGCTGGCCTTTTCCGATCGGCGCGATCAGGTCCACGACCCGGCCGGCCAGGTTCTTTCCATCGGTCTCCAGGCGCAGCCGTTCCCGGGGATGGAGCGGCGTCAGGTCCGCGAATCGCGGCCGCGCCGCGGCGTTCTCCGGCGGCAGCCCGTTCACGGTGTCGACGCGGACGAGCGCCTGGAACTTCTGCCGCCTGTCGTCCGGCCGCGGGCGGCGGGCCGCGCCTTCGATCCGGTCGCCGGGGCGCAGTCCGAGCTTGTTGACCTGCGCGAGGGACAGGTACGCGTCGACCGGGCCGGGCAGGTAGCCGGAGGCCCGGACGAACGCGTGCTTGTCGCCGACGTCCAGGACGCCGGAGACGGGCGTCGCCGGGTTCTCCCGGGAATCGGGCGCGCGGGACGGGGCGGTGGGTTCGAGGGTGATGGTCATGGAAATCCTTTCGGAACGCGGCGCCGTCGCCGATGACGGCGCGCGGAGAATGGGCGGCGCGGTGGGCCGCCGGAGATGACGCGCACGGCGGAACGGTGCGCGAAACGACGAGAGTCCTGCGAGAGATGGAACGTCGCCTGCCGGAGAACTCAACGGCGGCGGGTGGGAAACGACCCTGAGGAGAGAACGCCTTTTCCGATCGGGCGGAAATCCCGGCGTTGTGCCCAAGATATAGCACAGGGACGCCCGACGCACCAGCCGTGGATTCTCCGGCCGCCGGAACCTCGCTCCTCCGGGGGAGGCGGGGCGGGCCGCCGCTCTGCGAGGATTCCAGCGTGAAGTCCCTGGTCCGCCCGCTCGTCAGCGTGACGACGTACCGCCGCTGGACGTTCCTTCTCGGCGGCACGGCGATCCTGGTGCCGTACCTCCTGATCTACGTCGCGCTGCTCCAGATCATGGGCAGCGCGGGACGACTGCCCGCCGACCAGGTGCTGCAGTCGCTGGTCATGCTGCTCGCCTACGTCGCCGTCTCCAGCGCGGTGGCGTTCATCCCCGCCGTGCGGATCCTGTCCCGGACCGCCGCCGAGACGCTGCTGGGCGTACGACTGCCCGCGGAGACCGCGGAGGGGATGCGCTCATGGCGGTCCCGCCGGCGTACCGCCGCGTGGTGGGTCCTGCACATCGGCGTCGGCGGCGGCACCGGGCTGGCCGCCGTGTTCGCCCTGCCCTTCGCCCTGGTGCTGCTGCAGAAGGCGTTCGGCGGCGAGAACGCCCTCCGTGAGGTGTTCGGCGGTTCTTCCGTACTGCTCGCCGCGGCGTACGTGCTCCTGGCGCTCGTCGTGCTGCCGCTGGTCGTCTGCCTGGGGGCGGGCGTCGGAGCGCTGCTGGCCCGGCTGGCGCCGGCGCTGCTCGGCCCGTCACCGGCGGACCGGCTGGTGCAGCTCGAACGCCAGGCGGAACAGCTCATCGAGCGCAACCGGCTGGCGCGGGAACTGCACGACTCCGTCGGGCACGCGCTGACCGTCACCACTCTTCAGGCCGGCGCGGCGGTCCGCCTGCTCGACACGGACCCGGAGTTCGCGCGCCGAGCGCTGTCGGCGATCGAGGAGACCGGGCGGACGGCGTTGGAGGACCTCGACCACGTGCTCGGCCTGCTGCGCGAGGACCCGAGCGCTCGCACCCCGCAGCGTACGCTCGCCGACGTGACCGGGCTGTTCGAGCAGACCCGGTCCGCCGGCGCCGAGGTGCGCGCCGAGGTCGGCCCGACCGAGGGCATCCCGGCCGTGGTGTCCCGGGAGGCGTACCGCATCCTGCAGGAGGCGCTCACCAACGTCCTCCGGCACGCCGGTAAGGTTCCGGTCGACGTGCGGCTCGGGGTGTGCGCCGACCGGCTCGAACTCGAGGTGACGAACCCCGTCGGGTCCGTCGCCGCGCCGCGGGCGGGCGGCGGCAGCGGCCTGCGCGGCGTCCGAGAGCGCGTCACCCTTCTCGGCGGGCGCTCGAGCGCCGGCCTCGACGGCTCGCGCTGGCGCGTGCACGTCGCCATCCCGGTCGTCCCCACTCTGGAGCTCGAACGACGGTGACCGACATCCTCATCGCGGACGACGAGCCGCTGATCCGCACCGGCCTGCGCGCCATCATCGACGCCGAACCGGACTTCACGGTCGTCGGCGAGGCCGCCGACGGCGCCGAAGTGCTGCCGATGGTCCGCACGCTGCGTCCCGACGTGGTCCTGATGGACGTCCGCATGCCCGCCGTCGACGGCATCCAGGCGACCCGCACCATCCTCGGCGCGGTCCCCGAGCCGCCGCGGATCCTGGTCATCACGACGTTCGAGAACGACGACTACGTGTACGAGGCGCTGCGCGCCGGCGCGAGCGGCTTCCTGCTCAAGCGGGCCCGTCCACCGGAGATCCTGCAGGCGATCCGCACCGTCGCGCTCAGCGACTCACTGCTGTTCCCGGCGGCGATCCGGGAGCTGGCCGCCCGGCACGGCGCGGGTCACTCGACCGACCGGGTGCGGCGGGCGCGGCTCACCGAGCGCGAGGAGCAGGTCCTCACCCTGATGGCCCGGGGCCTGTCGAACGCGGAGATCGCCGCGGACCTCGTCGTGAGCGTGGAGACCGTGAAGACCCACGTGGGCAACCTGCTGGCCAAGCTCGGAGCCCGGGACCGCACCCAGGCGGTGATCACGGCGTACGAGTCCGGGTTCGTCCGGCCCGCGTAGCCCGCCACACCGTTCAACCGCGTGGGGCGCGGAACTGTTCCCCGCCTCCCGGCGGGTCCGTCAGCGGTTCTTGACGGAGGCGGCGTAGACGTCGACGTACTCCTGGCCGGACAGTTTCTGGATCGCCGCGATGATCTCGTCGGTGACGGCGCGGGGGTCGGCGTCCTCGCCGAACCGCATCGGCTCGCCGAACCGCACCTCCACCCGCATGATCTTTTTCGGCAGCTTGTGCCCCATGGGCTGGACCTTGTCGGTGCCGATCAGCGCGCACGGCACCACCGGCGCGCCCGAGGCGAGGGCCAGCCGGGCCACGCCGGTCTTGCCCCGGTAGAGCCGGCCGTCCGGAGAGCGGGTGCCCTCCGGGTAGATGCCGAACAGCCGGTCCTGTCGGAGCACGCGCAGCGCCGTGTCGAGCGCGTCGGCCGCCTCGGAGCCGCCGCGACGGTCGACCGGGATCGTGCCGACCCCCCGGAAGAAGGCCGCGATGAGCCGCCCCTTGAGCCCGGTACCGACGAAGTACTCCTCCTTGCCGATGAAGACGACCTTGCGCGGCGCCATCAGCGGCAGGAACAGCGAGTCGCAGAAGGAGAGGTGATTGGACGCGAGAATCGCGGCGCCGTCCGGAACCGTGCCGGTCACCTTCGGCCGGAAGACGATCCTCAGGAGCGGCCCGAGCAAGACGTGCTTGAGGAGCGAGAAGAACACGGCCACCCTTCCACTGACGAGTGCCCGACAGTCTGGCGTCTCCCGCCCGGTACGTCGTTGCGTACCGGTCACAAGAAACACGCCACGCTTCTTGTACCGCGCCATCACTTGACGTACACATGCCCGCGCCTTGGGATTCACCGCCGACGGCGCCACGACGCCTCGGCCATGCGCCCTCCTTCGCCGGAGGACCGATTAGAGGCACCGCGCTCATCGGCCGCGGCGCACGGCGAGGGCGGCCAGCGCGCCGGCGAGGGCGATCACGGCGCAGACGGCCAGGGCGACGTCGGCGCCCCGGGTCGGGCTCGGCCCGGACGTGGCGATGGCGACCACGACCGCGACCCCGATCGAGGCGCCGATGTAGCGGGCCGTGTTGTTCGCGCCCGACCCCATGGCCGTACGGGACGGCGGCACGCTCTCGACGGCCATCCGGGCGAGCGCGGCGTTCAGCAGGCCGCTGCCCGCCCCGCTGACCACCAGGCCGGGGACGAGCCGCCACCATCCCCAGTCGGCGGACAGGCCGATCAGAGCGAGGTCCCCGAGCGCGCACAGCACGAGGCCGGCCGCGATGAGGTGACGGCCCTCGGCGGCGAGGCGGCGGACCTGGAGGGAGACGGCGAACGCGACGCCGGACCACAGCGTCAGCACGGCGCCCGCGAGGAGCGGCGGCGCGCCGAGTACGCGGCCCACCACCGTCGGCAGGTAGCTCATCAGCCCGATCACCGCGACGCCCGTGACGAACGCCCCGCCGGTGGCGACCGCGAAGTCCGCCCGGCGCAGCAGCCGAAGGTCGAGCAGCGGCTCACGGGTCCGCGACTCCACGACCACGAACGCCGCCAGGAGAACGACGGCCGCGGCGAACAGCGCGAGCACCTCGGCCCTGGCCCATCCCCCGCGCCCCAGGGTGATCGCGCCGAGCAGCGCCGCGACTCCCAGGCCCAGCGTCAGGACACCGGCGGCATCGGCCCTGCGCCGCGCCTCGGCCCGGGACTCCCGCAGCGCGGCGCGGGCCGCGGCGGCCAGGGCGACGGACGCGACCGCCGCGGCGACGTACCACGCCCGCCAGCCGGCGAGCTCGGCCAGCCCGGCGGAGGCCTCGGGCCCGAGGGCGATCCCCAGGCCGAGCATCGCGCCCCACATCCCGGTCGCGCGGGCGCGCTCCGGTCCGGCCGGGAAGGCGTGGCCGATGAGCCCCAGCCCGGCCGCCAGCAGAGCGGCGGTCGCTCCGCCCTGGAGCAGCCGGCCGACGACGAAGGCCGTCGTCGTCGGGGCGACGGCGCACACCACGCTGGAGGCCGCCAGCGTGCCGGCCCCGGCGACGAAGACCCGCTTGCGTCCATGGTCGTCGGCGAGGCCGCCCACGGCCAGCAGCAGCACCGCGGTGCCGAGCGCGATGCCGCCGAGGATCCAGGTCTGCCCCGCCGTTCCCGCGTTCAGGTCGCGGGCCATGGCGGCGAGCGTGGAGAAGGTCGCGTTGTAGTTCATCAGCGCGAGCATCGTCGCGGCGGAGACGACGGCGAGCGTTCGCCCCTCCCGGACGCGTCCGCCGACCGGCACGGTCGTCTGCACGGTCATCACCTCGGTTCATTCATTGAACTAACGACCGGCGAACTGTAACACGTCAGTTCGTTGAATGAACTAACCTGGACCCCATGGCACTCGGCAAGGACTACGAGGCACAGGACTGCGCGCTCGCCCGCGCCCTCGAACTGCTCGGCGAGCGGTGGACGCTGCTCATCGTCCGGGACGCCTTCTACGGCGTACGCCGCTACGGCGACTTCCTCGCCCATCTGGACATCCCGCGGGCGGTGCTGGCGACGCGCCTGCAGGCCCTCGTGGACGCCGGGGTGCTCACCCGGCGGCCGTACCAGGAGTCACCGCGACGTCACGAGTACGTGCTCACCGAACGCGGCCGCGAGCTCTGGCCCGCGCTGAACGCGCTCGGTCACTGGGGCGGGGAGCATCTGTCGCCGTTCGGTCCGAGCCGGCTCTACACCCATCTCACCTGTGGCACGCGCGTCGACCGGACGGGCACCTGCCCGGCGTGCGGGCGGTTCGCCCCGCCCGAGGAGCTGGAGGTACGGCCCGGCCCGGGCGCCGACCGGCCGCACCGGGACGACGCGGTCTCGCGAGCGCTCCGGCGGCCGCACCGGCTGCTGGAGCCGCTGCTCGCCGAGTGAACCCGCGGCCCGGAGCCGTCACTCGGGATACGGCCCGTCCGGCCGCAGCCGGGTACCCCGGTGTCGCCGGCCCGCCGAACAGACCCTCGCGTTCGAAGCCGAACGTAGGATCGCCACAGGGGACAGGCGCAGCTGATCAATATGACTGCCTTGGAAGGGAACTACATGGAGCTTTTTCCCGCCATACCGTTGGCCGACTGGCAGGATACAAAAGAAACGCTTCACCGATTCGCCCAGGTCGTGGGAAAGATACGACTCGCGTCGGGTGCCCGGCGCAACCATTGGTGGCACGCCCCGTTTCATCTCACCGGACGCGGCCTGACCACCCGGCCGATGGGACTGATCAACGGCAATCCGATCTTCACGGTCGACTTCGACTTCATCGCACATGAGCTGATCGTCTCGACGGTGGACGGCAGAAGCGTGTCATTTCCGCTCCCCGGCAAGTCGGTGGCGCTCTTCTATCGCGAGGTGATGCGAGCACTGGCGGCTCTGGACGTCCACGTCGATGTGAACATTCCCCGGCCGTTCGACCTCCCCGACTCCGACCGGCCGTTCGCCGACGACACCGAGCACACCGCCTACGACCCATCGATGGTGACGCGCTACTGGCAGGTGCTCAGCCAGGTGAATCTCGTCCTGGAGGAGTTCGCCGGGAGATATTCGGGCAAGGTCAGCCCGGTACACCATTTCTGGCATACCTTCGACATCGCCTATACGCGATTCTCCGACCGAGTGATCGATCAGCCTGCCGACGTCGACCCGGTGACCCGTGAGGCCTATTCCCGCGAAGTGATCAGTTTCGGCTTCTGGTTCGGAGACGACTCGTTCCCCGCACCGGCCTTCTACTCCTACACGGCGCCCGAGCCCGAAGGCCTGCACACGGAACCCCTCCAGCCGGCCACGGCGCGATGGATCGCACAGCGAGGCAGCCACCTGGCCGTCCTGACCTACGACGACGCACGAGCGGAACCCGACCCACGCGCGACGGTACTCGCCTTCTACGAAAGCGCGTATCAGGCCGGTGCCCGACGTGCCGGCTGGGACATCGGCCGGATGGCCTGTCCCGGCGGCATCACCGACCCTCAGCTGAAGGGGCGCGTGACCGGAAACCGACCCTGACGACCCCACGATCTCCGGAACCGTGGCTCATCCGGCGAAACGCGGCCCGCGGCCGTCACTCGGGATGCCAGTCCGGCGACCGCCCGGACGCGCGCAGCACGGCCTCCCACTCGTCGCCCCGGCCCGGCGCCGGCAGGTGCGGGACCCCGGTGCGCCAGGCGTCCGCGATCACGTCCGGGCGACTGGGCCGGTGGTCCTTGTCGAGCGCGCGGGCCAGGTCCCAGGCGTGCAGGTGCCACTCGACGCACACCGCCCCGGCGTAGTCGCCCGCGGTCAGCTTCGTGCCACGGTAGGAGAGGTACGGCTCGTCCCACACGTCGAGCAGCCGGTCGGAGTACGCCTCGGCCGAGACGGCGAACGCGACGATGTGGTCCCGCCCCTCGGCGGACGGCAGCACGGCCAGCTCGGCGGCGTTCTGCCGCGACAGCTGACGCATCATGAGTGCCGCCGGGGCGTCCTGGGCGAACAGCCGGGACAGCCTGCTGTTCGGCGCGTCGTTGAGGTACTCGTGGAAGTTCTCCGCGACGCAGCGCAGGTGACCGGCCAGGTCGATGGCCTCCCACTCCTTGCACGGCGTGGGCACGGACCAGTCGGAGAAGTGCGCGGCAAGCTCGCAGATGGCGATGACGCCTTCCCGGCATGCGCCGAGAAGGTCTCGCCGATCAGGCGGCGTGCGCTCCAACTGATCCCCCCGGACAGAGCACTTCCTGCTGGCCGCGTCGCCGTGGCCGGGACGGCCGCTGTTGCCCACGACGACACCTGAGTCGGTAGAGTCTCAAAGTTCATCGGCCCGTGCCACTCCGACCGGGCCGTGTTCACGCTGGTGGGGCACTGCCTTGTACCCGTTGGACGAAATCCAGCGGCGATTTCATGGACAAGTGGCGACGGCGCGAGCCAATCGCACCGAGGGTCAAGGTCCTCTATCGGCCAGGTCACCCGGACGTGCCCCATGGCGGCGCGAGTCTTCGCGCGGCGACCGGTCCGCCCCCGTACCGGTCGGGTCACGCCCGTATTCCGTCGACACGCCGTCCGGCGGCCGCGCCCGGCGTCCGGGCGCGGCGCGAAGCCGGTCACGCGTGGTGGTGCTACGCCTCAGACGTGGGCGGCCGAGGTCGTGCGCACGGCCAGCTTGTGCGCCTCGCGCAGCGTGCGCAGCCGGTCGACCTCGTGGACGTAGGGGCGGACGCTCGCCTTGGCCCGTGCCTTGCGGGCGGCGATCTGCGCGGCGCGGCGCTGCTTGGCGTCGCCGTGCTCGTACACCTTCGGGCCCATCGCCACGCGCTCGGCCGCCTCCGCGGCGAGGAGCGCGGCGTACAGCGCGCGGTCGTAGGCGACCGCCAGCGGGCGCAGCCGGTCGAGCGGACGGCCCTCGACCTGAGCGGCGTGGAACTCCCGCTCCGCGTCCTGCGCGGCGGCGAGCCGGTCGCGCAGCTCGCCGGCGAGCTCCTTGTCCGCGGCGTGGTGCTCAGCGACCTCCGGGCTCACCTTGCGACCCAGGACCATGGCGGCTCCCCTTCTCTCCTCGATGCTCTCCGAGCCAAGGTTAGAGGGTACGGCACCGTGACACGCAGTCGGGATCCTCTTCCAGGCGACCGCCTTTACGTAGTAAGGTGCGATCATGTCGCAGCGGGAACCGCTCACGCGCGAGCGCATCATCGAGACCGCGCTCCACCTCATCGACGGTCAGGGCCTGGGCCGGCTGACCATGCGTCGCCTCGGCGACTCGCTGCAGGTCGAGGCGATGGCGATCTACCACCACCTCCCGCACGGCAAGGAACAGCTCCTCGAGCAGCTCATCGCCCACGTCGCGGCGCTGCCGGTGCCGCCCGGCGACGGCGACCCCCGCGAGCGGCTGCGCGCCTGGGCCCACGCCTACCGGGGCCGGCTGCTCGAGCACGTCGGCGTGATGCCCCTCATCGTCACCCGGCGCAATCCGGGGGCGCTCACGGCGACCACCGTCTCCGTACGGGAACTGCTGCGCGCGGCCGGCCTGCCGGAGGCGGAGGCGGCCGTCGGCGCGCACGTCCTGCTCGGCTACCTGCTCGGCGCGGTCGCCCTGGAGGCTCGCGAGCAGGCCACCGAGACGACGCCCGGCGACGTGGACCAGGACGGACGGTTCACCGCGGGCCTCGACCGCGTCCTCGCCGGCTTCTTCTAAGAACCGGACGGCGCACCGCCGGAGTCTCACCGCGGCCCTCCGCCGTCCGGGCCTCCCCCCACGCGGGTCTCTCACGCCGCGGTCTTTCACGCCGCGTGTCTCTCACACCCCGGTCTGCCGCGCCGGGTCTTCCCCGCCATGCCCGGCTCTCGTGGCACGGCCCTTGCCGTGGGGGCGGCCGTCTCCCGTACGATCATGGAGTCCGAATCCGGTAATCACCCCCTTATACGGAGATTCGGGATGGCCCGCTATACCCGTCTACGGCAACTCCAGGCCCTCGACCCCGAGCGCGACTACCAGGACATCTATCGGATCAGCGCCGAATACGAGTTCCCGTGGGACCTCCAGCGGTCCCTGGAACTCGCGCTCTTCCGTACGTACGCGGTCCCGTCGATCGGCGGACTGCTCGACCGGACCGGGGAGTTCGCCCGGCACGGACAGAAGCGCTACGACGACACCGTGGTCCTGCTGTACGAGATGACGCAGGACGGCGGTCTGGACTCCGAACGCGGCCGTGCCGCCATCCGCCGCATGAACCGCATGCACGGCCGGTACTCGATCACCAATGACGACTTCCTGTACGTCCTGTCGACGTTCGTGGTCATCCCGGTCCGCTGGATGACGGACTACGGCTGGCGGCCGTACAGCAGGCACGAGGTACGGGCGACGGTCAACACGTTCCGTCACATCGGCCGGCTCATGGGGCTGAAGGAGATCCCGGCGACCTACGAGGAGTTCGCCGAGTTCCTCGACCGGTACGAGCGCAAGAACTACGCCTACACCCCCGAGAACCATCGCGTGGCGGAGGCGACGATCGCCATCTTCGAGGACTGGTTCCCCCGGTTCCTGCGCCCGCTCGCCCGCAAGAGCGTCCTCGCGTTGACCGACGCGCCGCTGCGGCAGGCCCTGGGCCTGCCGCGCGCACCGCGGATCATGGAGATCGGCGCGCACCGGGCCCTCAAGGCGCGGGCGCTCGCCGTACGGCTGCTGCCCCCGCGCCCGTCGTCCCGGCCGAAGAAGCCGTCCACGCGCTCCTACCCCGACGGCTACTCCCTCCAGGACATCGGCCCCGAGTGGGTGAACGACGTCGGCCACCGGACCGACTGAGGCCGCCCCGCGTGGGCCGCGACGTGGGGACGGTGGTCACGGGGACAGATCGTTGTCTGTACTGAGAGTTGTTCTTTGGCCGATTTGGATGCGGGTACGGACCGATAAGCCGTAAAGTGATCTCTGTCACGAGGAGTCACTGGGGCCTTCGGAAAACCGCCCACCCGGGCCATATCGGCGCGCGGGCGAACCGCAGCACACTCGAAGACGTCTTAGTGACATGAGGCAACCGCACCTACGAGTAGTCGAGACCGGAGGCACGCAGATGTGCCCGCACGAGCCGCCATGCCCCTCGGCGACCGCACCCGACCGTGAGGCCGCTCGCACCATCACCTGCCACCCCGAGCAGGGATGGAGTCTGCTCTGCAACGGGGTCCTGCTGTTCGAGGACACCGGCGAACTGCTCCCTGACGGGGGGATCATCGCACCGCACCGCCCGACCGACGTTCCGGCTCACACGGCGGCGTGACGCGTTTCTCTTCGGGGGACCAGTCCGAAATGACCATCGACCCGGGGGATATCAGCGCGACCCGGTGCTCCACCGGCGCAGCCACTCCCCCACCACCGCCCCCACCGCGGCGGGCCTCTTGGCCAGATCGTGCCGTTCTCCCGGCAGGACCTGGACACAGGTCGCGTCCGCGGGGTCCGGGACACCGAACGGATCACGGTCGCCGTTGACGACCACGACCTCCACGCCCGCGGCTCTCAGCTCGTCCGCGCGCGAACGTTCGGGTCTTCCGGGTGGATGCAGCGGAAACGCCAGCGCGATCACTCCGCGCGCGCCGGCCTTCAGCGCCGTGCGGCAGGCGACCCGCGCCCCATTACTCCGCCCGCACTGAATCAGCGGCACGTCGGGGAACCTCTCCCGCAGCGCGGCGATCACGGTGAGCCATGCCTCGTCCTGCCGGGGAGCGGAACCGGGCGCCCGCCGTCCCGCACGGCGGAACGGCTGCAGCACGCGCGCCACCGCCCCACCGAGCGCGAGCGCCTCCTCGCGGACGGCCAGCAGGTCGGGGGCGTCGACCCCGCCGTTCGACCCGTGGGTCAGGACCAGGAGGAACGCCGGATCCGCCGGTTCGTCCAAGGTCACCTCGGCCGGACCCTGCGGGGTCGCGATGTCCATGCGGAAACCGTACTCCGCGGCCGGCCGGCCCCCGTCACGGAGGGTGTCGCGCGGCAGCCTCGAGGAATGACTTTTCGGTCGCGGCAGGTTGTTGATTACGGATACGAGACGGTCTTTGAGGAGCGCTATGGGGAACGCCGCCGATCGGCAGAAGGTCAAACGCTGGCAGGAACTCCTCGCCAGTGAGCGGGACGCCGCGGCGTTGTACTCCAGCCTTGCGGTCGCCGAGGACGGCGAGCGCCGTGAGATCCTGGAGGAGCTGGCGAGCGTGGAGCTCAGGCACGCGGCGCACTGGGAGGGGAAGCTGCGCGCGGCCGGGGCTGAGGTGCCCCTGCCCGGACCGCCCAGCATGCGCACCCGGCTGCTCGCGACGGCGGCGCGGCGGCTCTCCCCGCGTGCGGTCCTGCCGATGATCGAGCGCGCCGAACGCTTGGACGCGGGGACCTACGACCGCGACCCGGACGCCGCCCCGGGGATGGCCGACGACGAACGCGGTCACGCGCGCGTGCTCGCCAAGCTCATCGACGGCGGCAAGCCCGACCCGCGCGTGCAGATCTCGCGCCGGGAGGGCTGGCACCGTACGGACCGCTCAGGGGCGCTGCGGGCCGGCGTGTTCGGGGTGAGCGACGGCCTCGTGTCGAACACCGCCCTGGTCATGGGCTTCGCGGGATCCGGCTCGTCCCGCACCGCGATCCTGCTGGCGGGGATCGCCGGACTGCTGGCCGGCGCCTTCTCCATGGCGGCCGGGGAGTACGTCTCCATGTCCAGCCAACGGGAGATGTTCGAGCGGGAGCTCGCGCTGGAGGCGCAGGAGCTGGAGGAGACCCCGGAGGAGGAGCACGCGGAGCTGGTCCTGCTCTACCGCGCCAAGGGTCTGGACCGCGCCGACGCCGAACGCCTCGCCGACCGGATCATGAGCGACAAGAAGGTCGCGCTCGACACGCTCGCGCGGGAGGAGCTCGGCCTGGACCCGGACGAGCTGGGCTCTCCGTGGAGCGCGGCGGGCTCCAGCCTGCTCGCGTTCGCGCTGGGCGCGTTCGTCGTGGTCCTGCCCTACCTGATCACCGGCGGCGCCGTCGCGCTGCTGACCGCGATCGGGCTCGCGATCCTGGCGCTGTTCGGCGTCGGCGCGGGCATCGGCGTGCTGAACGGGCGGCCGGCCGTGCGCTCGGGCGTCCGCCAGGTCGTCGTGGGCGGTGTCGCCGCCGCGGTGACGTTCGTGGTGGGCCACCTGATCGGCACCTCCGTGTCCTGATCCCGGCGCGCGTGGCGGTGCGCCTTTCGGGAAGAATCGGATCATGGCCGAGACCATGAGCGAAGAAGAGTGGCACGACTTCGTGTCGACCGGTACCCGTACCGGCAAGGCGGCCGTCGTGAAGGAGGACGGCACACCGCACGTCACGCCGATCTGGTTCCTTCTGGACGGGAACGACCTGGTCTTCACGACGGCGGCTTCGGGGATCAAGGGCAAGGCGCTGCGCCGTGATCCCCGGATCTCGTTCTGCGTCGACGACGAGACTCCGCCGTACTCCTTCGTCTCGCTGTGGGGCGAGGCGTCCCTGTCGGACGATCCCGGCGAACTGCTCCGGTGGGCGACCGCGCTCGGCCGCCGCTACATGGGCGCCGACCGCGCCGAGGCGTACGGCGCCCGCAACGCGGTGCCCGGCGAGCTTCTCGTCCGGGTCCGGATCACCAAGGTCATCGCCCAGCGCGACATCGCGGACTGACGTCGGCGCGCGATCGCGCTGGGCGAGCGCCCCTTGCCGAAGGCCGCCAGGGTGACGTCGCGGCGTGACGGCCGCGCGCGGGGCCCTCGGTCAGTCGGCCGCGGGCCAGTCCGGAGGCAGGACGGGGACGTCGGAGCCCAGGGCCTGGCGGAGGCGCTCGGCGAAACTGTCCTGCAGCGCGCGGCCCCACGGATAGGCGGCCGGCACCCGTACGGTGTTCTCGAGCACGTCGTAGGCCTCGGCGGGCAGGCCGTCCGGGCCGTGGGCGTAGCGGGCGGCGATCACGGTGTACATGTGGTCGAGCGCGCCGAACACCTCGCCGGTGAGCATGGGCAGCGTGCCGGCGCGCAGGGCGGCCTCCACCTCGCCCTCCCACCAGGCGTCCTCCTCCCCGTCGGCGGCGAACGTACGGCGCAGCCGGGCCCGTACGTGCTCGCCGAGGGCCGGATCATCGAGGCCGCGCCGCCAGATCTCCTGGGCGGCGTCGTCCCGGCCGCGCAGCGGAAGCGTCCGGGCGAGCAGCTCGATGGCGAGCGGTACGACCTCCGGGTCGGCGTCCTCACCCGGCGTCACGCTGCCGAAGGCGTGGATCGCCTGCTCCAGGTGGGCGATGCCCAGGCTGACCGCGAGCCGGGCGTGCGCCTGCGGGTCGCGGCCTCGGTCGACGAGGTCCAGCGCGCCGGCGAGGATCCGCTGGGCGCGCGCGGGCTCGCCCCAGTCGATCAGGCGTAGCGCCAGGTCGTGGGCGGCGACGGGGGCGTACTCCTCGTCGCCGGTGGCGATGGCCAGCTCCCACCACTCGGACGCCTGCCGGGCGTCGCCCTCCTCGTCGGCGATCTGGGCGAGCGCGAGGTAGGCGGGCGGCAGGTAGGCGTGGTTGCCGAAGTCGACGACGGCGCGCCAGGCGTCACGGGCCTGGTCGCGCTCGCCGGCCCGCTGCCAGGACAGCGCGAGGTGGTACGCGGCGCGCGGGCCGTACTCCGGGTCCCGGGTCGCGACCGCGAGCCGATCGGCCTCCCGGGCGCCCTCGTCGTCGCCGCGTCCCTCCAGCACCACCGCCAGGCCCAGCGCCGCCTGCGCGCGCTCGGCCGTGTCACCGGTCTCCAGCACCCGGCGGAAGAGCTCCGCGGCGCGGTCCAGGTCACCGTTCTCGGCGTGGTTGCGGGCCTCCTCGAGGGAGGTCGACGGATCGGCCGTCGCCTCGCCGGGCGTCGTGCTCATCGACCCCTCCGATCGCACGACGGCCCGTCGGCCGGAATCCGGGGTGATACGTCGTCGCTCGCAGTCATTCTCCGTGCCTTGGGGGTAGGCGCTGGCCGTGTGGGGACGAGCCTAACCGGGCGGGGGCCGCTCCGTCCCGTCTCACCGCCGGTGTCGGCCACTCGGACGGCGGCGGGCGGGGAGGCGAACCGAACGCTCGGCGATCACGGGCACAATCAGGACGAATCGCCTCCGCAGGTCCCGTGTCAGTTCGCGCGGGTCACGTTCAGCGTCTGGATCTTGGGCGGGTCCTGGGGGTTCAGCCGGATCTCGCAGCGCAGCGGCCCGCGAACGCCCCGGACCTCCCACACGACGTGGGCCGGCGACTCCGACCGGATCACCTCCTCTGGAGCGGCCGGATCGAGCAGCGGCCCCACCTCGCCGACCAGGCGCTCGATCTCGGCCCGGCGATGCGCCAGATCCAGGTCCAGGTCGACGTTGTCGGCGAACCAGTCACCGGCCACGGCGGGGTCCCAGCCGCGCAGGAGCTCCTCCACGGCGGTCCGTGCCCGGACCGTCTCGGGCCAGAGCGCCTCGGGAGACTGCGGGTCGGCCAGGTCCGTGAGGACGGCGCGCAGGGCGGCCGCCGCCGGTACGCGACCCGTGGAGTACCTGGCGTTGGTCAGCACGATGACGCCCAGGCCCGTACGGGGATGCCAGCGCATGTGCGACCCGAAGCCCGGGTATCCGCCGCTGTGCGCGACGACCGTCCCCCAGAGCGGGTCCTGCTGGATCATCAGGCCGTGGCCGTAGCCCACGGTGACGGGCATCGCCCCGTCGTCCGGGTTCCCTGCGGGCCGGGGCGGCAACACGGCCCGGTGGACCTGCTGCATGTCCCGGCGCGACGCCCGGCGCAACGGCCCGTCGTCCACGCCGTCGCGGGCCGGGAAGGCGTCGGCCAGCCAGCGCACCCACCGGCCGAGGTCCTCGACCGTGCTGAACAGCCCGCCGATGGCGGAGAAGACCCCGGGCCCGGAGAACGCCTCCGGATGCCAGCGTCCGTCGAGCCGGGAATGGCCCATCGCGACGCCGCCCGGCGCCGCGACCGAGGTGTCGAACCCGGTCGCCGTCATCCCGAGCGGGCGGAGCAGCCGCTGGTCCACGAACTCCTGGTACGGCGTGCCGGAGGCGGCCTCGATGACCCGGCCGAGGACGGCGTAGCCGAGGTTGGAGTACTCGAAGCCGGTGCCCGGAACGCCGACGAACCGGACGCCATCGGTCAGCAGGCGTCCGAACTCCTCCCGGCTCATCGACTCCTGACGGTCGGCCCACGGGTCGTCCGTCGGCAGCCCGCCCGACATGGACAGCAGCATCCCCACCGTCACGTGCGGGGAGTCGGTCGTCGGGAGCCGCACCGCGCCGAACTCCGGAACGTACCGGCTGACCGGGTCGTCGAGACGCACCGCCCCCTCGTCGACAAGGATCATGACCGAGGCGGCGGTGAAGCTCTTGGTCATCGACGCGATGCGGAAGGCCGTCGCCGCGTCCGGGCGGGGACCGTCCAGGCGCGCGACGCCGTGCCCGGCCGCGTGGACCACGCCCGCCCGGTCGACGATCCCGTACGCGAGCCCTGGCACCTCACCGTCGTCCACGAGCGCGCGGAACAAAGAGTCGACCTCATCGAGTGCTCCACCGCTCGATGTCCGATGCTCCGCCGCCGTCATCCGCCCACTCCCTACCTCGACCGACGCGAATTCGTCGGCAAGGACATCTACCACGCGGCCACCTCGCCTCCTCCGCCGCCCCCAGGCGGTGCCCGAAGCGAGGACCAGGGAGAACAAGGGAGCGGCCGGATGCCGGACGGTTCGCGTGGCGCGCGCAGAAGTCTCGGCGAATGCCGTCGCGGCCGCCCGACTATGGGAGTCTCACCCGATTCTCGCGGCGAACCGGGTGGCGTTCACCGAGTGTCCCGCGCGCGCCGCCGAGCCGGAAGAACGGGAGCCGTCAGCGGACGACCGGAGCCGGGCCATGCCGTCTCCAGCCCGAGGAGCACTCCTCCGTGGCCTGGTGTGGCCAGAACGAGCGGCGGCCGGACACCCGGACGGTTCCCGCGACGAGGACGGAAGCGCGGTTCTGCCAATCACGCTGACGGCTGGTTGTAGAAACTTTCCTTTTACTCGGCTGTTGACGCCGTAAGTTATTTTCTTCACGATCGGGGGCACCCGGGCAGGCCTGTCACGTCGGAACCAACGAACGGAGACAGAAAATGGGGTGTTCCAACAGCAGCTCTCCCGCGTATGGGGAGATGTCGTGGTTCTGCTGCGGTAGCTCCTGGGGCCCGTGCGGGAGCGCGGGCGGCGGGGCCTGCGGCACCTGCAACTCCGGCTCGCACCAGTGCGCGTGGCCGAACACGTCCGACGCCTGCTTCAACATCACCCGCCCCGACCAGTGCGGCGAGGGACTGTCCCGGCGCACCTGCGGCCACGTCTTCTACGTGACCAGCGCCTGCAGCGGCAAGTGCGTGAGCGTGTCGATCGCCGACTGCGGGCCGGACACCAACTCCTTCTGCGGCGAACGGTCGTGCTGCGGGTCGACCTGCCACACGAACCGGCTCATCGACCTGACGCCCTCGGCCTACAGCGCCATCGCCGACCTCTCCACCGGGCTGTCCCCCGCCCGTATCGACAGCTGACCGGAGGCCCCGCCATGCCCCAGCCAGACCGCCGTCGCTTCCTCACCTCCGCCGTGCTCGGCGGTTCCGCCGTCGCCGGCGCGACCGCCCTGGGCTCGCTGGCCCCCGAGGCCGCGTTCGCCGCCGCGCCCAAGATCAAGCTCGACCCGGGCGCCCTCGACCCGAATTTCGCCGAAGGCCGGATCACCGGCATCAGCGGATCGCTGCTCAAGGCCTCCGGATCCGACCGGACCCTGCATCGCGTCCACGTCACCGACGGCACCAGCATCTGGAAGCTGCACCCGACGACCTTCGACCAGATCAAGGTGGGCGACGGGTTCTACGCCCGCGGCGTCCGCCTGCCGGACGGCTCACTGGCCGCGGACGCGATCTGGGTGAACATCGTCAACCTGGACGCGTCCATCGCCTCCATCGAGACCAAGCGCCTCCACCTCGACCACAACGGCAAGAGGGTCATCGGCCACGTCGTCAGCGGCAGGACCGCCGCGGTGTACGGCGCCGCGCCGGCGGTCGCCGACCTGACCCGCCTGCAGGTCGGCAGGCACGTGAAGGTGATCGGCGCCTGGCGGCCCGACACCAACGAGGTGGACATCGCGACCGTCTACTCGGGCGCGTAGCCGAAAGGAGGCGATCCCCCATGGTCGAGTGGCCGGCGTCGGTCCAGCCGTTGTTCGTCGGGGCGACCTTGCTGTGGTCGGGCGGGATCAAGTGCGCCGGTGCGTCCGCCCGTCGCGCCGCGCAACGGTCCGCGTTGCGGTCATTGGTCGGCGAGGAGAGGGCACCGGTCGTCTACCGGCTGGTCGGGGCCCTGGAACTGGTCCTGGCCGCCGCCCTGCTGCTGCCGCCGGTGTACGCGGGCGAGGCCGTGGCGGCCGCCGTGCTCGCCATCGGGTTCCTCGCCTACCTGGCGTACGCCCCGATCGCCGCGCCGGACTCCTCCTGCGGCTGCATGAGCGCGCGCCCCATGCCGGTCACCTGGCGCGGCTTCGCCCGCGCCGGGCTGATCCTGGCGGCGGCGCTGCTCGGTACGCGGGCCGGTCCGTGGTGGGACGGGCCGGCCGCTCACCCCTGGGCCGCCGGGGTCACGCTCCTCGGTGAGGTCGCGGCGCTGGTCGCGCTCTCGCCGGAGGCGGACCGGCGGTGGCTGTACCCGCTGCGGCGCCTACGGGTACGGCTGCGCCACCCACTCGCCGACCGGTCGTTCGACATGCCCCTGGAGTCCAGTCTCCAGCAGCTCCACGGCAGCACGGCGTATCGGCAGGTGAGCGGGCTGCTGCGATCCGGGCTGCGGGAGAACTGGGACGAGGAGTACGTCCGGGTGCTCTGCTACACCGCGGAGTACGAGGGACGGCTCGCCACGGCGGTGTTCGCCGTGCCGCTGCGGCACTACCGGCCCGAAGAGATCCGCGTCGCCCTAGTCGACGAGTCGGCCGAGTCGACGCTGCTGGTCCTCGACGGCGCCTGACCCGTGGCCCGCGTCGCCGGGCCGTCCCCGGTGAGCGCCCTCCGCCCCCGCGGGGGGCGCTCACCGATCCCGAGAGCCGGGCACCCGGCACGCCGAACCGAACGCGAGCGGCGGCGGCCCGGGATCCGGCGTCGCGGTCAGCCGCCCGCCATGGCACCGACGATCAGGAACGGCTCGGCGCCCGTCGCGACCGGTTCGGGCAGCGGCGTGTCCGGCGGGTCGTGGGAGAGGTCCCGTTCGCACGCGTAGTAGCGGACGAACGCCCGGCGCCGGTGGGTGCCGTGATCGCGGATGGTGCCGCGCAGCACCGGATAGCGGGCCTCCAGGGCGTCGAGGACGGAGCCCGGCGTGATCGGTCCGGCCACCTCGAGCTCCACTTCGCCGTGGACCTCGGCGAGGACCTTCAGGTGCGCGGGGAGGACGACACGGATCACGGCAGCGTCTGTACTTCGACGGACAGGACGGCCGGGAGGTCCCGGACGATCGGCGCCCAACTGTCCCCGGCGTCGGCCGAGGCGTAGACCTGCCCGCCCGTCGTGCCGAAGTAGACGCCGCAGGAGTCGAGCGAGTCGACCGCCATCGCGTCGCGGAGCACGTTGACGTAGCAGTGGTCCTGCGGGAGGCCCTTCGTCAGCGGCTCCCAGTCGTTCCCGCCCGTCCGGCTGCGGTACACGCGCAGCCGCCCCTCCGGCGGGTAGTGCTCGGAGTCGCTCTTGATCGGCACGACGTAGACGGTCTCCGGCTCGTGGGCGTGCACCGCGATCGGGAACCCGAAGTCCGACGGCAGGTCACCGCTGACCTCGCGCCACGACGCGCCCGCGTCGTCGGTCCGCATGACGTCCCAGTGCTTCTGCATGTAGAGGACCTCCGGCCGCGACGGGTGCATCGCGAGGCGGTGGACGCAGTGGCCCACCTCGGCGTCGGGGTCCGGGATCCCGTTGGTGTGCAGGCCGCGGTTGATCGGCCGCCAGGTGTCGCCCCCGTCGTCGGTGCGGAACGCGCCCGCGGCGGAGATGGCCACGTACATCCGCCGCGCGTCGGACGGGTCGAGGATGATCGTGTGCAGGCACATCCCGCCCGCTCCCGGTTGCCAGGACGAGCCGGAGCCGTGGCGGCGCAGCCCGGGCAGCTCCTCCCATGTCCCCCCGCCGTCCTTCGACCGGAACAGCGCGGCGTCCTCGACGCCGGCGTACACGGTGTCCGGGTCGGTCGGCGAGGGCTCCAGATGCCAGACCCGCGCGAACTCCCAGGGATGCGGCGTGCCGTCGTACCACTGGTGAGTGCCGGTGACGCCGTCGTAGTCGAACCGGTTGCCGACCGCCTCCCAGGTCCGGCCGCCGTCGTCGGACCGCTGGATCAGCTGCCCGAACCACCCGCTGGACTGGGCGGCGTACAGCCGTGACGGGTCCGCCGGGGATCCCGCGATGTGGTAGATCTCCCAGCCGCCGAAGAAGGGGCCGCTGACCTCCCAGTCCCTCCGGTGACCGTCCGAGGTCAGGACGAACGCGCCCTTGCGCGTGCCGACCAGTAGACGTACTCCGCTCATGCGCCCTCCCTCGCCTGACCTGCGGATGTGCAGGTTGCTCACGGTAGACCGCCGCTACGACGAAAACTCATCGTTTCCGCGCACCGATGAGCCGGATCCGCTGAATCAATGAGCGCGACGACTCGCTTCCAGCCCGGTTCTCCCGCCTATGGCGGGGTAGAGACGAATTCCTGAGAACAAGGAGGTCGTGGTTGCGAAGTTTCGGAGTCGAAGAGGAACTCCTGCTCGTCGCGCCGAGCAGCGGAGTCCCCGTCGCGCTCGCCGAGTCCGTCACGCGGGGGAAGGACGACGACGGGCCAGAGCGCGAGCTGCAGCGGCAGCAGGTCGAGACGGGCACCGACCCGTGTACGACGCTCGACGAGCTGGCCGGCCAGCTACGAGACCGGCGGAACGCCGCCGCCCGGGCCGCCCGCCGCGCCGGCTCGGAGGTCGCCGCCCTCGCGACCTCGCCGCGGGCCGTCACCCCGTCGACCACTCCGGCGGAGCGCTACCTGCGCATGGCCGAGGAGTACGCCCTCACCGCGCAGGAGCAGCTGACCTGCGGCTGCCACGTCCACGTGAGCATCGAGTCCGAGGATGAGGGCGTCGGGGTGCTGGACCGCATCCGCCCGTGGCTGGCGCCCCTGCTCGCGATGACCGGGAACTCCCCCTTCTGGCAGGACCGCGACAGCGGGTACGACAGCTATCGGTACCAGGTCTGGGGGCGCTGGCCGTCGGCCGGGCCGACCGAGGCGTTCGGCACCCCGAAGCTCTACCACGACACCGTACGGTCGATGGTGGAGTCCGGCGCGCTGCTGGACGAGGGGATGATCTACTTCGACGCCCGGCTGTCCCGGCACTATCCGACCGTGGAGGTCCGCGTCGCGGACGTGTGCCTGATGGTGGACGACGCCGTGCTGCTCGCCGCGCTCGTACGGGGGCTGGTGGAGACCGCCGCGCGGGAGTGGCGGTCCGGGGAGCCGCCGGTGCCCGTGCGCACGGAGCTGCTGCGCCTGGCGTCGTGGCGGGCGAGCCGCTCCGGACTCGCCGGCGACCTGATCCATCCGGTGACGCAGCGCCCGGCCCCGGCCCGCGACGTCGTGTACGCGCTGATCGAGCACACGGCGCCGGCCCTCGTCGACACGGGCGACCTCCAGACCGCCACCGAGCTGGCCGAGCGGCTGCTGGAGCGGGGCAACGGGGCCGCGCTGCAACGCCAGGTGTACGAGGAGACCGGCGAGATGTCCGCCGTGGTCAACGCCGCCGTGGCCCGTACGCTCGGCGCCTGAGCGCGCCCGCTCTCCGGCGCGGCGTACGAGCCGCGGACCCCGGCCGCGACCGCGGCGCCTCGACGGACGGCCGCCACGGTGTGAACCGCCGCGGCGGACGGCCGACGGCCCAGTGCGCGACCCGCGTCGCGCACCGGGCGGTGCGACGCGGTGTCAGGACTCGAAGGCCTCCGGCGGCGGGCAGGCGCAGACCAGGTTGCGGTCACCGTACGCCTGGTCGATGCGGCGCACCGGCGGCCAGTACTTGTTCTCTCGCAGGGACGGCAGCGGGTAGGCCGCGTCCTCCCGGCCGTAGGAGTGCTTCCAGTCGTCGGTGAGCAACGACGCGGCGGTGTGCGGGGCGTTCTTCAGCGGGTTGTCGTCCGCGTCGTACTCCCCCGTCGCCACCCGCTCGATCTCCCGGCGAATCTGGATCATGGCGTCGCAGAAGCGGTCCAGCTCGGCCAGGTCCTCGCTCTCCGTGGGCTCGATCATCAGGGTGCCCGCGACGGGGAAGGCGAGGGTCGGCGCGTGCAGGCCGTAGTCGACGAGCCGCTTGGCGACGTCCTCCGCCGTGACCTTCGTGTCCTTGGCGATCTTGCGGAGGTCGATGATGCACTCGTGAGCCACCAGGCCGCCCCGGCCGGTGTAGAGGACCGGGTAGTGCTCGGACAGCCGCTTGGCCACGTAGTTGGCGGCCAGCACCGCCGTCTCGGTCGCCGCGCGCAGCCCGTCCCCGCCCATCATCGCGATGTAGGTCCACGAGATCGGCAGGATGCCCGCCGAGCCCCAGGGCGCGGCGGAGATCGGGCCGCTGCCCGTCTCAGGGCCGGCCTCGGGCCGCAGCGGGTGGTTGGGCAGGAACGGCACCAGGTGCTCGCGCACGCCCACCGGGCCGACGCCCGGGCCGCCGCCGCCGTGCGGGATGCAGAAGGTCTTGTGCAGGTTCAGGTGGGAGACGTCCGCGCCGAACTCCCCGAGCCGGGCCAGGCCGACCAGGGCGTTGAGGTTGGCCCCGTCCACGTACACCTGACCGCCCGCGTCGTGCACGCTCTTGCAGACCTCGGTGATCGTCTCCTCGTAGATCCCGTGCGTCGAGGGGTACGTCACCATGATCGCCGCGAGCCGGTCGCGGTGCTTCTCGATCTTGGCGTGCAGGTCGTCGAGGTCGATGTCGCCGTGGTCGGTGCTCTTGACGACGACCACGCGCATCCCGGCCATCACCGCGCTGGCGGCGTTGGTGCCGTGCGCGGAGGACGGGATCAGGCACACGTCGCGGTGGCCCTCACCGCGGGCGGCGTGGTAGCCGTGCACGGCGAGGAGCCCGGCCAGCTCGCCCTGGGATCCGGCGTTCGGCTGCACCGACACCTTGGCGTAGCCGGTGATCTCGGCCAGCCACGTCTCCAGCTCCGCGATCAGCCGGACGTAGCCGCGTGCCTGGTCGAGCGGCGCGAACGGGTGGATCTGCGCGAACTCCGGCCAGGTGATCGGCTCCATCTCGGTGGTGGCGTTGAGCTTCATCGTGCAGGAGCCCAGCGGGATCATCGAGCGGTCCAGCGCGATGTCCTTGTCCTGCAGGCGGCGCAGGTAGCGCAGCATCGCCGTCTCCGAGCGGTGCGCGTGGAAGACCGGGTGGGTCAGGTAGTCGCTCTCCCGGCGGAGCGCCGGGGGCAGCACGGCCTCCGCGTGGACGGACGGCGCGTCCTCGTCGGCCAGGCCGAACGCCCGCCACACCTCGGTCACGTGCTCGTCGGTCGTCGTCTCGTCGCAGGCGATCCCGACGTGGTCGGCGTCCACGAGGCGCAGGTTGACGCCGCGCTCGGACGCCCGGCGTACGATCTCCCCGGCTCGGCCCGGGACCCGGGCGAGCACGGTGTCGAAGTACGTCTCGTGCACGATCTCGGCGCCGAGCGCCGCGAGCCCGCCCGCGAGGCGCGCGGCGTGCGCGTGCACCCGCTCGGCGATGCCGCGCAGCCCCTCCGGGCCGTGGTAGACGGCGTACATGCTCGCCATGACCGCCAGGAGCACCTGGGCGGTGCAGATGTTGCTGGTGGCCTTCTCCCGGCGGATGTGCTGCTCACGGGTCTGCAGCGCCAGGCGGTACGCCGGGTTCCCGTCCACGTCGAGGGACACGCCGACGAGACGGCCGGGCAGCTGCCGCTGCAGCCCCTCCCGTACGGCCATGTAGCCGGCGTGCGGGCCGCCGAAGCCGTACGGCACGCCGAACCGCTGGGACGTGCCCACCGCGATGTCCGCGCCGAACTCCCCCGGCGCCCTGAGCACCGTCAGGGCCAGCAGGTCGGCGGCCACGACGACCTGCGCGCCGCGCTCGTGCGCGGCCTCCGTCACCGGCGACAGGTCGCGTACGGCGCCGCTCGCTCCCGGGTACTGCAGCAGGACCCCGAAGAAGTCACCGTCCGGCAGGCCCTCGGACAGGTCGGCGACGACGACCTCGAGGCCCAGCGGCACCGCGCGGGTGCGGACGACCTCGATCGTCTGCGGCAGCGCGTCCGCGTCGATCAGGAAGGTGTCCCCCGCCTTGGCGGCGCGGTGCGCGAGCGTCATCGCCTCGGCGGCGGCGGTGCCCTCGTCCAGGAGGGAGGCGTTGGCGACCGGCAGCCCGGTCAGGTCGCTCACGACGGTCTGGAAGTTCAGCAGCGCCTCGAGACGCCCCTGGGAGATCTCCGGCTGGTACGGCGTGTAGGCGGTGTACCAGCCGGGGTTCTCCAGAACGTTGCGGAGGATCACTCCGGGCGTCACCGTGCCGTAGTAGCCGAGGCCGATCATCGAGGTGAGGACCTGGTTCTCGGCGGCCAGTTCGCGCAGCCGGGCCAGCGCCTCGACCTCGGTCAGCGCCGGAGGCAGGTCCAACGGCCGGTCGGTACGGATCGCCGTGGGCACGGCGGCGTCGACGAGGGCCTGGACGCTCGGGAAGCCGACGGCCCCGGCCATCTCGTCGCGGTCGGTATGGGACGGCCCGATGTGCCGATCGGCGAAGGGAACCTCGGTCATTGGGGAGCCTCCTGGTGCGATGGATGCGCAGCCACCACCGGGCAGGCCGGTGGCCGGTCTCCCCCTCTGTCAGGTGAACCTGAGAGCTTCACCGCGCCGGAGCGCGGCTTGCACCTTCGGTGAGGCCCGGTGTGGATCACCGGTCCTGCTTTCCAGAGGTGCCTCGTTCGTACGGTCCTTTGTGCCTGAGAGGTTCCGGGGAGGGTTGCTCCTTCGGCGCCCCGCACCACACTGTGCGAGGACTCTCCCGTACGAGGTCGACGGCCATTCCACCCTACCGGAGGACAGATAGCCGCATACCCGTCACGATCATGCTTCCCTCCCCTCGCGCGGATTCCCGTGCGACGATCGACCTCCCGGTTCTCCGCGCATGAGGAGACGCGATGGACGAGACCTGGCGGCTGATCGAGTGTTGTCACGCGTTCGTCTATTTCGTTCCCGAGGCGCGGGACGCCTACGCGGAGGCCGGTCTGACGGGCTTCTGGCGGGGTTATTTCGCCTCGCGGGCCGCCTCCCTCGGCACCGCCCCGGCCGAGGTGGTGACGGCGGCGTTCCACAATTTCGCGCCGCGCATGGTGGCCCGGGCGATCCCGGACGTCTGGCGACGCTCCTCGCCGACGGCGGTCCTGGCCGCCCGGACGGCCATCGTCGATCGCGCCCTGCGCCGTCTGGCGGGCGATCTGATCGACGGCCCCGCCGTCGCCGAGGCCGCCGCCCTCGCGGGGCGGGCGGTCGGGGCGTCACCCGTCGCGGGTCGCGTCATGTTCGCGGCGCACGCGGCGCTTCCCCGGCCGGCCGAGCCTCACCTGGCGCTGTGGCACGCCGCGACCGCGCTCCGGGAGTACCGCGGGGACGGGCACATCGCCGCACTGCTCACCGCGGGCATCGACGGCTGCGAGGCGAACGTCCTCTCGGGCGCACTCGGTCTCACCCCGCCCGAACAGCGCGATCACCGAGGCTGGACCGAAGAGGAGTGGGCGGCCGCCGCCGGCCGGCTGCGCGCCCGGGGCCTCCTCGACGGCGACGGCGCCGTCACCCTGGACGGGCGCGCCGAACGCCAGGCGATCGAGGACCTGACCGACCGGCTCGCCCGCCCGCCCCTCGACGCCCTCGGCCCGGACGGCGCGGCCCGGCTGGCCGACCTGCTCCGGCCGCTGGCCCGAGCGATCGTCGAGGGCGGCGGCGTACCCTTCCCCAACGCGATGGCCATGCCGCGGCCTGACGCACCCGGCCTCGCATCCTGATCTCGATCCTCCGCGTGAGGGGGACCCGATCAGCCCATGCGCGGTCCCCTCCACGTGCTCACGCATCCGCATGACGCAGGTGAGGGTCCCGCCCGCAGCAGGACTGACGGCATCCGTCCGGTGACGACGCCCGGATGACGGTTTCCGGCGATTCGCGCCCGCCGGCTGTCGCGACGCCGGGACGTCGCGGTGAGATCGGCGCATGACGAACACCAAGATCCTCGTCTTCGCCGCCACCGGAAACATCGGCCGCCACCTCGTCACCTTCCTCCGGGAGACCGGCCACGCCGTACGGGCGGTCACCCGTGACCCGGGGGCCGCCCGCCTCCCGGCGGACGTCGAGATCGTGCCCGGCGATCTGGCCGACCTCGCGACCCTCGATGCGTGCCTCGCCGGGATCGACGCGGTCTTCCTGCTGTGGCCGCTGCGCGCCGGCGAACGGTTCCCGGCCGTGCTGGACCTGATCGCCGCGCGGGCCCGCCGAATCGTCTTCCTCGGCACGGGCGGCGTCCCCGATCTGCCGTTCGAGGAGCAGGACAGGCTCGTCCACGACTGCGACATCGAGTCCACCGTGCTGCGGCCGAGCACCTTCGCGGTCAACACGCTGTGGTGGGCGGACCAGATCCGGGCCGGCGACGTCGTCCGTGGCGCGTACGGCGCGCTGCCCATGTCCTTGATCCATGAGGCCGACATGGCCGCAGTCGCGGCGCGGGCGCTGACCGGCCCCGGGCACGACGGCGCGACCTATGCCCTCACCGGCCCCGAAGTGCTCACCCAGGCCGAGCAGGTCCGCGTCATCGGCGAGGTCCTGGGGCGGCCGCTGCGCTGGGCGGAGCTGAGCCGCGACCAGGCCCGGCAGCGTCTGCTGGCCGATGAGACCTTCCCCGACTCCTTCGTCGACGTGCTGCTCGACGGCTACGCCGCCATGCTCGCCGGCCCGCCGCCGGCCCTGACCTCCACGGTCGAGGAGGTCATCGGCGTCCCGCCACGGTCACTGCGCCAGTGGGTCGCCGACCACATCGACGACTTCCGCTGACGGCCGGCTCAGGGCCGGGGCCGCGCGGTGCGGAACCGGCGCCGCGGCACGCCGATATCGCGCGGGCCCTGGTCCGGGCCGGCGGTCGCGCCGTCGCCTCGGTCGGCCAGGGTGCGGTACGGCGTGGCGGCCGTCCTCCGGACGGCGTCACGGCACGACGAGATCGTCCCCGGTCCGGCCGGGGCATCGATCGGGCGGCACATCGGACACCTCTCGCGCACTCCGGGCGATGGCCTGGAAGGATTCACTGCGTGTCCGTGAACGAATCCCCCGGTCCCGACCGCATGGTCCCCGGCAAGTCGCCCCCGTCCGCCGATAACGGCCTCGTGGACGCGGCGGGCCGGGCCGGCGAAGACGTCGAGGGCGCCCGACCGGCGGCCGAGGACCCGGTCGCCGAGGCTCCGGCAGCCCAGGTTCCGGCCGCCGAGGACCCCGGAGCGGAGGCCCCGGCCGCCGAGGACCCGGCCGCCGAGGCTCCGGTCGCCGAGCCGTCGCTGCCGCGGCGGATCCGGCGTCCGTCCGACGCCATCCGCTTCCTGCTGACGGTGGGCATGATCGGGCTCATCCTGGTGCTGGCCCACATCGCGCGGCACACGACCAGCGGGCTGGCCTCCGACATCGCCAACGGCACCGAGCGGGCACCGCACCTGCTCCTCACCCTCGCCAACCTGGCCTCCGGCATCGGCGTCCTGGCCGTCCCGGTCGCCTTCGGCGTCGCCCGCGTCATCGGCCGGGACGGGCTGCGGGTGGTGATCGGCGTCGTCGCCGCGGTGGCCGCGCTGTTCGTCTCCCTCAGCCTGGACTCGTGGATGACGGCGGCGGGCATGCGCGACCTCGCCTGGTACCTGACGTGGAAGCGGCACGGCGGGTGGTTCCCCGGACCGGCCCACATCGACATCACGCCCGTCATCGCCTACGTCACCGCGGTCGGCCTGGGCGGCCGGACCCGATGGCAGCTCGTGACCTGGAGCGTGATCGGCCTGGACGCGGTCGCGTCGCTGACCACCGGCGCGATCACCCCGCTCGCGGTGCTGACGACGTACCTCATCGGCCGCGCCGTCGGGTACGGCACTCTGTACGCGGTCGGCTCGCCGAGCATCCGCCCACCCGGTGACGCCGTGGTGGCCGCGCTCCGGCGCGTCGGGCTGGTGCCGGTCCGCGCCGCGCGCGTGGGCGACGGCCCCGAGGACACCCGCCGCTACACGGCGACGCTCGCCGACGGCCGGTACGTCGACGTCACGGTGCTCGACCGCGACCAGCAGACGGCCGGGCTGCTGTACCGCCTGTGGCGGCGGGCGCGGCTGCGCGGTGAGATGCCGCGCCGTACGATCCGGTCGCTGCGCCGCTCGCTGGAGCAGGAGTCGCTGATGTCTTACGCCACGACGGCGGCGGGCGCGTCGACGCCCCTGCTGCTGGCGACCTCGGAGGTGGGCAGTGAGGCCGCCCTGCTCGCCTACGAGCACGTCCCGGGCCGGCTCCTCGCCGACCTGCCCGACGAGGAGCTGACCGACGAACTGCTCGCCGGCATCTGGACCCAGCTGAAGCTGCTGCAGGACCGGCGCCTCGCGCATCGCCGGCTGGTCAGCGAGAGCATCCTCGTCGACGAGGCCGGCCGGCCATACCTGGTCGACCTGCGGGGCGGCGAGACGGCCGCGGGCGACCTCGTCCTGCGCGTCGACCTGGCGCAGTTGCTGACCGAACTGGCGCTGCGCGTCGGCGCCGAGCGGGCCGTGCGCACGGCCGCCGGGGTGCTCGGCGTGGAGACCCTCGGCGCGGCCGTGCCCCTGCTGCAGAAGGTCGTGCTCGCCCAGTCGACGAGGAACGCGCTGCGCCGGGACAAGAAGCTGCTGAGCCGGATCCGGGAGCAGATCCGCGTACTGCGGCCGGAGCTCGTGACGGCGGCCCAGCCGCTGCGGCTCGACCGGTTCCGGCCGCGCACCCTGCTGAGCGTGATCGCCGGGACCGTCGGCGCGTACCTCCTGTTGTCCCAGCTCAGCAACGTGAACCTGCCTCACCTCGTGGCCCACGCGGACCTGCGGTGGTTCGCGGTCGGCGCGCTGGCCTCGGCCGTCAGCTACCTGGCCGCGGCCCTGATGCTGATGGGGTTCGTGCCGGAACGGCTCTCGCTGGGCCGGACCATCCTGGTGCAGCTCGTCTCGTCCTTCGTCAAGCTGGTCGCGCCCGCGGCGGTCGGCGGCATCGCCGTCAACACGCGCTACCTCCAGCGGGCGGGCGTGCCGGCCGGCCAGGCGGCCGCGAGCGTCGGCGCCTCGCAGCTGACGGGCATGGGCTCGCACATCCTGATGCTGGCGCTGTTCGGCTACATCACCGGCAGCAACTACGGTCCGTCGCTGCCGCCGTCGCGGATCATCATCATCTCGCTGCTCGCGGCGGCCGTGTTGGCGATCATCGTTCTGTCGGTCGGGCCGCTGCGGCGGCTCGTCGCCGCGCGGATGCGCTCGATGTTCTCCGGGGTGCTCCCCCGCCTGCTGGACGTGCTCCAGTCGCCGAAGAAGCTCGCCACGGGCCTGGGCGGCACGATCCTGCTCACGGTCGCGTTCGTCGCCTGCCTGGACGCGTCGATCCGGGCGTTCGGAGGCTCGCTGAGCCTGACGACCGTCGCGGTGGTGTTCCTCACCGGCAACGCGCTCGGCTCGGCCGCGCCCACCCCCGGCGGGCTCGGCGCCGTGGAGGGCGCGCTGTCGCTGGGGTTGACGCTCGCCGGGCTGCCGGCCGGAACGGCGACCTCGGCGGTGCTGCTGTTCCGGCTGCACACGTTCTGGCTGCCCGTGCTGCCCGGCTGGGCGTCGCTGTCCTACCTGCAGCGCAAAGAGGCGCTCTGACCGTCACCCGGTCATCGGCCGTCAGCCCAGGTCGGGCACGCGCTCGGCGGCGGGGACGGGACCGGGCGGGGTGCCGTCGCCGAAGGGCCGGCCGCCCAGCTCCTCGCGGCCGTGCGGCGTCAGCCAGCCGCGCGGGTCCGGGCCGACCGCGACGATCCGCGTCGGATTGATCTCGTGATGCACGTAGTAGTAGTGCCGCTTGATGTGGTCGAAGTCCACCGTGTCGCCGAAGCCCGGCGTCTGGAAGAGGTCACGGGCGTACGCCCACAGCACCGGCAGCTCGGTGAGCTTGCGGCGGTTGCACTTGAAGTGGCCGTGGTAGACGGCGTCGAACCGGACCAGGGTGACGAACAGCCGGATGTCGGCCTCGGTGATCGTGTCGCCGACGAGGTAGCGGCGGTCCTCGAGGCGCTCGGACAGCGCGTCGAGCCGCTCGAACAGCCGGTGGACGTGGCCCTCGTACGCCTCCTGGTCCCGGGAGAAGCCGGCCATGTAGACGCCGTTGTTGACGTCGCGGAAGACCTCGGCGTTGACGGCGTCGATCTCGTCCCGCAGCCGCTCGGGGTACAGGTCCGGCGCGCCGGGCCGGTGGTGGGCGGTCCACTCGGTGGACAGGTCCAGCGTGATCCGCTGGTAGTCGTTGGTGACGAGCCGCCCGCTGGGCACGTCGACGATCGCCGGGACGCTCACGCCGCCGTCGTAGTCCGGCTCGGCCTTGGCGTACGCCTCGGACAGGAAGCGGATGCCGAGGACCGGATCACGGTCGTCGGCGTCGAGGGTGAACCGCCAGCTGCGCTCGTCCTGGATCGGGTCGACGACCCCGACGGAGATCGCGTCCTCCAGCCCTAGGAGCCGCCGGACGATCAACGCGCGGCTGGCCCAGGGGCAGGCGCGGCTGACCACCAGGCGGTACCGGTCCGCCTCGACCGGCCACGGCGAGGAGCCGTCGGCGGTGATGCGGTCGGCGAAGTGGCTCGGCGACCGGGTGAACTCCTTGTCGTCCTGCTGCTGGGTGAGGCTCAATGCGCTCGCTCTCGGTGAGATCGGGGGAACAAACGGGTCTGGGGGGTCAGCCGGTCTTGCGCACCCGCCGGCGCCGGGCCAGCTCGTCGTGCGGGCTGTCACCGCCCGCGTGCGCGCGTTCGGCCGGCATCTCCGCGAGGCTGCCCTCGACCTCCTGCCATACCCGTCCCAGCGCGATCCCGAACACCCCCTGCCCGCCCTGCACCAGATCGACGACCTCGTCGGGGGACGTGCACTCGTAGACGCTCACGCCGTCGCTCATCAAGGTGATGTGCGCGAGATCGTGCACCCCGCGGTCCCGCAGATGCTCGACCGCGGTGCGTATCTGCTGCAGGGAGACCCCGGTGTCCAGCAGCCGCTTCACGACCTTCAGCACCAGGATGTCGCGGAAGCTGTACAGGCGCTGGGATCCCGAGCCATGGGCGGAGCGCACGCTGGGCACGACCAGCTCCGTGCGCGCCCAGTAGTCGAGCTGGCGGTAGCTGATGCCCGCCGCGGCGCATGCCGTTGGGCCGCGAAACCCGACGTCGTCGGGCAGGGGCGACACGCTCCCGCCGAACAGGAGACCTTGCTCCCCGGCGCGTTGAGACGCATCGTGCCTTTCGCGGGCCGCCTTGCCCTCGCCGCTGCTTGCCGCCACGCGGACCTCCGGCTCTATCATCCCGCAGCGATCCACCAAGGGGGTTTGACGGAATTACGCCGCAGGTGTTCAAGCAGCACGGTAGGTCGCGGCCCCTGCAGGGTCAACGTTCGCGGTCGGCGCGTCGCAGCCAACACAAACCGCTACGACGTCGCCTAAACCCCATATTCGACGCTATCGACGGCACCTACCCACGTAGTGACGCTCTTCGCGACGCAAAGGTTCCCCCGAAGCGGGACGGAACTTTTCCCCCGGGATTACGATCCTGCTACCGAGAGGAGTCGTCCGGGCGGCCTCCCGCGCGGGAAGAAGAGCACCACGCGGACACAGAGGGCGATCATCGATATCGCCGCCCGGACACGAGCGCTCGGGCCTGCGGCGACGCCTCGCGAAGAGACGGCTCAGCTGAGAAGAGGCGCCGCTCAGGTGGCGCGGCCGAAGTCCTCGGGCGAGATCGTGTCCAGGAACTCCCGGAACTTCTCGACCTCGTCCTCCTGCTCGTCGGGGATCGCCACGCCCGCCTCGTCGAGCACGTCCTCGCTGGCGAAGATCGACGCACCGGTGCGCAGGGCGAGGGCGATGGAGTCCGAAGGACGGGCGCTCACCTCGGCGCCGTTGGAGAAGACCAGATCGGCGAAGAAGATGCCCTCCCGCAGGGCCGTGATGTTCACCGTCCGCAACTGGACGTCGAACGCCTCCAGCACGTCGCGGAACAGGTCGTGCGTGAGCGGGCGGGCCGGCAGCACACCCTGCTGGGCGAAGGCGATCGCGGTGGCCTCGACCGCCCCGATCCAGATCGGCAGGTAACGATCGCCGTCCGTCTCCTTCAGCAGCACGATGGGCTGGTTGGAGGGCATCTCGACCCGTACGCCGACGACCTCCATCTGCTTCACAGCGGCTCCCTGCTGAGACGGCTACCCGAAACCCTTGTAGCCAACGTACACCCGAGGCGCGTCAAGCCGGGGAGGGGAGACGGAGTCAGGATCATGATCCCTAGGGGTCGAGCGTTTCCCGCAACCCGGTCGAGACCAGGGCGGCGTGCAGCTTCAGCGACAAGGCCGCGATCTCCCGCGCGGTCTCGGCCGCGCGGTCCCGCGCGCCCGGGCTACGCTGCCGCATGGCCGGCGCCACCGCCGCCTCGATCAGGCCGACCTCCCGGTCCGCGGCGGCCTTGACCGCGCGCAGGTGACGGGCCTCGAACCCGAAGGATCGCAGCGCCGCCGCCGCGCGGGCGATGGTGAGCGCATCCCGGTCGTAGTGGCCCCCGTTCCGGCGGACGAGGCCGAACTCCTCCAGGTCGGTCAGCGCCTCCGGATCGATGCCGGCCGCGTCGACGAGCTGCCGGCGGGTCAGCCGTACCTCGGCGTTCTCGTCGGCCGTGCTGTCGGTCGCGACGAGGCCCCGGGGCGCCCGCCGTCGTCCGGCCAGCGGAGGCGGCTCCAGCCCGCGGTCGGCGGCGTCCAGGTGCTCCTTGATGACCCGCAGCGGCAGGTAATGGTCCCGCTGGGCGGCCAGGATGAACCTGAGCCGCTCCGCGTCCGCGGGGGCGAACTTCCGGTACCCGGACGGGGTGCGCTCCGGCTCGATCAGGCCCTCCGCCTCCAGGAACCGGATCTTCGAGACCGTGATGTCCGGGAACTCGGCGGACAGGAGGCCGATGACCTCGCCGATCGTCATGTACGCACGGGCGGCGGACTGGCTCATCGGCACCCCCGGCCCGACGGCACGCGGACCCGCGCGCCGTCACCCCGCGCTCGCGCGCCCGCGCGGCGCCCGTCGCTCACGGCGTCCACGAGCGCGCGGTCGCCGCGCGCCCTCTCAGCCTCTGCCACACCGTGCCTCCGGCTTCCTCACGGCCCTCCCGCCGGCCGGCCGTCGCCCCTTCCTTCGGCGGCGTACTGCGGGTTGGTGAGGAAAACCAGTCGGAACTTGCCGATCTGGACCTCGTCGCCGCCGGACAACCCGGCCTCGTCGATCCGTTCCCGGTTGACGTAGGTGCCGTTCAGGCTCCCGACGTCGCGCACGGAGAACTGCGCGCCCCTGCGGTAGAACTCGGCATGGCGGCGGGACACCGTGACATCGTCGAGGAAGATGTCGCTCTCGGGGTGGCGACCCGCCGTGGTCCGGTCACTGTCGAGCAGGAACCTGCTTCCGGCGTTCGGCCCCCGCTTCACCACCAGCAGCGCGGTGTCCGGCGGCAGCGCCTCGACCGCCATCTGGTCCGGGGACAGCTCCTCGCCCGGCTCCACGTCGGGGATCGCGCCGAGGGAGATCGTCGACGTCGAGTCGCCCGGCTCGCCCGGCACCGGGGGCACCGCACTACGCGAGAGCGGGGTTCCGCACTGCGAGCAGAAGTTGGCGTTCTCCGGATTGGCGTGACCACACTGCGTGCAGTAGACGCTCGGCATATATCGGCTCGGCCTCCTACCTATGGCCTCGGGTGTGCCTCTGGCACCGTACGGCACGGAGGTCGAGCACCGACGACCCCGGCACCGTACCTCCGGTCGGCCTCAGCACACGATCCCCCCTTCGAGCGCCGTCGGCGATGGCGCTTTCAGTCCCTCGTCCGCCATGACGACGGTTGCCGCAACTTACGCGGCAATGACCGAGGGGTCAACCACGACAAGAGTCCTGTCTCATCAAGCTACCTTCGACAGTGATCGTCGGTCCACGCCGCCGCGCGGTGAACGCGCGGCCGGCGCCGGGCGCCGCCATGGTCTACGGCGACCGTACCGCACGGATCACGATCCTCTGCTCCTGGGCCACGGCGCCCCGCGCGCCGAGGTTGCGCAGCGTCTGCAGGACCCCGCCCGGGATGCCGAGCGCCGTCGCGAGCGTGTGCGGATCGCCGATCACGAGGAAGACGTAGGGCCGGGTCAGGAGCCGCCCGTCGGCGACGACTCCCCCGGACGCCGCGTCGGCGAAGTAGGTGCTGACCCCGACCCGCACGTCGTCGGCCTGGATCACCTCGGCTCCGGCGTCGCGCAGCTCCTCCAGCGTGTCGAGGAGGTCCTCCGCCCGCAGCCGGCCGCGCGGGTCGTCGATCGTCAGCCGGATGCCGGGACCGGCGGCGGGAAGGGTGCCGGCGAGCATCCCGTACGTCGCGGCGCGCCGCCGGGCGTCCTCGACCGCCGTCTGGCCCTGGGTGTCGCGTTCGAGGCCGGCCTTGGTGTTCTCCAGGTCCCGGATGTCGCCGCGCAGCCGCTCCGAACGCTGCGACAGGTCGCCCAGGATGCCCACCAGCTCGTCCTGCCGGGCGGTCGCGAACTTCGTGCTCTGGTCGTTGGACCGCACCTCGGCCGTCGCGGCGAACCCCAGCACCGCGCAGAGCACCCCGATGACGAGCCGCCCGGCCAGACGACGCCCACGCGGCCTCACCGGTGCCCGCTCGCCGGGCTCCCTCGCCGCGGCGGTCTCGCGCTCGTCCGGCTCCGGCTCGCTCATGCGCCCGCTCCCCGCACTCACGCCTGGAAGAGCTTGCGGCGGATGGCGGCGACGTTGGAGAAGATCCGGATGCCGAGGACGACCACCACGCCCGTGGACAGCTGCGATCCCACGCCGAGCTGGTCGCCGAAGAAGACGATCAGGACGGCGATGATCGTGTTGCTGAGGAACGAGACGACGAACACCTTCTCGTCGAAGACGCCGTCGAGACGGGCGCGCAGGCCGCCGAACATGGCGTCCAGCGCCGCGACGATCGCGATGGGCAGGTACGGCTGCAGCCACAACGGCACGTCGGGATGGAAGAACAGGCCGAGGGCGACCCCCGCGACGAGACCGACCAGAGCGATCACTTCGCCGGCACCTCCCCCGCGTAGCGGAGAGTGGGGGCGGGTGCGGCGGGGAGTCGCACGCTGTCCTCCTGGCGGATGTCGAAACGGATGCCGAACGCGGCTTTGAGAGTACGGAAAGATCGGGCGGCCGCGGAACCGGAGAACGACCGCTCCAGGCCGCCCGGATCGCCGAGGGCGGTGACGGTGTACGGCCGGGACAGCGGCCGGTAGTCGACGAGGATGGCGTCGCCGGCGAAACGGATCGCGGTCGTGGCGGCCATCCGCTGCCCGTTCACGGCGACGGCGGTCGCGCCGGCCGCCCACAGCGCGTTGACGAGCCGCTGCATGTCCTGGTCGGAGACGCGGCCGTCCTGCGGGTCCCCCCGGGTGTGCGAGTCGTCCAGCACCACGGTCAGCCCGGCGCCGTGGACGGGACCGACCGCGGCCGCCGCGGCCAGCCCGTCCATCTCCTGGCGCGCGGTCCGGCCGGCGTCGCTGCGGGCCAGGCCGGCCCGGCGCAGTCCGTCGGTCTGACGGCGGAGCCGGTCGGCCTGCCGCTGCAGGCCGTCGTCCTCCGCCGTCCGCTGCCTGATCTGGCCGAGGAGTGCCCTGCGCTGGCGCTGCGCGACCGGCTCGCCGCGGCGTACCTGGACGACCGCGACCGCTCCGAGCAGGCCGATGATGAGGGTGCCGGCGAGCAGGCGCGCCCACCGTCCGGCCCGGCCGCGCCGCGCCCCGGTCGCGGCCCGCCGGGCGGCGGCCGCCTCGTAGCCGGGATCGAGGTCCTTGCCGGCCAGCAGATCGGCGAGCAGCGACATCGAGGCGTCGGGCCGGTTCCAGCGCGCTCCCCGTTCACTCATCCGGACATTCTCCCAACAGCGCGGCCCCGGCCGGACCACGGCATCACCCCTGATCGGCGGCGTTTCACAGCGAACTCTTAGGAAACGTGCACAGCCTTCGCAGAAACGGACGATGAACTGGTCCCCATGCGCAGCAGGGCACATGGGGGAGCGATGGGGGAACAGGCGGGCGCGATCCCGCTCATGCGGCTGCCGATCAGCGGCTGGTCGGTGCGGATCGGCCGGGCCGCCGCGGATCGCGCCGCTCTCGAGGTGTACGAGGGACCGCGGCTCGCGGACGTCTGCGTGGCGACCCCGGTGTCGGTGTCGCTGCTGCGCGGCGCGTGGCGCAACCCGCGCGGGGGCGCCGGATGGGCGCTGGCCTGGGGCCAGTTGCCCACGGGCGTGTCTGCGGTCACCGCGGAGTTCACCGGTGGGGGCCGTACCCCGGTCATCAGCCGCGTCCCCGCGGTGGTCATCGAGCGGACGTACTGGGTGGCCGAGGTCGCCGGGGACTTCGCCGGGGTGACCGTGCACGCCGGGCCGGCGCTGGTGTCCGGCAGGCTTCGGCGCTCGCGCGGCCGCTGACGCGCACAACGGGCGCTACGGCGCACGGCGGGCGGCGAGGTCCTCGACGGCGCGCGCGACCTGCGACGGGGCAGAGATCAGCGTGAGGTGCCGGGCGCCGGGGATCAGGGTCGGGTCGGGAGCGCCGATCCGGCGGGCCGTCTGCGCCGCGGAGTCCTTGGCGAACACGTGGTCCTCCGCGCCGTACACCACCGCCTTGGGCATCCCCGTCGAGCGGAGCCGCGTCAGCCGGTCCGGGGGCAGGCCGGGTACGCCGTACCGCAGCATCCCCCAGATTCCGGACTCCGCGCCGGCGACCTGGAACGGCCTGCGCCATTCCTCCACCCCTGCCGCGTCCAGCCGGGGGCACCCCGGGCCGCACTGCGCGGAGTAGATCGTGCGGATGACCCAGTCGGAGCGGACGACGAGACGCAGGATCGTGGTCCGGTACGGCGAGATGACCAGGTGCCGGAAGGCGGGCGGCGGCCCGGCCCCGGTGCTGAGGGCGTCGCCGTCGAGGAACATCAGGCCGCCGACGCGATCCGGGGAGCGCAGCGCCGCGTCCGCGATCGCCGCCGCGCCCGAGGAGTGCCCGACCAGCACGGGCCGGCGCAGGCCGAGCGCGTCGAGGAAGGCGAGCAGCTGCCGCGTCTGGTGGTCCAGGTCGTACGGCGCGCGCCGCGAGGTGTACCCGGACCCGTTGAGGTCCAGCGCGTACACCCGGTGGTCGCGGGCGAGCAGCTCGGCGACCGGCTCCCAGGTGTCGGCCGACTCGGCCGCCCCGTGCACGAGGACGATCGGCGAGCCGCCGCTTCCCCACGCGCGGTAGCGGGTCAGCAGGTCACCGGTCCGTACGTAGGTCAGCCCGGCCGGTGGGCGGACGCGGCCGGCCGTGGCCGCGTTGTAGATGAAGGAGAAGAGGGTGGCGCAGACGGCCAGGGCGAGCGCCGTCAGGCCCAGCCGCCGCGCCCATCGCCGCCACCACGGGCGCCGCGGCCGGTCCGCGGGGACGGGCCCGGCCGTTCCCGGCGGCACCGGCGGGACGCCGGTCCGATCCTGCTCGTCCGCTGCCGCCGGCCGCGCCGTCGCTTCGACCGTTCCCGCCGCCTTCGGCGAGGCACCGGTCCCATCCCGCTCGTCCGCCCCCGCCGCGCCGTCGGCCGATTCCGGTTCGTCGGTGCGTACTCCGGCGGCGACGGCACCAGGGCCGTGGTCGTCCGGGCGCGGCCGGTCGGGGGCCGCGCCGTCCTCCTGGTCGATCATGAACCGGCGGCCTCCACGACGCCGGCCCACGTCTCCAGGAGCGCCTGAGCGGTGTCCCGGTCGGCGCCCTCGGCCCACAGGTGGGTGACCGCCTCGGCCGGGTCGGGCAGGACGAGCACCCAGCTCGCGTCGTCCTCGATGACGCGGACGCCGTCGGTCGTGTCGATCGGACGGTCGCCGGCCGCCTCGACGACGTGCCGCATGACGCTGCCCTTGGCCGCCCACGGGGTGGGCACCGACCGTTTCAGCAGGTGTGCCTCCGGGATCCGCTGGTCGATCTGGGAGAGCGTGAGGCGGGTGCGCGCGATCAGGCCGAGCAGCCGGAGGAACGCCGCCACCCCGTCGACCGTGGGGCTGAACTCGGGGATCACGAACCCGCCCCGGCCGTCCCCGGCGAAGATGATGTCGTCCGCCGTCGTCGCCTTGGTCAGCACGTCCTGGGAGGTGGAGGTCCACTCGACCTGCACCCCGTGGAAACGGCAGACCTGCTCGGCCACCCGCGTGGTCGTGACCGGCAGCGCGACCCGGCCGCCGCGCCGCTCGGCGGCGACGAGGTCGAGGACGACGAGCAGCCCGCGGTCGTCGCTGATCAGCTCGCCGTTCTCGTTGACGAGGCTGATGCGCTCGGCGACGGTGTCGAAGCGCACGCCGAACGCGGCCCGCGACGAGGACACCAGGTCGCCCAGCCGCTGCAGGTCGCGCATGCGCTCGGCCAGCGTCTCGGTCGGCGACACCTCGTCGAGGCGGTTGTTCACCGTGAGCACCTCGACCCCGATACGGCCGAGAAGCTGTGGGAGGACCAGCGAGCCGGTGCCTCCGGCGCAGTCGATGACGATCTTGAGGTCGGCCTCGCGGACGCCGCGCAGGTCGATGCAGCGCTGCAGGTCGCGAGCGTAGCTCTCGAACACGCGGGCGGGGTAGGTCAGCTCCGCGATCTCGCCGGGGAACGCCCGGCGGTACTCCTGCCGGCTGAACACCCGCTCCAGCTTCCGCTGTGCCGTCTGGGAGAGGTCCGCGCCGTTCTCGTCGAGGAAGAGGATGTCGACGCCCTGCGGGTCACCTGGGGTCGTACGGATGACGATGCCGCCCGAGCAGTCCTCCCGCGCGGTCTCGTAGCGCGCGACCGGGACCGGGCAGGCCTCCAGGTCCTGGACGTTGATGGCGCTGGCGGTGAGCGCGCTCTGCACGGCGCGCTTGAGCGTACGGGCCGCCCGTGAGGCGTCGCGCGAGGCGGTGACGTTCGCGCCCTTCTTGAGCGTGGTGGCGTACGCGCTGGCCAGCCGCACCGCGAGCTCGGGGGTGATCTCGACGTTGACCAGCCCGGACACGCCGCGCGGCCCGAACAGCGTGCGCTGGCCGCGGGACTCCCAGATGACACTGGTGTTGACGACCGCCCCGGCCTCGATCGTCTTGAAGGGATAGACCTTGACCTCGCTGGAGATGTACGCCTCGGCCTCGATCACGCACTCGTCGCCGATGATCGCGCCCTCTTCGATGCGGGCGGCGGACATGATGTCGGTGTTCTTGCCCACGACGCAGCCGCGCAGGTTGGTCAGCGGGCCGACGAAGACGTTGTCGTGGACGATGGCGCGGTGCAGGAACGCGCCCTCCTTGACGACGACGTTGCTGCCGAGCACGGTGAACTCCCGCAGCTCCGCGCCCGCCTCGACCTTGGCGTAGTCGCCGATGTAGAGCGGGCCCTTGAGGGTCGCCTCGGGGTCGACCTCGGCGCCCTCGCCGACCCAGACGCCCGGCGACATCTCGAAGCCGTCCAGCTCGGCCCGGATCTTGCCGGACAGCATGTCGGCCTGCGCCTTGAGGTAGCTCTCGTGGGTGCCGACGTCCTCCCAGTAGCCCTCGGCGACGTAGCCGTACAGCGGGGCGCCCTCGGCGAGCAGCTTGGGGAAGACGTCGCCGGACCAGTCGACGGACTCCCCCGCCGCGACGTGGTCGAGCACCTCCGGCTCCATCACGTAGATGCCGGTGTTGACGGTGTCGGAGAACACCTGGCCCCACGTGGGCTTCTCAAGGAACCGCTGGATGCGGCCGTCGTCGTCCACGATGATGATGCCGAACTCCAGGGGGTTCGGCACGCGCTTGAGGCCGATGGTGACGAGCGCGCCGTTCTCCCGGTGGAAGCGCACCATGTCGGTCAGGTCGATGTCGGTGAGCGCGTCACCGGAGATGACCAGGAAACGGTCGTCGCGCAGCGCGTCCTGGGCGTTCTTGACGCTGCCGGCGGTGCCCAGGGGCATCTCCTCGGTCGCGTAGCTCAGCGCCATGCCGATCTCTTCGCCGTCGCCGAAGTAGTTGCGGACCAGCGCGGCGAGGAACTGCACGGTGACGACCGTCTCGGTGAATCCGTGCCGCTTCAGCAGGCGCAGCACGTGCTCCATGATCGGTTTGTTGACCACCGGAAGAAGCGGCTTCGGCTGGTTGGCGGTCATCGGACGCAGACGGGTCCCTTCCCCGCCCGCCATCACCACGGCCTTCACTGGAGCCACTCCTTCGCGGGTACGCCGATCATGGTAGGGGTTCCGCTCCCTTCAGCTCGCCGGAGCCGCGGTCCGCGAGCACGAGCCTGCGGACCTGGACGGTGTAGAGGACGGCGGCCCACCAGTACAGACCGGTTCCCCAGATGGTGAACGCCCAGCCGATGACCTTCGCGACGGTCGCATAGGTCCCCGAGTGCGCCCCCAGGAACAGCAGCGGGAAGGCATAGAGCAGGCAGAGCGTCGCCGTCTTGCCCACGAAGTGCACCGGAAACGCGTCGTAGTCGTGCCGCCGGAGGACGGTGAGGGGCACGGCCATGTACACCTCACGGGCGACCAGGACCAGCGCCACCCACAGGGGGACGACGCCTCGGACGACCAGCCCGATCAGCGTCGCGAAGATGTACAGCCGGTCGGCCGCGGGGTCGAGGAGCGTACCGAGCTCGCTGGTCTGGTCGAGCATCCGCGCCAGCTTGCCGTCGAGCCAGTCGGACAGTCCCGCGAAGACCAGGATGCCCAGTGCCCACCAGTCCTCCTTGACGAGGACCAACCACAGAAAGACGGGAACGCCGATCAGACGAGCAAAACTCAATACGTTCGGCCACGTCCATAGACGGTCGTTCAACGCCCACCTCCCGCTCCCCCACGCTGGTCATGACCTTACCTGTCGGTACCGCCGCACGCCGTGGTCGGGCCGCGTACGCGGCACGAAGCCGCCTCCGACGCGCCGCGCACGCCGCGCACGTGATCGGCGGATTCACCGGCGAGCGGACGCGACGCGGCCGGCCGACCTGCTCGTCCGGGTCCGGCCATCGCCCGGGCCAAGGCTGGCCCGGAGCCGGACGGCATGTTATTCCGGCCCCATGCCTCCGGTCGTACCCGTCCGCCGTACGTCAGGGACCCCGCCACGGCTCCGGCACGAGCGCGTGGCGCCGGTGGTCAGGCCCGGCCGCGCGTATCGCCCGCGGGGTGCTCCGGAGCGGGTGACCGCCCGCCCGCGACGGGCGCGGGCGGCGGCACCCGCGCGAGTTCCACGCAGCAGCCGCTGGGATTGCTGTACCGGCTCTTTCGCCAGTCCCGATCCGATGATGGGACGTCCGGGTCGGTGCGCCGCATGTGACCCCCTCCACGGCACCGCCCGCGCGGTCGGCCCTCGACGGGCCGCGGATCGACAGGGCGACCCGCGTCGGGGGCGCGGCCGGCGCCCGAATGTAGGCGCATCATATCTCGGCATGTGCATGATGCACATGCCGAGATCGGCGGAAGTCACCGGGCGGAGCGCCCCCGCCTTACCAGCGGTGGCGAGCCTACGGTCGGACCCTCACCAGCGGTGGCACACCCGGCTCACCGGTGGGGGCGCGTCTGCGGTCGGCCCCGGCTCACCAGCGGTGGTGCACCTGCGGGCGAATCCGGCGGTCGTAGAGATCGCGCACGGCGTCGAGCGTCGCCTCCGGCAGCGGGGACAGACCGGCCGCGGCGGCGTTGGCGCGGACCTGGTCGGGGTTGCGCGCCCCCGGGATGACGGTGGTGACGCCGGGCTGCTGGATGATCCACCGGAGCGCCGTCTGCGCGGGGGTGGCCCCCGGCGCCGCCAGCGCCGTGAACTCCGCCGCCGCCTCCACTCCGGTGTCGTAGTCCACACCCGAGAAGGTCTCGCCGATGTCGAACGCCGCTCCGTGCCGGTTGAACGTCCGGTGGTCCTCGGGGCCGAACTCCGTGTCGTGGCGGTAGCGGCCCGACAGCAGACCGGAGGCCAGCGGCACGCGGGCGATGATCCCCACGCCCGCCTCGGCGGCGGCCGGCAGCACCCGCTCCAGGGGCTTCTGCCGGAAGGCGTTCAGAATGATCTGAACGCTGGCGGTGCCCGGCCGGGCGATCGCGGTGAGCGCCTCGTCGCACGTCTCGACGCTGACGCCGTACGCGGCGATCCGGCCCTCGTCGACGAGGGTGTCCAGGGCGTCGAACACCTTGTCGCTGGAGTAGACCGGCGTCGGCGGGCAGTGGAGCTGGACGAGGTCGAGGGTGTCGACCCCGAGGTTGGCGCGCGACCGGTCGGTCCAGGCGCGGAAGTTGTCCAGGGTGTACTCGGCGGGATCGAGCGGGGCCCGGCGCCCCATCTTCGTCGCGACGAAGAGGCCGGGGTGGTCGCGCAGGAAGCGGCCGATGATCTGCTCGCTCCGCCCGTCGCCGTAGACGTCGGCCGTGTCGAGGAACGTGACCCCGGACTCGACCGCCGCCTCGAGGACGGCGACGGCGTCCCGCTCCTCCACCTGCCCCCAGTCGGCCCCCAGCTGCCAGGTGCCGAGCCCGACGACCGACGCGCGCCGGCCGATCCTGTCGATGAGACGTTCCTCCATGACAGGTCATTATCCTGTCCGCCCTGTTCCAGACCACGACCGGGTCCCTCGCACCGATGGGGCGCTGGACGCCGGTGTCTCGTCACCCGCGGCGCCCAGCGCCCTTATCACCGGCCCCGGATGCGCGAGAGGCCGGGCTGTGGAGAGGCTGGATCTACTGGGGCGGATCGACGGGCCTCTCCATCTCAGGTTCCGGGAACGGCGGGCTGGGCGGTGCGATTCATTTGGGAAGATCCACTAAGGATCGGCACACCCGCCTACTGCCGGAACACTTCCACCGTAACTCCGCAGGTCAATACAGGGGAAGAAACGGCGGCTTCACAGAAAATGACAACGCGTGTCCGATTTCGGACGTGATCGCGCGCCGTGGGTGGACGACCGATTCCACGGGTGTCGTCCGGCGCGGGGCGGATCAGGACGCCGGCGTCCGCCGGGGTCACACGCTCGCCAGGGCGATGGCGGTCCAGTGCTCGAACCGGGAGTACCCGTCGGCGGCGGCCTGGGTCTCCGGCACGGGCATGCCGAGGATCATGTCGGCGGCGTCCAGCAGGTCCCAGTAGGGGTGGTGGCCGTCCAGCCCGGCGATCCGCTGGTAGATCGCCAGGAACCGCTCGGCGACCTCGACGCCGTACTCGATGGCCAGGTGGATCCGCATGCGGGCCAGGTCGACGCCGTACGGGCCCCCGCACCCGGTGGTCCAGTCGACGATGCCGGTCAGCCGGTCCCCGGACCACAGGATCTGCCCCGGATGAAAGTCGCGGTGGACGAACCCGGTCGACGTCTCCGGCGCGGAACCCGAGATCACCTCGAACACCCGCTGCCAGAGCTCGGGGCTGCCCGACCAGACGGGCGGGCGCCGCTCACCGTGGACCGCCGGATCGTAGTACGGCGCGTACCTTCGCAGGCCCGCCTCCGGCGGCACCTCGTGGACCCGCGCGAGGGCCTGGGCGATCTCCGTCAGATAGGCGTCCATGTCCCAGGGCCGGACCGCGTGCCGGCCGGGCACCCGTGTCACGAGGAGCGCGGGAACGTCACAGAGCCGGCCGTACGGGTCGGCGGCGAGGAGACGCGGCGCCGGCACCTCGGTGTCGTCGAGGAGCTCCAGGACGGCCGCCTCGACTGCCGGGACGTACCAGGGATCGGTCCGCAGCCGCGCGGTGTCGTGGAACCGGCGGACCACCAGGCGGCGCACCGGATCGGTCCCGGCGTCGATCGCGTGCAGGGTCGTCGAGCCCGCCCCCATCGAGCGGATCGAGGTGATCCGGCCGCCCACGACGTCACGGACCCACCCCAGGACCGTCTCCGGCGGATGCGGAGATGCCATCTACCGGGTGGAGCCGATCTCAGCCACGGTGACCACCTTAATCGTCCGTCGATTACCCCGATGTCGTCTGCCCGACACCGTCCGTTCGCCGGGCGCGGCTAGCGTCTCTGCGCCAGTCCCGACGACAAGAGGCTCAATGGCTAACTCCGATCGCATCTCCGAGGTCTACAAAGGCGAGATCTGGGCCGAAAGCACGCAGCGGGTCGCACGTGATCGTATCCACTGGCTCGTCGGCCAAGCCACCGGAGAGGTGCTCGACGTCGGGTGTTCGCAGGGCATCGCCTCGATCCTGTGCGCGCGGCGCGGGCTGAGCGTGCTCGGTGTGGACATCCAGGCCGACCGTATCGAGTACGCGAAGAAGGAGCGCGACGCCGAACCGGAGGACGTGCGCGCGCGCCTGGACTTCCGGCTCGCGGACGCGAGCGCCCTGGACCTGCCCGACGCCTCGTTCGACACCGTCATCATGGGCGAGATCGTCGAGCACATCCCGGACGCCTCCCCCTTCCTCAAGGAGGCCGCGCGGGTACTGCGCCCGGACGGCGTGCTGGCGCTGACGACGCCGTTCGGCCTCAGCAAGCACCACGACCACTACGCCACGTTCTACGTGGACACCCTGGTCCGGATGCTCGCCCCGTACGTCTCGATCGAGAGCCTGGACATCGTCGACAGGTACCTGCGGGTCCGGGCCCACCCGGGGCCGATGGCCGACCCGGACCGGCTCATCCTCGACTCCCAGCCGATGATGGAGCGCGCGTTCATCGCGATCCAGGAGGCGATGCAGGACGAGAAGGAGCGGATGCGGCGCTACGACATCGCGATCGCCCGCTACGAGCAGGTCAACGCCCGGATGAAGAACCTCGAGGCGCGCCTGGCCCACCAGTCGTACCGCACCGATTACGTCACCTGGCAGCTCAAGTCCGCCAAGAACCGCAAGTGGTGGCGGGTGGGCGAGGCGCTGTGGAGCGCCAAGCGGCCCACCGACGCGCTCAAGCTGCCCAGGAACCTGGCGAGCGCGCTGAAGACCCCGCCGCGCCTGACCGAGCCGAAGCCCGACACCACGACGGGCTCGCCGGACCAGACCGGGCACTACTCGGCGATCGCCATCCCGGAGGTCGTCGTCCCGGACGGCCCGGTCGCGCGCGACCTGAAGGTCGCGGTGATCCTCGACGTGTTCTCCGCGACCGCGTTCCGGTACGAGTGGCAGCAGATCCGGTTCGGGCCGGACGACTGGCGCCAGGTCCTGGAGCGTGAGAAGCCCGCGCTGCTGTTCGTCGAGTCGGCCTGGCACGGCAACGACGGGCGCTGGGCGACGATGATGAGCGCCGCGGGCGCGCCGAAGCAGCCCGTGCGCGACCTCGTCGCCTGGTGCCGGGCCCAGGGCATCCCGACGGTCTTCTGGAACAAGGAGGACCCGCCGAACTTCGACCGGTTCATCGAGACGGCGAAGCTGTTCGACCGGGTCTTCACCGTGGACGCCGACTGCATCCCGCGCTACGTCGAGGCGCTGGGCCACGACCGGGTCGCGCTGCTGCCGTTCGGCGCGCAGCCGCGGATCCACAACCCGGTGACCGTTCCCGGCGGGCGGAAGTACGAGGTGGCGTTCGCCGGGACGTACCACTCCAAGAAGTACCCCGAGCGCGCGGCGCAGATGGACACGATCCTCGCCCCGGCCCGCGAGTTCGACCTGCACATCTACAGCCGCATCTCCGACGACCCGGACTTCCAGTTCCCGCCGGAGTACGCCGACCACATCGTCGGCTCGCTGCCGTACGAGAAGATGCTCGCCGCGTACAAGGCGTACAAGATCTTCCTCAACGTCAACTCGGTGACGAAGTCGCCGACGATGTGCGCGCGGCGCGTGTTCGAGCTGTCGGCCTGCGGGACTCCGGTGGTGTCCGGGCACTCGCGCGCCCTGGAGGAGGTCTTCGGCGACCTCGTACGGCTCTCGACCACGCCGGAGCAGACCACCGAGGCGCTGGTCGAGCTGATGAAGAGCGCCGACCTGCGGGACCGGATCGGTCACCTGGCCATGCGCGAGGTCTTCGCCAAGCACCTGTACGGGCATCGGGCCGACGCGATCCTGTCGGCGGCGGGCGTGTCCGCGCCCCGGCGGGAGCGCTCGATCTCGGTGATCCTGCCGACGAACCGTCCGGAGCAGATCGACCACGCCATCGAACAGGTCGCCCGGCAGGTCCACCGGCCGCTGCAGCTCGTCCTGGTCACGCACGGCTTCTCCTCCGACCGGGCCGCGGCCAAGGCGCGCGCCGCCGGGCTGGAGAACGTCGTCGTGCGGTCCGCGGACGCGGGCCTGACGCTCGGCGCGGTGCTCAACCTCGGCATCGACGCGGCCGACGGCGCGTACCTCGCCAAGATGGACGACGACAACCTGTACGGGCCGCACTACCTGAGCGACCTCGCCTACTCCTTCGACCACACGACGGCCGGCCTGGTCGGGAAGGGCGCGCACTACTGCGAGATGCGCACGCACGGGGTGACCCTGCTGCGCTTCCCGCACCTGGAGCACACCGAGGCGGAGCTCATCCAGGGCGGCACGATCCTCGCCGACGGTGACGTCATGCGGCGGCTGCGATTCTCCGACCTGCCCCGAGCCGTGGACAGCGACCTGCTGCGCCGGGCCCAGGCGGAGGGCGTCGGGATCTACTCCGCGGACCGGTTCAACTTCGTCTCCGTGCGCGGCGACCGCGAGGCCCACACGTGGAAGGTCAGCGACGAGGAGCTGATGCGGCACGGCCGGGTCGCGTTCCACGGGCCCGCCGAGGAGCACGTCGTCTTCTGATGCCGGCCACCGCCTCCGAGCCGGCCGTCGCGGCGGCGCGGAACCGTCCGGCGGTGGGGTCGGCGTTCACCGGCTCGGTGTCGGTGAGCAGCGGCGCG
>NZ_JBFAUM010000023.1:0-114918 GCF_040679195.1 Actinoallomurus sp. NPDC052308 | reverse complement strand
ACCGACGGACTGGATCGACGCCGACGGTGACGACTGGTCGCGGCTGACGCAGAACATCACCGAGCCGGCGGCCCGGCCGAGCTCGACGACGTGTTCGCACACGCCGGCGCGGCCGCTGCTACGGGGAACCCTCGTCGGGGTGTGGCCGCCCGGCGGTGATGTAGGCGTACAGCCGACCCGAGCCGTCGAGCATGGCCGTCGCCTGCCGGTTCAGGGCGTCCCGGCGTTCCTTGAGCGCCGCGCTCAGCGCGTCGCCGCTCCCCGTACGGCGCAGGTCGTCGAGGACCGCCCGGATCCGCGGCAGGGGATAGCGGCTCTGACGAAGGACGGCGATCAGGCGCGCGTCCCGTAGATCGGCGGTGCCGAACCGGCGGTATCCGGTGATCGGGTCGCGCCCGGGGGTGAGCAACCTCTCGGCCTCCCACACGCGGAGCGCGGAGCTGCGCACCCCGATGCGCGCGGCGACCTCGCCGATGCTCAGACCCGAACGCGGCACAGGCTCCACGTCGGGTGCCTGGCGGGCCAGCGCCTCGACGGCCTCGCTCGCCGTGTCGAGGGACGACCGGTGCCGGTGCAGCGCCGCGTGCTCGGCGTCCACGAGGGTGAGCGCTCGAGGCAGGTCCCCGGCGTGCACCGCACGCATGATCGCCTGAGCGGCGCGGTGGCCGTACCCGCTCATGAGCGTCCGGTAGGTGAGCAGCGCGCGGCGGTGCCGGTCCTCGAACCGGCGGTAGCCGGCTGCGGTGCGCGTCGCGGGCGGGAGGATGCCCGCCTCCTCGTAGTTGCGGATCTGCTGTGTCGAGACACCCGCCAGGCGCGCCAGGTCGACGGAGCGGAGCCCCGCCCGCTCGCCGAGTTCGGTCATGGGACCTCCTTCGTCGGCCCCGATGACCAAGGTGCTGTGCCGATCGATTCCCTCGCTTCGCCCGGTCATGAGCTGAAGGGTACGGCCGGGTACCCGGCATGATCCGCCGGAGGACACCGGCCCGCCGAGGGTCCGGCGTCAGGTGATGAGCAGGTTCAGGGCCAGGGCGGTCATCACCAGGCTGGAGACGAGGGCGGTGACGAGCCGTCCCCGGGCGCCGGTCAGCACCCGGCCGAGGAGCGCGCCGCCGCCGGCCAGCAACAGCTGCCAGCTCGCGGACGCTGCGAAGGCGGCCAGGACGAACACCGCCCGCCGCGGCTGGTCGGCGGCCACCGTGTTCTGGCCGCCCAGCACGAGCGCCGTGAAGTAGACGATGGTGGTGGGGTTCAGCATCGTGATCGCCAGCAGTCCCAGGTAGGCCCGGCCGGGACTCGTCGGCGGCCCGGCGGGCCGAGTGTGAGTCAGGCGCTCACGGTGACGGGCCACCGCCCCGACCAGCCCCCGGACGGCCAGCGCGATCAGTACGAGGGCCGAACACCAGCGCAGCGGGACCAGCACCGGCCGGATCGCGGCGGCGACGGCGGAGCCTCCCACCGTCGCGACCAGCGCGTACAGGCCGTCGGCGGTGGCCACGCCGAGCGCGGCGCACGCGCCGGTCGTCAAGGACGTCCGGGTGGTCAGCGTGATGAGGTAGGCGGCGACCGCTCCGACGGGGACCGCGATGCCGTAGCCGGCGAGCAGTCCCGCGACCAGCGCGGCGATCACGGCCGTACGGTGATCGGCCTCCACGGTCGCCCCTGCTGCCGCTGGACCCGCACCGGTCGGACGGCGGCGGTCGGCGGCAGTACGGCACTGGTCGTGGTCATGTGCGGATCCTGCCCGCCGTCCGATCCGCGCGGCAACCCGTTTTCCGGCCCGCGCGACTTCTCGCATCAGGCCGATCGGCCGGTAGCGCGGACTACCTCGAATCGAGTTAATCTACTTTCCGTGTCCTTCCGATGGTCGACCGGCCTGATCGGCCTGTGGGTGACGCTGACGCTCGGCGTCCCGTTCCTGCTGATTTCCATCGCCGGGCGTGCTCTGCCCGCTGATCTGCTGACCTTCGTCCGCTTCGCGCTCGCCGGCCTGACCCTCCTGACGGTCATGGCCGTGCGTCGCGGTCTGGCGCGGTCGGTCGCCGACGTCGCCGGGCTGCTGCGCGCCAAGCCGGGCGAGATGCTCGCCGTCGGATTGTGCAGCGCCGCACTCCCGTCCGTCCTGATCACCTTGGGCGAACACCATGTGGCGAGCGGCGTGACGGCGCTGCTCCTGGCCGGCACGCCGATCTGGATCGCGGTCGGCACTCACGTCCTGCTGCCCGCGGAGCGCCTGCGCCCGCGTCAGGCGGCATGCCTGGCCGTCGCACTGGGAGGGACGGCGCTGCTGACGACCGGCGCGCCCGGCGGGTTCAGCCTCTGGTCGGTGCTGCCGCTGGCCGCCGCGGTGAGTTACGCGGCCGGCAACCTGCTCGTACGCGGCCGCCTCCGGCGCGACGACGCGCTCACCCTCACCTGTGCGCAGATGACGGTGGCGACCGTCATGGCCTCCCCGTTCGCCGCCGCGCACCTGTCCCGGGTCACCTGGCGGCCCGGCCCGTGGCTGGCCACCGTCCTCCTCGGCGTCGTGTGCTCCGGACTGGGCTGGCTCGCCAACACGGTCCTCATGCAGCGAGTGAGCGCCGTACGCGCCTCCCTCGTCTCCTTCGCCGCGCCGGTGGTCTCCGTCCTCCTCGGGGCGATCGTCCTGGGCGAGCACCTATCATCGCTACAGTCGGCGGCGGCCGGGGTCGTACTGGCGGCCATCATGGCGTTCGGCGTCCTGTCCCGTGCGACCGCGCGGCCGAGCGCCCGTCGGGAGGTGCGCGTCATCCTCGAACTCGCGATCCTCGGATTCCTCTCCGAGCACGCGATGCACGCCTACGAGCTGCGCAAGCGGATCACCGTGCTGGTGGGGCACGTACGGCCGGTCAGCGACGGCTCCCTGTACCCCGCGCTGCAGCGGCTGCGGCGGCAGGGCCTGGTGACGCGCCGTTCCGAACCCGGCTCAGGGGGACCGGCACGTCAGGTCTTCGAGCTGACCGATGAGGGACAGGCCGAACTCCGGCGTCGCCTCACCGAACCGGACGAGCTGGAGATCACCGACCGCAACAAGTACTTCGTCCTGCTGGCCTTCCTGCATCTGCTGCCGTCCAGGAGGGCGCAGGCCACGGTGCTCCGCCGGCGTCTGGAGTTCCTGGACGACCCGGGACGCGGATTCTTCGTCCACGACGACCGCGTGTTGCGCCAGGACGAGCTCACGTCTCCGTTCCGATCCGGTATTCAGCACATCGCCCGGGCCACCACCTCGGCCGAGCGGGCGTGGCTCGGCGAGATGCTCGGCAGGATGGAGGAGGCTCCGGACACCGCCTCCTGACACCGGCCTGGTCCGTGCCCGCGGACCCCGACCGGTTCCGCGCCTGCGGTTCCCGCCGTGCGAGCCTCGTGCGATGCTGTCGGCCGTGGAAGATCATGGAGACCACGACTCCGTCCGCCGCGGCTACGACGCGGTGGCCGAGGACTACTTCGCGGGATTCCGCGACGAGCTCGCGGGCAAGCCGCTGGACCGGGCGCTGCTGACGTCCCTCATCGAGCAGACCGGTCGGGACGCGCCGATCGCCGACCTGGGATGCGGGCCCGGGCACGTCGCGGGCTGGCTCGCCGACCACGGCGTACGCGCGGTCGGCGTCGACCTGTCCGCGGCGATGGTCGAGGTCGGCCGCCGGGAGTATCCGGCCGTCGAGTTCCGCGAAGGGGATCTGCTGGCGCTGCCGGCCGCGGCCGGTGAGTTCGGCGCGGCCGTGGCGTTCTACTCGATCATCCACCTGCACCCCACCGAGTTGTCCCGCGCCTTCGAGCAGGTCCATCGGGCGTTGCGCCCCGCCGGCCTGTTCCTGCTGTCCTTCCACATCGGCACGGAGATCCGGCATCTGGACGAGTGGTGGGGTCATTCGGTGGACATCGACTTCCGGTTCCTCGAACCCAGCGACGTGGCCGGGGCACTGGAGGCGGCCGGATTCACGGTCGAGACGCGCGCCGAGCGCGTGCCCTACGCCGGTGAGGTGGACACCCGCCGCGCCTACCTGCTGGCCCGCCGGGCCGACGCGTGACGGCCGGCCACGAAGCCCGGTAGGGCGGAACCCGGATCGAGCACCGGGGTTCACCGTGACCGGGCGAGGCGGAACCCGAGGTCGTCGATGCGGAAGGTGGGGTGGCTCTTGCGCCGGGACGAGGCCCGGCAGCCCCAGGTGCGGTCGTGCGCGCCCCCGCCGCGGAAGACGCGGTACGGGCCGTAGACGGCGGGGTCGTAGAGGTCCCAGCACCACTCCCACACATTGCCGATCATGTCGTGGAGACCCCAGGCGTTCGGCTTCTTGGCCCCGACCTCGTGCACCACGCCGCCGGAGTTCGCGCGGTACCAGGCGATCTCGGCCAGCTCGCCGTACCGGACGCCCGTGGTCCCGGCCCGGCAGGCGTACTCCCACTCCGCCTCGGTCGGCAGCCGGTAACCGTCGGCGTCCCGGTCCCACACGACGTCCTGCCCGTCGACGTCGTCGCCCCCGGAGTAGCACGGTCGAAGCCCCGCCGCCCGGGAGAGGCGATTGCAGAACTCGACGGCCTCCCTCCAGGAGACGTCGGTGACCGGCGTGCGCGGCCGGGCGTCCGCCACCGGTCCTTCGCCGCGTACCTCCCGGTACAGGTCCCAGGTCACCGTGTGAGCGGCGAGCCGAAAGGCCGTGACCTCGACCTCCCAGCTCCGCTTCGTGCCCTCGTCCCGCAGCATGACCTGTCCGCCGGGGATGTCCATCAGACCGACGGCTGATTCGCGTTCCATGATTCGCCCATCCCACCATGCCCGCGGCCGACTCCGTCATCGCGGCTTATCGGCGGTGGAGGTGGACGTCAGCGTTTCTAACGGGTTTCAGGAGCTACGTTCGTTAGAAGAGACGTGTCCGACCGTTCGAGGAGGCTCCCGTGACCGCACGACCACCCTTCCCGCCGTTCACCCTGGAGACCGCGCTGGAGAAGGTCCAGGCCGCGGAGGACGCCTGGAACACCCGTGATCCCGAACGCGTGGCGCTCGCCTACACCGAGGACTCGGTCTGGCGGAACCGCGACCGGTTCGTCACGGGCCGGTCCGCGATCATCGCCTTCCTGCGGGACAAGTGGGACCGGGAACTCGACTACGCCCTCCGCAAGGAGCTGTGGGGATTCCGCGGCGACCGGATCGCGGTGCGCTTCCAGTACGAATGCCACGACGCGACCGGTCAGTGGTGGCGCAGCTACGGCAACGAGCTGTGGGAGTTCACGCCTGAGGGTCTGATGAGCCGCCGCGAGGCCAGCATCAACGACGTCCGCATCGCGGAGGCCGACCGGCGGATCTTCGGACCCCGCCCCACCGAGGAACGCGGCGCCCTCCTCCCGATCCACTGAGGTCTGAAATCCTCGCCGTACGCGGGGTGGCGCGGCAGGTCGCCGCCCGGCTCGGCTCGGCAATCTCCCGGGCGTCCACCTACGACCATCTCGCCGAGGCCCGGACCGCGGCCTCGCCCGAGGGCGCCGAGCCCGGTGCCATCGCCTCGCAGAAAGACGGAGCATGACCGACACATCACCGGTAATCCTGGAAGACGTCCGTTCGGCCGCCGCCCGGATCGAGGGCGTCGCGCACCGTACCCCGGTACTGCGTTCCCGGACCCTGGACGCGCTCGTCGGCGCCGAGGTCTTCCTCAAGTGCGAGAACCTGCAGCGGATCGGCGCGTTCAAGTTCCGCGGCGCCTACAACGCCGCCTCCCGGCTGACGCCGGAGCAGCTGGCCAAGGGCATCGCCGCGTACTCCTCGGGCAACCACGCCCAGGCCGTCGCCCTCGCCGCGCGCGAACTCGGGACGACCGCGGTGATCCTCATGCCCGAGGACACCCCGAAGTCGAAGATGGACGCCACCGCCGGCTACGGCGCGGAGATCGTCACGTACGACCGTTACACCGGCGACCGGGTCGCCATCGGCGAGGCCCTGGCGGCCGACCGCGGCCTGGCGCTCATCCCGCCCTACGAGCATCCGCACGTCATCGCGGGACAGGGCACCGCCGCGCTCGAACTCATCGAGGAGGTCGGCGAACTCGACGCCCTGGTGGTCCCGGTCGGCGGCGGCGGGCTGATCGCCGGCAGCGCGACGGCCGCCAAGGGTCTCACCCCGGCGATCCGCGTGATCGGCGTGGAACCGGAGGAGGGGGACGACACCAAGCGGTCCCTGGAGGCGGGCCGGCGCGTGTCCATTCCCGTGCCCCGCACGATCGCCGACGGCCAGGCCGCGGACATCCCGGGCGACCTGACCTTCTCCATCAACCGGCGGCTGGTCGACGAGATCGCCGTGGTCACCGACGACCAGATCCGCGAGGCGATGCGGCTGGCCTTCGAACGCATGAAGATCGTCATCGAGCCGAGCGGCGCTACGCCGCTGGCCGCCCTCCTGGCCGGCCGTATCGCCCCGATCCCGCCGCGCGTCGGTGTGATCGTCTCCGGTGGCAACATCGGCGCCCGGCGCTTCGCCGAGCTCTGCGGCGGCTGACCGAGGCGGTCAGCCGCCGCGGGAGGCGGCGGACAGGAGGGTGAGCGCGGCCTGACGGGCGTGCTCACCCGCGTCGGCGGCGTCGTGGTGGGCGGCCACGACCGTCGCGCCTTCGACCAGCATGAGCAACTGCCGACCCAGGGCCCGCGGGTCGGCGGCTCCGGCCAGGTCGGCGATGCCGGTGAGGAGCTCGAGGTAACGGTCCAGATGACGGGCCGTGATGGCGCGTACGGCCTCCACGTGGTGCTGGGCGGCGGCGTTCAGCATCGCGCAACCGCGGAAGACCGGGTCGTCGTACCACTGCTGCAGCGCCTCGAACACCGCGGTGAGCCGGCGGGCGGGGTCCGGCCCGGCGGCCGCGACGGCGTCGGCCAACCACCGGGTCACCCGCTCGCTCCGCTCCTCGAGCATCGCCCGCACCAGCCCGTCCTTGGTGCCGAAGTGCCGGTAGAGCGTCTCCTTGGACACCCCGATACGGGTGCACAGCTCGGCGACGCCGATGCCGTCGAGGCCACGCTCGTACAGCACCGGAGTGGCCGCTTCGAGGATGGCGGCGCGAGTTCGCGCCGGGTCGATGGTCGAGCCCTTGGGAACCGGCATGCATGGATAGTACCGACCGGTTCGATCGCAGCTACCATTCAATGATCGTACCGATCGGTTCGATCTTTGGGTTCGGTCATGAAGGAGCACGACTGTGGCGACATACGTCCTCATCCCCGGCATGTGCCATGGGGGCTGGTGTTTCGAGGAGCTCACCGGGCGGCTTCGCGCGGAGGGGCACCGCGTCCACCCGCTGACGCTGACCGGGCTCGCCGAGCGCGGTCATCTGCTGCACGGCGGAGTCAATCTGGACACGCACATCCAGGACGGCATCGGCGTGCTGGCCGCGGAGAACATCGAGGACGCGGTGCTCGTCGGCCACAGCTACGGGGGAATGGTGATCACCGGGATGGCCGACCGCGCGCCCGACCGGGTCGGGACCCTCGTCTATCTGGACGCCATGGTGCCCGGCAACGGCGACTCCTGCTGGTCACTGGTCACCGACCAGGAGCGGCGGTGGTACACGGACGTCACCGACACCGGTTACGGCGTACGGCCGTTGCCGTTCTTCGACACGCGGGCCACGCCCCATCCGCTCGCCTCGCTGATGCAGCCCCTGCGGCTCACCGGCGACCTGGCGCACCTCCGTCGCAGGGTCTACGTGTACGCGGCCGGGTGGGCCGGGCCCTCCCCGTTCACGCCCGTCTACCGGCGGCTCCGCGAGGACCCCGCGTGGACGACGTACGCGCTGGACGGCGGGCACAACCTCATGCGGGACGCACCGCAGGACCTGCTGAAGGTCCTGCTGGCAGCCGCCGAACCGGCCTGACCGACGGGGAGGCCACGGCCACCGCAGTGGCGATCAGCCGACGAGTGCTTGAGTGCCCAGCACGATGGCCAGGGCGAGGCGTTCGGCGTCCTCGGTGCCGGGCTCGGCCGTGTAGATCATGATGTGCAGGTCGCTGCCCGCCACGGTGAGCACGTCGCAGTCCAGCGTCAGGGCGCCTACCTGCGGATGGTCGATCGTCTTGCGCGCGGCCTCGTGGCGGCCGACGGCACCGGAGTCCCACAGCTCGCCGAACCGCTCGCTGTGCGCGCGCAGGTCCGCCACCAGCCGCCGGAGCCGCTGGTCGCCCGGATAGCGGCCGGCGGTCGCGCGCAGGTCGGCGACCAGCGCGGCCTGCAACGCGCGCCGGGACTCCGGCGTCTGCCGGGTCCGGCCCTCGTGGCCGAGGAAGTTCCGCCACACGCCGTTGCGCTCGTTGCCCCGCCAGCCGGACGGGTCACCCATCAAGGCCGCGTACGGCGGGTTGGCCACGAGCAGCGTCCAGGACGCGTCGTAGACCGCCACGGGCGTCCCGGCCAGCCGGTCCAGCATCCGCTGGACGCTCGGGGTGATGTACGCGGGCACCGTGTCGGGGCCCGGCGGTACCAGCCCGGCCAGGCGGAACAGGTGGGTCCGCTCGTCGCCCGACAGCCGCAGGGCCCGGGCGAGGGCCTCGACGACCTGCGCGGACGGGTTGGCCGCGCGGCCCTGTTCGAGGCGGGTGACGTAGTCGACGGAGATGCCGGCCAGCAGGGCCAGCTCCTCGCGGCGGAGGCCGGGCGCGCGCCGCTGCCCACCGGCGGGCAGTCCGGCGACCTCGGGGGAGACGCGGTCGCGCCAGCGGTGCACCGTCCGCCCGAACTCCGTCGTGGTCATGCCCACCAGTGTGCACGGCCGGCCGAGGACCTGCCTGGTACCGGTGGTCCCAGGAAGACGGGACGGCTGGGTGTCTCCCGCACGCGGCGGCAGCCTGGAGACATGACGACAACACTGATCACCGGAGCGAACAAGGGGCTCGGTCACGAGACCGCCCGTCGACTCATCGCCGCGGGCCACACCGTCTACATCGGCAGCCGGGACGCCGAACGCGGTCGCCGGGCCGCCGAGCGGCTGGGCGCGCGGGCGGTCCTCCTCGACGTCACCGACGACGCGTCCGTCGCCGCGGCGGCCAAGACGATCGAGGCCGACGGCGGCCTGGACGTACTGGTCAACAACGCCGGCATCGAAGGGCGGACGCAGGACGGGGGAGTGGTCGGCGCCGCGGAGGTGACCGCGGACATCATGCGGGAGGTCTTCGAGACGAACGTCTTCGGCGTCGTTCGCGTCACCCACGCCTTCCTGCCGCTGCTGCGGCGGTCCGCGGCCCCGGTCGTGGTCAACGTCAGCAGCGGCCTGGCCTCGCTGACCGCGGTCACCGCCGAGGGCACGCCGACGTACGCGTACCCGGGAGTCGCCTACCCGGCGTCGAAGACCGCGCTCAACATGGTCACGGTGCAGTACGCCAAGGCGTTCCCGAACATGCGGATCAACGCCGTCGAGCCCGGTTACACCGCCACCGACCTGAACGGTCACACGGGTATCCAGACGGTGGAGGAGGGCGCCGAGATCATCGTGCGCATGGCGCAGGTGGGCCCCGACGGCCCGACCGGCGGCTACTTCGACGCCGAGGGCACTCTTCCCTGGTAACGCTGCCGCTCTGCGCGGTCAGGCGACCTGTACGTCCGGGATCGCGTTCAGCAACGCGCCCCACTCGGGGTACGTCGCGACCTTCTTCAGATGCATGGCGACGATCTTCGCCGCCAACTCCGGGTCGGGGTCGTCCGAGAAGCGCACTGCGGACAGCCGCGCCAGGCGCGGGATGATGAGGTGGTCGCCCTCCAGGTGCACCGGGTCGTACATGTAACGCTCGAGCGCCGCGAGATCCTCGACCGCGGCGCAGTACACGTGCGTGTAGCCCTCCGCCGGATCTCCCAGGTCCTGTCCGACGGTCGAGAAGGACACCGACTCGACCGTCGCCGTACGCCGCATGGCGGCCAGCACCTCGGCTCTCTCCTCGTCGGACGTCCCGTCCCGGAACGCGAATCGCAGCAGGTTGACGATCATGGATCTCTCTCCTTTTGAACTCGCTGGTTCACCTGATTGATCCGAACGATACACGTGATCGCTGAGACGGTGAACCAGTGAGTTCAGTGGATCGTCCTGGTTGGTAGCCTGTGAGGGTGACGGATACGGCTTCCACCAAGCGGTCGGCCCCGCGTGGCCGGATCGACAAACGGGTGGCGATCCTGGACGCCGCCTTCACCGTCTTCGCCCGTCGTGGTTACGAGCAGGCGTGTGTGCAGGAGATCGCTGAGGTGGCGGGCGTCGCCAAGCCGACCGTGTACAACCACCTCAGCGACAAGGAGAACCTGTTCCGGCACGCGATCGAGGCCGCGGCCGACGCCGTCATGGCGGACAACCTCGCTGTCGTCGACCGGATGCGCGACATCGGCGACGACCTCCGTGCCACCATGGAGGACGTCGCCTACCGCATGCTCCGGATCTGTTGTGACGAGCGTTCCCGCGCCCTACGGCGGCTCGCCTACGCCCAACTCAACCGCTTCCCTGACGTGATCGAGGTCGTGCATCGGCGCACCTCCGGCCGGCTCGCCGAGGGGCTGGCCGACCGGCTGGCGCGGTTGTGCCTGTCCGGGCACCTGCGCCCGTGCGACCCGACGCAGGCGGCGGAGCAGTTCCTCGCGCTGCTCACCGGTCCGATGGAGACCCGCTCCCAACTGGGCAGCCGGAAGGTGAGCGCCGCGGAGACCCGTGCCGTGGCGGCCGCCGCCGTCGACACCTTCCTGCGGGCATACGGCGCGGCCCCCGTGGATCCCTCCTGACGCCTCGGCGGCGCCGGCGGAACGCGCCGGGGGAGGACTTCGTCGCGCCGTCGCCGGCGATGTACGGGTGGAGATGCCGTTCGCGCACTCGTTTCCGGGGTTTTGGGCTCAGCGGCGCAGGGCGGTCTCCCGCTCCATGCGCGACAGCTTCTCGGGGTTGCGTACGGCGTAGAGCCCGGTGATGAGACCGTCGTCGATGCGCATCGCCATGACGGTGTCGACCTCGCCGTCGAGCCGGAGAACCAGCGCCGGATAGGCGTTGACCTGTGTCGACTGCAGCGACGCAGCGCCGAACCTGCTCAACCCGGCGGCCAGAGGGGCCACCCGGTCGGCCCCCACAATGGGCTCCAGCGCTGCCTGCGCGAGTCCGCCACCGTCACCGAGGAAGACGACGTCGGGTGCGAGGATGTCGAGCAGACGTTGGAGATCGCCGGTTTCGATCGCCTGGTGGAACGCTTGCAGCGCGCCTCGGGTCTCGGCCGGGGAGACGGTTCCGCGTGGTCGGCGGGCGGCGACGTGTGCGCGTGCACGGTGGGCGATTTGGCGGACCGCGGCCGGGCTCTTGTCGACGGCTTCGGCGATCTCGTCGTAGTCCAGGTCGAACACCTCACGCAGCACGAACACCGCCCGCTCGGTCGGCGCGAGCGTCTCCAGTACCAGCAGCATCGCCATCGAAAGGTTGTCGGCCAGCTCGACGTCCTCGGCCACGTCGGGCGCGGTCAGCAGCGGCTCGGGCAACCACGGGCCGACGTAGGCCTCCTTGCGGCGGCGGAGCGTACGCAGGCGGCCGAGTGCCTGGCGGGTGGTGACCCGGACCAGGTAGGCGCGCTGATCCCGCACCGTGTCGAGGTCGACGCCCGTCCACCGCAACCAGGTCTCCTGCAGGACGTCTTCGGCGTCGGCGGCCGAGCCGAGCATCTCGTACGCGACGGTGAACAGCAGGTTGCGGTGGGTCACGAACGCCTCGGTGGCGGCGTCGGTTCGGTCGCCGCCGGCGAGCGGGTCTGCTGTGTCCGTCGGCTTGACGTGCTCGCTCATGATCGGTTCCTGCCTGTTCGCTGTCGACTGTGCCACACGCATCAGATGCCGGTCGCCGTCGTTCTGTGACATCCAGGGGTCGATGGCGTACCTCACATCGCCGCGCGGTCGAAGTCGGACCCCGGCGCGAGCAGCGGCAGGAGCGTGGTCGGTGGCTGGAGAGGGCGACGCAGCACTCACGGACGCAGCAGTTGCCGCACCCGTGCGGCCTTTCGAGTGAGGTGGTCGCGCTCCGGCACGCTGGTGGCGGCGCGGGCGGCCTCGGCGTACAGCTCGGCGGCGTGCTCGAGGTCGCCGGCGCGTTCGTGCAGGTATGCGGTCACCGCGGCGTAACGGGGCAGGTCGGGGCTCACGTCGGCCAGCGCCGCCAGGCCGGCCTGGGGTCCGTCGGCCTCGCCGACCGCCACCGCGCGGTTGAGCCGCACCACCGGGCTGCCGGTGAGGAGCGCCAGTTCGTCGTACCACTCCACGATCTGCACCCAGTCCGTCTCGGCGGCGCTCCGGGCGTCCGCGTGCAGGGCGGCGATGGCGGCCTGCGCCTGGTATTCGCCCAGCCGGTCGCGGGCCAGCGCGGCCTGCAGGATCGTCACCCCCTCGGTGATCAGGCCGGTGTCCCAGCGCGACCGGTCCTGCTCGCCGAGCGGCACCAGGCGACCTCCCGGACCGGTGCGAGAGGCACGGCGCGCATGGTGCAGCAGCATGAGCGCGAGCAGCCCCACGGCCTCCGGATCGCCCGTCAAGGCGACGAGCTGGCGGGTGAGGCGGATCGCCTCGGCCGCCAGATCGACGTCTCCGCCGTATCCCTCGTTGAATACGAGGTACAGCACACGCAGCACCGTCCCGAGGTCGCCGGGCCGGTCGAGGGGCAGCCCCGCGATCCGCCGCTTGGCCCGGCTGATCCGCTGCGCCATGGTCGCCTCGGGGACCAGGTATGCCGTCGCGATCTGCTGCGTGGTCAGGCCGCCGACCGCGCGCAGCGTCAAGGCGACGGCCGAGGCCGGCGGCAGGGTGGGGTGCGCGCACAGGAAGTAGAGCCGCAGCGTGTCGTCCGTGGCGGGCGCCGGACCGGCGGCGGGCTCGGCGTGCACGGCGAGTTCGCGGCACCGCCGCGACGCCTGGGCACGGGTGGCGTCGAGGAACCTGTGCCACGCGACCGCGACCAGCCATCCCTTCGGCTCGCGCGGTGGATCGTCCGGCCAGGTCTCCAGCGCCCGGATCAGGGCTTCTTGCACGGCATCCTCGGCCGACGCGAAGTCGGCTCCGCGTCGGACGAGGACACCGATCACCGCGGGCACGAGCTCCCGCAGCAGCGACTCCTTCACTCGGTCACCGTGGGCGGCTCGGTGAAGAACGGCCGGACCTCGAGCCATTCGTGGATGGGCTCGCCGCCGGGCCCGGGAGCGGCGGACAGCTCCCCGGCCAGCTCGACCGCGCGATCCCAGGACTCCACGTCGATGATGTACCAGCCGGCGATGAGGTCCTTGGTCTCGGCGAACGGACCGTCGGTCACCGGCGGGCGCCCCTCGCCGCCGTACCGCACGAACGTTCCTTCGGGCGTCAGGGCCTGGGTGTCGACGAACTCACCCGTCTCCTCCAGGCGGGCGGCGAAGTCGCGCATGAACCGCACGTGCGCGTCGACCTCCTCCGGCGTCCACTGGTCCATCGACCCGTAGTCCACGGCGGGGGCCGGGCCACCTCGGTAGTGCTTCAGCAGCAGGTACTTCATCGTGGTTCTCCTTCGTCGTCGCGCGGCCCGTCGTGGCCGCTCTCGTCCCTGGGACGGAGCCGGCGCCACATTCTCGACACCCGAGGCTCATGACTTCTCCACGTCCGGCACCGGCGAGATCGCCGCACCGGCCGACAGGAGTCTCTCCGCCAGCGCGCGGCAGCGTCTCCTGAGCTCCGGAGGGTCCAGTACCTCGAAGTCGTGCCCCAGCAGGAGCACGTGCATGAGCACGAAGTCGAGGCTGCCGGCGCCGCTGAGCACCTCGCAGAACTCGCTGCCGCGCGGCCGTACGACGGCCGCCGATGCCGGAACCTGCGCGCGCACCGTGTCGGCCGGGGCGTGCACGAGGAAGCGCGCCTGGTGCGGGTAGACCCGACTCGCAACGCTTTCTTGGACGTACGTCGCCGCGTCGGGCGCCGCGCGCGGGTGGAAGCGCCAGGTCCGTGCGGACACATCGGTCATCCGGTCGACGCGGAAGCTACGCCAGTCGTCGCGATCGAGGTCGTAGGCGAGGAGGTACCAGCGCCGGTCGGAGGCGACCAGGCGATACGGCTCGACCCGGCGCCGTCGCACCTCGCTCCCGGACGGGTAGTCGAAGCCGGCCTCGACCTCGTCGCGGCAGGCTCGGGCCAGCGTCATGAGCACCTCCGGGTCGACCGGCACGCGGCCTCCGGAGAAGGACTCCACAGAGCCGGAGAGCGCGCGCACCTCGTGCCGCAGCCGGGTGGGCAGCACCCGGTCGAGCTTGGTCAGCGCCCGAAGCGCGGCGTCGCCGGCACCGGCGACCGCACCACCCGCGCCCGCGAGCAGCGAGACCACCGTGGCGATCGCCTCCTCGTCGTCGAGGAGCAGCGGCGGCAGGTCCTGTCCCGGGCCGAGCCGGTAGCCGCCGCCGACACCCTGGCTGGCGTACACCGGATAGCCGAGCGCGCGCAGCCGCTCCACATCACGCCGTACCGTGCGCGGCGTCACCCCGAGCCGGTCGGCGAGCTCGGGCCCGGTCCAGACCTGGCGCTGCTGCAGCAACCCGAGCAGGGTGAGCACCCGCTCCGTCGTACTCCGCTCGTCACCGCCGGCCCTGTCCATGTCGCCCCACCCTGCCAGATAGCGGACCGATTCTGTCCGCTAGAAGTGTCAGCGTGACTCCCTGAATCCGGTCGAACCAGACCGGAAACCCGGCAGCTCCAGGAGAGACTCATGACCGCCAAGACGACGCACCTCGACCCTCGAGAACTCGCCGCCAACCCCGCCTTCACACAGGGTGTGATCGCACCGGCGGCCCGGACGCTCTATGTCGGTGGCCAACTCGGCAGCGACGGCACCGGGAACCTGCTCGACGGTGTCGAAGCGCAGACCGCTCAGGCGATGCGGAACGTGCTGACCGTGCTCGCCGCGGCGGGTACCGGTCCCGAGCATGTCGTCAAACTCAACATCTACCTCGTCAATGGGGTCGACGCGCAGGTGGGATACGCGGCGGCGCGATCCGTGTGGGGCGATCACCGCACGGCCGTCACGGTCGTTTCCACCGCAGGACACGCCCGCCCGGGTGCTCTCGTGGAGATCGACGCCGTAGCGATCATCCCCGAGTAGGACGAGACACACGGATCGACCCTGTGGGCCCGGCGACGTCGGCCGGGCGATTCGGCACAGCCGGTGACGCCGTGCGCACCGTACCTGTGCCGAATCGGGGCCTCTGCTGAATCGGGTCCCCACCGGTGGTTCAGAATCCGATGGCTTCGCGGAGCAGAAGGACGGTGCCGCGCCCGGGGTGGGGCTCCGCGTTGAGGATGAGAAGGCGATTGAGGGAACTGGGCTGCCCATAGGCCTTCATGGCGCGCTCGTTCTCCAGCGGAAGGCAGTGGTCTTCGAGGCGCCGCAACGCGGTGCCCAGGTCGGGTACCACCTTCTGCGCCCCGACGATCCAGATCGCGCGGGCGGCGGCGCCGGCGTAGCCGGGCAGCTGGCTTCCGCTGGCCGAGGCGACCACGAGGGAGCCGGTTTCGGTGACCGCCGCGACGCTGCCCACGATGACGTCAGGGGTGGACATCAGCCGCCAGATCTCGCGCATCTGGGTGGCGCGGTCCATGACCAGGCCGCGTGGCTTGACGGCGTCGTAGCGTCCGCTGGCGTTGATGTCCTCATCGATGCCGGACAGGCGGAGGGTCTCGCTGGCCCCGGTGAACACGCTGGCGCCCTCGGGGATCAGCTCTTTGACGCGGGTACGCGCGGCGGCGGCGTCGTCGAGGATTTCGACGGTGAAACCGTGTGCGGTCAACGCAGCGGCCGCCCGCTCCAGGTGCTGCGCGGGCGCCGGGTCGGCGAACGGTGCTGTCGGCGTTGGGATGGTCATGGTGTCTCTGTGCTTCCTGTTCGCTGGATGGTGCGTTCCTCCGAGCAGTACGACGACACAGCCGCTGCGAATGTGAGGCGACGCACCGGCCTCACATTCCAAGGGGCTGTCTCGTCGAACCGGTGAGAGCGGATGCGACCAGGGGGGGCGACACCATGACCACCGGATACGGGCCAGGAGAGGGCCGGGCCGACCCGGGTCTGAACGCGATCGTGAGCGAGCGGCGGCAGCTGATCAATCTCGCCTATCGGCTGCTCGGCTCGCTGGCCGAGGCCGAAGATGTCGTCCAGGAGACCTACGCCCGCTGGTACGCCATGTCCCGGGAGCAGCAGGGGGCCATCGCGTCCCCCGGCGCCTGGCTGACGAGGGTCGCCAGTCGCATCTGCCTGGACGTGCTCGGCTCGGCGCGCGCGAGGCGGGAGCGGTATGTGGGCGAGTGGATCCCCGAGCCGCTGCCCGAGCGTACGGAGTGGATCAGCGGGCGGCCGGGCGGTGCGACCGTCGACCCGGCCGACCGGGTCACCCTGGACGAGTCGGTCAACATGGCCTTCCTGGTCGTGCTCGAATCGATGACCCCGGCCGAACGCGTCGCGTTCATCCTGCACGACGTCTTCTGCCACTCCTTCGCCGAAGTGGCCGAGATCGTCGGCCGTACACCGGCGGCATGCCGCCAGCTGGCCTCCTCGGCCCGCCGCCGCATTCGCGAATCGCAGGGCCCCGCGAGTCCGACGACCCAGCAGGCCGGCATCGTCAGGGACTTCAAACAGGCATGGGAGGCCAAGGACATCGACGCCCTGATCGGCCTGCTCGACCCCGACGCCACGGCGATCGCCGACGGCGGCGGCCTCGTCACCACCTTCCTGCGCCCCATCGAAGGCGGCGAGCAGGTCGCGCGCGCCTGGATCGAGATCGCCAACCGAAGGCCCGGCAACATGACGTTCCTGGAGCGTACGGTCAATGGTCAGCCCGGCCTGGTGGCTCAGCAAGACGGCGTCACCGTGACGGTGTTCGCGTTCGAGGTCACGGGCGAGCGGATCAAGCGCATCTGGGTGGTACGCAACCCCGAGAAGCTCCGTCGCTGGACGATGGGCTGAGGAGCGTCGCGACGGGAGCGGGGGCCATTGCGGGAGAGGGTCAGCTCGAGCCGGATGTCAGAACACGCTCGAGCGCCGCCCGGCCTGCGGGTCCCCATGTCGGCTTGCCACCAGGCAGGCCCCGATCCCCGTTCTGGCCCATACGAATAAGGAAAAGGCTCTTCAGCGCGGCCAGTCCTCGGGCGCGCCGGATCGTCGCCTCGTCCGCGCGCGCGTACACCTCGAAGAACCGTGAGCCCGCGCCCGCGGGAAGGAGCAGCCACGCGGCCGCGAGGTCCCACGCCGGATCGCCGGCGAACATGTCACCGAAATCAATCACGCCCGAGAGCGTCCCGTCCGAGACGACGACATTCGCGGGATGGAGGTCACCGTGCAGCCATAGCGGCGGACCCTCCCACTCGGGAGCCGCGACAGCATCGTCCCAGACGGCCCGGACGTCGGCGGCGATGCCGCCGAGGGCAACGGCTTGCAAGGACTTCTCGAAGCCGTCCGTGCACTTCTTGGGGTGAGCGCCGCGGTCCGAACTGGTCGGCGCCTCGGCGGGCGCCTCCGCATGGAGCGCCCTGAGGAAGCCCGCCAGAGTGTCGGCCGCGTGGTCGTCGCGGCTGATCGAGGCGGAGTCAAGTGGCTCGCCGGGAACCCACGTCATGACGCTCCAGAGCCTCGGGAAGCGCGCGGACGGTTCGCCGATCCGCACAGGAGTCGGAACCGGGAGCGGAAGGCGCGGGGCCAGGACGGGCAGCCATTGGCGCTCCTTGCGCTGGAGATCCGGGGCACGTTCCGTGCGCGGCATGCGCACGACCAGCTCATCCCCAAGGCGCCACATCTGGTTGTCCCAGCCGCCCGCCACCTCGCGGATGGCCAACCCCGCAAGGTCCGGATGCTGCTCCTTGAGAAGATCGTGTACCAGCTCGGCGGTGATCTCGATCTCGGAGTCGGTCATGTGAAGTGACCGTACGCGAGGCAGGCGGACCGGACACTCAGGTGGTCGTTCGCGACCGGGCCTCGGCGGCCCAGGAGGGTGCGTTCCATTGGTCGGCGATGGTGGCGGCCTGGGTGAAGTGGGCGGCGGCCTCCTGATCGCGGCCGAGGAGGACGGCCAACTCGCCGAGGGCGTGGGCGACCGGGCGCAGCGCCACCGACAGACTCGTGGCGCCCGCCGGGGGGCCGCCGCGGTGCGGAAGCAGCGTCGCGTAGATCTCCTCGGCGGCGTCGCGGTCGTTCAAGGCGACGATGGCCATCGCGCGCAAGGTTGTGAGGAAGGTGAAGAAGAAGTCGGGGCGGATCGGGCTGGGTGACGCGCGGACCTCGCGGGCTTCGGCGTCCAGGCCGTTGGCGTGGAGGGCGAGCGCGAGCAGGTCGGAGGTAATGGGGCCGAGCGCGGTGTGGAGGGCGCGAACGTCGTCCAGGTGCGCACCGAGCGTACCGTCGTTCAGCCAGATCGTGGCCAGGGCGAGGTGGAGAAAGCCCGTGGCGTGCACCGATCCGATGCGCCGCATGCCCTCGTCGGCCTTGATGTAGAGGAGTTCGGCGTCGGCGAATCGGCCTTCGATGAGCGCCAGGGTCGCCAGCGTGATCTCGGCGACGGCGATCGCCTCGGGCATTCGGTAGGTGCGCGCGAGTTCCAGGGCCTCGGTGGTCACCTGGCGCATGGTCACCGGGTCGTTGGCGGCGGCGGCGCCGGAGGCGTGGTTGAGCAGCCCGGTGACGCGGTAGACCGGCAGGTCGTACTCGGCGCCGATCTCCACGAGTTCCCGGCAGAGCTCGGCGTCGCCGTGGACTCGGGTCAGGATCTGGAGTGCCGCGGCCCGCAGCCGGGGTTCGGTGGCGAGGTCGAGTGCCTCCTGCGCTGCCTCCAGGACGGTCGGGTCGTCCTCGCCGACCAGTTCGTTCGCGTACGCCGTCAGGAGCCGGGACCGCACCGGAGGGGCCAGGTCGCGCTTCAGCAGGCGGCTCAGGCGGTCGACAATGGGCCGGTCCACCGTGCCGTACGTACGGGCCTGCCAGGCGGTCGGCTCTGTCCACGCGGTGAACGCGGCGATCATCAGGTCGTCCCGGCCCAGGGACTCCGCGTACTCCACGGCTTCACGGCGTGTCTCGCGGGCGGCTCCGACGGCTCCCGCCCGGATCTGCGCGCGCAGCAGCCTGCCGAGCAATTCGACGCGTTCGTCCGGTCCGGTCGAGTTGGTGACGGCGTCAGTGAGGAGGTCGGCCGCCACGTCGTGGGCGTAGCGGGCCTCGGCGAGCTCGGCGGCCCGGACGCAGTAGCCGACGGCCTTCGGTGAGCCGGCGCGCGCGTAGTGGTGGGCCAGCGCCGCGATGTCGTCGGTGCCTTCAAGAGCGGCGGCGATCCGGGCGTGCATCCGGGTGGCACGCAATCTGCTGAGGTCGGCGACGAGCGTGTCCCTGACGAGGGCGTGGACGAAGCGGATGTGGCCTGGGCCGGGCTCGTCGAGGAGCCCGGCGATGACGCCCGCGTCCAGCGCGTCCATCACGCCGTCCTCGTCGGTGTCGGCGGCCTTGACGAGGACGTCCACTGAACTTTCCCGGCCCGCGACCGCGGCGAGCCGGAGGATGGACACGCCTCCCTCGGGCAGGCGCGCGAGCCGGCGCCGGAGGACGTCCCGTACTCCCTCGGGGACCTCGGAGAGGGCGACCAGCGCGCCTTCGCCGTTCAGCAACCGGGCGCTTTCGCGCACGTAGAACGGGTTGCCGCCGGTGCGCTCGGCGATCCCGGCGATGGTCTCCTCGTCGGCCGCGCATTCGTTCCGTACGAGCTCCGCGACGGCCTCGTCGTTCAGCCCCGGCAGCGCTAGGCGGACGGGCGCGGCGCGCGCGAGGGAGGCCAGCGTTTCGGTGAGGTGCCCACTCTCGTCCGCGCGGTACGCGGCGACGACCAGGATCGGGGCCCGCAGGCCGAGGCCGCCGCCGAGCAGTTCCAGCGTGGCGGCGTCCGCCCAGTGCAGGTCGTCCAGCACGACGGCGACCGGTCGTTCCGTGGCGACCGCCGCGAGCCACTTCCACACGGCTTGGCGCAGCCGGAACCGTCCGGCGGTGGGGTCGGCGTTCACCGGCTCGGTGTCGGTGAGCAGCGGCGCGAGGGCGTCCGCGAACTCGCCTGGGGACGTGGTCGCGGCGACGGCTCTCAGCGCCTCGGTCCAGGCCCAGGCGGGCGGCGCGCTGTCGACCTCGGGGCAGTGGCCGGCGGCGACCAGCCATCCGTCACGTTCGAGGCGCCTGCCGAGGTGTTCCAGGAGCGTCGACTTGCCGAGCCCGGCCTCGCCGGTGACAAGGGCGATGCGGGCGCCGTCGGTGGCGGCCTCGGCGGCGGCCATGACCAGTGCCGACAGCTGTGCCTCACGTCCGACGAATGGCGCCTCGTTGATCGGAGCCGGCCGCGGCAGCGGTGCGGTCGGCGGGGGCGAGGGCACGGTCTCGCGCATGACGTCCGTGCGCTGGGTGAGGATCGCCTCCTCCAACGCCGTCAGGTCCGGGCCGGGGTCGAGCCCGAGCTCCTCGGCGAGGATGCCGCGGGCGCGGCGGAGCGTCGCCAGCGCGTCGGCCTGGCGGCCGCTGCTCCACAGCGCCAAGGCGTGCAGCCGCCAGCCTTCCTCGCGGAGGGGCTCGTCGCGGGTGAGCCGCTCGGCCTCGGGAACCACCGCGGCGGGGTCGCCGATTCGCAGTCCCGCCGCGACGTGCAGTTCGGTGGCGACCAGACGCAGCTCGCCCAGCCGGGACGTCTCGGCGGCGGCCCACGGCTCGTCGGCGACCTCGGCGAACGCCGGTCCCTGCCACAGCCCCAGCGCCTCGGCGAGCCGAGCCCGGGCGGCGCGCGGGTCGGTGTCCGTACGGGCCTGGTCGAGCAGGTCCTCGAACCGCCACGCGTCCACCGACTCCCGCGAGAGCCGCAGCGCATAACCGGGCGACGCGCTCACCAGCAGCCGGGCCGGCGTGCGCGGCGGACGCCCGGGCTCCAGCAGCCGGCGCAGGTTGGACACGTACGCCTGCAAGGACATCAGCGCCCGCGCGGGCGGCTCCCCGCGCCACAGATCCTCGATCATCCGGTCGACCGGCACGACCTGCCCACGCGCCGCCACCAGCAACGCCAGCACGCCCCGCTGCCGCGGCCCGCCGAGGTGAACGGTCTCACCGTTCACCTCGGCCGCGAACGAACCCAGCACCCGGACGAAGACCATGATCCGCACATCGTACGTGGACTGCTCCAAGTCACCTCCAAGTCCCCTCCAAAGGCCCGGGAGCAGCCTGAACACATCGCAACCGATGAAGGGCAAGGAACAGATGAGCGTCAACACCCAGGACATGGAGATCGTCCACCGCGTCCTCCGCCGTGAGTCACGGCTGCTGGTGGAGCTCGTCGCGGCCGTCGCCCCGGGTGACACCGTTCGCGCCAAGGTGATCGCCGACCACTTCCGCATCTACCGGTTGGGCCTGCACAACCATCACGAGGGCGAGGACGAGCTGCTGTGGCCGCCGCTCCTTTCCCGGGTGGACCTGGAGGCCGACATCGTCCTGCGCATGGAGGCCCAGCACGAACGCATCGCGGCCACCCTGACCAGGCTGGACGCCGCGGTCCCCGCCTGGGAGGCCACCGCGGGCGCCGACGAACGCGACACCCTCGTGGCCGCCCTCACCGAGCACCGCGCGGTCCTGCTGGAACACCTCGACGACGAGGAGGCCACCCTCCTGCCGCTCGCGGCCAAGCACATCACCGAACAGGAGTGGGCCTCCCTGGGCGACCACCTGGTGAACAACACCCCCAAGCCCACCCTGCTCACGCTCTTCGGCGCCGTCCTGGAAGACGCCAACCCGGCCGAGCGCGCCCTCGTCCTGCGCGGCCTCCCCACCCCGGTCCGCGTCGTCTGGCACGTCATCGGCCGCCCCCGCTACGCCCGCCACATCCGCCGCGTCCGCGGCTGAACCCTGCCCAGTCTGAACATCAAAGGAGAAGAACCATGTCGCTGAAGAACGTCAACACCGTCCTGGCCGCCGCCGTCGTCCTGTTCACTCTCTACCTCGGGATCTCCTTCGTCCTGACCCCCGAGACGTCCGCCCCGGGCTTCGGCCTGCCGAACTGGCCCTCTGGCGACGGCGGCGGATTCCTCATCGTGAAGGGCAGCCGCGAACTCGCGATGGGCCTGGCCATGGGCGTCCTGCTGGTGGCGGGCCACCGCCGCGCCCTGGGCTGGGTCCTGCTGATGGTGGCCGTCGCCCCGCTCGGCGACATGGTCAACGTCCTGGCCCACCACGGCTCCATGGCCGCCGCGTTCGGCATCCACGGCCTGACCTCGGCGCTGATCGCGGTCACCGGCCTGCTGATCCTCCGCGAGTCCGGCAAGGCGCGTAAGGCCCAGGAGGCCGCCGCCCCAGCGCCCGCCGCGCAGCCCGCCTGACGTCTGCACGCACCGAAGGGGTGGACGGTGCTCCTTCGCATTCTCTGAGAACTCGAAAAAGGGAGACGACGATGACGATCAACGATCTGCGCGGTGTCCTCAAGGGGCGCGTGCTCCTTGCCGATGACGACGGCTTCGAACAGGCGGCCACCGCGTGGAATCTGACCGTCAGGCAGCCGGTGGCTGCCGTGGTGGAGGCCGCGGATGCCGATGACGTGGCGGCGCTCGTGCGTTACGCGCGGCGGGCGGGTATGACGGTGGCCGCGCAGCCGACCGGGCATGGAGCCTCGGGTGATGTGGAAGGCCTGATCCTGTTGCGGACCGGCCTGCTGAACGAGGTGGAGGTACGCGCGGAGGAGCGCGTGGTCCGGGTGGGCGCGGGCGTGAGGTGGGGGCAGGTGCTGGCGGCGGCCGGTCCGCTGGGTCTGACCGGCCTGTCCGGCAGCGCGCCGGGGGTCGGCGTGACCGGCTACACCCTGGGCGGTGGGGTCGGCTGGTTCAGCCGCAAGTACGGCTTCGCCTCCGACAGCGTGCGGGCCATCGACATCGTGGACGCCGATGGCGAGCCCGGCCGGGTGACCGCCGAGTCCGATCCCGAGTTGTTCTGGGCGCTGCGCGGCGGTGGCGGGGACTTCGCGGTGGTGACCGCCCTCGAACTCGAGCTGTATCCCGCGCCCACCATGTACGGCGGGCGCGTCATCTGGCCGGAGCACCGGACCAGAGAGGTATACGACGCATTCCTGGAGATCACCGCCGAGGCGCCGCGTGAACTCAGTGTCTGGATCAACCGGTTCCAGCCACCCGGCGCATCGCCGATGGTGACGCTGGATCTGGCCTACCTGGGTGAGGCGGCTCAGGGGGAGGACCTGCTGGCGCGCATCGACAAGGTTGAGGGCGCGATCTCCGACAGCCGCGGCGTCGTCCCGGTCGCCGACCTGGGGGACATCACCGCCGAGCCCACCGACCCGACCCCTTCCATCACTCGTGCGGAGCTGCTCACCGGCCTGGACGCGGACGCGGTGGAGCTCCTGCTGGCCAAGCCGGTCGAACCGCTCATCAACGTACAGATCAGGCACCTGGGCGGGGCGCTCGCCGAGCCGGGCGGCGGGGCCGGCGCGAGCGGCGCGGTGGTTGAGCCGTACCTGCTGGGCCTGCTGGGCCTCGGCCTGCCGCATATGGCCGATGCGACGCGCGCCAAGCAGGCCGAGGTCGTGGCCGATCTGGAGGCTTACATCAGCGGCCGCAAGCCGTACACCGTGCTGTCTCCTGGTGAGACGGCGGCGAAGTCCTTCTCCGGCAGCGCGCTCGCGCGGCTGCGGGAGATCAAGCGGGCCCGTGACCCGCACAACGTCTTCCGCGCGAACTACCCGGTGCTCGGATAGATCGGTTCCCCGCAGGTCGCGGCCCCTCCGCCCACCAGGGCGGCGGGGCCGCGAATCAGTCTCGATGCTCCTCTCGGGCCCGTCCTTGCTCATCGTGGCGGGCGCGCAGCTCGGCGGTGATGGCGCGTTCGCGCTGGGCGTCCGCGTCGGCGCGGGCCGCGGCGCGGTCGCGCTCCAGGTCACGGACACGGGCGTGTTCCGCGCTCAACCGCAGGCGCGCCTCCTCCAGCTCACCGCGCAGGCGTTCGGCGGCCGCTCGGGCCTCGGCGGCTTCGGCGCGGATCCGGTCCGTGTCCGCGAGGGCCGCGTCCCGTACGGCGACGGCGGCGGCGCGCTCGGCGTCGGCGGAGGCAGCCCTGGTCTCGGCACGCTCCCGGCCGGCCTCGGCGACCTCCGCCCGAGCGTCCGCGGCCGTCCGGTCCCGGTCGGCCTGTACGGCGACGGTCCGCGCCTCGGCGAGCTCGGCCCGAGCCTCCTCCAGCCGGGCGCGGGCCTGTTCGGTCTCGTCTTCGGCGCGCTGGGCGGCGGCCAGGGCCTCCGCCTGCGCGCGCCGCGCGACCTCGGCGTCCTGCCGGGCGCGTTCGGCCTCGGCTCGTGCGCGCTCGACGTCTTCGGCGGCCGCCCGGCGGATGTCCTCGATCTCCTGAGTGGCCCGCCGAGCCGTCTCCTCGGCGGTGTTCTCGGCCTGACGCACCAGGTCCGCCGCCTCCGCCTGTACGCGTTCGGCCTCAGCACGCGCGTGATCGGCGGCGTTCCGAGCCTCCGCCTGGCCGCGCTCGGCCTCCTCCGTCCGCTGCTCGGCGGCTGCGGCGCGGGCGTCGGCGTCCGCGGCGGCCTGCTGGGCCTGCTCGGCGAGGCGGGTCGCCTCTTCCCGGGCCGCCATCGCGGCGGCCACCCGGGCCTGCGCCTGCGCGCGCTCGGCGCTCAGCCGGGCCTCGACACCGCGCGGCGACAGCTCGGACTCCAGCGCGGACGCGAGGGGAGCGATGGCGGCGGTGAGGCCCTGCTCCATGCGGTCGTAGAGGTCCTCGGCGCGGGCGAGCGCTCCTTCGAGACCGGGCACCGCGCGGCGCAGCTCGCGGTCGCGTTTGGCGCGGGCCTGGCAGTCGCCGTCCAGGCAGTACGCACGTGGTCGGCCGCGTCCGGTCCGCTGGGGGACCGGACGTCCGCAGTAGCGACAGGGCCGCTCCGCCGGCTGTGTCTCGTCCGCGTCGGCGTCTTGGGCACTCGAGGTCGTCACGACGCCAGCCTAGCATTTTCTGTTTTTCTGTTTCCGGAAAATAAGAAGTCCTAGAAAAACACATCTCCAACCCACGGGAATGATGATTCCCGCAAGTTACATTGAGCCACGGGAGCACTGCAAGCCGCTGGCCGGCCATCTGATCGCCATGCCCGACCCGTGGAAGGGATGGATGTGGATCCGTCAATCCTGGGTCCAGGAACTGCTCGCCGACCTGGCCACCGGCCGCATCCCCCTCACTCACGAAGCACTCCACGCGCTGCCGAACTGGCGCACCGTCGCCTACCTCCGCGATCTCCTCATGGCCAGCGGCGTCCTGCCCGCCCTCGACAAGCAGCTGCTGCACTATGAGACGTGGCTGACCCGCCGCCTCGTCGAACTCGACGGCCACCCGCACCAGCAGACGCTGCGCCGGTTCGCCACCTGGCATGTGCTGCCCCGGCTGCGGGACCGGGCCCGTCAGCGACCGCTCACACCCAACGTCCGCCGCTTTGCCGGTGAGCAGTTCACCGCGGCCCGCAAGTTCCTGACCTGGCTCGACGAACGCGACTTCACCCTGGCCACCTGCACCCAGGCCGACCTCGACGCCTGGAACGCCACGCACGGCGAGCACCACCGCCGCGTCCTTCGGGCGTTCCTGCTCTGGGCCATGAACAACCGCCGCATGCCCCGGCTCACCCTCCCCGTCCAACAGGCCCCCAAGGGTGAACGGCTTAGCCAGCACCGGCGCCTGGAACTGATCCGCCGAGCCGCCACCGATGTCCAGATCCCACTGCCGACCCGGGTCGCCGCCTGCCTGATGCTCCTCTACGCCCAGCCGGTCAGCCGCCTTCTGCGCCTGACCATCAACGACGTTCTCCGCCAGGACGACGGGATCTTCCTGCGGCTCGGTGATCCGCCCACACCGGTGCCCGAACCGTTCGCCACCCTGCTGGCCGAGCTCATCGACCACCGGCCCAACATGAACACCGCCACCAACCCCCACACGCGATGGCTGTTCCCCAGTCGCCGCGCTGCCCAGCCCCTCAACACCGGCACCATGCTGCAGCGACTCCGCGACCACGGCTTCCCCACCCAGACGGCCCGAACCTCCGCACTACGCCAGCTCGTGCTCCAAGCCCCCACCCCGGTCATCGCAGAGTCCCTCGGCTTCCACCACCAGACCACCACCCGCGTCGCCACCTAGGCCGGCAAGACCTGGACCCGCTACGCCCCCGGTGACCACACACCGCGGCAGCTTCAGCGAGAAACTCCACGCTCGCCACGGACGTAGTCGAGGTATTCGTCCTGAACCACGCCAAGGTTGACCCAGTGCCCTCGCACCGCTGAGGTGAGCTCTTCGGCCAGCGACATCGCCGCCCCAGCATCATCAGCCTGGCCGATCTGACGGCCGAACTCATCATCTGGATCAGCCGGAAGAAACTCCCAAAGATCAGCGAAGTGCTCGCCACCCACATCCTCAGCGACATGGAGCACAACCGCGAAGCCGTCCCTGACAGGGTGAACCTCCACCCAACTGATCACCACCCGGCGCTCCTCGGCACGACTCGACCCCAGGAACTGCGCGATCGCCTTCCCGCGCTGCAACGCTCCCAAAGCGAACGAGTCCGCCAAGTACCGCATCCGGACATCGTAATGATCAACGCCAGCAGCCCCCCACCTCACCTGGCCGCCGCGGGGGAATTGGGGGTTCAGCAGCAACCGAACGGCCAGTCACGTTAAGGAGCCCGGTCGGCGTCTCTTGCCGTGACTGGCCGTTCCGATGCGGGTGGGGCGTCGCCTTCGGCGGGGATCTCGTAACGGTTCGGTCGCTGTGTGTGGGTTACTGGTGGGTCGGTCCTACTTTGCGGCGTATGCGGGTGGAGTTCTTGACCGATGATGAGGCGGCTGCGTCCCGACCTTCCCGACTTCGTCGGCTCGGCTTAGTTCACCTAGAGATCGAGCATCCGCGTCAGGGCCTGCTCCCACCAGTCCAGGGTCTCGGCCGGCGCGGCGTCCGCCAGGCCGGCGCTACGGCGGAACTCGGTGCCCACGATGGGGTCCAGGGCAACACCTTGGTGCAGTGCGGCGACGGTGAGCTGGACGCGCCGTCGATCGGGTGTCCGGCCACGTGCGCGGATCCGCTCGCTCAGCGCGTCGACCACCGGTGACAGCATCCCGGTGGCCGCGTCGCGCCACCCAGACTGGTGCAGGGCAAGGGCCAGCTCGGCGTACCCGTCGGCGTAGACCTCGGCGAGCGAGGCCGCCAGCTGCTCGACGTCACCGCCGCTGGCCTGCGCCAGGCGCTTTCTAAGGCGCGCCCCGCCGTGCCGGAGCAGCGCCACCAGCAAGTGGTCACGAGTGCCGAAGTGGTGGTTGATCGCCGCATCGGTGATACCGACCTCCGCGGCCACGGCCCGTACCTGGACCGCTGCCACTCCGCCTGCGATCAGCAACCGCTCGGCCGCCTCCAAGATGAGCCGCCTGGCTTCCTGCGGTTCTCGCCGCACACGTCCTGCCATGACAGCCAACCCTACCTTGACCCTCCAAGGTTCAAAGGTTTACCTTACCTTGGACACTCAAGGTATAGGAGAATGCGATGCCCAGCTCCGAACAGACCACGACGCTCAACCCCGAGCAGATCTTGCCCGCGCTCCCTGGCGCCCCCGCGCCAGCCGGGCTCAAGCCACTATTTCGCGGCGTGTGGCGGCTGGCGCCGACGCTGATGCTGCCCGGCACGCCGTTGGGGACCCGGGTCATCGTCGAGTTCACCGACGGGCTCATCCAAGGCCGGGGCGTGACCGCCCGCCTCAAGGGCGCCGGGGCGGACTGGTTCACCGTCGACCGGGAAGGCCTGGGGACTCTGGACTGGCGTGGGCGGGTCGTCACCGACGACGGTGACGACATCTACGTGTACGGCAGCGGCCGCCTGGACACCACCAACCGCGACATCCTCATGAACTACGGCGCGTGCCTGTTCGAGACCAGTGCCGACCACCTGCGGTGGCTCAACAAGCTCCAGGGGGTCTACCGCGGCCAGACCATCCGGCAGGCCGCCACGGGCGCCATCTACCACGACGAATTCTTCGAACTGGTCTAGGAGTGTGTCCGATCGATCTTGATCTATCGGTTCGGTGGCTCTTGGTCGGCGACGCGGCGATCGGAACGGCCAGTCACGGCAAGACGAGCCCGCCGGGCTCCTTAACGTGACTGGCCGTTTGGGTTGCTGCTCAAGCCCCGAATTGGCGACAGTCGGATACGCGAGCTCACCAGTCTTGACCCCCATCTTCGGACCGCTGAAGTGACCGATGTGCTGAGCCGGCGTGGTCTCAACCGGGCCACGCCGGCTCGCCAGCACCTGCTGGAACGCGCGCCGACACTGGCGATCGACGCGATCGAGCACCTGGGCGGGATGCAGTCCCAGACGCCGCTCGCCCCGTACGTAGGATCGTGGACCCGTCTCCAGGACTTCGCGGCGGACGAGCTTTCGACGCTGACCGAGCAGCGTCAGGTGGTACGGCTGCACCTGATGCGCAACACGTGCATCTCGTCAGCGCGCGCGACTGCCTGGACTGGCGCCCGCTGTTCCATCCGCTGCACGCCGCCCAGTTCAGCGGGCGCTTTCGCCACGGTACCCAGGGAGTGAACCGGGACGCGCTGCTCAGGCAGGCGAAGCGGCTGCTGGAGGAGCAGCCGCGCACCCGCGCCGAGCTCGGCAAGCTGCTCGCGGAACGCTGGCCAGACGCCGATCCGGTGCCGCTCCCGCCGGGCAACGGCGCGACCGCCGGCGGCATGTGGCAGGGCACCTGGCAGATCCAGGACCGATCACTGGGCATCCGGCTGTTCACCAAGCTATGCCGAGAGGACTGCGACGCGCTGTTGGCCGAGGCCGCGCGGTCGTGCGCTTTCCTTGCCCCAAGCGACGCACGACATGGTCCTCGACGAACCGTGGATCGTTGATCGGTTCCTCGGTGGCCGTGGACCACCCTGCCGTGCCGGAGCTCGGGACGCATCAGAACGAGAATGTCAGGCCTGCGTCAATCCAGGCGACCGGCCTACCGCGACTTTTCGTTCCAATGCTCGTCGACCCCCGACTCGGTGTGCGAAAGCGCGGCGAGGAGCCGCAGTTTCTCGTCGCTGTCGCTGTCCTTGTCGGGGTAGTAGACGACGAGGATGACGTCGTCGATGGGGAGTTTGTCCCGGTGGAGGCGTAGTTCACCGACGACGGGGTGGTGGACCGTGGTCGTTCCTCCGTCGAGAGTGCGCACGTCGTGGCGGGCCCACAGGGTGCGGAACCGCTGACTGGACAGCGCGAGTTCTCCGACGAGCTCGACGAACCGGGGGTTGTCGGTGTCGTCCCCGATGGTGGTGCGAAGGGCGGCGATGAAATCGGCGGTGGCTTTCGTCCAGTCCTGGTGGAAGGCCTGTTCCTCGGGATCAAGGAGGAGAGAACGAAGCCGGTTCTGGCCGGGCCGCAAGCGAGGGGAGAGTGCGACGGCCATGGGGTTGGAGGCCAGGACATCGAACGCGCGCCCTTCGACGAACGCGGGGATCTGAAGGTGGGCGAGCAGCTCGTGCACCCGCGCCGGTACATGCTCGGGCCGCTTGCGGCGCGGCGCCCTGGGGCGTGCCGCCGCGAGGCCGAGCAGATAGGCCCGCTCGATGTCGTCGAGCTGCAGGACCCGCGCGAGTGATTCGAGGACCTGCGGTGAGGGATTCTTGTCACGGCCCCGTTCCAGGCGCAGGTAGTAGTCAGGACTGATTCCGGCGAGCAGGGCGACCTCCTCACGGCGCAGGCCGGGCACGCGGCGGTTGCCACCGGGCGGGAGTCCTGCCTGCGCCGGGGAGACCAGCTCACGCCGGGCACGAAGGTAGCTGCCAAGCCGGTTGCCGGATTCCTCGTCCTTCATGCCAAACACCGTAATGCGGTGCGCGTGACTCAGAGGGGGCCCTGCCAGGACCAGGGAAAACGGGGGCCCTGCCACGCCCAGCGGATGTCGTCAAGACTGCGATGGCTCTGTTCTGAAAGAGACAGAGGACATCACTGTCCGCGCCGCGGGCCTGAACGCCGTCGGCGCCCTGGACTGAAGGGAAGATCTCGTGGATCCCTCCAACCGCACCGTTCTCATCGTCGGCGGGACCTCGGGTATCGGCCGGGAGCTGGCCCGGCGGTTCGCCGCGGCGGGCAGCACCGTGGCCGTTGGCGGCCGCAACCCGGAGGCGCTCGCGGAACTCGCCGGGGAAGGTTTCGGCACGTTCGGTGTCGACGTCACCGACAGCTCCTCCGTCGCCTCTCTTCGTGACGCCGTGCTCGCCCGGTACCCCGGGCTGGACACGGTGGTGACGATGTCGGGCGTCATGCTCCTGGAGGACCTGCGTGACCCCGCGCACTTCGAGGCGGCAGAGACGATGATCGACACCAACCTGGTCGGAACCATCCGGGTCATCGACGCCTTCACCCCGCACCTGGTCCGGCGGGGCGCCGGCACCTTCATCACCGTCACCTCCGGCATCGCCTTCCTGCCGTTCCCGCCCATGCCCAGCTACGCCGCGTCGAAGGCCGCGGTGCACGCCTACTCGGAGGCACTGCGCGCGCAGCTGGACGGCACCGGTGTCGGCGTCGTCGAGCTCGTCCCCCCGGCCGTCGCCACAGCGGACCAGGAAAAGGTGGTCTCGCACGCGCTGCCGCTCGACGACTTCGCCACCGAGGTCATGCAACTGCTCTCGGTGAATCCCACCCCCCACGAAATCCTCGTGAAGGGCGTCCTCATGCACCGCTGGGCCGAGCGCGACGGCACCTACGACGACCTCGTCGCACAGCGCTCCCAGGCCCTGGCCATGCTCCCCAGCCGCGAAGGCTGACACTCTTCCCCGGGAGGTTCTGAACCTATGCCGGCTCGGGTCGTTCCGGGGTCGGGGCGAAGGCGGGTAGCGCGGCGAGGCTGTGGCGCACGGCCTCGCCCCCGTATTCGAACATCTGCCGCTCGTAGTCGCCGACCGCGCCGAGGAGGTCTTGGCGGCGCTCGTCGGCCTCGATCAGGCAGCGGCGCAGCAGGTCGGCATCGCGAAGGGCGGTGTTCGCGCCGTTGCCGCCGGTCGGGGAGGCGGCGTGGATGGCGTCTCCGAGCAGTGTGACCGGACCGGGCGCCCAGCGCTCGCGGGGCTCGACCACCCGGATGGACAGCAGGGTGCTGTTGTCCGGGTCGGCCTGCTCGATGAGCGCCTGCAGGTCCGGATGCCAGCCCTCCATCCTGGACAGCACGGCCTCCTGCGCGGTCGGGGCGCCGAGCGAGCCGTTCGGTGGCAGGATCATTGCCCAGCGCACGTAGTCGCGGATATCGGGCAGGGTCACCTCGGGTGCCAGTTCCTCGGCCGCCTGCTTCGGCGGGGTACGGAAACGCATCGCTCCGAGCATCAGGCTCACCCCGGCCCCGGCGATCTTCGAGCCGAAGGCCGGCTCCAGGGTGGCAAAGCGCTCGGTCAGCGGCGTACGGCCGATGACGAACCGGATACCGGTGTCGGTCGCGGTGGTCTGCGGCGAGAGCACCGCACGGACGGCGGAGCCGACCCCGTCCGCCCCGACGAGCAGGTCGGCGGTGGTCGGGTCGCCGTGCGCGAACCGGGCTTCGACCTTGCCGTCTTCCAGCACGTCGTAGCCGGTCAGCGCGGCCCCGGTGCGCACGGTGAGTCCGGTCAGCAGAAGGTGCCGCAGCACGTGGCGGTCGATCACGATCCCCGTCCTACCGGGGCCGAGCTCGCCGATCCGGTTCAGCTGCGGGTCCAGGATCAGCCGCTCGGCGTAGGCGTCACCGACGATCGCGTCCAGCAGCGGGTGCCAGCGCGGCGGCAGACATCCGCGCAGCGCCTCGAACCCCATCGGGCTCAGCACGAGCCGGTAGCCCTGGAACCGCGCGGTGATCGCCGGGTCCCGCTCGTAGACGCCGGCCTCGATCCCGGCACCACGCAGACCCTGTGCCAAGCACAGACCTCCCAGACCGGCTCCGACCACGGAAACTCGCATCACACGTCCTCCTGAACAGACTTTCCGAGCAGAGACGAACTTAGTTCTGCGGAAACGATCCAAGATCTACTTGGAGAACTTAGATCGTGTCAAGCTATAGTGATCGGTATGCCCTCCGATCCCCGGCAACGCCGAGCAGCTCGTCACGCCCAGCCCGCTGGGGGGCCCTCAGCGGCGTCACCGCGCAAGAAGCCCATCACGGTCGACCGGATCACCGAGGCCGCGCTGCAGGTCGTGGCCACCGAGGGCTACGACGCGCTGACCATCCGTCGAGTCGCCGGGGTACTCGACACCGGGCCGTCGTCGCTGTACGCGCACATCGTCAACAAAGAGGACATCGACGATCTGCTCGTCGGCCGGCTCTGCTCCGAGGTCGTGCTGCCCGAACCGGACCCGGCCGAGTGGCGCGAGCAGATCCTCGACGTGTACGCGCAGATCCGTGACCAGTACCTGAAATACCCCGGAGTCTCCCGTGCCGCGCTGGGCGTAGTCCCGACCAACCTCTCCACGTTGCGCGTCAGGGAAGGGCTTCTGGCGATCCTGCTCGCCGGCGGAATCGAACCGCAGAGCGCCGCCTGGGTGCTCGATGCTCTGTCTCTCTACGTCAGCGCCTACACCTTGGAGCAGTCGCTGGTCCAGCAGCGGCGCAGACACCCGGACCAGGAATGGGTCCTTGGCCGCGATGAGCTGATCCGCCGGTTCACCGCACTGCCGGCCGACACGTTTCCGCAGACCCGACGCTATGCCGCTGAGCTGACCTCCGGCACCGGACACGACCGGTTCGAGTTCACCCTCGGACTGATGTTGGACAACCTCACCCGGCTCCAGCCCCAGCCGACACCGGCATCCGACACCGCCGGATGAACGCCGCAGCCCGAGGCGGGTCTGTACCGGTGTAACTCCCGGTCATGGAAGCAACCTCGAGGCCGGTCTCAACCGAACCGCGGCCCTCTCTCATCGGGCCTCAGGGGAGGGTCAGGATGACCGGCCCGTCGTCGGTGACGGCCACCGAGTGCTCGACGTGGACCGTACGGCTGCCGTCACCGCTGCACAGGGACCAGCCGTCCTCGGCCATCGTGTAGTCGTCATCGCCTCCGGCCATCAGGCTCGGCTCGATGGCGATGACCATGCCGGGGCGGAGCCTCAGGCCGTGCCCTCGACGGCCCTCGTTGGGTACGAACGGGTCCTCGTGCATTGCCCGCCCGATGCCGTGGCCTGCGAAGTCGTGTTGGATGCCGTAGCCGGCCGCGCGGCCGATGCGGGACATGGTCTGGCCGATGTCGCCCAGCCGCGCGCCCGGCACGGCCTTCTTGATCCCGGCGGCCAGCATGTGCTCGGCCGTCCGGATCAGGTCGCCGTCGCCCTGGCGGGCTCGGCCGACGCAGAAGCTGACGGCGCCGTCGGCATGCCAGCCGTCGATGTGGGCGCCGCAGTCGATGCTCAGCAGGTCGCCGTCACGGAGCCGATAGCCGGTGGGCAGGCCGTGCAGCATGACCTCGTTCACCGAGGTGCAGATCACGCCGGGGTAGGGAGTGGCGCCGAACGCCGGGTGGTAGCCGAGGAAGGACGATCCAGCCCCGGCCTCGTGCATGATCTGGCGGGCCAGCTCGTCGAGCTCGCGGAGGGACACGCCGACTGTCGCGTACGAACGGACCTGTGCGTGCACCGCCGCGACGACCCGGCCGGCCTCCCTCATCACCTCGATCTCGGTGGCGGTCTTGAGCTCGATCAACTCCTGCCTCCTTCTAACTTCCGATAACTATACCGGTATTAGTATTGGGCACATGGTACGGGAACCGTTGTCGATCGCCGACCGCCTGCGCGGGGAACGGCTGGGCGACCTGCTGCGCGAGGCCAGAGGTTCGCGCAGCATCACCGACGTGGCACTCCAGGCCGGGATCTCCCCGGAGACTCTGCGGAAGATCGAGAGGGGCCGCATCCCCACACCGGCCTTCTTCACGGTCGTCTCCGTCGCCGGGGTTCTGGACCTGTCACTCGACGCGCTGCTGGTCCAGGTCAGTCCACCCGACGCGGCCGCCGAAGCCGCGGACGAAGCCATCGCTGACACTCCGGCCGAAGGCAGGCGCAGAGCGGCGGGATGATGCTCCGCCGCCAGAAGGCAGCCGGAGAACGTCCGCCGCTACTTCAAACCCTCCCCGGAGGCGATCGCCGAGCTCACGAGCCTGCTCGCGCCTGGTGGCGGCAACCGCTGAGCCGCGTTCCTCGATCCTTCTCGGTGGCGACGGCGGAGGCGGAGAGGAGCGTCGCAGCGGCGAGGCTGCCCCAGAGGGCGGCCGAGCCGTGGGAGGCGAGAGCGGTGATGACCGCTGGGGAGACGGCGAGACCGAAGCCCGTGGAGAGCTGGAAGCGGACGAGGGCGCGCCCCAGGACATGAGCCGGGGCGAGGGCGGTGACGAGCGCGGTGGCGCTGCCGGCATAGATGATCTCGCCGATGGTGCAGACCACGGACACCGCGGCGACGGCCGGGGTACCCCAGCCGTGTCCCAGTGAGGTGGCCGCGAGGAAGCCGAGGTAGGACGCGGCGAGTACCACGCCGGCGAGAGCCAGCACGGCCCGCCGGGAGAAGCGGGACATCAGGACGGTGACCGGCACCTGCAGGGTGACCACCAGCACCGTGTTCGCCACGAAGACGGCTGCCGGCCACACCGGGGACGCGTGGAACTGCGTCACCAGGACCAGGGGGATCGCGATCTCGGGGACGTTGAGGCAGAAGACGTAGACCACGTTGGCGGCAAGTAGCGCGAGCATCCGGGGTGCGGGCTCGTCGTCCCGGTCCTTGGCCGGGGCGGCCTCCGCCGGATGTGCGTGCACGTGGACCGACCATGCCAGGGCGGCTGCGGCAAGGTAGGCGAGCGCAGTGACGACTGCCAGCGCCCGCAGTGCGGTGGTGCCACCGGCCAGGCATACCGCGGCAAGGAGTGCTCCGATGCCCAGGGCGGCGTTGCGCAGGGCGCGGGCCCCTGCGAGGGCGGTGTCGCGTTCTCGTCCGTGGGCGACCGTGGCCACGAGCGCGGCGTGGGCGGCCGGCCATGCCTGGTTGCCGATGCCGAGGAAGAGCGCCGCCGTCGCGAAAAGCCAGGTGTGCCCCGCCGGGGCGGCCAGCAGCAGCGCCACGCCCAGCACCCGCACCAGCATCGACGCCGCCACGACCGTGCTACGTGCGCCGTGGTCCAGCCATCGGCCCACCGCGGGCATGCACACCAGACCCGCGACGATGCCGACCGTCATGGCGGTGCCGGTGACCGGCACGGACAGCCTCAGTACGGTCACGCCGTAGAGCAGCAGAAAGGGCCGCAGCAGGCCGGTGCCCAGCGCGTCCACGGCCAGGGCGACGGCATAGCGGGGGCCTCCGGAGGCGCGGATCAGGGCGCGGGGCTGGATTCTGGTGATGGTTGCCATGGCGTCAGACGATGCGTTCGGCCGCTGAGGCAGGGCACGTCGGTTGACGCACATCGTCAATCGACGCCGTCGCCAGGTTGTCCGGGCGGTGATGATGGGGGAATGACGCTGAGGATCGACATCAGCGGTCTGCCGTCCGAGCGAATGCGGTTCGCCGCCTCCCCACTGGCCGAGCTGACCGCGATGCTGCACGTGCTGGCCGAACCCGGTCACCATCCGCAGTTCGCCGGCTGGGCCGCGGACGTCTGGGCCGGGCTGCGGCCGGAGCTGGCCGAGCGGCTCAGGGAGGCGGAGTTCCTCTGGCGTTCTTCACAGGCCGACTTCCTGATCCCCGCGCGACCCCGGCTGACCCTCGCCGAGGAGCTGGACGACGTGGACCGGATCGACGACGAAAAGTATGTGACCGCCGCGCTCGTCACCACCTGCGGCAGCAACCGGGTCCATTTCCGCGGGGCGTCGCCGCTCACCGATACGGCCGCGCGCGAGCGGGCCCTGGACGTGGCCCAGGCCCGCGGCGCGCTGCAGGAGGCCTTCGCGGAACGGCTGCTCGCGGACCCGGCCGTGGTGCGGGCGCGAGTGCGCCACACCCTCGAAGAATGCGCCGAGGCATTCTTCGACGGCGCCTGGGCGGACGTCGCGGTGCAGCTCGCCACCGATCTGCGCCTGAAGAACGAACTGCTCAGGCGCCAGGGCATCGAGGCGGCACTCGCCTCGGTCTCCGGCGCGGTCACCCTGGCACCGGACGGCGACTGCATCATCGTGGACAAGGTGCAGGACAAGGCGACCGCCGCCCGTGGCGCCGGGGTCACCTTCATCCCCAGCGTCTTCGGCCGCCCACACCTGGTGGCGGTCCACGCGCCCGGGTGGCATCCGGTGGTGCAGTACCCCGTCACCGAGCCGGGTCCGGCGGAACCGGTCTCTCTGGAGACGGTCACCCTCCGGCTGGAGGCGCTCGCGCATCCAGTACGGCTGCGGCTACTGCGCACCCTGGCCCGTGGCCCGCACACCACCGGCGAGCTGGCCCACTTCTGGGAACTCTCACCCCCGGAGGTGTCCCGCCACCTTGCCGTCCTGCGCCGTGCGGGCCTGCTCACGGCTCGGCGGCACGGTCGTTACGTCCGGTACACCCTCAATCTGCCCGATCTGACGGCGCTGGGCGCCGACCTGCTGGCGGCCGTACTGCGCTGAGCGGCTTCGGTCTGTCAGGGTTTGTCACTTCTCGTCGATCGAGTCCTGCGCGAACCGCATTCTGCGAGCACCGGCTCGAAGACCTGCAGGCGCCCCTGCCCGGCAGGCTCGGCGGCGGAAGCGTGTTCACCACCGCCCAAAAAAATTCAGCCTGCCGGGCCGCGCAACCGCGCAGGAAACGGCTCAGACGATGATGACCCGGCGCCCGCGCGTGTGACCGGCATGGCTGTCGATGTGCGCCGCCGCGGCTTCGGCGAGCGTGTACGACTTCTCGACCGGGATGTGGAGCCTTCCCCGCGAGATGAGGCCGACGGCGTCGGCGAGCGCGTCCGGGACGCTCCCGGGCACGCCGGAGAATCGGACCCCGAGCTCCGGAGCACCGAGATCGGCGATGGAGATCACCTTTTGCGGATCCCCGGTCAGCTCGACGAGCTCGCGGATCACGCCCGAGCCGGCCAGGTCGAGAGCCGCGTCGACATGGCCGAGTTGCCGCACCCGCTCGACCCAGCCCTCGCCGTACGTCGTGGCGACGGCACCTAGGCTGCGCAGATAGTCCTGGTTCGCGGCCCCAGCCGTGCCGATCACCGTGATGCCGCGGTCGCGGGCGATCTGCAGCACCGCCGATCCGACTCCGCCGGACGCACCGCTGACCAGCAGCGTCTGCCCGGACCGTACACCGACCTCGCGGATGATGCGCAGTGCGGTCTCCACCACGGAGGGGTACCCGGCCGCCTCTTCGAACGTCAGGCCCTCGGGCATACGGGCCCAGGCCGACAGCACGGCGAACTCGGCATAAGTGCTCGAGCCTTCGCCGAACACGCGGTCACCGACCTCGACACCTTCGACGCCCTCGCCGACCTCGTCCACCACCCCGGAGGCGTCGAGCCCGACTCCGGAGGGCAACTCGATCGGATGGGCCTTCAGGATCTGGCCTTCACGGATCCTCCAGTCGACGGGGTTCACGCCCGCCGCCCGCACGGCGATGCGTACCTGACCGGGGCCCGCGTGGGGCTCCTCGGCGTCGATGAGTTGCAGAACGTCCGGACCGCCGAACGCGGCGAAGCTCACTTTTTTCATACGGCCGACCGTAGCACTAACGGTTAGTGTTTTGAAACCGCTCCGCCTTTGTATCTGGTAGTGTTAGGGTATGACCGTGCCGCCCGGACGCCGTGAGCGCAAGAAGGCCGCGACCCGCCAGAAGATCGCTGACGCCGCCCTGCGACTCTTCCTGGAACGCGGGTACGACGCGGTGGGCATCCGTGATGTGGCCGCGGAGGCCGACGTGGCCGTCACCACGCTCTTCTCTCACTTCGCCTCGAAAGAGGCCCTGGTGTTCGAGCAGGACGAAGACTTCGAGCAGCGCCTCACGCAGGCGGTCACCGGCCGGGCACCACATGAGCCGCTCATCCCTGCGCTGCGCCGCGAGATCCAGGCCCTGGTGCGGCATTGCACGGCGGACAGCGCCGCCCCGATCTGGCGCATGGTCGACGGATCACCTGCCCTGCGGGAGTACGAGGAGTCGATGAGGCTGCGCCATGCAGAGTCGCTGGCAACGGCCATCGCCGCCGATCCCGACCTGCCGCAGAGCACGACGGCCTGCCGGACGATCGCGAGGTTCGCGATCGACGCCTACTCGCTGGCCCGCGAGGCGGCCGACCCGGAAGCCGCGGTGGACGAGATCTTCCTGATGATCGAGGCGGCCTGGGAGGTCGCCGGCCCTTCTCGACATGCGCGAGAAGCCGTTCCTCCAGGTAGGGCAGAGGCCGGTCGGGCCGTTACGAGTCGCTGAACGCCTGCCACGCCTATCCGTGACCGGTGACACGTTGGCCGTCCCCGCGCTCGCCCGCTACGGCCGATCACTCAAGGCCTGGTCACCATGGTCGGTGACCTCCGCCAGCGCGAGATCGGGTTCACCTCCCCGCACGAGCGACTCGACACGACCACCCTCGGAGGCCGTGGTGGCCTCGCGGCGTTCGGGCAGGTGGATGAGGCGCCAGGCGATCAGGGCCCCGGCGAGGTAGGCGGCGCCGACGATGAGGAAGGAGAGGGCCGCTCCGGCGGTCCAGTCGGGGGAGCCGGCCAGGACGGCGCCGATGGAGGCGATGCCGATCAGGGAGCCGATCTGCCTGTTGGCATTGAGGACCGAACCGGCGGTGTTGGCGTGCCGGGTGCCCGTCGCGTCCACCATGGCCGCCGTCAGGGCGGGGGAGATGATGCCGCCCGCGATGCTGGTCAGGCCGAGGGCGACGGCCAGCATCCAGTACGGGGTGGAGGGTGAGAGGGCGACCAGGGCCAGCGAGGCGGCCCCCGCGACCACGAGGGGAACGGTGAGGAGCGGGCCGGCCGTGATGCGCCCGGAGATGCGGGCGAAGGCGATGTTGCTGACCGGGATGAAGATCGTGAGAGGCAGGATCTCCAGCCCTGCCTGGAGCGGGCTCGCGCCGCGGGCGTGCTGGACGTACAGGCCGATCATGAAGAGCGAGCCGTAGAACGCGGCGTTGAACAGGAAGCCCACGGCGTTGGCGCCGGTGAAGCGGGCACTCCGGAACAGCGTCCAGGGCATCACCTGGTTGTCCGTCCGGTACTCGCGGCCGATGAGCAGGACGGCGGCGAGCGCCGCGGCGGCGATGGCGCCGATCACCGGGGCCGCGGCCCAGCCGAGCTGCGGTCCCTCGATCAGCGCGAAGCTGATGCCGGCCAGCAGGACGATGACGGCTGCGTGCCCGGGGGCCGCCAGCGGCCGGGCGTCCCCGCCGGCCCCGGCGATGTGCCGGCGGGTGAGGAGCATGCCCGCGATGCCGATCGGCACGTTGATCAGGAAGATGCTCCGCCAGCCGAACGCACCGACCATGATGCCGCCGGCCGTCGGGCCCAGCGCCATGGACGAGGAGACGATCGCCGACCAGACGCCCAGCACCTTGGTGCGTTCGCGCGCGTCCGGGAAGGCCCGCACCAGGAGCGCGAGCGAACTCGGCATGAACAGCGCCGCCCCGGCCCCCTGCAGGAGCCGCGCCCCGATCAGGACCTCGATGCCCGGCGCCAGCGCGGAGGCCAGCGACGCGACACCGAAGATCCCCATGCCCCACATGTAGACCCGTCTCGCGCCCACCCGGTTCGCCAGGCCGCCGGCCAGCATCAATAGGGCGGCGAAGGTGAGGACGTAGCCGTCCACGGCCCAGGTGAGCTGGGAGAGGGAGGCGTGCAGGCGTTCCTGGATCGTGGCCCCGGCGACCTGCATCACGGTGGTGTCCAGGCTCGCCATGACGAACCCGGCGGCCAGCGCCGTGATCTTCATCGGGCCTGGCGGAATCTTGGACATGATCGACCCCGCGCTTCCGAAGCTAAATGGACGCCTTGCGTCCGGATCGAGACGCTAGTGCAACCGGAGGCGATCTGTCCACTTAAATCGGACTGAGTCGGTCCGCTTATTGCTAGGCTGGTCGTATGGCAGCAGCAGTTCCCGCGGTGGACCGGCTCCTGGACGACGGTTCGGGCCGGCGTCCGCGCGCCGACGCCCGGCGCAACGTGGAACGCCTCGTCGTCGCCGCCCGTCAGGCCGCCGTCGAGGGTGGCGAGATCACCGCCCACGAGATCGCGCGCCGCGCCGGCGTGGGCATCGGCACGTTCTACCGCCGGGTCGGCTCCCTCGAGGCCCTGCTCGAAGCGGTCCTCGGCGAGGTGCTGGGGGAGATCATCGCCAAGGGCGACGAGGGGATGGCCGATCCAGACCCCTGGGCGGGCTTCACGACGTTCGCCCTGTCCTACATTCACCTTCGCAACGAGCTGTGCGACGTCAACAAGCGTCTCGGTGACGTTCTGGACAATTCCCGGGCCGAGTTGCGCGACCGCATCCAGATCCTGGTGGAGCGAGCTCAGCGGGCCGGAGCGATGCGTACGGACGTGACCTGGGAAGACGTGACGTTCCTCATGGTCGCCGCATCCACCGGACCCCACACTCTGGGCCTCCAGGCGGGCACCCGCCAGTGGGACCGCAACCTCCAGGTCGTCCTGGACGGCCTGCGCACCCCCGCCCCCGGCGTCCTCCCCGGCGAACCGCCCGCACTGGCCCCCGGACCGGAAACCGCCTGACCGCAGCGCCGCTCCGGTTTCGTCGGCTGTCGGGACCGTGGAGCTCTGCCCTGGCCATCTCGCCCTGCCGGGTACCCCGAGCCGACCGCACAGCGAGGGGAAGACGAGAAAAGGCAAGGAGATTATCCACTCCTTGCCACTTTCAATGTATAGCGCACAGGGGGGCTTGCGGCAAGACCCGGGTCATGCCGCAGAATCTGCGGCTGAAGCCGGCACCGATGGAAATCGGGGCTTCGGCGCCGAACCGCGCGGCGCGGCCGGCCGAAAACGCAACCTCGGGGAATGGGTGATTCATGTTCGACGTGATCGTGGTCGGCGGCGGGCCGACCGGCTTGATGCTGGCGAGCGAGTTGCGGCTGCACGGAGTGCACGTGCTCGTGCTGGAGAAGGACGCGGAACCCACCGAAATCGTTCGCTCGCTCGGGCTGCACGTGCGCAGCATCGAGGTGATGGACCAGCGCGGTCTGCTGGAGCGATTTCTCGAGCGCGGCAAAAAGTTTAGGTACGGCGGTTATTTCGCCGGTATCGACAAGTCGTGGCCTGACCGGCTGGACACCGCGCATTCGTACATTCTTGGCATCCCGCAGCCCGTCATCGATCGCCTGCTGGCCGAGCGCGCCATCGAGGTCGGCGCCGAGGTCCGGCGCGGCTGCGAGCTGGTCGGGCTGAGCCAGGACGACCAGGGGGTGACCGCCGAGCTGGCCGACGGCACGCGGCTGCGCTCGCGCTACCTCGTCGGTTGCGACGGCGGCCGCAGCACGGTGCGCAAGCTGCTCGGTGTCGGCTTCCCCGGCGAGCCCGCCAAGGGCGAATGGCTGCTGGGCGAGATGAAGGTGACCGAGGATCCGGCGACGGTCGCCACCATCGTCGCGGAAGTCCGCAAGACGCATCACATTTTCGGCCTCGGGCCCTTCGGGGAGGGGATCTACCGCGTCGTCGTTCCCGCCCAGGAGGTGGCCGAGGATCGTACGGTCCCGCCGACCCTCGAGGAGTTCAAGCAGCGGCTGCGGGTGTTCGCCGGAACCGACTTCGGCGTGCACTCACCGCGCTGGCTGTCCCGCTTCGGCGACGCCACCCGGCTGGCCGAGCGCTACCGGGTCGGCCGGGTGCTGCTGGCCGGCGACGCGGCGCACGTCCACCCGCCGATCGGCGGGCAGGGCCTCAACCTCGGCGTCCAGGACGCCTTCAACCTCGGCTGGAAACTGGCCGCCGAACTCGCCGGCTGGGCACCCGAGGGGCTGCTGGACAGCTACCAGACCGAACGGCGCCCGGTGGCCGACGACGTGCTGAACAACACCCGCGCGCAGTCCGAGCTGATGACCCTCGAGCCGGGCCCCCAGGCAGTGCGCCGGCTGATGGCGGAACTGATGGAGTTCAAGGACGTGCACCGGTACCTGATCGAGAAGATCATCGGGATCGGGGTCCGCTACGACTTCGGCGACGGGCATGAACTGCTCGGCAAGCGGATGCGTGACATCGGCCTGAAACAGGGCCGCCTCTACGAGCTGATGCACGGCGGTCGCGGGCTGCTGCTCGATCAGACGGGCCGGCTCTCGGTGGCGGGCTGGGCGGATCGGGTCGACCACGTCGTCGACGTCAGCGAGGAACTGGACGTACCCGCGGCACTGCTGCGGCCGGACGGCCACGTGGCGTGGGTCGGTGATGATCAGCAGGATCTGCTCGGCCGGCTGCCCAAGTGGTTCGGCGCTGCCGCCGACTGAGCGCTGTCGCCGGCACCCGGCCGGACACCGCGGTCCTTCCCCCCGGGGGCTTTCCGGTCCCCGGGAGGCTTCCCGTGACGTGCGAGAACTCGTTCCACGGTGTCCGGTAGGGCCTGGGTCAGGCGCCGACGTAGGCCGCGAGGTGCTCACCGGTGAGAGTAGAACGGGCGGCGACGAGGTCGGCGGGTGTGCCCTCGAAGACGACCCGGCCGCCGTCATGGCCGGCCCCGGGGCCGAGGTCGACGATCCAGTCGGCGTGCGCCATGACCGCCTGGTGGTGCTCGATGACGATGACCGACTTGCCGGAGTCGACGAGCCGGTCCAGCAGGCCGAGCAACTGCTCGACGTCGGCGAGGTGCAGACCGGTGGTCGGCTCGTCGAGGACGTAGACGCCGCCCTTCTCGGCCATGTGGGTGGCCAGCTTGAGCCGCTGCCGCTCGCCGCCGGACAGCGTCGTGAGCGGCTGGCCGAGGCTGAGGTAGCCGAGCCCTACGTCGGCGAGCCGGCCGAGGATGGCGTGCGCCGCCGGCGTGCGCGCCTCGCCGGCGCCGAAGAACTCCTCGGCCTCGGTCACCGACATCGCGAGCACCTGGCTGATGTCGCGGCCGCCGAGGTGATACTCCAGCACCGTTGCCTGGAACCGTTTCCCCTCGCACTCTTCGCAGGGGATGGCGACGCCGGCCATCATCGCCAGGTCGGTATAGATCACGCCGGCGCCGTTGCAGTTCGGGCAGGCGCCCTCGGAGTTGGCGCTGAAGAGCGCCGGCTTCACGCCGTTGGCCTTCGCGAACGCCTTGCGGATGGGGTCGAGCAGTCCGGTGTAGGTCGCCGGGTTGCTCCGTCGCGAGCCGCGGATCGGGGTCTGGTCGACCGACACCACCCCGTCGCGTCCGGAGACTGAGCCGTGGATCAACGAGCTCTTGCCCGACCCGGCCACGCCCGTCACCACGACGAGCACCCCGAGGGGGATGTCGACGTCGACGTTCCGGAGGTTGTGCGTCGCCGCGCCGCGGATCTCCAGTGTGCCGGTGGAGAGCCGCACCTTCTCCTTGAGGGCCGCCCGGTCGTCGAGATGGCGGCCGGTGATGGTGCCGCCGGCCCGCAGCCCCTCCACGGTGCCCTCGAAGCAGATGGTGCCGCCCGCCGTACCGGCGCCGGGGCCGAGGTCGACGACGTGGTCGGCGATCGCGATCGCCTCCGGCTTGTGCTCCACGACCAGCACGGTGTTGCCCTTGTCCCGCAGGCGCAGCAGCAGGTCGTTCATCCGCTGGATGTCATGCGGGTGCAGCCCGATCGTCGGCTCGTCGAAGACGTAGGTGACGTCGGTGAGCGAGGAGCCGAGGTGGCGGATCATCTTGGTGCGCTGAGCCTCGCCGCCCGACAGCGTGCCCGCCGACCGGTCGAGCGAGAGGTAGCCCAGCCCGATCTCCACGAACGACTCGAGGGTCTCCCGCAACGCCTCGAGCAGCGGCCCGACGGACGGTTCATCCAGGCCCTTCACCCACTCGGCGAGGTCGCTGATCTGCATCGCGCAGGCGTCGGCGATGCTGATCCCCTTGATCTTCGAGGACCGGGCCGTCTCGCTGAGCCGGGTGCCGCCGCACTCGGGACAGGTGGTGAAGGTGACCGCTCGCTCCACGAAGGCACGGACGTGCGGCTGCAGCGAATCGACGTCCTTGGACAGCATCGACTTCTGGATCTTCGGGATCAGGCCCTCGTAGGTCAGGTTGATCCCCTCGACCTTGATCTTGGTCGGCTCCTTGTAGAGGAGGTCGTTCAGCTCTTTCTTGGTGAACTTGCGGATCGGCTTGTCCGGGTCGAAGAAGCCGCAACCGCTGAAGATGCGGCCGTACCAGCCGTCCTTGCTGTAGCCGGGGATCGTGAGAGCGCCCTCGTTGAGCGACTTGGCGTCGTCGTACAGCTGGGTCAGGTCGATGTCGTTGACCGAGCCCCGGCCCTCGCAGCGCGGACACATGCCACCGGTGACGCTGAAACTGCGACGCTCCTTCACCGTACGTCCGGCGCGTTCCAGGGCGACCGCACCCGCCCCGCTGATCGAGGCGACGTTGAAGGAGAACGCCTGCGGCGAGCCGATGTGCGGCTGCCCGAGTCGGCTGAACAGGATGCGCAGCATCGCGTTGGCGTCGGTGGCGGTGCCGACCGTGGAGCGGGGATCGGCACCCATCCGCTGCTGGTCGACGATGATCGCGGTCGTCAGCCCGTCGAGCACGTCGACGTCGGGCCGCGCCAGCGTCGGCATGAAGCCCTGCACGAATGCGCTGTAAGTCTCGTTGATCAGCCGCTGCGACTCCGCGGCGATCGTGCCGAACACCAGCGAGCTCTTGCCCGAGCCGGAGACGCCGGTGAACACCGTCAGCCGACGCTTCGGGATCTCGACGCTGACGTCCTTGAGGTTGTTCGCGCGCGCGCCGTGCACGCGGATCAGATCGTGGCTGTCGGCGACGTGCGGCGCAGGCGGCTGCGTGTCCGTTCTCGTGGCAATGCTCATCGTGTCTCCATCTGTTCGGGTGAAGCCGTTCGCGCGGTCTCCGTCGGCGTCGCCCGGCCCGGTTCGGCCGGCTTCGAGCAGGGGCGTCTGGTCAGCGGATCCGGCCGGGGCGTCAGACCAGCCGGCGGCCGTCGCGCATCAGTTCGCGGTCGGGCGGCTCGTTCACCTCGTGCCAGGACTGGACGCGGTGCGGGGTGACGTCGGTGAATGGCTGTCACGCTAGCTGCGGCCCGCTGACCGGCGCTTCTCGATTCCTGATCGGTCTGGTCACCTGTTTGGCCACACATGACGGGATCCCTACGATCGAGCCCGCGGCCTGGCGTCGGTAGACGCTGGGTGGCATTCCGACGAGTTCGGTGAAGCGGGTGCTGAAGGTGCCCAGCGACGAGCAGCCGACCGCGAAGCAGATCTCGGTGACGCTCAGGTCGCCACGGCGCAGCAGTGCCATCGCGCGTTCGATACGCCGTGTCATGAGATAGGCGTACGGCGGCTCGCCGTAGGCGCGCTTGAACTCGCGGCTGAGGTGCCCGGCCGACATGTTCACGCCACGGGCGAGTGCCTCGACGTCCAGTGGCTGTGCGTACTCCCGGTCGATCCGGTCGCGGACACGGCGCAGCCGCGCGAGGTCGCTCAGGTGCGGTGCGGCGGCGGGTCTGCTGGTCACCTGCGAGATAGTGCCACGTCGCACCCGAAGTTGCTAACGCCGCCGGCGTCCGCACCCTCCGATGATCACCGGTAGGCGCGGAAGAACTCGGTGATGTCGCGGGCGAGCAGGTCCGGTTCCTCGTGGGCGGCGAAGTGCCCGCCACGGGGCATGCGCGTGTACCGGGTGAGGTTGTAGGTGCGCTCGGCCCAGCTGCGGGGCGGCCGGCTGAGGTCGGCCGGGAACAGGGCGAGCGCCGTAGGGACGTCGACCCGTTCCACGCGCCGCGTCAGTCCCTTGGCGTACTCGTAGTAGGGGCGGAACGACGTGGAGATGGTCTCGGTGAACCAGTAGAGCGATGCCTGGGTCAGGATGAAGTCGTCGCTGAACCGGGTGGCCAGATCGCCTTCGCAGTCGCTCCACGCGCGGTACTTCTCAACGATCCAGGCGAGCAGCCCGGTCGGCGAGTCGGCCAGTCCGAAGCTCAGGGTGAGGGGGCGGGTGCTCTGCTGGTGCTGGTATCCCCCCTCCTCCGCGCTCCACGCCGCGACGGAGTCGAGGTACGCCTGTTCCTGCAGGGTGAGGCCGGCGGCGTCGTAGGCGATCGGATCGGCGATCGCCAGCAGGTGAATGCCGACGAGCGCTTCGGGGTGGGCCTCGCCGAGACGCGAGGTGACCCCGGCGCCCAGGTCGCCTCCGTGGGCGGCGTATCGATCGAAGCCGAGTTCGTCGTGCATGAGCCGGTGCCAGAGCTCGTGGGTCTGCGGCGGGTCCGTGAGTGAGGGCCGCTGCGGCGAGAAGGTGAATCCGGGCAGCGAGGGGACGATCACGGTGAACGCGTCGGCGGCGTCGCCCCCGTACCGCGACGGCGTGGCCAACCGGTCGGCCAGACCGAGCAGTTCGAGGAAGGAGCTGGGCCACCCGTTGGTCAGGACGATCGGCAGGGCGCCGGGGCGTTCGCCGTCGAAGCGCAGGTAGTGAACCGGGGTTCCATCGATGTCCGCGAAGTGGGACGGGAGAGCGTTGATCTCGGCTTCGTGGACGCGCCAGTCATAGCCGGAGGCCCAGTACGCGACGAGTCGCCGCAGCTCGCCGGCGTCGGTGCCGGCGCCCCACCCGCTCGTAGGCCAGGCGTGCGGCCACCGGGTGCCGAGCAGCCGAGAACGCAGGTCGTTCAGCTCTGCGTCGGTGACCGCGAGCAGAGGCGAAGTGCGGGACATGAAGGTCTCCTTTGTCTGTCTTGGCTGTCAGTACGTCGCCGGCGCCGGCCGTCGCTTCACGCGCCGGTGGGGCGAGGGCCGGTGGGGCGAGGGCCGGTGGGGGGCGAGGGCCGGTGGGGCGAGGGCCGGTGGGGGGCGAGGGCCGGCAGGCCGGTCACGCGCCCGTTCCGTCGGCCGGGTCGAGAGTCCGGGCGATCGCGGCCCGCGTCACCTCGCGCGGCTCCGGCACCGTCGCCAGCAGGGCATGCATGATCATTCCCTCCAGCAGGGCGTCCAGGCGCGCGGCATCGTCCGGGCCGGTGAAACGGGCCAGTACGGCCCGGCTCTCCCGCGTCCACGCTTCTGTCAGAACGCGCAGGTCGGGGTCGCGGAGCGCGGCCAGGTGGAGCTCGAATCCGAGGACCGCGCCGCGGTGCCGGGCAGGGCCTCCATGGACGAGATCGACCAGAACCTCGACGAACTGCTCATGCGTTCGCACGTCCTCGAACAGCCTCTCGAAGTGCGCGGACTGCAGTTCCACGTACCGGGCGAACGCCTGCGCCTGCAGATCGACCAGGCTGGAGAAGTGGTAGGTGACCGAGCCCAGCGGCACGTCGGCACGCGTGGCGATGTGCCGGTGGGTCGTCCCGGCCCTCCCGTGCTCGGCGATCACGTCGAGCGCGGCGTCCAGGATGCGCGTCCTGCGGTCCGGGTCGTACCGGCGAGTCCGCCGCACCCCGCCCGACCCGGCCGCAGAACGGTGCCCTGCTCCCGTAGCCGTCTCTCCCTCGGCAGGGTCCGCCGACGGCCGTTCGATGGGTGCCATGCGGACAAACGTAACACCCACTAGGAACAAATGTACGCATCGGTGTCCGGCAGCCGCGTTCGCCCCTTCCGCGTAGGACGCTGGACTTGATCACGGTGACACCCATGGAGGACGAAGGCGCACCGCTCGAAGAAGGCCGCCGTTGGATGACAGGATGGTCAGCCGATGACCGAAGACGAACCTCAGGCGAGCGCACCGATCCCTCATCGGATCCACCCGGCCGGCACACCGGCCCGGCTGTCACCGACCGACGGGCGCGCCCTGCACGACTGGGGGGCTCCCGGTCTGCCGGCGGCGTACGAGCCCGAGCGCGACCCGTACCGCGTCTATCTGGACCGGCTCGACAGCGAGCAGTCGCGGCGGACGATGCGCGGCTGCCTGGACCGTATCGCCCGGATCATCGCCATGGACGACACCGTGACCGGGGCCGGGCGCCCGTGGTGGCTGCTCCGCTACGAGCACACGACGCGCATCCGCGCCGAACTGCGCGCCAGGACGAGTGAGGACGGGCGGCCGGCCTACTCGCCGTCATCGATCAACAAGCACCTGGTGGCCTTGCGGCAGGTCCTGCGCGAGTGCTGGCGGCTCGGGCTGATGACCGCCGAGGACTATCAGCGTGCCGTCGACCTGAAGTCGGTGGAGGGGGCCCGGCTGCCGCGCGGTCACCACATCCCGGACCGCTCCCTGGGCGCGGCGCTGGCCGTGTGCGACGCCGACCCCTCACCGGCCGGGCGGCGTGACGCCGCGCTGCTCGCCGCCCTGTACACCACCGGCGCGCGACGCGGAGAGATCGCCGGGCTGGCGATCGGCGACTACGACCCGGCGGAGCGGTCCCTGCGGGTACGTGGCAAGCGCGACAAGGAGCGGCTCGTCTTCGTGACGGTCGAGGCGGCGACCCGCCTGGACGCGTGGATCGCCGTTCGCGGCCGTGGGCCCGGAGCGTTGTTCCCGCCGATCAGCAGGGTCGGCCGCTGCCGGATCCGGGACGGGGCCCTGGCCCATCCCACGGGCCAGGCGATCGCCGGCATCCTCGCCCGCCGGCTGGCGCAGGCGGGCGTCCCGTCGCACACGCCGCACGACTTCCGCCGTACCTTCATCGGCGAGTTGCTGGACGCCGGAGTCGATCTGGCCACCGCCCAGCAGCTCGTCGGTCACGCCTCTCCGGCCACCACGGCGCGTTATGACCGCCGCCCCGAACGGCAGCGCCGCGACGCCGTCGACCGGTTGCGCCTGCCCTGACCGCGCGGATGTAGCCGAGCACCTCCCGGTGGGGTCTGGCCCATGCCCCCTCGACTCGGTACCACGCTCAGGCGCGGTCGAGCGCGCGCAGTGCGAGCATGCCGCCGATGCCGGGGATGGCGGCGCACACCACGATCCCCGTGGTCCGACACGGGTCGCGCCAGGCGGCGAAGATGCCGAACAGCCAGGCGATGCCGTGGACGGGGCCGAAGAGCGCGGCGATTCCGGCGACGTCCACCGTCGCCATGTTGAGGAGCAGGACGGCGAGGCTGACCAGCTCGACGGTCGCGGAGACGCGCAGCGGCCTCCGGGTCGGCCGTGGCGTCGATGCGGTGGGTGCGGCGATGGGGTCACACTCCCGTGGTCGAGCCGGGGCGCACGATCATCAGGACGGTGACCGTGGCCCACAGCAGGTTGAAGACGCCGGTCAGCATGGCCAGCCGTTTGATCCGCGCGGGCTCGGGCCGTGCCGCCGCCGCGACTCCGGAACCGGTGCCGGCCAGGCCGGCGAGGACGTTCTCCTGAGCCGGGAGGACCAGCAGCGCGAGCACGAGGGCGGCCACGCCGGTCAGCACGATCGACACGATCAGCCAGGCAGTGCCCAGGACGTGCAGGCTGCCGGCGGTCGCGAAGCCGAACACGGGGACGGCCAGGCCGACGACGGCGTAGACCCGGCAGATGCGGTGCAGGAGGCGTACGGCGGCGACCGCTTCGGTCGCGTCGGGTGCGCCGGCCGCCTTACGGGCCGCGGCGGGGAACATGCTGCCCGCGACGGTCACGGGTCCCACGGCGATGACCGCCGCGAGTACGTGGAGGATAAGGAGGATCTTGGTCATCGCCGTGTATGTGGGCTCTCGGTGTGGGGGAGGGAAACGGGTCAGGCACTCATCGGGACGGGCCCGAGGTCGCCTGCCGCGCTCACGCTAGGAGACCTCGCAGGTCCCGGCCACAGGCTGGATCGACAGTTTCCAACGACTTCTCGCCAACTCGCTGAACTGCGAAATCCCTTCTGCCGCCGACCTGGCGCACGGCCACCCGTTGGCCGGAACTCGGCGTACGCTGCGCTCGTGCATACGGTGGCGATCCTGGTGCTGGATCAGACGGTGGTCTTCGACATGGCCATTCCGGTGGAGGTGTTCGGCCGGGTCCGCCTGCCGGACGGGCGTCGTCCTTATCGGGTGCAGGTGTGCGGAACGCAGCCGCAGGTGGCGACCGAGATCTTCACCATCCACCCGCCGTGGGGGCTGGACGCTCTCGCGGACGCCGACACGATCATCGTCCCCGGTAGCGAGACCGCGGAGCCGCCACCGGCCACCGCGCTGGAGGCGCTGCACGACGCGGCCGCTCGCGGCACCCGCATCGCCTCGATCTGCGGCGGCGCCTTCACGCTGGCCGCCACCGGGCTGCTGGACGGTCTGGCCGCGACCACGCACTGGACCGCGGCGAAGCTGTTCGCCGAGATGTTCCCGAAGGTCGACGTGCGGCCCGACGTGCTCTACGTGGACAACGGGCAGTTCCTCACCTCGGCCGGCGCGTCCGCGGGACTGGACCTGTGCCTGCACATGGTCCGCCGCGATCTGGGCTCGGCCATCGCGGCGGACGCGGCCCGCCTGGCCGTCACCCCCCTGGAACGCGAGGGCGGCCAGGCGCAGTACATCGTCCACGAGCAGCATCCGGTGCCCCGCGGTTCGCTGCTCGAGCCGACGCTGACCTGGATCGAGGACCACCTCGGAGAAGACCTCACCCTGGAGGTCATGGCCGCTCGCTGCGGTATGAGCACCCGCACCTTCAGCCGCCGCTTCCGCGAGCACACCGGCACGACACCGCTGCAGTGGCTGCTGCGCGCTCGGGTCAGACGGGCGCAGTACCTGCTCGAGCACACCGACCACTCCGTGGAGCGGATCGCCGTCCAGGCGGGCTTCGGATCCGCCACGGCCTTCCGGGAACGCTTCAAGCGTGTCGCCGGTACGACCCCGAACGCCTACCGGTCCGCGTTCCGCAGGTCCCGCCGACGCGGCCCTGGCTCGGGCGGCTAGTCCCGTACTTCGCGGGTGGTCGGTTCGGCTGATGTCGCCCTGGGGCGCTGGTCGCGCGTGCGCAACGCCTGTGAGAGCGCGTCGACGGTTACGCCCACGATGGCCAGGAGCTGCGCCGGGCTCGCCCCGGCTCTGCTCATGACGGCGAGAGACTGGTTCACGGCCGCCACGTGTTCAGCGAAGGCCTCGGCGTCCTGGTCGGTCAATCGGCCGGCCTTCAGTGCGGCGCGTAGACGCAAGCGCTGGAAGCCCAGCGCCTCCTTCGCGTGCGCCGCGACGCTCGGGCTCAGCGCCGGGATTGCCATGGCCGATTGGGCGACCAGGCATCCATCCGGCAGTTCGGGATCGGCGATGCGCTCGAGGGTGACGTCGAAGAACGCACGAACGGCTGTAAGAGGCTCCGAGGCTGCACACGACAGGGCGTCGTCGTACTTGTCGCCGTAGCGCGCGGCATAGCGATCCAAGCAGCGCAGGAAGAGCGTGTCCTTGTCGCCGAGCGAGGAGTAGATGGAGCTGCGGTTCAGGCCGGTTGCCCGGGACAGATCGTCCACTGAGGTGTCGGAGTAGCCGGCGCGCCAAAACTGGATCATCGCGGCGTCAAGCGCCGTGTCCATGTCGAACTGCTTCTTGCCTGCCACGTGGCACTTCCTTGCCGGTGTGTCGATGTCTCGGGCTGCGCTGCGCGCCATTCTATCTTGAACTGATCAGTTCAAGACGTGCTAGCCTCCAAGCATGGTCATGGCCGGGCGCCCCTCTCGGGACCCGGATTTCGAGCACCGCGCTGGCCGCTCTCGTCATCCGTACCGCGCTCGTGGGCCCAACCCTCGGGCGAAGCACCGAACCAGCGCCCCTGACACCGATGGGAGGATCCCCGTGACTGACCCTGCGACGAGCGCTTGGCACGTCTGCGAAAGTAACCCTGTCCGCGGCCTGCCCCTGCACGACCTGGCGGGATTCACTCACCGCTGGGTCGACGCGGACGGCGTCCGCCTTCATGCCGTCGAAGGCGGCCGGCCGACCGGCCCGGCTGTTGTCCTGCTCGCCGGATTCCCGCAGACCTGGTGGGCCTGGCGGAAGGTGATGCCCAGCCTCGCCGGCCGGTTCCACGTCATCGCGATCGACCTGCCGGGTCAGGGCCACTCCGAGCGTCCGGAGCGCAGCTACGACACGCATACGGTCGCCGCGCACGTCCACGCCGCCGTGAAGGCTCTCGGAGTGTCGACTTACTGGCTGGTCGCCCACGACATCGGCGCCTGGGTCGCTTTCTCCCTCGCCCTTCAATTCGAGAGCCAACTGCGCGGGGTCGCTCTGCTCGACGCCGGAATTCCCGGCATCACCCTCCCGGAAGCGATTCCCACCGACCCGGATCGGGCGTGGAAGACCTGGCATTTCGCGTTCCACCTTGTGCCCGACCTGCCCGAGACGCTGCTTACCGGCCGCGAACGGGACTACGTCGGCTGGTTCCTGAAGATGAAGGCCCTCTCTCCCGACACGTTCGACGACGCCGAGCTCGACCACTACGCAGCGGCCGTCGCCGTCGACGGCGGCCTCCGCGCCTCCCTCGCCTACTACCGAGGCGCCGCCGAGTCGGCGCGCAAGAACCACGAGGCGCTCAAGCGGCAGCACCTGACCGTGCCCATCCTCGGAATCTCCAGCAGCCACGGCTCCATCCCGGACATGGCCGCCTCCATCAGCCCATGGGCCGACGACGCCACCGGAGTCGTCGTGCCCGACGCTGGACACTTCATCCCCGATGAGCAGCCCGAAGCCGTCGCTGCCGCTATAGCCGATTTCATCCTCGACGGCGACTGACACCGGTCAAACCTGCCCGACTGCGCACCGCCCCGGTCCGCGCGAAGTCACGAGCGGCCGCCCGGTCCTCATCATCGAGGAAGAACACCCGCTTTAGATCCGCCCGTACCTGGAACCCGGTCCTGCGTGCGGGCTCGACACGGGTTGTCCCTGCTACTGGGGTCGCTCTTTGGGAAGCCGCACCTGGGTGAAGGCGCGGATCCGCTCGGCGACCACGTGAGGCGCGTTCAGATCGGGGGCGTTGTGGTCCAGCCCACGCAAGATCACGTGTCGGGCGTCGGGGATCACTCCTGCCAGGCGGGGGAGCACACCGGTCAGATAGGGGGCGACTTCTCGCCGCCCATCAGCAACGTCGGGGATGCGATGCCCGCGTACCTGGTGCCGTCGGAGTCCAGACGGGCGATCTCGCCGATTTCGGCGGGAGTCGTCGCCATCATCGCCGACGTGTCGTGCCCGTCGGCCCCGCGCAGCAGCAAGAACGCCAGCGCGCGGAACACGGGCGTCGGCGCGTCCCCGATGGGAGTCAGGCGGGTGCCCTTGAGGAAGGTCGCCATCGCCGCGACGCGCTTGCCGTTCTGCAGCAGGTGTACGTATCCGACAGCCTCTGTGCCAGGACCCCGTAGTGGTGCGCGCGCCGGTTGTTCCCGGGGATCACCACCAGCCCGGGTCCGTGCCCATGGCTGAGGAATGCGATCGTCGTCCCGCCTCTGGAGGTCACCGCACCGGCACGCCCCTCGATCTCCGTCTTGGCGCAGCTCGTCAAGGCCGCGCTGGACGCGCGCGACGCCGAGCACGTCACCGCGATCCCGTCCACCGGCACACTGCGGGGTGACTTGCTGGCAGCCCTGAACCTACTGTGCGATCAGGTCGACGACCGGTACCTGACCATGATGACCGGGCTGATCCACGCGATGCGGACTGACGCCGAACTGGCCGAGAGCCTGCGCTCGCACGTCGCGGATGAGGATCGGGGACCGTTCCGGACGGTCGGGGAGCGCGCGGTGGCCCGTGGCGAGGTGTCCGCCTGTACATCGACCCGGCTGGCGCATCAGGTGGCCGAGGGCCAGGTCATGCGCCGGATGATCCTCGGCCGGCCGCTCGGCCACGACTTCCTGGCCGACCTGGTGGACAACCTGCTCGTGCCTCTGCTGACTCGGACCTTCTCCGCCGACGAGGAAGACCGTTGAACAACAGGACGGATGCGCCGGTGCCGATCGCCGGTACGAGGGCCGCTCGAATCAGGGAGCGCATGCGTCGGCCTTCGAGGCCGGCCGTGAGACAGCGGATCGGAAGAAGGCCGAGATGGTCCCGGCCTCAGGAGGCCGGGTGGCGGTGGCGCCGGTAGTGGCGCGCGGCGCGAGCCCGGTTGCCGCAGGCCGCGGAGCACCATTCGCGGCGCGGGTGGTCCTTGCGGAAGTACAGGACGCAGCCGGGGGCCAGGCAGGCGCGTAGCCGCAGCCGGTCGGGCCGGCCGAACAGGTCGACGGCCTCCTCGGCGATGGCCGAGACCGCCGCGTCGGCCGCCCGCCCGTCGGCGTGGGTGAGGCGGCCCGGTGCCTCGCCGGGCGTCCACGTCAGCGCCGACCACCGTGGTACGGCGCGGGCGGCCTCGTTGACCACGGCGACGGCGGCCCCCAGCTCCCGGATCGGAGCGGCCGCCGCCGGTCGCGGATCGCCGGTGGCCTCGGCCGCGAGCCGCCGCAGGGCGTCGCGCAGTCCGAGCAGCCGCCGGGCCAGGTGGTCGAGGTCCTCCTTCGACAGGGCGTCGAGGTCGGACGCGGTCATCGGCTCGATGCGGGGGAGGACGGCCCGCAGCCACGCCTCGGCGCCGGCCGGCCCGTCGAGCGCGTCGTGCACGCCGCCGCGGTCGCCCCACACCGTGTTCATCAACTCGATGGGCAGCGGTTCGCCGAGCAGCGGCGCGCTCGTGTCCATGGCCGCACCCTAACGCACCTCTAACGGTTGCCAGCGGCTGCTTCCGTTCGAAAACCCGCACTCCGCCTACCGCTCCCGACAAGGCCGCGGTCGAGCTCGTCGTCCGGCGCAGGGCCGCCTGCCCTGGCCGAGGCGGACGTACGGCCGGTCAGGAGTCGAAGCCGACGCCCAGGTGGTCCAGGGTGCGCAGCCACAGGTTGCGGCGGCCCTGGTGCTGGTCGGCGCGGGCGAGCGACCAGCGGGTGAGCTGGATGACGCCGTAGCGGAGCGGCTCCGGTGGGAACGGCACGGGCCGGGAGCGCACCATCTCGAGCCGGGTGCGCTCGGTGTCCGCCCCGGACAGCAGGTCGAGCATGACGTCGGCCCCGAACCGCGTGGCTCCGACGCCGAGGCCGGTGTAGCCGGCCGCGTACGCCAGCCGGCCGCCGTACGCCGTGCCGTAGAAGGCGCAGAAGCGGCTGCACGTGTCGATCATGCCGCCCCAGGCGTGGCTGAAGCGCACCCCTTCCAGCTGCGGGAACGTCGCGAAGAAGTGCCGGGCGAGCGTCGCGAACGTCTGCGGGCGGCGTTCCAGCGCCGACGAGACCCCACCGCCGAAGTGGTAGATGGCGTCGTAGCCGCCCCACAGGATCCGGCCGTCCGCGGTGAGCCGGTAGTAGTGGAACCGGTTCCCGCCGTCGCCGACTCCCTGGCGGTTGCGCCAGCCGATCGACGCGAGCCGGTCGGCGGACAGCGGCTCGGTGACCAGCGCGTAGTCGTAGACCGGAACGGCGAAGTGCCGCAGGCGACGCAGCGGCCCCGCGAACGCGCCGGTGCCGACCGCGACCCTCGCCGCGTCGACGGAGCCGTACGGGGTGCGCAGCCGCAGCCGGCCGTGCTGCTCGGCCTCGACCGCGTCGACGGGCGTGCGCTCGTACAGCCGGACACCGGCCGCGAGGCAGGCCCGCCGCAGTCCCCAGGCGAGCTTGGCCGGGTGCACCATCGCGACGCCGTCCCGGTCCCACAGCCCGCCCTTGTAGGTGGGCGACGCGATCTCCGCCTGGACGGCGTCGGCGTCCAGGAGTTCGGCGGGCCGGCCGAGGGCCGCGGACTCCTCGGCCAGCGTCCGCAGATCGGCGAGCTGCCAGTCCTCCGTCGCGACGTTCAGCTCACCGGTGCGCTCGAAGTCGCAGTCGATGCCGTGGCGCCGCACCGTGTCCTCGATTCCGTCGAGGTTCTCCCGGCCGAGCCGCTCGAGCACGGGCATCTCCGCACGCCAGCGGGCCAGGCCGTTGCCGAGCCCATGGGTGAGGCTCGCCGCGCAGAACCCGCCGTTACGGCCGGACGCGGCGCCGCCGGCCACGTCCGCCTCGACGATGACGACGTCCAGGGACGGATCGCGCTCCTTGGCGCGCAGCGCCGTCCACAGGCCGGTGTAGCCCGCGCCGACCACGGCCAGATCGCAGGAGGTCGAGCCGACCAGGGCCGGCGCGGGTTCGGGCGCCGCCGGGTCCGTCAGCCAGTACGGAGTGGGCTCGGCCTCGGCCAGGGCCGCCAGGACGTTCATCGCCGGATCACCGCCGCCTGCGGGCGAGCACCGCGTTGCCCACCGCGAGGAGGACGCCCGCCAGGAAGATCAACGTCCCCATGACGTTGACCTGCGGCGGAAGCCCCTGTTTCTGCGCACCCCAGATCCACAGCGGGAACGTCAGGGTGGAACCGCTGTTGAAGCTCGTGATGATGAAGTCGTCGATGGACAGGGCGAACGCCAGCAGCCCGCCGGCCAGCACCGCGGGAAAGATCATGGGCAGAGTGACGAGCCGGAACGTCGTCCAGCCGCTCGCTCCCAGGTCGCGTGCCGCCTCCTCCACGAACGGGTCGAGGGTGAGCACCCGCGCCCGTACGGTGACCGCCACGAACGACAGCGAGAACATGATGTGCGAGACGAGGATCGTCAGGTAGCCCCGGCCCACGCCCGACTGGACGAAGAACGACAGCAGGGACGCGCCCATCACGGTCTCCGGGGCGGAGATCGCCGCGAACTGCACGAGATTCAGCGCGCCCTGGCCGCGGAACCGGTAACGCCCCAGGGCCAGGCCGATCAGCGTGCCGAGGACCGTCGCGCCGAGCGCGGCCAGGATCGCGATCGTCAGCGAGTTCACCAGCGCCGTGGTCAGGTCCGGAACCGCGAACAGCTTCCCGTACCACTTGACCGTGAAGCCCTGCCACGTCAGGTTGAGACGCCCCTTGGCGTCGTTGAACCCGAACGCGATCATCACGGCGATCGGCAGGCACAGCCAGGCGACGATCGCGCAGGTGTAGGCGTACAGGATTTGGTCGCCCCAGCGGCCCCGGCCCCGCCGTGCGCGGACCGTTGGCCCGGCCTCAGCCTCCGTCACGGTTGCGCTCATCGGGCCGCCACCTCCAATACGTCCTCGGTGCCCAGCGCCCGCGCGTACGCGAAGATCCCGAGCAGCAGGATGGCCATCAGCGCGAACGACAGCGCCGCCGCCTGGGGGTAGTCGTTGTTCACCAGATAGAGGTTCTGGATGACGTTGCCGATCATCGTGTTGTTCGTGCCGCCCAGCACCGTCGCGTTGACGTAGTCGGCGCTGACCGGGACGAACGTCATCAGCACGCCCGCGAACACCCCCGGCACCGACAGCGGCAGCACCACGCGCAGGAACGCCTGCGCCCGGCCGGCGTACAGGTCCTGCGCCGCCTCGATCAGCCGCGGGTCCACCCGCTCCAGCGCGACGTAGATCGGCAACACCATGAACGGCAGGTAGTTGTAGGTCAGGCCGGCCACGACGGCGAAGCCGGTGGCGAGCACGTGGAAGTCCTGCGGCAGCAGCCCGGCGTGCTTCAGCGGGCCCAGGACGATGCCGTCGTCGGCCAGCAGGAACTTCCAGGAGAACGTCCGCAGCACGAACGACACGAAGAACGGCAGCAGCATCAGGAACAGGTACGTCGACTTCCGCGTACCGCCGCGGAAGGCGATCCAGTACGCGGCCGGGTAGGCGAGCAGGACGCACGCCGCCGTCGCGAGCAGGCCGTACACGAGGGAGCGGACCAGCTGGTCGGCGTAGGCCGACAGGCTGTCGGTGTAGTTCTGCCAGTGCCAGGTGAGCTGGAAGCCGTTCACGACGTCGCCCTGCATCAGCGAGAACGACAGCATGACGACCATCGGCAGCACGAAGAAGATCGCGAGCCAGAGCCCGCCGGGCAGGACGAGCAGGTACGGCGCGAGGCGTCTGCGCATCGGTCACCCCGCCGTGATCTGCTGGAACACCGTGTTGTACTGCTGTTCCTCCGCCGTCGTCATCTTCCGGTAGTGCCGGAGCCGGGCGTAGTCGGCGTCAGAGGGGAAGATCAGCGGGCTGGCCGCCAGCGTCTGGAGCGTCTTCTGCCGCGCGCCGGTGGCCTTGGCGGCCTCGGCCGCGAGAACGTCCTTGGCGCCCGGGACCGGCGTCACGTAGCTGACGATCTCGGCGAGCTGGGCGGCGACATCCGGCCGGTAGAAGTAGTCCATCAGCGTGATGGCGTCGACCGGGTTCTCGGCGGTCTTCGGGATCGTCAGGTTGTCGGTCCAAATCGTGCCGCCCTCCTGCGGGATGACGAACTTCAGGTTCGACTTCTCCGACAGGTTCTGCTGGAAGATGTCGCCGGAGTAGGCCATGGACAGCCAGATGTCGCCGCGGGTGAGCGCGTCGATGTAGTCCTGGTCGAAGTACTTGCGGACGATCCCCTGGGCCTTCTGCTCCTGCAGCTTGGCGCCGGCCTTCTTCCAGTCGTCCGGCGTGGACTTCTCCGGGTTCACGCCGACCGCCATCATCCCGAAGTTGCCGATCTCCTGGATGTCGGACAGCATCCCGACCTTGCCCTTGAACTTCGGGTCCCACAGGTCGGCGAGGCTGGTGATCTCGCGGCCGGTCTTCGTCGGGTCGTAGGCGATTCCGGTGATCCCGGTCTGGTACGGGACGCTGTAGACGTTGCCGGGATCGAAGGACTCGTTCTTGTACGCGGCGCCGGCGTTCTTGGTGAAGTTCGGCAGCTTCGCGTGGTCCAGCGGTACGAGGTAGCCGAGCTCGGTGAGCTTGGTGAACGACACTCCGTTGGTGATGACCATCAGGTCGTACCCGATCGACTGATTCGCCTGCAGCTGCGGCTGGATCTTGCCGAACCACGACGGGTCGTCCTGGATGACCTCGCGGTAGGTCACCGCGATGCCGGTCTCCTTGGTGAACTGCTTCAGCGGGGTACGGCCCTTGTCCATGTACAGCGGCCAGTTGGCGAAGTTCACGTGGCCGTGCTTGGTCTTGCCGTTCCAGTACTTCTGGACGTCGCTCTGCTTGGCCGGGGCCGCCTTCTGGCCCTTGACGCCGCACGCGGCGAGGCCGAGGCCGGCGCCGGCCAGGCCGAACAGCCGCAACGCGTCGCGCCGGCTCCGGGTCATGCCGCGTAGGAACGCCGGGTCGATGTCGTTCATTCTGTTCCGATCGCGTAGGAGTGGCGGGGCTCCCAGGAGAGCCAGACGGTGTCCCCGGACACGGCGACGTCGTCCGCGGAAGAGGCGTTCTGCAGGAAGACCACGACCTCGGCGCCGGTGGACGTGCGGACCGTGTAGTTCGTGAACGTGCCGAGGTAGACGACCTCGGTCACGGTGCCGCGCAGCGCGCAGACCTCCCCGTCGGGGGGATGCAGCCCGATGGCGATCTTCTCGGGCCGTACGGTCAGTTCGACGGTGCCGCCGGCCGCGGGCTTCGCGTGCGGCACGAGGATCCGCTCGCCGGGGCCCGGCTCGATGACCGCGGTGTCGCCGTCGGTGCCGGCGACGGTGCCGGACAGGACGTTCGAGGTGCCGATGAATCCGGCGACGAACGCGGTGGCGGGCCGTTCGTAGACCTGCCGGGGCGGGCCGAGCTGCTCGATGACGCCCTCGTTCATGACCGCGATGCGGTCCGACATCGTCAGCGCCTCGCCCTGGTCGTGGGTGACATAGACGAAGGTGATGCCGACCTCACGCTGGATGCGCTTGAGCTCGACCTGCATCGCCTGACGGAGCTTGAGGTCCAGCGCGCCGAGCGGCTCGTCCAGGAGCAACGCCCGAGGGCGGTTGACCAGCGCACGTGCCAGCGCGACCCGCTGCTGCTGGCCGCCGGACAGCTCGCGCGGCCGGCGTTTCTCCCGGCCCGTGAGGTCCACGATCTCCAGCATCTCCCCGACCCGGCGGGTCACCTCGTCCTTGGGGGTGTTCTTGCGGCGCAGCCCGAACGCGACGTTCTCGAACACGCTCATGTGCGGGAACAGCGCGTAGGACTGGAAGACCATGTTGATGTCACGGCGGTTCGGGGGCACGCCCACCACATCGCCGCCGTGCAGGATGATCTGTCCCTCGGTGGGCTCGTCGAACCCAGCGATCATGCGCATGGTCGTCGTCTTGCCGCACCCGGACGGGCCCAGCAGCGAGAAGAACTCGCCCCCGGCGATGGACAGGTCGACGCCCCGGACGGCGGTGACGGTCTCGCCGTGGGACTGAAAGCTCTTGACGACGCCGCGCAGTTCGATCGCGGCGATCTTCGCGGCGGCCCCGGCCTCGGTCTCTCGCAGCTCGGTCATTCGCCGGCTCCGATGTAGCTCATGACGTGCTTGATCCGCGTGTAGTCCTCGAAGCCGTACATCGACAGGTCCTTGCCGTAGCCGGAGTGTTTGAAGCCGCCGTGCGGCATCTCGGAGACGAACGGGATGTGGGTGTTGATCCAGACCGCGCCGAAGTCGAGCCGCTTGGACATGCGCATCGCCCGGCCGTGGTCGCGGGTCCACACGCTGGCGGCCAACCCGTAGGGCACGCCGTTCGCCATGTTCACCGCCTCGTCCTCGTCGGCGACGCGCTGCACCGTGATGACCGGGCCGAAGATCTCGCTCTGCACCATCTCGTCGTCCTGGCCGAGGCCGGTGACGACGGTGGGGGCGTAGAAGTAGCCGCGGTCGCCGACGCGCTCGCCGCCGGTCACGACCTCGGCGTGCGCGGGCGCCCGTTCGAGGAACCGGGTGACGCGGTCGAGCTGGTTCGCGTTGTTCAGCGGGCCGTAGAAGGCGTCCTCGTCGCTCGGCGGGCCGACCTTCGTGGCCTTCGCCCGCTCGGCGAGCGCGGCGACGAGGTCGTCGTAGACGCCGGGGGTGGCCAGCACGCGGGTGGCCGCGGTGCAGTCCTGGCCGGCGTTGAAGTATCCGGCCTCGGCGATGCCCTGGGCGGTCTTCGCGACGTCGGCGTCGTCGAAGACGAGCACCGGCGCCTTGCCGCCGAGTTCGAGGTGGACCTTCTTCAGGGAGCCGGCGGCCTGCCGGGCGACCTGCATGCCGGCCCGTACCGAGCCGGTGACCGAGATCATCTGGGGGATCGGATGGCCGACCAGCTCACGCCCCGTGTCCCGGTCGCCGCAGATCACGTTGAGCACGCCGGGCGGCAGGAACTCCGCGGCGATCTCGGCGAGCATGAGGGTGGTGACGGGCGTGGTGTCGGACGGTTTGAGCACGACCGTGTTGCCGGCCGCCAGCGCCGGCGCGATCTTCCAGGTCGCCATGACCATCGGGTAGTTCCACGGCGTGACCTGGGCGCAGACGCCGATCGGCTCGCGGCGGATCATTGAGGTGTGGTCGGTCATGTACTCCCCGGCCGACCGTCCCTCCAGCAGCCGGGCGCAGCCGGCGAAGAACCGGAACTCGTCGACCATGGGGCCGACCTCCTCGTCCCGGGTGAGCTGCAGCGGCTTGCCGGTGTTGCGGCACTCGGCCTGGACGAGGTCCTCGGCCCGGGCCTCGATGGCGTCGGCCATCCGTAGGAGCGCCAGACTTCGCTCACCCGGCGTGGCATCGCGCCACTCCTCGAACGCCGCCGCGGCGGCGGTCATGGCGGCGTCGACGTCCGCGGGCCCCGACAACGGCGCCTGGGCGTACGGCTCCCCGGTGCTGGGATCGATCACATCGGACGTGCGGCCGTCCTTGGCATCGACGTGCTCGCCGCCCACGAAGTTCCGCAAGATCACGGTCGGCCTCCGGGCTGTACAGGCTGTGATGTGCCGACCATGACAGAACAAATCTCCCAAAACAAGCGATTCCGTTGTTACGATCAGATTGCACGACGAAATCCTTGACTTACGGGCCTGATCTGCCACGATGTCGCAGCAAGGAGGCCGCGATGACCGACGATCAAGGACCCCCCGCACGGCCGGTGGGTAACGGACGGCGCACGGGCAACAACCATCTCGACGAGACGTCCAAGAAGCTGATCGAGCTGCTCCAGGCGGACGGCCGCAGCTCGTACGCCGCGCTGGGCAAGGCGGTGGGGCTGTCCGAGGCGGCCGTGCGGCAGCGCGTCCAGCGGCTGCTGGAATCGGGCGTGATGCAGATCGTCGCGGTCACCGACCCGCTCTCGCTCGGCTTCTTCCGGCAGGCCATGATCGGCGTCCGATGCGAGGGTGACCTGGAGACCGTCGCCGACGCGCTCGCCGACTTCGACGAGATCGACTACGTCGTGATCACCGCCGGGTCCTTCGACCTGCTGGTCGAGATCGTGTGCGAGAGCGACGACCACCTCCTCCACGTCCTCGGCCGGATCCGGGCGGTGCCCGGGGTCGCCGGCACCGAGAGCTTCGTCTACCTCAAGCTCCGCAAGCAGACCTACGCGTGGGGAACCCGCTGAGAGAAGGCAGACTCATGAACCTCCAGGACGCCGCCAAGCGCCATCTGTGGATGCACTTCACCCGGTTGTCGTCCTACAAGGACGCCGACGTGCCCGTCATCGTGCGCGGGGAGGGCGCCTACGTCTACGACGACAAGGGCCGACGCTACCTCGACGGGCTGTCGGGCCTGTTCGTCTCCCAGCTCGGGCACGGTCGCCGCGAGCTCGCCGACGCCGCGGGCGCTCAGGCCGGGGAGCTGGCGTACTTCCCGCTGTGGTCCTACGCCCACCCGAGTGCGATCGAGCTGGCCGAGCGGCTCGCCGCTCTGGCCCCCGGCGACCTGAACCGCGTCTTCTTCACGGCCAGCGGCTCGGAGGCCGTCGAGTCGGCGTGGAAGCTGGCCCGCAACTACTTCAAGCTGGTCGGGCAGCACGGCCGCTACAAGGTGATCAGCCGCGACATCGCCTACCACGGCACCTCCATGGGCGCGTTGTCGATCACCGGCCTGGCGCCGATCAAGCACCCGTTCGAGCCGCTGGTGCCGGGCTCGGTCCGCGTGCCCAACACCAACTTCTACCGCGCGCCCGAGTACGGCGACTCCCCGCAGCGGTTCGGGCAGTGGGCGGCCGACGAGATCGAGCGGGCCATCCTGCGGGAGGGCCCCGAGTCGGTGGCCGCCGTCTTCCTCGAGCCGGTGCAGAACGCGGGCGGCTGCTTCCCGCCGCCCCCCGGCTACTTCGAGCGGGTCCGCGCGATCTGCGACAAGTACGGCGTGCTCCTGGTCTCCGACGAGGTGATCTGCGCGTTCGGGCGGCTCGGCCACTACTTCGGCTCCGAGCGGTACGGCTACCAGCCCGACATCATCACCTTCGCCAAGGGCGTCACCTCCGGCTACTCGCCGCTGGGCGGCATGATGGTCAGCGACCGCCTCGTCGAGCCGTTCGCCGACGGCCCGGACACCTTCCTGCACGGCATCACCTTCGCCGGGCACCCCGTCTCCACCGCGGTCGCCCTCGCCAACCTCGACCTGTTCGAGAAGGAGAGGGTCCTCCAGCACGTCCGGGGCAACGAGGCCGCCTTCCGCGCCACGCTGGAGAAGCTGACCGACCTGCCGATCGTGGGAGAGATCCGCGGGGCGGGCTACTTCTACGGCATCGAGCTCGTCAAGGACAAGGACACCCGCGAGACCTTCGACGCCGCCGAGTCCGAGTGGCTGCTGCGGGGCTTCCTGTCCTCCGCGCTGTTCGACGCCGGCCTGATCTGCCGGGCCGACGACCGCGGCGACCCGGTGATCCAGCTGGCCCCGCCGCTCATCTGCGGCCAGGAGCACTTCGACGAGATCGAACGCATCCTGCGCGAGGCGCTGACCGAGGCCTGGTCCCGGCTCTGCGACCGGGCCTGAGCGGCCTGAGCACCGACAGGATCCGAACGACCTATCCGGGGGTCAGCCGGAATACGCCAGAAAGGGGCCGCCCTCAGTGAGCGGGGCGCGGCGAGGATGCCAGTGACCTCGGCGATGGCTTCGCCGATCACGCGCTCGCCGCCGTGGTGGCCTTCTCGTCATGCTCGCGCAGCATCCGCATGACGGTGGCAGGCAAGGGGTGCTGGCCCTTTTCGTGCCGGTGGTGATGATGAGCTTCCTGGCGATGTCGCGCAGGCTCATCTCTTGGTCGCACAGGTGGAGGGCCATGGACAGCATGTCGTCGTCGGTGACGCCGGCGCCGCCGATGGTCTTGTCGCGCTTGAGAGGACTTCTGCGAACGCGGGTCAGGGCTGGTCGCCCACGAGAGCGATTGCGCGCGTCTCGGGAACTCCCAGCATCAGCAGGCTCGTGATCGTCGCTGCTCGGGCGCCGAGGGTCCCGTTCGACAGGTCGCTGTCCGCGATGGCGAACACGACGCCGTAGGCAACCTGGCTCAGAATGCCTGCCGGCAGGTGCTGTGCGAACACGTCGCTGTCCTGGCCCCGTTTCACGAGGTCGGCGAGGAGCTCATCGACTGGCCCGAGCAGACCGTGGATCGCCTCGCCGTACTCGCCGCGGCGCAGCGCCAGCAGCACTCGGTACCGGTGCGTCACCGGCCAGACGCGGGCGATGAATTCGACCCATGTCGCGTCCGCTTCTGCGTCGGAGGCGTTGACCTCGGTGAGCACGGCCGTCATCTCGGTGACGGCCCGTTCCGTGAGTGTCCGAACCAGGTCGAGCCGCGAGGGGAAATGGCCATAGACGGTGCGACGGACGACGCCGGCAGCGGAGGCGATGTCGCCCATTCCGGCGTCGGGGTTGTCTCCAAGCACGTCGAGGGCGACGTCGAGGATGCGATCGCGTGTCTCGTTCATCGAGCGCACACGGGAGGACTCGGTGGGCACAACACCATTGTTGCACATCAGTGTGCAATGAATCACACTGCACATCAGTGTGCAGGGAAGTAGGCTGCACACCAGTGTGCAACGGAGAGTTGCGCTGCGCTTCGAAGCTCAGGAGAAGAGAAGAAGGCAATGACCGCACCGACGCCGCCGATCTCGACCCTCGTCCGCCCGTTCACCGTCTCGATCCCGGATTCGGAGATCGACGACGTGAAGCAGCGACTGGCCAGAACCCGATGGCCGGATCCGGAAACGGTGGGCGACTGGTCGCAAGGGGTTCGCGTAGAGAACGCCAGATCTCTGGTCGACTACTGGGAGCGCGGCTACGACTGGCGGCGCTTCGAGTCCGAGCTTAATCGCTTCCCCCAATTCCTGACCGAGATTGATGGGCTAGACATCCACTTCATCCACGTCAGGTCCAAGAATCCCAACGCGATGCCGCTGATACTCACGCACGGATGGCCGGGCTCGATCGTCGAGTTCCTGAAGCTGATCGGCCCGCTGATCGATCCGGTTTCGTTCGGAGGAGACGCCGCCGATTCATTCGACGTCGTCGTCCCGTCGCTCCCCGGGTTCGGGTTCTCCCAGAAGCCCACGGAGACCGGGTGGACTGTATCGCGCATCGCAAGCGCGTGGGTGGAGCTGATGAAGCGTCTCGGCTACACGAGATGGGCCGCGCAAGGCGGCGATTGGGGTGCCGTCGTCACCACCGCCCTCGGAGCCATGCAACCTGAGGGGCTTCTCGGAATTCATCTGAACACCCAGTACGCCTTTCCCGCACAGATACCCGACACCTTGTCGCCCGAACAGCGCTACGCCGTGGAGACCCTCGCCCTCTACACCGGCGATCTCGGTGGGTCGAACCACCTTCAGGGCACGAAGCCGGAGACTGTCGGATTCGCCCTGGCGGACTCTCCCGCTGGTCAGGCAGCCTGGATCTACGAGAAGTTCCAGTCCAAGACCGACAACCGTGGGCTCGCCGAGGACGCCCTCAGCATGGACGACATGCTCGACGCGATATCCCTCTACTGGTTCACCAACAGCGCAGCGTCGTCCGGCCGCATCTACTGGGAGAACAAATCGCTCACTTTCGCCGGCCCGAAGCTGACGCTTCCGGTCGCGGTGACCGTCTTCCCGAGGGACATCCCACGCCTGCCACGAAGCTGGATCGAAGACACCTACAGCAATCTGATCCACTACGGCGAGGCCGACAAGGGCGGGCACTTCGCGGCCTTGGAACAGCCCGAGATCCTGGTCAGCGAAATCCGCACCGGCCTGCGCACCCTTCGTTCCTGACTTCCGGCCGCATCCCTATCCGAGGCGATCGCCTCGGTCAGCGGCTCTCGGCTATGGGTCGCCGGCCGCCGAGGCCTCAGGCCTGGTGCCCGTGACCCCGGCGAGGATGGTCTCGACCAGGGCGTCCAGGTAGTCGGCGGCGTTCGCGCGGGCGGCGTCGCGCATGCCGGCGGGCGTGACGGTGGCGTGCATCATGGCGGCGCCGAAGAGCATGTCCATCAGAATGGTCGGGCTCGTGCCCTCGGGCAGTTCGCCGCGGGCGACGGCGCCCCGCACCAGTCGCCGTGCGGCTAGGACGGTCGGGCTGCCCTCCCGGTGCGGGGTGCCGAAGACCTCCGGGTGCACGGAGGAGTCCACGATCCGGCGCATGTAGGCGAGGCCGGCGTCGCTCCACAGCAGGAGGAGCATCTGCTCGGCGAGGCGGCGCAGGTCGGCTCGCAGATCGCCGGTGTCGATGTGGGTGTCCAGGACGATCCGCGCCTTCAGCGCGTCGACGAGCAGAGCCTCCTTGTCGGGCCAGCGCAGGTAGAGCGAGGCCTTCCCGACGCGGGCCTCGCGGGCGACGGCGCCGAGGCTCACCGCTTCCAGACCGCCTCGGGCGTACAGCGCGATGACGGCGTCGAAGACCCGGTCCTCGAAATCGGGGTCACGCGGCCGGCCGCGGACGGACGCGGTGCTCTCAGCCATGGCCCCGCCCCTCGTCTCGTGCCGCCTTGTACGCGGCGTCGCGCAGGGACATACTCCCATCGTATTTTCAGACCGGTAGAGTCTATTATCAGCGCCGGGGCAACAGCTCCGACTGGGAGTCACCATGACCGCTTCCCCCGCCCACCGCCCGCTCGACGGCTTCCGGGTCCTGGACTTCACCCAGAACGTGGCCGGTCCGCTGGCCGGCACCGTGCTCGCCGACCTCGGCGCCGAGGTCATCAAGGTCGAGGCACCCGGCGGCGAGGCCGCCCGCCGGATCACCTCGAGCCGCCCCGGCCTCGAGCACGTGGCGCCGTACTTCCTGCCCAACAACCGCGGCAAGAAGTCCGTCGTGATCGACCTCAAGTCCGAGGAGGGACTGCGGCAGGCGCTGGCTCTGGCCGACACCGCCGACGTCGTCCTGGACGGCTTCCGGCCCGGGGTGATGGACCGGCTCGGCCTGGGCCCCGAGACCTTGCGGGCCCGCAACCCCCGGCTGGTCTACGCGGCGCTGTCCGGATACGGCGGTTACGGCCCGGTGGGGCGGCGGCCCTGCATCGACATGATGATCCAGGCCGAGTCGGGTCTGGTGACCGGCCTCCGGTCCGGCGACGGCACGCCCGAGTTCGTGCGCTCCACGATCGTCGACGCGGCCACCGGGCACGTCCTGGCTCAGGCCGTCCTCGCCGCCCTGCTGAACCGTGAGCGGCACGGCGTCGCGGACGTCGTACGCGTCGCCATGTACGACGTGGCGTGCAGTCTGCAGTCCAACAGCCTCACCATGGCGGCCAACACCGCTTCGAACACCCCCAGGCCCACCGACGGCCGGAGCCCGTTCGCGACCGAACCCAGCGGCGCCTTCCGGTGCGGCGACGGCAATTACCTCGTGCTGGCCGCGTATGTGCCCAAGCACTGGAAGAAGCTGACCGAGGTGCTCGGCCGCCCCGATCTGCCGGCCGATCCCCGGTTCGCCGACCAGCGGCAACGCGGCCTCCATCGGCGAGAACTCACCGCCGAGTTGACCGCGGCGCTCCGCGCGCATGCCGCCGCCGAGTGGGTGGAGATCTTCGAACGGGCCGGGCTGATGGCCACGCGCGTACAAACATGGAGGGAGGTGGTCAGTTCGCCGCAATTCGCCGAGAATCAGCTCGCCGTCACGGTCACCGACGGCGAACGCACCGAGACCGTCATCCGCACCCCGGCCCGCTACGACGGCTTCACCCCGGCCGGCACCACGCCGACCCCGGCCCTGGGCCGGCACAACGACGAACTCCTCCCGCCGAGCGGTGCGGCGTGACCTCCTAAGCTGGCGGCCGTGGACGACACCGCGAACGACGACCTGGACGTGGCCGCCTTCACGACGGCGATCGAGGATTTCAACCGCTTCTACATCCGGCTGCCCACGCTGGAGAAGCTGCCGTTCACGACCCTGTCGGTGCTGGACACCCTCGCGTACGGCGACAGCCCGATGCGGCTGACCGACCTGGCCAGGACCGAGCAGATCACCCAGCCCGGCGTCACCCAGCTGGTCACCCGGCTCGAGCGGGAGGGGCTGGTCGAGCGCCGCCCCGACCCGGGCGACGGCCGCGTCGTCCTCGTGCACATCACCGAGGCGGGCCGGCGGATCTGCCGGTCCCGCCACGCCGACCGGACCGGCCACCTGATCCCGCTGGTCGCCCGGCTGGCCCCCGAGGAGCGGCAGGCGATCGCCGAGGCGCTGCCCGCCCTGATCCGCCTGGCCGAGCTCGGCCGTGACCGGGGGCGTGCCGCACGGTGACCCCGGCCCTGCGCGGGCCGCCCTGCCCCACCTCGTCGTGGCCGTTTCTCTAGCATGACCGGGTGACGACTGCCGATGAGAACATCCGCCCGTACCGCATCGACATTCCCCAGGTCGACCTGGACGACCTGCACGCGCGCCTGGACCGCACCCGCTGGCCGGACGAGCTGCCCGGCGTCGGCTGGGCCTATGGCGTACCGGGGGAGTACCTGCGCGAGCTCGTACGGTACTGGCGGAACGAGTTCGACTGGCGGGCCGCCGAGGCACGGCTGAACGCCTGGCCGCAGTTCACCACCACCATCGATGGGGCGACCATCCACTTCGCCCACGTCCGCTCCCCGGAGCCGGACGCCGTCCCGCTGGTCATCACGCACGGCTGGCCGGGATCGATCGCGGAGTTCACCGAGATCGCCGGCCCGCTGTCGGACCCGCGAGCGCACGGCGGCGACCCGGCCGACGCTTTCCACCTCGTCATCCCCGGCATCCCCGGGTTCGGTCTGTCCGGGCCGACGCGCCAGACGGGCTGGGAGTTCAAGCGGATCGCGGCCGCGTTCGCCGAGCTGATGCGCCGCCTCGGCTACCGGCGCTACGGCGCGCAGGGCGGTGACTGGGGCGCGGTCGTCTCCCGCGAACTCGGCCGGACCCGCCCCGAGGAGATCATCGGCGTCCACCTGAACCTGCTGCCCGGCGGGGCCGCCACCGAAGAGCCCGACGAGCGGGCCGCGCTGTCCCCGGCCGAACGCGACCGCGCCATGGCCTCGTGGCGGCGCACCCAGGCGTGGGAGCGGGAGAGCATCGGGTACGCGGCGATCCAGTCGACGCGTCCCCAGACCCTCGCCTACGCCCTGACCGACTCCCCGGTCGGCCAGCTGGCCTGGATCGTGGAGAAGTTCAAGGAGTGGACGGACTCCCGGGACCGGCCCGAGGACGCCGTGGACCGCGACCAGCTGCTGACCAACGTGATGCTGTACTGGCTGACCGGGACCGCCGGATCCTCCGCCCGGATCTACTACGAGCGGGCGCACGCGGACTACTGGGGCCGGCCGCCCGAGCCGTCGACCGCGCCGACCGCCCTGGCCGTCTTCCCCCACGACAACTTCATCCCGCTGCGGCACATCGCCGAACGGACGAACACCATCGTGCGCTGGACGGAGTACGACCGGGGCGGGCACTTCGCCGCGATGGAACAGCCCGACCTGCTGGTCGGCGACATCCGCGCGTTCTTCCGGACCCTCCGTCCGGCGAACGGTCGCCCGTGAGCCCGCCCGCTCCGGTCGCTCGCGGCGGGGCTCATGCCAGGCGCTTGTAGAAGAAACTGCAGTCGCGCAGCGCGCCCGACGGGTCGACCGCGTAGTCCGGGACGATGCCGTACCGCGTCCAGCCGGCCGCGACGTAGAGGCTCTCGGCGACACTGCCGGTCTCGGTGTCCAGGAGCAGGAGCGTCGCGCCGAGCGCGGCGGCCGACCGCTCGGCGGTCGTCAGCAGCGCCCGGCCCAGCCCCCGGCCCCGCGCGGCGCGGTGGACCATCAGCTTGACGACCTCGGCGCGGTGCCGGCCGTTGGGCTTTCGCTCAACGGCGAGGCTGACGGTCCCCTCGAGGCCCTGCGGACCGCGGCAGGCCCAGACGAGCAGATTCCCGTCGGCCACGGCCGGGGTGCGGGCCCGCCAGAAGTCGAGCGCGGCGCCACGCTCGAACGGGTCCACGAAGCCGAGGGAGTGACCGCCGGCGACGGCGTCCAGCAGGAGCTCGGCCAGGTCCGGCACGTGGGCGGTGAACTCGGCGGCGGACAGGCGGATGATGGTCCGCGTCGGGCGCGCTCCTTCACCGTCCGGCGGCGGGGGAGAGGGGGAGGACGTCACGGTAGGACCACCAGGAGGGCGTAGCGGACCGACTCGGTGCCGAGGCAGCGGAACCGCGACCGGCCCCACAACCGGAACCGCAGGCAGTCGCCTTCGCGCAGCTCGTACGTGTGACCGTTCGCGCCGACCTCCAGGCCTCCGTCGAGCACCCAGATGTGCTGCTCCAGGCCGGGAACCGGCGGTCCGTCGTAGGAGATGTCCGCGCCCGGGCGCAGCAGCCCCTCGATGGCCTCGCCGCGCAGGCCGGGGTGCGGGGGCGACACCGACCGCCGGGTGAAACCCGACTCCTCGTCCCGCCACACGGTCTGCTCACCGGCGCGTACGAGCTGGGGAGGGTCGGCCTCGACCTCGGCGAGGAGGCGTGACATCGTCCGCTCGTACGCGGCGCACAGCCTGCCGAGCAGGGCGGCGGTGGGACTGATCTCGCCCCGCTCCAACCGGGACAGGGTCGATCGGCTCACCCCCGTCCGCCGTGCCAGCTCCTCCAGCGACCAGCCGCCCTCGACGCGCAGCTCCGCCAGCCGGGCCGCCAGCCGGGCGTCCACTCCGCCCGGCCCGGCCTCCTCCACCGAGTCCTGTCCCATATTCGGGATGATATCCCATATTCGGGATCGCGCGCCTAGGTGTGGATCGCGGTGAAGGCCAGGAGGAGTTCGGCGGTCCGCGTCGGGTCCTCCAGTATCGGCGTGTGTCCGACGCCGGACAGCATCTCGACTCTCGCGTCCGGAACGGCGCGGTAGTCGGCGGCGGACGATGGCCGCCATCGACGGTCCTGGTCACCGAAGATCACCTGCAGTGGTTTGCCGAGGACGGCCAGCCGCTCCGGGAGCACTCGCTGCCTCAGGTAGTCGCGGGGGGCCTGCATCGCCGCGGCGAACGCGTGGTAGGGCATGGCGCGCACCTCGTCCACGAACTCTTGCGGGAACTGGAAGCCCTCGCGGCTGAAGGCGGTGCTCCCGAACTGGCGGATCTGCTCATCGGTCGGAGGCCACTGCGAGGGTCCGATGGCGGCGGTCTCCGTCGCGATGAGGGCGTCCATGCCGGGTCCGGTGTTGATGAGCACGAGCGCGGTCACCAGGTCGGGTCGCTGCTCGGCGAGGGCGGTGGCGACCAGGCCTCCGGCGGAATGGCCGACGATCACGGCGTGCTCGACGCCGAGCCGGTCCAGCGCCGCGCCGACCCGGCGTCCCTGCTCGGGGGGCCCGTAGCCGCCGCCGGCCGGTGCGGCCGACCGGCCGCACCCGAGCAGGTCGATCCGGATGACGCGATGGGACTCGGTCAGCAACGGGACCAGCGAGTCCCACGAGCGGGTCGACGCGGCGGAGCCGTGGACGAGGAGCAGTGGCGGGGCGTCGCGGGGGCCGTCCTGGCACACGTACATGTCGCCGTCGTCCAGGGGCAGGATCGAACCCTCGGTGGCCTCGGCGCCGCCGTTCACGTGCGGTTTCCCGTCAGGAATGGTCATGAGCCGACTGTCGCCGCCGGCGCACGTCGGCGTCTTGAACGAATGTTCCGCTCCGCTTGAGCCCGGACCTGCCGGTGGCCGCGCCGCGACCGGCCACGACGCCCGGCCGGAATTCGTGATTCGGCCCACCTGTAAAACACGGGATACCGCACTGAATCGGGCGGCATGCGTTCCACCGGCGTCGTTGAATTCGTCGAAACCGTCGACATTCGCCACAGCCGAGGCGTTCGGCCACCGGGCGCGTACACAGAGTGGACGGATGGGGAACGCCGTTGACTTGACAAGGACCATGAAGTCATTAACCCTGTCGGACGAGGCCCGGTGCCTCGTTGTTCGTAATTCCGAGCAGACGGGCCTCGACGGTCGAGGCCCGTTGAGGTATCAACGAAAGCGACTCGTGCGTGCCTGAAATCAACACGACAGAAGAGACGGTCTTCGACCGCCTGGGCGATCGACCGCAGGTCGCGGCGCTGATCGACTGGACGCTTCTGAAACTCGACAAGCAGTCGGATTCGATCCATCTGTCGTTCACCGCCACTGAGGCTTTCACGAATCCCGCCGGAACCGTTCATGGCGGATTCATCGTGGCCATGCTCGACGAATGCATGGGCTCGGCCATTGTGGGGCTCACCGACGCGCGATTCCTGCCCATGACCATTTCGATGTCCACGGACTTCATCAAGCCGGTTCTGGTGGGAACGGTCTTCGGTGAAGGCCACATCACCTCAATGGGCAATAGTTCCGCTTTCCTCGAGGCACGGCTTTCGGACGGGGCCGGCCGCACACTGGCCCGAGCGATCGGCACCTACCGCCTGTCGCCCTTCCCGCACGGCCCGAACTACGACGCCGGACCGCACTAGCGGCCCGGAGTCCCGCAAACCTCACCTTTCTCGCCCGCCCCAGCGAGTCCCCCGAAGGATGGAACGCCGCGCATGAGCAATTTCGACGAACTGCTGACCGCGACCGAGCGAGAGTTCAAGAGCGAGATCGAGAACAACCCGTTGATCGAACTCGTCCTCGGCGGCGAAATGAAGCGTGAGCACTACATCGGCTATCTGCGCGAGACGTACCACATGGTCCGGCACACCTCCCGGATGCTGTCGCTGGCAGGGGCCCGCCTCGGCGACGACTACCGCGGGCTGCGGGACTGGTTCTTCGAGCAGGCCCGCGAGGAGAACAACCATGACCTTTTCTGCGTCAAGGACCTGAAGAACCTCGGTGAGGACGTCGACCGGGTCCTGTCCGTCCCGCCGATGCCCGGCTCCTGGGCCCTGGTCGCGCAGAACTACTACATGGCGACCTACGGAAGCCCGCTGGGCATCCTCGGGGTGGCGAGCCTGACCGAAGGGCTCGGCGCGGGCCTGGGCAAGGTGGTCGCGGACACGCTCAAGCAGCAGTACGGCCTGGAACGCGGCCAGGTGACCTTCATCAAGAGCCACGCCGGGCTCGACGCCCGGCACATCGAGGACGTCAAGCAGGCCGTCGACGGCCTGCTGGTCAGGGACTCCGACCTCGACGAGGTCGTCCAGGGCAGGCGGATGACGATCCACTACTACGGCCAGATGTTCCGCGACGTGCTGAGCGCCGCCTGTTAGATGATCACGTACGACGGTCTTCACCTGGAAGACGACGCGATCCTCGCCAACCACGACGTGACGTCCCCGATCACCCTGGTGGCCGCCCCCGAGGATGAGACGGTCCTGCGGGAGGTGCGCAAGTACCGGACCCACGAGATCGAGGACGTGCACGAGCACGACGAGTACCGGGAGTTCCTGGAGAAGGCGCTCAAGCCGCTCGGGCTCTACAGCGCGGACTTCCTGCCGAGCAGTGCGTCGAGCTGTTACAAGGTGACCTTCCGCGACGAGGCGGTGGCCATCTTCCGACTGACCCCGGTCGCCCCGGACTCGGTCTTCCACCGGACGATCCCCGGGGCGTCCGGCAAGAAGATCCTCCAGGTCAACAACGTCGCGGTGGAGCAGACCTACCAGGGCGACCTCCTGCTGGGCGTCATCCTGAAGAACTGCGCGCTGCTGTCGCACGCGAAGGGCTTCGACTTCGTCGCCGGCCTCGTCCGGCACGAGGTCCTTCCGCTGTTCGTCGACTTCGGCACGCTCCCGGTCCGCCACGAGCCGCTGCACCTGCTGGGGGATTCGGCGATCTGCGACTACGTCACCTACTTCAGGACGGACCGCAGGGAGCACATCGACTACGCCCTCGCCCGCAGCTACCACTACTTCCACCGGAAGGTCACGATGAAGAGGATCGCCGCCGACGTGAAACGGTCGGCCCTGCGCGCGACGGACGAGTTCGGGAGCGTGTGAGGTGCCCGCCACGGATCGGGTCGGCGACGCCCGGGACACCGGCACGGCCGCCGGCGCGAACGCGCGACCGGCGCCGGCCCGCCTCATGCAGATGGTCCTGCACGCCATGGCCGCCAAGTCCGTCTACGCGGCGGCCGAGCTGGGCCTGGCCGACCTGCTCGGCGAACGGTCGCGGACCACGGCCGAGCTGGCCGAGCTGACCGGCGCGCACGGGCCCTCCCTACGGCGGCTGCTGCTGGCCCTGGCCGGGCTGGGACTGGTGACCCAGACCGGCATGGACCGGTTCGAGCTCACCGAGTTCGGGCGGCCACTGCGCAAGGACGCTCCGAACTCCATCCGCGACCTCGTGCGGATGATGTGCGGCCCGGCGGTGTGGCGGAGCTGGGACGAGCTGGTCCCCAGCGTGCGCACCGGAGAGCCGGCCTGGGACCTGGCGCACGGCGTCAGCTGGCTCGAGTACTACGCGCGTGAGCCCGAGGAGGCGGTGACGTTCAACCGGGCCATGGCCGAGCACACCCGGGACACCGCGCCCGGCGTCCTCGCCGCCGCCGACCTGTCCCGGTTCGGCACCGTCGTCGACGTCGGCGGCGGCGACGGCACCCTGATCTCCCACGTCCTGCGGGCCCATCCCGGTGTACGGGGCGTGGTGTTCGACGTGCCGACCGGCCTGGGCGCCACGGCCACGACGCTGGCGGCCGCCGGCGTCGCGTCGCGGTGCCAGGTGGTGAGCGGCGACTTCTTCGTCTCGGTGCCCGCCGGCGCCGACGCGTACCTGCTCAAGCAGATCCTCCACGACTGGGACGACGAGCGCGCCACGGCGATCCTCCGCACCGTCCGCGCCGCGGTTCCGCCCGGCGGCCACCTGTTCGTGATCGAGCGGGCCGTTCCCGAGCAGGTCACCCCGGGCGACCCCGCCGAGACCCGTGACCTCCTGCTGGACCTGCACATGCTCGTCGCCACGGGCGGGCGGGAGCGCACCGAGCGGGAGTTCGGGCGGCTGCTGGAGGCCGCCGGGTTCGAGATCGCCCGGCTGACCGCCCTGCCCCGCTTCGACTTCCGGGTGATCGAAGCCACCCCGGCCTGAGAGTAGGAGGCATCGACCCTTGACGCTCCCGACCGACACCACGGTCCCGACGGACACCACGGTCCTGGACGGCGCGACGATCCTGGCGAACGCCCGCGCGGTCGCCTCGGTCCTGCGCGAAGAGGCCGAGGCGAGCGAACGCGGCCGCCGGCTCACGCCGCGCGCGGTGGAGGCACTGCGCTCGACGGGCGTGTTCCGCATGGCGATGCCGCGGGCGTGGGCCGGGCCGGAGGTCGACATCCGCACCCAGACCGAGATCATCGAGGAGCTGTCGGCGGCCGACGGCGCGGCCGGCTGGTGCGCCATGATCGGCTCGGACGGCGGCTTCTACACGGCGCCGCTCGAGGACGCCGTCGCCCGCGGGCTCTACCCCGACCTCGACATGATCACCGCGGGCTGGATCGTGCCGGCCGGGCGGCTGCACCGAGTGGCCGGCGGCTACCGGCTGGAGGGCCGCTGGCAGTTCGGGAGCGGCTGCGCGCACGCCGACGTCATCATCGGCGGCGCGCTGGTGTTCGAGGACGGCGCGCCGGTGCTGACGGAAGGCCGGCCGGAGGTACGCGTCGCGATGCTGCCGGCCGGGGAGTTCGAGATCCTCGACACCTGGCACACCACCGGGCTGGCGGGCAGCGGCAGCCACGACTACACGACCGAAGGCGCTTTCGTCCCGGCCGAGCAGACCTTCCGGTTCGGTGACCTTCGCCGCCGCCCGCGCGCAGGGACCCTCTACGCCTGGCCGGGCATGTTCTTCGCCAACCTGCCCGGGGTGCCGCTGGGCATCGCCCGCGCCGCGCTGCGCTCCGCCGAGCAGATCCTCGCCGACAAGATGCTCGTTCCGGAGATGCGCCCGGCGCGCGAGGACCCGCGGGTGCGCACCGGCATCGCGCAGGTCCACGCGATGGTCGGCGCGGCCCGCAGCTACCAGTACGACGTCCTCGGCGAGCTGTGGGCGACCCTGGAGACCGGCGGTGAACCGTCCCTGCGCCTGCGGGCGGCACTGGTCGGCGCGCACATGCACACGATCCGGACCTGTCGCGACGCCGTGCGGCTCCTGGCCGACGTCGTGGGCAGCGCCTCGATCTACCGGCGCTGCCCGATCGAGCGTCACCAGCGTGACCTGACGACGATCGCCCAGCACCTCATGGGTCAGCCCAAGATCCTGGAGATGGCGGGCGCGCTGTGGCTGGGCGTGGACAAGGTCCTGACCAGGCACCCGCTGTCGGCCGAAGGACTGATCTGACCGTGATGGCGGACGACCTCGCAGTGGTGAGCAGGTCACCCCGCCGTGTGCGCGAGGATGGCGGCGGCCAGTTCCTCGTGCGCCTCCGGCGGCAGCGTGTGCCCCATGCCCGCCACGGTCATCAGCCGCGCGGCCGGAATCCGCTCGGCGATGATCGCGCCATGACCAGGCTTGGCCGGCTCGTGGCTGCCCTCGATGACCAGTGTGGGCGCCTTCACCTGGTGCAGCACGCCCACCGGCTCGAAGTCCGGCTTGGCCATCGCGGCCAGCCGGTGGTTGGCCACCGCCGACAGGTCACGGGCCCGGTCGTAGATCCGCTCCTGCAGCCGGCGCGCCGCGTCCTCGTCGAACGGCAGCCCGGTGCCGTGCAGCAGACGCTGCTCGGCGATCATCCCGTCGATCAGCGCGCGCCGGCCCTCCGGTGGCGGAGCGGCCATCAGCGCGCGGTAGAAGGCCACGAACTCCGGCGTCGGCTCGGGCAGGCTCCCCTCGGGCTGCGGCTGCCCCATCAGGGCCCGCACGAGCACCTCGCCCTCACCGCCGCCGAGCGGCGAGGAGGCGATGACGGTCAGCGAGCGCACCCGCTCCGGCCGCTCCACGGCGACGAACTGGCCGAGTAGCCCGCCCGCCGAGTGGCCGACCAGGTGCGCGCTCTCCAATCCGTGGGCGTCCATCACGCGGTACACGTCGTTCTTGATGTCGTCCCAGGTGTACGGCTCCGCCGCGAAGTCGACGGTGCCCGACATTCCGGTGTCACGGTGGTCGTACCGGATCACCCGACGGCCTCCGGCGGTCAGGCGGCCGACGAACTCGTCCGGCCACAGAATGCCCTGCGACATCGAGCCCATGATCAACAGGATCGGCGCGTCCGTCTCGGCGCCGAACTCCTCACTCCAGATGGTCACGTTCTGCATGTCTCACAGCATGTCGTCGTCGGCTACGGGCGCCTTCTGTAGAACTACTAGTCGCGCCAGATCCGTACGGGAGCCGATGCCCAGCTTCGGATAGATCTTGTACAGGTGGTACTCGACCGTGCGCGGGCTCAGGAAGAGCCGGGCGGCGATCTGCTTGCTCGACAACCCGTCGGCGACCAGGCCCGCGATGCGCAACTCCTGCGGGGTCAGCGCGTCGAGCGTGGCCGCGGGCGGTGCCTGTCCGCTCTCACCCGCCGCCCGCAACTCGTCCTGTGCGCGCCGCGCCCACGGTCGGGCGCCCGCCTGCTCGAACGTCTCCCACGCCATCCGCAGATGCGCCCGCGCCTCACCCGGCCGCTGCCCGCGGCGCAGGCGCTCGCCCAGCAGCAGCGCCGTCCTGGCCGCCTCGAAGGGGTTGGTGTGCAGCCGCAGCGCCTCGCCGAAGGCGTCCTCGGACGAGCCGGCCAGGCCACGGCAGCGGGCCAGCAGCGCGCGCGACTCGGGCGTCGCGGCGTGCGCCGACCACCGCGCGTACGCCTCCAGCGCCGCACGCGCGCCCGCCTCATCGCCCGCACCCACGGCGGCCTCGACGCGGTCAGGGGCCATCCGCCACACCACGGTCGGATGCCCGGCGCCCGGTCCCGCCGCTGCGATGGCCGTGAAACGGTCGTGCGCCGCCGCGTAGCGACCCAGGCACAGGTCGAGCAGCGCCAGCGCGTACGCGGCCACTCCCGCGCGCAATCCGACCCGGTGCGGGATGGCGATGGCCAGCGCCTCGCGGGCCTGCCGCTCGCAGGTCTCCTCCTCGCCCCGCAGCGCCGCCAGCGCCGCCAGGTTGGCCAGGTGCGCGGCCACCGTGTTCTCATACCCGGCATCTCGGGCCAGCGCCAGGCCCTCCTCGGAGATGGCCTGGCTGCGTGCCAGCCGTCCGGCGATGCGCTCCGCGGTCGCCACGAATTCCAGCACGACGGGCAGCTGCCCGGTCATTCCCGACACCCTGGCCACCTGTCCGGCCCGGCCGGCCATTTCGGTGGCCAGATCCGACTCGCCCAGAGCGCTGGCCGCGGCCGCCGCCCACAGGTACTCCGCCGCGTCCTCCAGCTCGCCGGTCCGTGCCAACGCCCGCCGCAGCAGGCCCGGCCCGGCAGCGTCACCGTCCAGTGTCAGGCCGAGCCCCGCCACCGTGTCCCGCAGGAAGCCCTCGGGGTGCGCCGCCGCCCTCCGGCCGACCTCGACGACGGCCGCTGTGTCGCCGACGTAGGAGGCCGCCTCCACGGCGTCGGCCAGCATGTCCAGGCTGTCGCCTGCCTTAAGGGTCCGGACGGCCTCGGCGGCGTTGCCCGAGTTCAGCGCGAACCGGCCCCGGAGCTGAGCGATCTCCATGGCCAGGGTGGCGTCCCCGTCAGCCTGTTCACGCGCCTCTGCCAGCAGCGACTCCGCCTGTCCCGGGCGGCCGCCGAGCCAGGCCGCCGCGGCGGCGTCCTTCAGGCGGGCGGCACGGGCGCGCGGCTCGGGAGTCAGCTCGGCGGCCCTGGCCAGGGCCGTGGCGGCGGCGCCGTACCCGCCGCGGTCGCGCGCCCGCTCCGCAGCGGCCACCAGCGCGGTGGCGACCTGCTCGTCCTGACCCAGCGCGGCTCCGGCCAGGTGCCACGCGCGGCGGTCATCCGCGGTCAGCTGCGCCAGGATGGCGTGCACGCGACGGACGTCGGCGGGAGCGGCCGCCTCATGCACCGCGGATCGGATGAGCGGATGGCGGAACCGCACACTCGTGCCCGACACCTCGGCCAGCCCGGCCCCCTCCAGCTCGGCCAACGCCACCCGCCCGGCCCGGGCCCCCGTGTTCTCGCCGGGCCGTACCGCCTGCTCGGCCAGCAACCGGTCGGTGGCGCGCAGGACCGGGTCGAGGTCGGTCTCCACGGCGGCGACCAGGGCGACCAGCCGAGCAGGGGCGGACAACGCGGCCACCCGATGGCCGAAGAGCCGGGCGCCACCGGGCAACGGGTCGGGCAGCGGTTCGCGCCCGGCGAGCTGCGCCGGCGTCAGGCCGGCGGCGATCTCACTCAGTGCGAGCGGGTTCGCGCGGGTCAGCGTGACGAGCTCCCGTGCCACAGGGGCGGGCAGCGCACCGCAGCGGGACTCCAGCAGCTCGGCCGCTGCGGACTCGGGCAGGCCGCGCACGTCGACCGTCAGCGGCACGCCCTTGACCGGTACGTCCCCGCGCACGGCGAACAACATCGCGATCCGTTCCGTCCCCAGCCGCCTGGCGGCGAACAGCAACGCGTCGGCCGAGGCCCGGTCGACCCACTGGAGGTCGTCGACCACGCAGATCAGCCCGTTCGGCGCGGCGGCCTCGGCCAGCAGCGAGAGCACGCCGGCCCCCAGCAGGAACCGATCCCCGACACTTCCCGCGGAAAGCCCCAAGGCCGTGCTCAGAGCGTCCCGCTGCGGTTCGGGCAGCGCGTCGAGCGAGCCGGTCACCGGCCACAGCACCTGGTGCAGCGCCGCGAACGCGAGGTCGAATTCGGATTCGACGCCGGTGGCCCGTAGCACGCGCATCCCGCCGCCTCGCGCGGCCGCCGCGTCGAGCAGGGCGGTCTTGCCCGCGCCTGCCTCGCCCTTCAACGCCACTGCGCCGCCGGAGCCGTCGCGGGCCCGTGCGATCACCTCGTCGAGTGCGTTGATCTCCGCTGATCTGCCGTAAAGCACGAACAGCCACTGTAAGGGGCCTCCATGCCGCATCAGCCGCCTGCTCGCCGCCAAGCCGTGCCCACCACGGTCACCCACGGCTCCCGCCCACCCGCACGGCGATCAGACCCGGTGCTCCGGACCCGTACGGACCCGGCCGCACACGTCCGGTGACGGGCGGCCGCCCGGGTCACCAGTGCGCCGGGCGGGTCAGCGTGGGCGGCAGCCGTGTGGCGGCGTCACCGCGGGCCGCGTTGACCTGCGCCTGGGTCAGGAAGATCGCGCCGGTGAGGTTTGCTCCCCGCAGATCGGCGTCGCGCAGGTCGGCGCCGATGAGGTCGGCCATGCGCAGGTCGGCGTTCCGCAGGTCCGCGGCGATGAGACAGGACCCGCGCAGGTCGGCGCCGCGCAGATCCGCGCCGCGCAGGCGCGCGCCGACGAGGTCGGCGCCCCGGCGGTTCTTGCCGCGCTTCGGCACCCCGGCCCGTACGAGCTCGCTGGTGCGCAGCAGGAGCGGGTTGACGCGGGCGCGGTGCGCGGCGACGTCGAGGTCCGCCAGCTCCGCCGCGTCGGCGCGGGTGAGGCGCTCGGTGTCGGCCAGCGCCCGGCGCAGCTCGCCGTGCACCGGGCGGGCGGCCGGCAGCGCGAGCGCCTCGGTCAGGTACCACAGGATCTCGTGCAGCTGCCGCATGACGGCGAACACCGCGAACATCCGCCGGGCGGTGTCCGGGGACTCCCGCCAGTCCTGCCCGGCGAAGGTGACCTGGCAGACCTGCTGTCCGGCGCCGAAACAGTCGAAGACGGTACAGCCGGAGAAGCCCTTGGTCCGCAGGTCGGCGTGGATGCCGCAGCGGGAGTCGCCGCGCAGGTTCGGGCAGGGCCGCCCGGCGTCCTTGTCGATCGCGAAGTCGGCGGAGGCCGCGAACGGCAGCGCCACGCAGCACAGTCCCTGGCAGCGGCCGCAGTCGGCGCGCAGGTCCGGGCGGACCGGCGTCACGGGAAGGGTCTGACGGTCGCGGGGCAACGGGCGGTCTCCTGGTTCGGCTCGGCATCGGGCGCGGCGCCCGGCGCGGACTCCCATTGTCCGGGACCGGGCACCGTGCCGGAGCCCCCAGGGCGGACGCCGCGCCGCCTGCCGTTCAGAGGCGCTCGACGATGGTCGCGTTGGCGAGGCCGCCGGCCTCGCACATCGTCTGCAGGCCGTAGCGTCCGCCGCGCTGTTCGAGGACCGACAGCAGCGTGGTCATCAGTCGTGCGCCGCTGGCTCCGAGCGGGTGCCCCAGGGCGGTCGCCCCGCCGTTGACGTTGACCTTGGCCGGGTCGGCGCCGGTCTCGGCGAGCCAGGCGAGCACGACGCTGGTGAAGGCCTCGTTGACCTCGAACGCGTCGATCTCCTCCAGCGACAGTCCCGCGCGGTCGAGGACCTTGCGGGTCGCGGGGATGATGCCGGTGAGCATGAGCAGGGGGTCGTCGCCGACCACGGCGAAGGTGTGCAGGCGGGCCCGGGGCCGCAGCCCGAGCCGCCGTGCCGTCTCACCGCTGGTGATGAGCACGGCGGCGGCACCGTCGTTGACGGGCGAGGAGTTGCCCGCGGTGATCCGCCAGTCGATCTCCGGGAACCGCTCCTCCCAGACGTCGGCCCGGAACGCCGGCCGCAGACCGGCCAGGACCTGCGGCGAGGTGTCGGGCCGTACGGACTGGTCCTCGGTGACCTGCACGGGCGTGCCGTCGGCCGAGGGGGCCTTCACCGGGGAGACCTCGGCGGCGAAGCGACCGTCCGCCCATGCCCTCGCGGCACGGTGGTGGCTCTCGGCGGCGAAGGCGTCCAGCCGTTCCCGGGAAAGGCCCCAGCGCTGGGCGATCAGCTCCGCGCTGACGCCCTGCGGCACCAGACCGTCCGGATAGCGCCGGCCCACGCCCGCCCCGAGGAAGTCGCGGCCGGCGGTCTGGCTGCCGATCGGCACGCGACTCATCGATTCGACGCCGGAGGCGATCACGACGTCGTAGGCGCCGCTGATGACGCCCTGGGCCGCGAAGTGGATCGCCTGCTGGCTGCTGCCGCACTGGCGGTCCACCGTGACGGCGGGCACCGACTCCGGTAGCCCGGCCGCCAGCGCCGCCCACCGCGCGGTGTTGGCGCTCTGCTCGCCGATCTGGCCGACGGCCCCGCTGATCACGTCGTCGACGGTGGCCGGGTCGATCCCGGTCCGTTCCAGCAGCGACCGGATCGCGTGCGCGTGCAGATCGACGGGGTGCATCCCCGACAGGGCGCCACCGGGCTTGCCCTTGCCGATCGGCGTACGGACCGCATCGACGATGACCGCGTCGTTCATGCCAGCTCTCCTCACTCGCAACCGAACCTACCGACCGGTATATCGTGCAGAGTTGGATTTCACAACCTACTTCCGGCGGCACGCTCCCGAACTGGAGCCGACACCGATTCCGTGGTCCGTGGTGATTTCCGTGGTGAGCACGGAGGCGGCCCGCGCCCCTGAGGGGACAGAGTGTGACCACAGCGATCAGCCCTGCAGGGCGCATCGGGCCGATCGCGACCCATGACCGAACGTGATCGATGACTGAAGGAGTGACCGTGGCCGCCACCGAGAGCAGCACGTACGAGGGGTTCACGGCCGAGGAGCGGGCCGCGATGAAGGACCACGCCCAGGAGCAGAAGAAGGCGGCGCGGGCTGGTTCGAAGGCGGACAAGGCGGCGGAGGCGGCGCGGGACGTGGTCGCGAAGATCGCTGAGATGCAGGACTCGGACCGGGTCATGGCCGAGCGTGTGCATGCCGTCATCACGGCCAACGCCCCGGCTCTCGCGCCGAAGCTGTGGTACGGCATGCCCGCCTACGCGCTGGACGGCAAGGTCGTCTGCCACTTCCAGCCCGCGGAGAAGTTCAAGACGCGCTACGCCACGCTGGGATTCAGCGACCTGGCGACGCTGGACGAGGGCTCGATGTGGGCGGTCGCGTTCGCCCTTACCGAGCTGACCCCCGAGGTGGAGGCACGGATCGCCGAGTTGGTGAAGAAGGCGGTGAGCTGAGCCGCGTGCCCGGCGCACGGCCGGGCGCGCCAGGTCGGCGGTACGGGGATCGTTCCGCTGACGTCCCGGCCCGCGCCGCTCGCCGTGGGAGCCACGGGTGCGGCTACCGGACGGCGGTGGGCGCGAGGCCGAGGCCCACGAGCGCGGCCTCGCCGGCGGCGGCATGCTCGCCCCCCGCGAGCGCCAGCGTGCGTGCCGCCTGGTAGCGGCAGCCGGCCGCGTCGAACGCCGCCGCGGCGGCGAGCTGCCGCGGCAGGTCACCGTCGAGCAACGCCTCCGCCCGGTCCACCTGGGCGGAGGCGACCGGGTTTCCGGCGACCATGGTCCGGGCGGCGCCGATGCGGTCACGGGCGTCCGGGTGCCCGGCGAGCACCGCCGCCTCCGCGCGGAGCGCCGCGTACCAGTGCAACCAGACCCAGCAGACCCACTTCCACACCTGATCCGGCTCCGGCGCGACCCGCTCGAGCGCCGCCTTCGCGTCCCCGTGATGGAGCAGGACCATGGCGTCGAAGACCGCGCCGTAGCCCAGGCGGTGGTCCGCTGAGGGGCCGGCCTGGTCGACGATCGCCAGCCAGGCCGCACGGGCGTCGTGGTCGCCGCGTAGGCCGTGGATCATCGCGACCGACGCGGCGGCGGGGCCGAGAGAGCGCGACCGCAGCCGACCGCTCTGCTCCCACGCGTCGAGGAACCTCACGCTGCCGGTGAGTACCTCCTCGACATCGCCGGTGAACGCTTCCGCGACCAGAAACCAGGACGTGGCGTGATGGCCCGCCTCGGCCAGCAACGGATGGTCGGCGAGCCGCCTGCCCCATCGGCGGGCTTGCGGCAGTTCACCCAGGCCGACGGCGGTTCCGGCGGCCATGGCGAGGGCGTCCATCAGCTCGTGCGTACCGGCCGGGGTGGGCGGTACAGAGGCCAGGATGTCGATCCGGCGCCGGGCGGCGGCCGCGGCGGCGAAGGCGTCACCGGCCCAGCTCTGCGCGCCGGACAGCGCGTCGAGGGCGGCGGACTCGGCAACCGGGTCGCCTACGCGCCGGGCGAGCTCGACCGCGTGTTCGGCACGCTCCACCGTCTCCTGCGCGGTGTTGTCGGGGTCTCCCTGGACCGCGCCGAAGGCATCGGCGACCACCGCCGCCTCGGCCAGGGCGACGGCCGCCCGGGCGGCCGGGTCATCACCGGACAGCTCTCGCGCCTCCGCGAGGATGGCGGTCACCTCGTCCACGTGGGGAACCCGCGTGAACGAACTGGAGAAGCGGTACGCGACGGTGGCGGCCGCCGCCAGGTCGCGGCCGGCGCCGGCGGTGTCTCCGGCCCGGCGGGCGGCCGCCGCGGCGGCACGGTACAGGCGGAACGAGTCGCCGTCGACGCTGCGGCACCCGGCCACCGCGGCGGCGTGCCGCAGTGCCGTGGCACCGGCCGCCGCGTCGGCGAGCCGGGCCGCCTGCTCGAACCGCTGCTGGGCCTCGCCGAGCAGGTTGCGGGCGAAGGCCAGCTCGGCCATGGACACGGCGAGCCGGTAGGCGTCCGCGCGCTGCTCCGGCCGGTCGGCGGCCCCGGTGAGGGCGGCCCGCATGTCCTCTGCCACGGCGTCGAACCGGGCGCGCCAGTCCGTGCCTCGAGCTCCCATGAGGGCGGCCGCGCCGGCCGAGCACCAACCCAGATGCCGGGATCGGACGCCCGTCAGCTCGCCGGCGTCGCCGAGCCGCTCCATGCCGTACTGGCGGATGGTCTCCAGCGCGTGGTACCGGGTGCCGGTCTCAGACGGTGTCGCGGCGAGCAGGCTCTGCTCGGCGAGCCTGCCGAGCCCATCGACGACCGCGGCCGGATCCAGCGGGGCGAACCCGGCGACCTCGGCGGCCGCCTCCGCGGTGAACGGCGCGACGAACACCGATACCCGGCGCAGCAGCGCCTGATCCGACGGCTCGAGCAGGTCATGGCTCCAGTCCAGTACCGCCCGCACCGACCGATGCCTGTCGTCGGCGCGGGGTCCGCCGGTGAGGATCCGCAACTGGTCGGAGAGGCCGGTCGTGAGGCCGTCCAGGCCGAGGGTGGTCCACCGCGCCGCCGCCAGCTCGATCGCCAGCGCCATGCCGCCGAGCCGTTCGCAGATGGCCACGACCTCCTCGCTCACCGCGGGACCCGGAGGCCGGCCGACCGCCGCCGCCCGGTCCATGAACAGGGCCACCGCCTCGGACTCGTCGCCGCCGGCCCGCGACAGCGGCGGGATCGGGAGGAGCCGCTCGAACGGCACCATCAGCCGGGCCCGGCTCGTCACGAGCACCCGCGACCGCGGACAGGCCGCCAGCAGCCGCTCCACGAACGGCGCGACCCCGTCGCGCACGTGCTCGCAGTTGTCCAATATCACCAGCGCCCGGCGATCCGCCAGCGCGGCCAGCACCGCGTCGTCGATGCCGCGGCCGGGTTGCTCGCCCACGCCCAGAGCCGCCGCGACCGCCGCCCCGACCCGGCCCGGCTCGGTGACCGGGACCAGGTCGACGAACCACACCCCGTCGGAGAAGTCGCCGGTCACGTCCGCCGCCACCGCCAGCGCGAGACGCGTCTTGCCCACCCCGCCCGGGCCGACCACGGTCACCAGCCGGTGCGCCTGCACCGCCTCGGCCAGTTCCCCGCGTTCTCGCACCCGGCCGATGAACGCCGTCAACGGCGCTGGCAGGGCGGGCGCCGAACGCGACTGCTCGGCCCGCGCGAGCTCGGCCGCGTGCCGGGCGAGCGCCCGCCGATCCGGCAGCCGCAGCTTGCGCAGCAGCGAGGAGACGTGTGATTCGACGGTGCGTACGGAGAGGACCAGCCGGGCGGCGATCTCGGCGTTGCTGAGGTGCTCCCCGAGCAGCGCGAGCACTTCGGCTTCCCGGGGCGAGATCACTGGGCTGGACACCGGCTCATTATCAGTGGTGGATTCCGTGGTCGGCACGGAGGCGGCCCGCCCCCGGCCGGGAGAGGCTGTGACCACAGTGCCCGGGCCCGACACGGCGCCCCGGGCCGATCGTCACCTTCGATGACAGGAGTGGCCATGACCGGCTCTGCTTCCGCCTTGAACGTCGCCCCTCGCTCCCGTGCTCAGCGTCGCCGCGACACCGAGCACCGGCTCGCCCACGACATCGACCTCTGGGTGGGCACCGCCTCGGCGGACGGCGCGCCGTACCTGGTTCCGCTGTCCTTCGACTGGGACGGCCGGGCACTGCTGATGGCCACCCCGCTGGACAGCCCGACCGGCAGGAACCTGGCCACGACCCGGACCGTCCGGCTGGGACTGGGCCACACCCGAGACGTGATCATGATCGACGGCGAAGCCGAGGTCCTCGAGCTCGACGCGCTGCCGCAGGAGCGAGGCGACCGGTTCGCGGCACACACAGACTTCGACCCGCGTGCACTGACCACTCCGTACCGCTGGTTCCGCGTCACCCCGCGCCGCGTTCAGGCCTGGCGCGAGGTGAACGAACTGCCCGACCGTGAACTGATGCGCGAAGGCCGCTGGCTGGTCTGACGTTCCACGGCGATCCCGGGGGTAGGTTGGGTTTCAGGACCGACCGTGCGCCGACGGCGCCGAGCGAGGAGGGCAGTCCCGTGGCCGTACGCGGCCGTCAGTGTTCGATCGCCAACGCGCTGGCCGTGATCGGCGAGAAGTGGAGCCTGCTCGCCCTGCGGGAGATCCTGCTCGGGGAGCGGCGGTTCGACCAGATCGCCCGCAACACCGGCGCCAGCCGCGACATCCTCGCCGCGCGGCTGCGGACGCTGGTGGAGGCCGGGGTCCTGACCAGGCAGCAGTACGAGGCGCACCCTCCGCGCTATGAGTACGTGCCCACCGAGGCCGGCCGCGCGCTCCAGCCGATCCTGCTGAACCTGATGGACTGGGGCGACCGTTATGTCACCGACGGACCGCCGCCGACGGTCTGGCGGCACTCCTGCGGGGCCGACCTGCACCCCCGGACGGTGTGCGCGCACTGCGGCGAGCCTGTGACGGAGGGGGAGGTCCACGCGGTCCGCCTGGGCCCCGTCCCCTGACGGCGCCGGGAATCGGTGATCGGGGTGTGGCATTTTCCCGCTATAGTTGAATTTTCAATAAGCAGGGAAGGGTCGCGTCATGCAGTTCGGGATCTTCACGGTCGGCGACGTCACGCCCGATCCGACCACCGGCAGAACGCCGAGTGAGCACGAGCGGATCACGGCGATGGTGACGATCGCGCAGAAGGCCGAGGAGGTCGGCCTGGACGTGTTCGCCACCGGCGAGCACCACAACCCGCCGTTCGTGCCCTCGTCCCCGACGACGATGCTGGGCTACATCGCGGCACGGACCGAGCGGCTGATCCTGTCGACCGCGACCACGCTGATCACCACGAACGACCCGGTGAAGATCGCCGAGGACTTCGCGATGCTGCAGCACCTGGCCGGCGGGCGCGTCGACCTGATGCTGGGCCGGGGCAACACCGGCCCCGTCTACCCGTGGTTCGGCCAGGACATCCGCCAGGGAATCCCCCTGGCCATCGAGAACTACGCGCTGCTGCACCGGCTCTGGCGCGAGGACGTGGTCGACTGGAAGGGCCGCTTCCGCACCCCGCTGCAGGCGTTCACCAGCACGCCCCGGCCGCTGGACGGGGTCCCGCCGTTCGTGTGGCACGGCTCGATCCGCAGCCCGGAGATCGCCGAACAGGCCGCCTACTACGGCGACGGCTTCTTCGCCAACAACATCTTCTGGCCCAAGGAGCACTTCCAGCGGCTCATCAGCCTGTACCGGGAGCGTTACGCCCACTACGGCCACGGCACGCCCGAGCAGGCGGTCGTCGGCCTGGGCGGGCAGGTGTTCATGCGGAAGAACTCCCAGGACGCCGTACGGGAGTTCCGTCCCTACTTCGACAACGCCCCCGTGTACGGGCACGGCCCGTCGCTGGAGGAGTTCACGGCCGAGACGCCGCTGACCGTCGGCAGCCCGCAGCAGGTCATCGAGAAGACCCTGACCTTCCGCGAGCACTTCGGGGACTACCAGCGCCAGCTGTTCCTCGTCGACCACGCCGGGCTGCCGCTCAAGACGGTCCTGGAGCAGCTCGACCTGCTCGGTGAGGAGGTCATCCCGGTGCTGCGCAAGGAGTTCGCGGTGAACCGGCCGGCCGAGGTCCCCGACGCGCCCACCCACGCCTCACTCCTGGCCGCCCGCGGCACCGAGACCCCGGCGGAGACCGCCCGATGAGCGAGCGATTCACGAACGCAGTGCCTCTGGTCGCCCCGCTGACGAAGGAGGCCGCATGAGCGAGCGGAGCGAGCGATTCATGAACGCAGTGCCTCTGGTCACTCCGCCGACGAAGGAGGCCGCATGAGCGTGAGCGGTCCGCTGCGTCTGGTCGCCGTCTCCGCCGGACTGGGCACCCCCTCCTCGTCCCGCCTGCTGGCCGACCGCCTCGCCGCGGCCACCCGCGAGCGCCTGACCGCGGACGGGCGCCCGATCGAGGTCACCGTGATCGAGCTGCGCGACCTGGCCACCGACATCGCGAACGGTCTGGTCACCGGCTTCCCCGGCACCCGGCTGCGCACGGCGATCGAGGCGGTGACCGGCGCGGACGGCCTCATCGTGGTCAGCCCGATCTTCTCGGCCTCCTACAGCGGGCTGTTCAAGTCGTTCTTCGACGTCATCGACAACACCGCCCTCGCCGGACGCCCCGTCCTGATCGCCGCGACCGGCGGCACCGCCCGGCACTCCCTCGCCCTCGAACACGCGCTGCGGCCGCTGTTCACCTACCTGCGGGCGATCGTGGCCCCCACCGCGGTATACGCGGCACCGGAGGACTGGGGCTCCGGCGGGGACGCCGGCGCCGGCGACCTGGCGGCCCGGATCGACCGCGCGGCGGACGAGCTGGCCGCGCTGATGCGCGACCGCCCGCCCGCGGCCGCGCCGGCCGAGTCGGTGGTGCCGTTCGCGGAGCAGCTCGCCGCGCTGCGCCCGGAGTGAGTCAGCCGGGCACGACCTGGTTCTTGCCCAGGACCCGTACGCCGCTCGCCGTCACGGTGAAGTGCTGCCGGTCGTAGTCCTCGTCGACGCCGATGCGGGCGCCGTCGGGGATGACGACGTTCTTGTCGATGATGGCGCCCCGTACGACGGCGCCGCGCCCGACCCGGACACAGTCCATCAGGACCGAGTCCTGGACGGTGGCTCCGGCGTCGACGAGGACGCGGGGCGACAGGATGGAGCGCTCGGCCACCCCGCCGGCGAGGATGACGCCGGGGGAGACCATCGAGTCGACGGCGTACCCGCGCCGACCCTCCTCGTTGAACACGAACTTGGCCGGCGGCAGCGGGTCGTGTCCGGTGTAGATCGGCCATTCGTGGTTGTAGAGGTTGAACACGGGGTGGATCGAGATGAGGTCCATGTGCGCCTCGTAGAAGGCGTCCAGGGTCCCCACGTCGCGCCAGTACCCGCGGTCCCGGTCGGTGGAGCCGGGCACCTGGTTGTCGGCGAAGTCGTAGACCTGCGCGCGGCCGGCCTTGACGAGCTTGGGGATGATGTTCCCGCCGACGTCGTGCTTGCTCGACAGGTCGGCGGCGTCCTCCTTGACCACGTCGACGAGGACCTCGGTGTCGAAGACGTAGTTGCCCATGGAGGCGTACACCTGGTCGGGCGCGTCGGGCAGGCCCACGGCGTCCTTGGGCTTCTCCCGGAACGCCGAGACGCTGACGCCGTCGGGACCGGTCTCGATCACCCCGAACTGGTCGGCGAGGGACAGCGGCTGGCGGATCGCGGCGATGGTGACCCCGGCGCCGGACTGGATGTGCTGGTCCACCATCTGCCGCGGGTCCATGCGGTAGATGTGGTCGGCGCCGAAGACGATGACGTGGTCGGGCCGCTCGTCCTCGATCAGGTTGAGGTTCTGCAGGATCGCGTCGGCCGAGCCGGCGAACCACCGGGGCCCGAGGCGCTGCTGGGCCGGCACCGGCGTGACGTAGTTGCCCAGGAGCGTCGACATCCGCCAGGTGCGGGAGACGTGCCGGTCCAGGCTGTGACTCTTGTACTGCGTCAGCACAACGATCTTGAGATAGCCGGCGTTCGCCAGGTTGGACAGGACGAAGTCGATCAGCCGGTACATTCCGCCGAAGGGCACCGCCGGCTTGGCCCGGTCGGCCGTCAGCGGCATCAGCCGCTTGCCCTCCCCGCCCGCCAGCACCATCGCCAGGACATGAGGTCTCGCCATGGCCAGACCTTAGCCCTCCTACCAGCGTTGAAACAGGACGAGGGGGCACATTTGGCACTACGCTGCCGGGCATGCGCGTCGACCTGCTCACCCGTGAATACCCGCCGGACGTCTACGGGGGAGCCGGCGTCCACGTCGAGCACCTGGCCCGGGAGCTGCGCCGGCTGTGCGACCTGCGGGTCCACTGCTTCGACGGCGACCGGGCCGAGCCCGGCGTGACCGGCTACCGCGTCCCGGCGGCGCTCGAGGCGGCCAACCCGGCCCTGCAGACGCTCGGCGTCGACCTGGAGATGGCCGCCGGCGCCGGGGGAGCGGACCTGGTGCACAGCCACACCTGGTACGCGAACCTCGCCGGTCACGTCGCCAAGCTCCTGCACGGCGTCCCGCACGTGGTCACCACCCACAGCCTCGAGCCCCTGCGGCCCTGGAAGGCCGAGCAGCTCGGCGGCGGCTACGCGATCTCCTCCTGGGCCGAGCGCACCGCGATCCTGGCGGCCGACGCGATCGTCGCCGTCTCCGAGGGCATGCGCCGCGACGTGCTCACCTGCTATCCCGAGGTCGACCCCGACCGCGTCACCGTCCTGCACAACGGCATCGACACCGACGAGTACGCCCCGGACCCCGGCACCGACGTGCTCACCCGCCACGGCATCGACCCGCGGCGCCCCTCCGTGGTGTTCGTGGGGCGCATCACCCGCCAGAAGGGGCTGCCCTATCTGCTGCGGGCCGCCCGGTCCCTCGACCCGTCCGCCCAGCTCGTGCTGTGCGCCGGCGCGCCCGACACCCCGGAGATCTCCGCAGAGGTCGAAGCGCTCGTCGACGAACTGCGCCGCGAGCGCGGCGGGATCGTGTGGATCAAGAAGATGCTGCCCCGCCCCGAGGTCGTGCAGATCCTCAGCCACGCGACCGTGTTCGTCTGCCCGTCGGTGTACGAGCCGATGGGCATCGTCAACCTGGAGGCCATGGCCTGCGAAGCGGCCGTCGTCGCCACCGCGACCGGCGGCATCCCCGAGGTCGTCGCCGACGGCGAGACGGGCCTGCTCGTCCCGATCGAGCAGGCCGCCGACGGCACCGGCACACCCGTGGATCCCGACCGCTTCGCCGCCGACCTCGCCGAGCGCGTGAACGCGCTGCTCGCCGACCCCGAGCGCGCCGCCTCGATGGGCAAGGCGGGCCGCCGCCGCGCGATCGAGCACTTCTCCTGGTCCCAGATCGCCCGCCGCACGCACGACCTGTACGCCTCCCTCACCTGACGCCGGCCGTCCGCCCCCGCGGCGTGGCGCGGGTCCTGCGGGGCCGCGGAATGGACGCGGATACGGGATTACCCGGATCCGCGGGCGGGGGTCCGCCGGGGAGACTGGCCAGGTTCCCCGCGGAAGGACGGTCGATGGTGAATGGCATCGGGGGAGTCATTCTGGAATGCCCGGACCCGGGGTCCGGGCCGCGGATGGTGGCGGCGCGGCCGGCACCCGTGCTGCGCCCGTACGTCGCCGGGTACGCCGGTCTCCGCGTCGACGCCGCCCGGCCGCTGCGGGGGCGCGCCGTGGCGACCTGCGGGGTCACGCTGTTCCTCGACTTCGCCGCCTCGGTGCGGCTGGTCGCCGCCCAGGATCGGCCCCTGCGCGTCCAGGCCTCGCACGTCACCGGCCTGCACGACCGGCCGGTCCTGTTCGAACAGCGCAGCCACCACCGGGGGATGGCCGTCGAGCTCACCCCGACCGGGGCGTACGCGCTGTTCGGCGTGCCGATGCGAGAGCTGAGCAACACGACCGTCGACCTGGCCGACCTGCTGGGGTCCCGCGCGGAGCGGCTCACCGAACGGCTCCACGCGGCGCCCGACTGGGCGACGCGGTTCGAGCTCCTGGACCGCCTGTTGCCCGCCTGGTTTCGCGCCGGGCCGGAGCCGGCGCCCACCGTGCTACGCGCCTGGCGGCTGCTGCGGCGCACCGGCGGGGCGGCGAGCGTCGCCACGATGGCCGAGGAGACCGGCGTGACCCGCCGCTGCCTGGAGATGCGCTTCGCCGAGCAGATCGGGCTGCCGCCCAAGACCATCGCCCGCCTCCTGCGGTTCGAGCGGGCCGCGCGCCTGCTCACCGCGTCCGCGAGCCCGGCACCCGCGCGGGTCGCCGCCGTGTGCGGCTACGCGGACCAGGCGCATCTCAGCCGGGAGTTCCGCAGGCTCGCGGGCCGCACGCCCACCGGGCTGCGCGCCGAGCACGCCGCCGCGATCACTCTCCGCCGATCGCACGACGCATCCGATCTTTGACGCTTCGCATTCGTTCAAGACCCGGAGAGAGGGTCGCCCCTAGCGTCCGAGGTGGAAGTTCCCCCGGACGAAAGGGTCCGCTCCATGCTGATACCGAACTTCATGGCGGCTGCCGTCGTCGGCGGCGCGCTGGTCACCGCCGGTGTCGCGCTCGCGCCTTCCGCGAGTGCGACACCGGCGCCGGCCTCGACCCGGGAGGCGGTCGCCCACCGGTGCGACCACCCCTGCAGCGACCCGCCGGGCCCCGGCTGGCGCTACATCGACAACTACTTCTGGGCCAGCAGCTGCATAGAGGTCGGCAATCGCGGCATCAACAACCGTTCCTGGTCCAAGTACCAGTGCTACGGCAGCACCTGGACCAATTACGACCTCTGGGTGATCTGACCGCCGTCCGGTGACGGGCGGGCGTCCCCCTCGGCGCCCGCCCGGTCTCCGCGCCTGAGGCCATGCCGAATCACCCGGCGGCGCGGTCGCCCACCGGGCAGGGCGCGGCGGGTGCCGGGGCGGCAGCCACCGGGCGGGCGGCCCAGGACCGTACGGCACCGGACACCGCGGCGGTGAGGGCCAGTGCGATGACGACGGCGCCGTAGGCGGTGGCGGTCGCCCGCAGGCCGAACGACGGCACCGCCGCGCCCGCGACGACGGCGGGCACGCTGAAGGCCAGGTAGCTGACCACGTACACCGAGGCGAACAACTCCGCCCGCCACCCCGGGCCGGCCAGCGCCGCCAGGGACCGGAACGCCCCCAGGAAGGCGCTGCCGAAGCCGCAGCCGGCGATCGCCGTGCCGATGAAGAACAGGGGCGTCGAGGCCATGGCCAGCGCCAGGAGCGTCACGGCGGTTCCGGCGGCCAGCGCGGCCGAGCCGGCGGCCATGACGCGCTGCGGCGCCCGGTCGCGGACGAGCACCGAGGCCATGGCGCCCGCTCCGGTGAGGGTGGTGACGACGAGCCCGCCGACCAGGTGGTTGCCGATGTGCAGGACGCCGGCCGTCAGCGACCCGCCCAGGGACAGGTACAGGCCGCAGATCGCCCAGGTCGCCACCAGGCAGGGCGCGGTCGCCAGGAAGGCCGCGCGGGCCGGGACGGGAACCGCCGCCCGGGGCCGCAGGGAGGCCAGCGCGCCGGGGCGCGCGGTGACCAGGTCCGGCAGGAACGCCATCACGGCCGCCAGGATCACGAACGCCGCGGTGAGCCCCGCGAAGACCAGCGTCGTAGGGGCGGGGGCGTACTCCACCAGCGATCCGCTGCCCAGCGCGCCGGCGGCCAGGCCCAGGGCGGGCGCCACGCTGTTGACCAGCGACCCCGACCGGGCGCCGGGCTGCAGGTCGACCAGGCCGGCGCTGATGGCGCCGGTCGCGGCGCCGGTCGCCAGGCCCTGCACGGTGCGCGCCGCCAGGAGCGTCCCGACGTCGCCGGCGGTCAGGAACAGGACCATGGCGGCGGCCTCGGCCAGCAGTGCGGCGATCAGGACGGGCCGGCGGCCGAGGAAGTCCGAGAGCCCGCCGACGGTCAGCAACGCGATCAGCAGGGCGAGGGCGTAGACGGCGAAGATCTCCGTGAGGGTGGTCGCCGAGAACCCCCATCGGTGCTGGTAGACGACGTACATCGGGGACGGGGCGCTCGCGGCGCCCATGAAGACCAGCAGGGTCGCGCCGAGCAACCAGAAGCCGGCCGGGCGCGGCAGGCGCCGAACCGTACGGGCCGCCGCGGGCGCGACGCGGTCGTCCACTGTGGGCATGCGGTGCTCCTCCAATAGTTCTAAGATTCTCGAACCATTGGAGGCTACTCCGGCCCGGTCGATTGTTCAACTATTATCGAACCATGCAGCCCGGATCGACACGTGAGCTCGCCCATCCCGACGCCGCGGACTTCGTCCTGACGGACGTGCTGTTCGCGCTCAGCGATCCGGCGCGCCTGGAGATCACCCGCCGCCTCGCCGAGGGGCCTCTGGAGGTCGCGGCCTGCCAGCCCACCGGCGGCGACCTCCCCAAGTCGACCCTGTCCCACCACCTGAAGACGCTGCGCGAGGCCGGCGTCGTCCGCAACGACCCGCACGGCCGGCAGCGCTACGTCAGCCTGCGCCGCGACGACCTGGAGCAGCGGTTCCCCGGCCTCCTCGCCGCCGTCCTGCGTGCGGCCCCCACCGGCGAATGACCTTCTGACCGCCCATTACAGTGTCGCCCGCTGCCGCCAACGGAAGGACGACCCCGCCGTGTCCACGCTCGACTCCCCGATCCCGCGGTTCCACCTGGCCATGCCCGTCGACGACCTGGACGCCGCCCGCGTCTTCTACGGCGAGGTCATCGGCTGCGCGCAGGGCCGCAGCGCCGACACCTGGATCGACTGGAACCTGCACGGCCACCAGTTCGTCACCCACCTGGCACCGTGCCGAGCCGAGCGCGTGCACAACCCGGTCGACGGCCATGACGTCCCCGTGCCGCACTTCGGCCTGATCCTGACCATCCCGGAGTTCCACCGGCTCGCCGAGCGGTTCCGTGCGGCGGGCACCACGTTCGTCATCGAGCCCTACCTGCGGTTCGAGGGCCTGCCGGGCGAGCAGTGGACGATGTTCCTGCTGGACCCGGCGGGCAACGCGCTGGAGTTCAAGGCCTTCGCCGACGACGCGCAGGTCTTCGCCGTCTGAGCCCCGTGCCGCGAAACCGCGGCGGTGCCCGCGGCGGTCGGCCTCCGGTGTGTTCAGTGGATTCAGTAGCTCTTGCCCGCCTGGACGTCCACCGCCGAGTTGCCGCCCGGCCATGCGCTGGAGCTCTCGACGGGCGACGGGTGAGGACGGAGGCCTACGCTGGGCGGCATGCCGGATTCCGCATCCCTGCTGAGCATCGGGCAGGTCGCCGAGCGAACGGGCCTGAGCGTGCACGCGCTGCGCTTCTACGAGCGTGAGGGCGTATTGGTCGACCCGGTGCGGCGCGACCCGGCCGGCCGCCGGTTCTACAGCGAGAACGACGTCGAGTGGCTGACCGTGTGCATCATCCTGCGGGCCTCCGGCATGCCGCTGCCGGCGATCCGCCGCTACACCGAACTCGTCCGCGAAGGGGACGGCAACGAGGAGGAGCGCCTGGCGCTCCTGCGCGCGCATGGGGAGCGGGTCAGCGCCCAGATCGGCGACCTGACCCGGTGCCTGGACCTGGTGAACTACAAGGTCGGCGTCTACGAGGACATCCTCGCCGACCGGGCCGCTCCCTGCCGGCCGGCCTCGAGCGGACACTGATCCAGATCCTGGCACGCGCCGTCGCCGTCCGCCCCGACCCGCACGCGTAGCCCGAGGCCGCCCGCCGGGCCGCCGGCACACGCACTCGGCGATCGGCAGGTGCGGTTGTTCCCGCTCGGCCGTGGGGTGGGCCGGGCCCTTCAGGTGTCGCCGGCCGGGGGCTCGGCGAAGGCGCCGGCGGACGCGGCGAGGGCGGCGGTCCTGGCCGCCTGGCCGGGCAGGTCCGGGTCGGATGGCGTGCGGAGAAGCACCAGGTGGTGGTACAGGGGCGCGGTGGCGGCGATGAGCAGTCGCCGGGCGTCGGTACGCGGCGGGAGTTCGCCGCGCTGGACGGCCCGGCCGACGATGTCCTCGCAGCGGGCGTACCGGTCCTCCCAGAGCCTCCGTTGGGCGTGGTCGGCCTTCTCGGAGCGGAACGAGGCGGCGATCAGGGCCGCCATGATCGGCGGCTGGGCGGTCATGGCCGCCTGGATCTCATGGTTCAGCGCCGCCAGGTCGCCTTCCAGCGAACCGGTGTCCGGGGGCTGCCAGTCGTCGTCGCTCGCCGCGTCGAGGACGTCGGCGAGCAGGCCGCCGACGTCTCCCCAGCGCCGGTACACCGTCGCGCGGTGCACGCCGGCGCGGGCGGCGACGGCGTCCATGGTGAGCCCGTCATAACCGTGCTCGCCGAGTTCCGCGAGGACCGCGTCGAGCACCTGCGTACGGATACGGGCGGTCCGGCCGCCGGGGCGGCGTCGGGTCGGTGGCACGGGCCGGGTGTCCTCCGGTCGTGGCGCTGAGGGAGTCATCGCTGGTAGTCCGGTTGCTCGGTGGGGCGGCGTCGTGGCAGTATCTTAATGCAGCATTTGTCGCACTAGTAGAATCTTCGGGCCGACGGCGACGTCGGCCATCTCGGCCAGGACGGGCGGCTGCCGCCGAGCGCGACCGTCCACCTGGGGCATACGGCTCGGCGTCCGCCACAGCGCCTGACGCCCCAAGCCCGCGAACACCCCCTGCAGGAAGGAAACGACTGCCGATGCCGACCGCGCCCGACCCGACGGTGGTGCATCCGATGCCCGAGCAGCAGCGGGTGGTGCTGCTGAAGCCGCTGATCACCTCGCCGCTGATCGAGGTCGGAGAGTTCTCTTACTACGACGATCCGGACGATCCGACCGCCTTCCAGGCTCGTAACGTGCTGTACCACTACGGGCCGGAAAAGCTGATCATCGGGAAGTTCTGCGCGCTGGCCGAGGGCGTGCGGTTCATCATGAACGGCGCCAACCACCGTATGGACGGCCCCTCGACGTTCCCCTTCCCGATCATGGGCGGTTCCTGGGCCGAGCACTTCGACCTCATCACCGGCCTGCCCGGGCGGGGCGACACCGTCGTCGGCAACGATGTCTGGCTCGGGTACGGGTCCATGGTGATGCCCGGCGTCCGCATCGGCCACGGCGCGATCATCGCCTCCGGATCCGTCGTCGTCGACGACGTCCCCGACTACGGCATCGTCGGCGGCAACCCCGCCAGGCTCATCCGCCGCCGCCACAGCGACGCGGAGATCGACCGTCTCCTGGCCCTGGCCTGGTGGGACTGGCCGCTCCAGCACATCACCGAGCACCTCCGCACGATCATGTCCGGGAGCATCGACGACCTGGAGAACGCCGCGCCCGCGCTCCCGCACCGGTGATCCACCCGCATTGCAGCACTGAGAATCGAGCTGTCAGCATGCCTGTTCCGTCCGACCACGACCCCTTCGCAGGCTGGCTTCGCGGCCATGCCGTCCCGCTCACCCACCTCGACCCTGAGGCGCCGCTCGACGACCTGGAACCGCTGCGCGACATCGTCGGCGACGCGCGCGTGGTCGCGATCGGGGAGAACTCCCACTTCATCACCGAGTTCTCACTCATGCGCCGGCGCATCCTGCGGTTCCTGGTCGAACGCTGTGGTTTCACCGTCCTGGCCTTCGAATACGGCTTCAGCGAAGGCTTCCCCCTCGACGCCTGGGCCCAGGGTGAGGGGACCGACGATGATCTGTCGGCCCATCTCGCCGGGACGATCCCCGTGGGAGTCGACGAGCCGCTGCGCTGGATGCGCCGGCACAACGCCACGGCCTCGAGGCCGGTGCGTTTCGCCGGGATCGACATCCCGGCGGCCGGTGGATCGTTGCTTCCCGCCCTGGCCCCGGTCGCCGACTATCTGCGCCAGGTCGATCCCGAAACCCTGCCGGCGGTCCAGACGGCGATGCGGATCGCCGGATCGTTCGCCGGAGCCTCCGCGGCCTCGGCCGCACCGGCCTGGACCCGCCTGGCCACCGCCGAACAGGACGCCCTCAGCGCGATCCTGATGCGCCTGCTCATCCGGTTCCGCGCCGTCGAACCGCTGTACGTCTCCCGCGGTGACCGGCGCGGCTACGACATCGCCCTGCGTCGCCTCGAAGCCGCCTGCCACGCGGACTACGGCTTCCGCGCCATGGCCGACCTCTTCGCCGGAAGCGGCCTGACCGCCGACACCTCGGCCCGGGACGTCTACATGGCCGGGTCGGTCCAGTGGCACCTGGAGCGTGCCGAACCCGGGACCCGCATCGTGCTGGCGGCCCACAACGCCCACATCCAGAAAACGTCGGTCTCGTTCAACGGTCACCTCACGGGGCTGCCGATGGGACAGCACCTGCACGGCGTTCTCGGCGATGAGTACTTCGCCCTCGCCCTGACGAGCGTCAACGGGCACACGGCCGACATGCGCCCCGACGAGAAGGCGCGCTTCGGTTTCGCCATCGACGACACCGCGCTGGAGCCGCCCGAGCAGGGAAGCATCGAAGCCGCCTTCGCCGACGCCGGCCTCGGGCTCAGCATCGCCGATCTTCGCCGGGCACACCCGGAGACCCCCGGCCCCGACCGCGTCCGGATCCAGAGCGCCTACCTGCACACCCCCGTCATCGATGCGTTCGACGGCATCCTCAACACCTCGACCTCCACCGTGATCGACGACGTCCGGAAGGACTGACACATGATCTTCACCCAGGCCGAACTCGACTACCTGGCCACACAGCCCATCGGGCGGCTGGCCACCGTCTCGCCCGATGGGCAGGTGCAGAACAACCCGACCAATTTCCACCTCGATGCCGGTACCGGAACGATCTTCATCGGCGGGGGAGCGATGGGCAGGTCGAAGAAGTTCCGGAACGTCCAGCAGGGCAGCACGGTCGCGTTCGTCGTGGATGACCTGGCGACGATCGACCCCTGGGCGCCCCGGGGCATCGAGATCCGGGGCAACGCGGTGGCGCTGACCGACCAGGAGCCACCCGTGCCCGGCATGTCCCGAGAGATGATCAGGATCACCCCCACCAAGATCGTCTCGTGGAATCTCGACGGGCCGCGGGCGAGCCGCACGGTGTGAAGCACCGCACCGGGGCTCCCGCCCTCTCCGGGGCGGCCCGGCCCGGAGGCGGCGCGCGCACCGCCTCCGGGCCGGGCCGTACGCCTCGGGCACCTGGGTGACGATCTCCATCCGGGAATCCTCACGGTCACGCGACCCACGACGGAACGACCTGGCCCAGCCGGGCCGGGTCGGTCAGTGCGCGGATCGCGGTGACGGCACCGTCCGCGACCGTGAAGGCCATGACGGTGACCGGCCGTCCGCGAACGGTGATGAGAACGCCCGGGACGCCGTCCACGAGCACTGGATGCCCCAGCGCGTCCGGACGCGCGAACCGCGCCGCCTGGGCGGCGACCTCGTCCGCGCCGCGGACGACGACGGTCCCCTCGGGACCCTGGGCCCGCATCTCGACCCCGGGCGCGAGCACGCTCAGCAACGCTGCGACGTCGCCCCGGCCCGCCGCCGCGAGGAACGCGTCGACGACGTCCCGGGCCGCGGCGTTGGCGTCGGCCGTAGGTACGCCCGACCGCAGCCGTCCCCGGGCCCGGCTGGCGAGCATCTTGGCGGCCGCGGTGCTGCGGCCAAGGACGGCGGCGATCGCGTCGAACGGGACCTCGAAGATGTCATGGAGTACGAATGACACCCGTTCCGCCGGGGTGAGGGCGTCCATGACGACGTACAGCGCGAGGCCGACGGACTCGGCCAGCACGGCCTCCTCCTCGGGATCGATTCGAGAGTCGCCGATCGCCTCCCGCGGGAGTGCGCCGACGTGAAGTTCGAGGGGCTGCTCGCCCCGCGCCCCGCGCCTGCGAAGCGCGTCCAGGCAGATCCGGCTCGTCACCGTGGTGAGCCAGCCACGCAGGTCCTCGATGCCGCCGCGACCGGACCGCGCGAGCCGCAGCCACGCCTCCTGGACGGCGTCATCCGCGTCGGCGTGCGAGCCGAGCATGCGGAACGCGATCGCGTGAAGCTACGAGCGCTGTGTCTCGAACTCCGCGGCGAACTCTTCCTCTACGGTCACGGTTCTCCTTGGCGTACGGCGGTGTCACTACCAGGACGCATCGCGCGCCGGTGAGGTAACTCCCGGACCGGCGTTACCTTCCGCCGCGACCGGACGTCGTAGTGCCGTTCACCGATCCAAAGGCTCCCTGGAGGAGAGATGGCAGCACGCATCCAGAACGCGGCGAATCAACCCGATATCACACCGGCCATCCAGCACCTTTTCAAGGAGGTGTACGCCGGCGGCGTACCGCGTCAGACGCTCGAGCTGGTGCATCTGCGCGCGAGCCAGATCAACGGCTGCAGCGCCTGTGTCGACGCCGGCGCAACGAGCGCGGCCAAGGCCGGTGTCGGCCCCGAGAAGCTGTTCACCCTCGCCGCCTGGTACGAGAACCCGCTCTTCGACGACGCCGAGCGGGCCGCGCTCGCCCTCGCCGAGGCCGCGACCAGGCTCTCCGACCGGCCCGGCGCGGTCACCGACGAGATCTGGGCCGAGGCCGTGCGGCATTACGACCAGCGGCAGCTCGGTGCCCTGGTGCTCATGGTGGCGATCACCAACTTCTTCAACCGCATCAACACGACCTTCCGGGTGCCCGCCGGGACCACGTGGGACTGACCGTTCCGGCCATGCGCGGCGATCGGAACCCGATCGCCGCCCCGCTCGTGATCAGCGGGGCTCAGCTGAAGCCTGGACGTCCTGGATGGCGCGTACGGCGCTGCGAATCGCGGGGATCTGCTCGGCCTCGCGGTGACGGATCAGATGCAGGGTGCGGGGCCGGAGCCGTGTCGCCGCGCGCACGGTGACACCGGGATCCTGGAAGGCGTCGAGCGCGAGTTGCGGGAGCAGGCCGATGCCCAGCCCGCGAGCGATCAACGCCTGGGTGACCACGTAGTCGTCGGTCCCATGCCGGATGTCCGGGACGAAGCCGGCCTCCTGGCAGGTCTGCCGCAGGTTCGCGGTGCAGCGCGTACAGCCCGCGATCCACTGCTCCCCGGCGAGCAGCCGCAGGTTCACCGGCCGGTCCGGTGACAGGGCGTGCGGATGGGATCGCGGCAGGACCAGCCGTACGGCGTCCTCACCCAGCACCGTCCCGACGAGCCCGGGAGGATCGAGCGGTACCTCTCCGCCATGGGTGAAGGTCACGGCCAGATCGACCTCCCCGGCGTTGATCAGGTCGAGGGCCTCGGGGGGTTCGGCCTCGCGGAGCCGTACGTCGATGCCGGGGTGCCGCCGGCTAAGCAGGCTCATGGCGGCCGGGACGACGGTGGCGCTGGCCGAGGGGAAGGCGGCCAGCCGGACGGAGCCGCGGCGCAGGTGGGTCAGGGCATCCAGGTCGTCGGCGGCGGCCTGCAGCCGTGCGGCGATGGCGTCGGCGTGGCGCAGCAGCACTTCTCCCGCCTCGGTCAGCTGGACTCCGCGCGGGCGGCGGACCACGAGCGCCGTGCCGGCCTGGCGCTCCAGTTGACGAAGGTGCTGGCTGACCGCCGGCTGGGTCCACCCGAGTGCGCGGGCGGCACCCGCGATCGACCCCGCGCGCCCGATCTGACGGAGGATGAGCAGGCGCTGGACGTCCATGCTCAAAGTATTGCTTGGGTCTTGCCCAAGAAAGCCAGGTCTTCCTATGATCCACCGCGTCGCGCCACGATGGCCCGATGACGCGAACAATCGGCTTGATCGGCGGCATGAGCTGGGAATCCTCCGCCGAGTACTACCGGCTCCTCAATGAGGAGGTCCGCCGCCGACGGGGCGGCCACCACTGCGCGCCGAGCCTGCTGCTGACCCTGGACTTCGCCGAGATCAAGGCCATGCAGCGCGCCGGCGACTGGGAGAACGCCGGTCGGCGATTGGCCCAGGCGGCCCGGACTCTCGAGCAGGGCGGCGCGCGGATGATCCTGCTGTGCACCAACACCATGCACCGTGTCGCCGAGGCCATCGAGGCAGAGATCACTGTGCCGTTCGTCCATATCGTCGACGCGACCGCGGCGCGGATCACCGAAGCCGGCCACACGACCGTCGGACTGCTCGGCACGCGTTTCACCATGGAGATGGACTTCTACCGGTCCCGGATGCGCGAGCACGGCGTACGGGTCATCGTCCCCGGCGAATCCGACCGCACGCTGGTGCACGACGTCATCTACCAGGAGCTCACCCAGGGCCGCGTCAAGGACTCCTCACGCGACGCCTACCGCCGGATCATCGCCGGCCTCGCGGGGCAGGGCGCCGAGGCCGTCATCCTCGGCTGCACCGAGATCACCCTGCTCATCGGCGCCGATGACAGCCCGATCCCGATATTCGACTCCACCCGGATCCATGTCGAACACGCCGTGGATCTGGCCTTGGGCGATCGGTCACGCTGTTCACCGTGACCCGGTGATCGGCCGCCCGGGCGCTCGCCGAGCCGGTTCCGGCGATGCCCGGCACCGATCCCAGGCCGTTCTTGTGCTACCTGACCACCGAGGGCCTGGACCGTGAGGCTAACCCCCGGCGGGCGATGCGGGTGCGCGACCGGATCAACGCGTCGGGGCCGCCAAGTCGAAGCGGAAATCGGGCGGTGCCTGGCTTCGCAAGCGGGCGAACAAGTCGTCCAGGGCGTCGTGACCCGCGTCGTTGGCCGTTCGCTTCCATGGAGCGGTGGGCGTCGGCGATGTCGGCCAGGTCGCGTGGTGGTAGCCGGGGTCAGGTCGTGACGACCGGCGCCTGCAGCTCGGCGACCCACTCGTCCGGATTCTTCGAGGAGTTGAGTGTGACCTCCCGCGCGTGCCCGTCGAATCGGTAGCCGTGCGGGTCGATCCAGCGGACCAGTTGCTGGCTGGTGCTCAAGAAGCCATGGGTCATGCCGCGGTGCACGATCGTGGCGGCGCGCTCGACGGGGGGCAGCGAGGCGGTCTGGAAGTCCGGGCCCTCGGTGACTCCTGGGGGAACGGGGAGGCCGGCGTGCACGACGATCCCGTAGTCGCCTTCGTCAGGGGTCTGGAAGTAGATGGTGCGGGGGCCGGTCGGAGCGATTCCGGCAGAGTCGAGCCGTCGGCACGGCTCGTCGAACAGCCCGCCGATGAGCGGGCTGGTGTCGTCGGGGCTGAAGCTTGCAGCCGTTCCGCTCAGCTCGGCCAGGCGGATGGCGGGCAGTTGCCTGATGACGACGTCTTCCTGCGGCATGGAACTCTCGTTCTCGATCGATCGGAGCCTCGCTTCGACCTGGACCAGGCTGGATGCCGCCTCCGCGAGGGCTGCTTCCAGTTCGGCGCGTCGCAGCCGCAGCATCCCGCGCAACTCCTCGGTGCTGACGTCCTGGTCGAGGATCGTGTGCACCTCCTGCAGCGTGAAGCCGAGGTCCTTCGGCGCAACGATCCGGTTGAGGCGGGACAGCTGTGCCGCCTTGTAGAAGCGGTAGCCGCTGGACTGGTCCACGTGCGCGGGGCGCAGGAGACCTATGGCGTCGTAGTGCCTGAGCATGCGGATCGAAACACGTCCGTGCCTGGCGAAGTCTCCGATGGTGAACATGACGCTCTCGAGTGTCGGCCCTCACACTGTGGCAGGGTCAAGGAGCGGCTTGGCCGTGACCTGTGGCACCTCAACGTCGGCTCCACACAGACCGTGCTGATGGCCGACGGCAGCACCGCCCGCCTGAAGGTCGCCGCCGTGTACGAGGCGCTGCGCGGCGAAGACGTGGCCTACCTGCCGCCGCAGTTCGCCGCGACCGCCCAGTACGCGCGGGACGGCCTCGCCCGCCGCGCGTACATCACCCTGGACCCGGGCATCGACCGGGTCGCGGCCACCGCGGCCATCCGCAAGGCGGTCGCCGGCACGGGCGCCACCTTCATGACGCGGGACGAACTGGTCGCGTCGGAGTTCGCCTACGCCCGGCACCTGACCGAGGTCCGGCAGCGCTCCACCGCGGTGATCATGTGCTCGCGCTCATCGGCACGGTGCTTCCGGTGGCCCGCGTCCCTTAGCGGGAATTCTCGGCCGGATATGACCACGGCCCAGGGCGGTCAGCCGCCTGCGGTGGCGATCGCCCAGCCCGCCGGGGGCAGGCTCACCCGTCCTTCGTGGATCCGCCCGCCGCCCGCGGCGTGCGCCCAGCCGCCGGGCGGAAGGGGGAGCTCGGCGGGCCGGTCGGCGGCGTTGAGGGCGACCGCCACGGCCTCGCCGTCGTGACCGGCGGTGTAGACGATCGCGGTGTTCGTCAGCGTCGCCACCTCGGTACGGGCGCGGACCAGCCACGGGTGCCGCCGCCGGAACCCGATGAGGTCCTGGTGGAGCCGGTAGTGGGGGCGGCCGTGCCCGGCCAGGCCCGCAGGGTCGTCGGGGAAGGCGGGCCGGATCGCGTCGTCGCCGCCCTCGCGGTCCTCCTTGACCCCCCGGAACGCCAGCTCGTCCCCGGAGTAGATCGCGGGGATCCCGCCGACCGTGCACAGGATCACCAGGGCGTGCTCCAGGTGACGCGGCTCGCTCAGCCGGCTGGCGATCCGGGTGACGTCGTGGTTGCCGACGAAGGTGTGGGGCGCGAAGGTCTCCAGCAGGGCGTTGTGCCGTTTCAGGGCCCAGGCCAGCTCGAAGAGGTTGCGGTCGTTGAGCGAGCTCCAGACCGCCTTCCACAGCTCGTACTGCGTGACCGAGTCCAGCCCGCCCTCGGTGACGTAGGAGGCGTAGTCGCCGTGGATGACCTCGCCCATCAGCCAGGCGTCGGGGAACCGCGCCCGGACCCGGTCGGTGACGGTGCGCCAGAACGGCGCCGGCACGGCGTAGGCGGCGTCCAGCCGCCAGCCGGACACGCCGCGCTCGAGCCAGTGCGTCATCACGCGGCTGACGTAGTCGGCGACCTCGGGTTCGTCGTGGTTGAGCGCGACGAGCCGGTGGTGGCCCTCGAAGGTCGCGTAGTCGCCGTCGGGCGCAGGACGGAACCAGGAGGCGTACCGTGAGCGCGGCCCGTGCACGGCGGCGTCGGCGAAGGCGGGGAAACCCCGGCCGACGTGGTTGAACACCCCGTCCAGCAGCACCCGCACCCCGCGTTCGGACGCCTGCTCGATGAGTCGGAGCAGGTCCTCCTCGGTGCCCAGCCGCGGATCGACGCGGAAGTGGTCGACGGTGTCGTAGCCGTGGGTCTGGGAGGCGAACACCGGCCCGAGCGCCAGCCCGTTGCAGCCCAGGGCGATCAGGTAGTCCAGCCAGTTCGCCAGGCGGGACAGCCGGGGCACCGGCGGCGCGGACGGCGGCAGGGCCTGGCGTTCGGCGCCGGTGAACCCGAGCGGGTACACGTGCCACCAGACGGCGTGTTCGGACCAGTGCATGCGAGATCCCGTCAGTGCTCGGTGGGCCGGCCGCCCTGGCGGCCGGAGTGGGGGAGGTCGCCGGCGAGCCGGTCCATCAGCGTCCCGGCGAGCCGCAGGACCTGGCGTTCGGTGTCCGACAACCCGGCCATCGCCGAGGCCAGCCACGCGTCGCGCTCGGCCATGTCACGGGCCAGCGCGGCGATCCCCGCCGGGGTGATGGCCAGCACCGACTGCCGGCGATCGCGGTCGTCGCGGATCCGGGTGATCAGACCGGCCCGCTCCAGCTCGGCGAAGACCCGGGTGAGGGACTGCGGCCGCTGGTACTCGGCGGCGGCGAGCTCCCCGGCGGTGGCCGGGCCGTACTGACGCAGATGGCTCAGGACGCCGAGCTTGTTGGCGCTGAGCGCGCCGGGCGCACGCGCCGCGCGCAGCCGCCGCCCGAGCCGGGTGACGCCCTGGCGCACCTGCGCGGCGCCCTCCAGGAGTTCGGTGTCCTCGTCCACCTTGCTCACATTACTACGCTATCACTTATGATTCCTGTACGAGTGACCAGCTGCGATGCCGTCCGGATCCTTTGATCTCGTACGCATCTCGTAAGATCTGATGCTGGTCCGCCGCCGCCGTCAGGCCGGCAGTGCCTGCCGTCTGCTGCCGGCCTGACGGCGGGGGTGGTCGGTGGCTACCTCAGATGCCGGGTGAGGAACCGGGCCGAGGCGTCCCCCTCGAACTGAGGGACGCCGGCGTGCCCGCCCATATTGGCGTGCAGCGTCTTCTCCTTGGAACCGAAGGCGTCGAACAGGTCCAGGGCCGCCTGCCGGTCGTTTCCTTCGTCGTCCCACTGCAGCAGGACGTGCAGCGGAATGGTGACCTGCCGGGCCTCCTCGAACGTGGTGCGGGGCACGAAGCTCCCGGCGAACAGAATGGCGGCCGAGATGCGCGGCTCGACCACCGCCAGCCGGACGCCGATGGCGATGACTCCCCCCGAGTACCCGACCGGGCCGCCGATCTCGGGCAGCGAAAGGAGGGCGTCCAGGACGGCCTGCCATTCCGGGACCGCCTTTTCGACCAGCGGCGGGACGAGCCGGTCGACGATCTCGTCGTCGACCGGCTCGCCGGCCTGCAGCGCCCGGCGCAGGTCGGCGCGGGCCTGCTCGGCGGCTGCCGAGCGGGGCCGGTCACCGCTCCCGGGGAGCTCGATGGCGGCCGCGGCGAAGCCGGCCTCCGCCGAGTGCCGAGCCCGGCCCACCAGCCGGGGGTACATCTTGTGCAGTCCGCCGGGGTGGCCGAGCAGGATCAGGGGCGCCGGCGCGGACGCGGAGGCGGAGGCGGGTGTCCAGAGGATGCCGGGGATCTCGCCGAGGGTGAATTCGCGTTCGAGGGCGCCGTCGTCGAGGCGCTGCTCGGAGGTGAATCGCATGGTCGTGCCTTTCGGGAGTGCTCGTGAACGGCGCTCCCGGACGACCTATCGCCCGACCGTGACCCCGGAGGGGAGCACCCATGTCGATACTGCGTTCACGGGTACCACCTCCTCGTTCTCCGGCACGGCCTCCGGCAAAGTAGCAGTGGTCGCCGTGGTCCGCCAACGGGTTTTCGCGGAGGCTCCGTGGCCGGACGCCACGGAGCCACTCGCCTGACGGCCAAGGCCGTGTGGTCAAGGGCTTCGGAGCACCACGCAGGGCTACTTGGGGGCGGGTCAGGTCGGTGCGGGGGCCTCCGCCGTAACGATGTAGAGCGTCACCGCGGCGAAGAATGGACTCCGTGCGAGGTGGTCCAGCCACCCGTCGGCCTGCCGACGGGTGAGATAGCCGGCGGCCACGGCGCGCTCGGTGTTGCGTTGGAGACCGAGGACCTGGTCGGCGGCCTGGACCTCGCGGAAGACCGAGGTGACCGGGACGACCGACGTGACGGCGAATCCTGCTTCCTCGGCCAGCCGAGGAAGCTGCCGCCCGACGATGGCATTGCGCACGATCCGGTCGGTGATGTGGCGGGTGTACGCCCGGGCGACGTCCAGGTCCGGGTGGTCGACGGCGAGCGAGTCCCAGTCCGGTTCGGCCATGACGAGTCGGCCGCCGGGGCGCAGGACCCGCCGCGTCTCCGCCAGAACTCCGGGAACGTCGGCGACGTGCTGAAGCACGCGGTCGGTGCGCACCCGATCCGCGGAGCATGGGGGAAGCGGCAGCGCGTGCACGTCGGCCATCAGCACATCAGCGTGTGGCAGGCCGGCGATTCGAGTCAACGCCTGACGGGTCATCTGAGGGTCGGAGTCGACCCCGAGAACCATCCCCGCGGGTGCCGCCGCGCGCGCCAGCGCACCGAGGTCGGTGCCCGGGCCGCAGCCCAGGTCCAGGACGAGGTGGCCCGGTCGGACGGCCAGTGCGTCGAGCACGGCCTGCTTGTAGGAGTGCGCGACATCGGTGGCGGCGAGTCGATCCTGGTAGGCCACCTTGTCGGGGACCACGGTCTCGAAGATGCGCCCCGCGACATGAGCGAGGGATTCGATCTCGCCTTCGAGCACCTCGCGGCCGGCAGAGGTCAGGCGCATCGGGCGCCTCCTGCCCTCTCCCTCCAGATACTCGATCAATCCCTTGCCGCGCAGCCGTGCGAGCGCGCTGGACAGACTGCCACGGCCGAGCCTCTCGCCGGTCATCCGCTCGATCGCGGTGTTGACGGCATAGCCGTGCAACGGGCCGTCCGCCAACGCGGACAGGACGAGCATCTGGGCGTCGTTGGTACGCACTGGCACTCCCGGACAGTGGGCGGCGGGTTCCCCCAATGACACGCGACGCGTGCTATTACTTCGTAGTATGCACGCTGCGGCCGGCCGGCGGCCGCCGACCCCGACTCGAAAGGCTTCGATGTTGCGCGTCACCGACCCCCTCTACGCCCTGTACACCCGCCGACTTCGCCGGCAGCTCCAGGACGGAGAGGCGCCAGGGCACATCGGGCTGATCATGGATGGCAACCGCCGCTGGGCACGCCGGCGAGGCATCGGGAACCCCAGCCTCGGTCACAAGTACGGCGCCGAACACGTGGAGAACGTGCTGTCCTGGTGCGAGGCACTCCAGATCAGGCATGTCACGGTGTTCGTCTGCTCCGCGGAGAATCTCCAACGACGCGGTGACGCCGAGGTCGCCTTCCTGATGCAGGTGATCGAGGACGTCCTGACCCCGCACCTCACCAGGCCGCTGCCGCGCTGGCAGGTACATATCGCCGGAGCGCTCGACACGCTGCCCGACACCACTGCCCGCGCCCTCAAAGAGGCGGTCGAGGCCACGCGAGAGTGCACCACCGGGGCGCATGTGACCCTCGCCGTCGGATACGGCGGCCGCCAGGAGCTCGTGGACGCCATGCGGGATCTGCTGTACGAGCAGGCGGAGACCGGCAGATCGATGCGGGACGTCGCCGCAGACCTGACCGCGGACGACATCGCCCGCCACCTGTACACCGCCGGCCGGCCGGACCCCGATCTGGTCATCCGCACCAGCGGAGAGCAGCGCATGTCGAACTTCCTGCTGTGGCAGAGCGCTTACTCGGAGCTGTACTTCTGCGAGGCGTATTGGCCGGCATTCCGTGAGGTCGACTTCCTGCGTGCCGTACGCGCGTATGCCGCCCGGCAGCGCCGCTATGGCGCCTGACGCCCCGGACCCGCGTGGCTCGCACACCGGACGCACACGTGTCGCCTTACGGCGGTTTCGGGAGTCCAGGGCCGTGATCGATGGCGGCCGGGGTGCGGGGCTCCACGGACCGGGGCGCCGCCGCGCCTCGGCCCTGCGAAACCAGGCCGGGGGCGCGGCGGGCGACGTCACGGACCTCCGCGACTCCTCAGGGCTCGAGGTCCGTCACTCCCTTGCCGCTCGAGATATCGAACGGCACGGAGGCCTGGTCGTGCACGATCAACCAATTCCCGTCGATCTTCCGGAAGCAGAAAGTGCCCCGGACCCACATGCCGTTCGTCGCCGTCCCGTTCTTCAGCGTGCCGCTGAGCCGGCCGAAGAGGTGGCCGAACGCCAGGTCATCGCCCACGGTGAGCGTCAGGTCGCGAACCTCATAATCCACTTCCTGGAAGAACGTGAACGCGTTCGTCCAGTTCTTCAGTTTCGCGGCTATCCCCACATGCTGCAGCGGCGGCTCGACGTCGAAGGACACGACGTCCGTCGCGTAAAACCGCCTCAGGCCCTCGAGGTCCTTGGCCCGGATTCCTTCGACCATCTTGCCGATCTGCTGCCTGATCTCGGCTTCGTCTACCTCGCGCTGCGCGGGCATCGCCACCCGTCCCTTCCATTCGGTGCGGAATCTCGGTCTTCCACCAGTACGACGGCACAGCACCATGGAATGTCAGGCCCGCGGCCGCCGTACGACTCGGTTCCCCGGGCGACAGCCTGGTTCCACCGAGCCGCACCGGCCGGCCTCCTCGGGGTGCCTGCAGCCTTGGTGGGGTGAAAGATTCGGGGTTGGTGCGGACATGTGGTGCTGTCCATCGACACCGTTCCGAGGAAGCTGCATCTGTTGGACGAGCACGAGTTCGCGGTCGTCTACGCGAAGAACTACCAACCGCTGCTGGGCTATGCCCTGCGGCGCTGTCAGTCTCCCGACGACGCCGCCGACGTGGTGGCCGAGACCTTCACCGTCGCTTGGCGCCGTGCGGATGAGATGCCGCCCGGTGATGAGGCCCGCCTCTGGCTGTACGGGGTGGCGCGCAGGGTGATGGCCAATCACCTGCGCGGTGAGCGACGGCATTCGATCAAGACGGCGATGTTGCGTGACGAATTGGCCTCCGCGCCCGCCGTCGCGCCGGCACGGCTTGAGGACACGCCTGTGGCCCAGGCGTTCGCGAAGTTGCCGGACGCCGACCGTGAGCTGCTTGCCCTGGTCGCCTGGGAGGGGCTGGGCAACGCCGAGATCGCCAAGGTCCTCGGCTGTTCTCGTAACGCCGTGAGCATCCGGTTGCACCGCGACCGTCCTCGATCCGCCTCGCAGCGGAGGTGCTCGACAAGGCGGCGCGCATCACCGAAACACGGCCCGCCGCCCCGGTGCCGAGACCGGAACAGTGGCTGTACTGGACGGGGCTCGAGTATCACTACCACGGCGGAACCGGCGTGAAAAGGTTCGAGATCTGGACGCGTTTCGACGGTAAACAGGACGCCACAATGTCGAACGGCAAGCTCGTGGTCAGCCGAGAGTGGGCGGACAGGCCCATCACCGATGGCTCGCCGGTGGGCGCCTACCGGATCCTGGCCGCACTTCCCACGGACCCGCAGGCGATGCTCACCACTCTGTACCGCAAAGTCGGCAGCGAATGGCGGGGGGAGGGTGTGATCGGGGACCGTCGGGCCTTCGAGAACATCAAGCAACTGCTGTGGAACTCACCGGTCAGCCCACCACCGCGCGTGCAGGCGGCGATGTACCGGGCGCTGGCGAGGATTCCGGGAGTCACGGTCCGAACGTCCGTCGAGTACGCCCCCGGCCGGACGGCCATCGGCATTTACGCCCCGCCGTTGCCCAACCACAACGCGTCCGTGATCCTCCTCGACCCGGCGACCTACCGGATGATCGGCATGCTCGGCTCCCTTTCGCTCACCCGGAGCAGCGCCATCCTGGTGGCCCGCCCAGGCCAACGCTGACCGACAAAGCGGCCGCTTCCAGAGCCCGCTCACATCGGTGAGCGGGCTCCGACGACCGTCGCCGACGCGCGGCCACCATCGGTCGCCCGCCACATCGGCTCCGAGGCCCTGGATCCGCCTCTGGCATCATGGCCGCGAGTCCGCCGAAACGGACACGTATCGGGCGTGATCCGGCGAGCGCGCCCTCAGACCAGGAGGTCGCTTGCTGGAGGACACCGCGCGACGGCGTGGCGCGATGGAGCATACGGTCGGCCTGATCCTCGCCGCCACGGCCGCCGTCCTGTGGGGGGTGGGCGGTGTCGCGGCCCAGGAGCTGTTCCAGCGGCACGGCATCGACCCGCGCTGGCTGGTCGCCGTGCGCATGACGGGAGCCGGGCTGCTGCTGCTGGCGGTCTTCCGCCCGGCCTGGCCGGGCCGCCAGACCGTGCGGCTTCTCGTCCTGGGCATCGTGGGAATGGCCGCGACCCAGTACACGTGGTTCGCGGCCATCGCGCACTCCGACGTCGCGACGGCCACATTCCTGCAGTACAACGCCATCGCCATCACGGCCGGGTGGCAGATGCTGCGCGGTGAGATCCGTCCGACGCCCCGGCGGCTGGCGGCGCTGGCGGCTGCGGTGGTGGGCGTGGCCCTGCTCGTACTGGGTCAGCGCGGCGGCCTCGCCGCCCTGCGGGTCAGTCCCCTCGGCGTCGTGTTCGGCCTGGCGTCCGCCGTCGCCTTCGCGTACTACATGCTGGCCTCGGCGCGCATGGTCCGGGTCATCGGCTCCGGAGCGACCACGGCGTGGGCGCTGAGCTTCGCGAGCGTGCCCATGCTCGTGTGGAATCCGCCCTGGCAGGTCCATCCGGTCGGAGACGCGGTCACCGTGACCGCGCTGACCGGGATCGTGGTCGTGGTGTCCACGGCGCTCGCCTTCAGCCTGTCCGTCGCCGGGCTGCGCCGCGTCACGGCCACCGAATCGGCCATCGTCAGCACGATCGAACCGGCCGTCGCCGGCCTGGCCGGGGCCCTGTTCCTCGGCGTACGGCTGCTGGCCCCGCAGTACCTCGGCGCCGCCCTGATCCTGGTCGCCGTGCTGCTGCTGACCGCCGCCGACCGGCCCGAGACGGCCGTCCCGCCGCCGAGCCGACCGGAGGACGACGCCGCCGCCCGAACCGGTTCCCGCCCCGTTCCGGACTCGGGACGGTGAGCGTCCCGGTCGGTCAGGCGGGGATGCTGAGGGCGACCATGGCGATGTCGTCGTCGGCGGGATCGTCGAACGTGTCGACCAGGCCCCGCAAACGGTCCATCAGGGCCGGCGCGGCGAGCCCGCCGCAGTCGGCCAGGAACGCGTGCAGCCCGTCCTCACCGAACCGGGTGCCGCCGCGGTGGGCGTCGATCAGCCCGTCGGTGTGCAGCAGCAGCGTGTCACCGGCGGCCAGTTCCACGTGGACGTTGTCGAACACCGCACCCTCGAGGCAGCCGATGATGGGCCCGCGCAGTTCCCGGCTCTCCAGCCGACCGTCGGCGCGCAGCAGGATCAGCGGGGGATGCCCGCCCGCGGCGAGCGTGATGATCGCCCCGTCGGGGCCGGGACGCACGATCGCCGCCGCGGCGGTGCAGAACCACATCTCCGCGCCGCCGGGCCCGTACACGGCCTGGTCCAGTTTGATCGCCGCGTCCAGGCCCGTCAGCATCCGCGCAGGATTGGGGCGGGTGATCGCCTCGGTCCGCAGCGTGTAGCGGACCAGGGAGGTACGGCCGGCCGCCTGGGCGCCCTTGCCGACGACGTCGCCGATGAACAGGCCCCACCGCCGGCCGTGCTCGTCGAGCGGGAACAGGTCGTAGAAGTCCCCGCCGATCGGCTCGATCGCCGGCTGGTAGTGCGCGGCGATCTCACAGTGCGGCAGCTCGGGCAGGCCCGGGGGCAGCAGCGATCGCTGCAGGGCGTCGGCCAGGGCCGCCAGCTGGGTCTTCTCCCGCTCGGCGGTCTCGTGCACGGCGCGTTCGAGGGCGGCGGCGCGCAGCGCCGACAGCCGCAGCTCCAGGTGCTCCATGGCCAGGGCCGCCAGGTCGGCGAGCACGGTCAGCTTCTCCGAGGCGACCTCGCGCGGCCGAGGGCCCATGACGTTCACCGTTCCGAGGCGGTGCCCGTCGGCGGTCGTGATGGGCGCGGCCGCGTAGAACCGCACCCCGGGCTCGCCCGCCACCAGCGGGTGCCCTGCGGCGTGCCGGTCCTGCGCGGTGTCGGCGACGGCGTACGGCCCGGGCCGGCGAACCGCCTCGGCGCACAGGCCCGGCTCACGGCTCACCTGCGCGACGCCCGGCAGCCCGGACGACGCGACGAACCACACCCGGTCCTCGTCGACGATCGTCACGCTCCCGATCGGCGCGTCCAGGACCCTGGCCGCCAGCGCGGCGACGCGATCCAGCACCGCGTCCGGCGGAGAGCCGAGGATCTGGTAGCGGCGGACGGCCGCGAGCCGCCCGCGTTCGCCGGTGTCCATGACCGGGATCGGCGGCAGGGACCCGTCCGGGACCTCGAACGATTCCATCAGCCGCGCTCCCTGTGCCGCCCGCCCGTGGGCATGATCAAAGCGTGATCATCCCACATGTCCCGGCACCGGCCGTCCGGGCCGGCCGTTCCACTATGCCCGATGTGAATCACCACATCAGACACCGTGCGGGACACGATGGGGTTGCGGTTCGGCCCCGCCGGGCGGCCCGGCACGACCCGGCACCATCCGTCACTGTCGGTGACGGCCGCGGGTGGCGGTGCGGCCGTCGCACCGGGCGCGCCCTACGGTGGGAGGCGACATGCGCACCATCAAGCACTCCGGTGTCCACGAGCTGGAGATCCGCCGGTCCCGGTTCATCTGCGCCTTGGCCCGCGTCCTCACCGAGGAGGAGGCGCAGGCGTTCATCGCCGCGCGCCGCCGCGCCCACCGGGACGCGACCCACAACTGCACCGCCTACGTCCTGGGCGAGCACGGGGAGATCACCCGCAACAGCGACGACGGAGAACCGGCCGGGACCGCCGGCCTGCCCATGCTGGAGGTCCTGGGCCGCCGGGGCCTGACCGGCGTGGCCGCGGTGGTCACCCGGTACTTCGGCGGCGTCAAGCTCGGCGCGGGCGGCCTGGTCCGCGCCTACGGGCAGGCGGTCGCCGAGACGATCGACGCGGTGGGCGTGGTCGAGCGGCGTCCCGTCGTGACCGTCACCGTCACCGTCGGCCACGACCGGGCCGGCCGGCTCCAGCGGGACCTGCACGCCACCCCCTATCCGCCGGTCGGCGCCCGCTACGGCCCGAGCGCCGAGATCGACGTCGCGGTGCCGGAAGAGGAGCTCACGGCGTTCGACACCTGGGTCGCGGCCGCCACCGGCGGGCAGGCCGCCGTGCGGCGCGGCGCCCGCGCCCTCGTCGACGTCGAGATCTGACGCCTCACCGGGAACCGCTCGAGGCGATGACGGTCCGCCGAAGATCCTGCCAGGAGATGTCAGGTATCGCCGGAATGATCGACCCGTCACCAACGAAAGGAAGGGCGGCGTCATGACCGCGATCGCCTCTTTGGCCATGTTCAACTTTGACTGCGCCGACCCCGGCGCGCTCGCCGAGTTCTACCACGAGGTCCTCGGCATGCCGATCACCCATCGCGAAGGCGACTACGCGATGATCGGCGACGGCGTGACCAACATCGGTTTCGGGCGCGTCGAGGGCTACCGGCCGCCGAACTGGCCCGACGAGGACGCTCCTAAGCGCTACCACCTCGACCTGTACGCCGACGACCTGGAGGAGGCCGAGGCGCGCTGCGTGAAGCTGGGCGCCTCCCGCCCGGACTTCCAGCCGGGAGGCGAACGCTGGCGGGTGCTGCTGGACCCGGCCGGCCACCCCTTCTGCGTCTGCCCACGCCCGGCCTCCTGACGACCGACCATTCCGATGCGCGGCAGGCCGCGCGCGGACCCGGGCCGTCCGGCGCGCGAATCGCGCGCCGGAC
>NZ_JBFAUM010000022.1:0-131372 GCF_040679195.1 Actinoallomurus sp. NPDC052308 | reverse complement strand
CCGACGAGAAGGCGGCCTACCGCTACCGGTACAGCGGCCTGCGGCTGAACCTGCACACGGGCGGCCACTATGTCCTGGTCTCCGACGGCTGGACCCCACGGCACGGCGTGGTCATGCTGATCGCCGATGACGACCCCGTACGCCTGGAGTTCGTACGCGAGCGGTGAGCCGGATCCTGTCAGTGCCGAGGGTTCTCGTCGTCAGAACGACGGAAACCCCCGGCGCGGCGGCCGTGCCTTAGGATTCCCCGGCTGCCGTCGTCAGCGGGCGGCGGGGACGGTGCGGTGCTCGCGGACGCGCGGGCGGCTCGTGGGCTCCGAGGTGCGGGCGGCTTCCGCCTTGAGGGCCGGGCGGCGCCGCATCCAGAAGTTGTTCCGGGCCCAGTCGAGGCCGTCGCGGCTGTCCGCGCCCACGAGGGGGCCGAGCACGGCCAGGGCGATGAACATCGCGAACACGATCCACATGGTGGACTCTCCTCCGTCATCAGTCTTCTTCGCGGTTGGTACTTACATTGTCGGCCCCGCAACTATGAAGGTCCAGCGAGCATTACTGCATGAAATCTGTAAGCTCTCCTGAATGATTGACCTGACCCGGTTGCGGGTGCTTCGCGAGCTTCAGCTGCGCGGCACGGTCGGCGCGGTCGCCGACGCGCTCGGCTACAGCCCCTCCGCGGTCTCCCAGCAGCTCGCCCAGCTCCAGAAGGACGTCGGAGTGCGGCTCACCGAACGGGTGGGCCGCCGCCTGCGGCTGACCGAGGCCGGGGAGACCCTGGCCCGCGCCGCCGACGGCCTGCTCTCCCAGGCGCGGCAGGCCGAGGAGGCCGCGCGGGCCGCGTCCGGGGTCGTGGCCGGGACCGTCCGGGTCGTCGCCTTCCAGACCGCGCTGCTCAACGTGGTGGCGCCCGCGCTGGACACCCTGTCCAGCCGCTACCCGGACCTCGTCGTCGAGGTGCTCGACGACGAGTTCGAGCGCGCCCTGCAGGCCCTCGTCCTGCAGGAGGTCGATCTGGTGATCAGCAACCAGTACGACGCCGTCCGGCGCCCGCGTACGGCCGGGCTGGCCGACGAACTGCTGCTCACCGAGCCGATCCGGCTGATCCTGCCGGCCCGGCACCGCCTGGCCGCCTCGGAGTCGGCGGTGCGGGTGGCCGACCTGGCGGGCGAGGTCTGGGCGTCCGGATATCCGGGGACCGCGCACGCGGAGCTCATCGAGCGGATCTGCGTGGAGCACGGCGATTTCCGGCCCGAGATCCGGTACCGCTCCAACGACCTGCTCGTGACCCTCGCGCTCGCCGCGCACGGCCAGGCGGTCGTGCTGCTCCCCGAACTGGTCCGGTTCACCGACCAGTCCGGGATCGCGGTGCGCGACCTGGCCGACACCGACGTACGGCGCCGCGTGATCGTGTGGACGCGCCGGGACGGCGACGTACGGCCGTCGGTGCGCGCGGTGCTCGACGCCCTGCGCGCCGCCGCCGACGGGCTGGCCGCCGTGCGCCCGGGCGTGACCCGCGGCGAGTGATCCCTGTAGGGCCTGGTCGGAGCGCTCGTCCTGCCGCTCGCTCCAGGGGAGAGGTGCATCCAGCGTTACCCCGGAGACGGAGGACCGCACCATGGGCGTCGCGTCGGCCCGTCGGTTGAATCGAGCCCATGGACAACACACGCACACGAAGATCGCTGGTGCTCGTCGGGGCCGTTCTGGCCGCCTCCATGGCGGGCGGCGCCGCGACCGCCTCGGCCGCTCCCCCGGCCACGGGCACGCTGCCGCCGCTGGACCCCACGGTGCTGCGCGCCGCGATCGCCGGGCTGCCGAACGCCACGGTGACGGGCGCGATGGTGAAGATCACCGGGCCCGCCGGCCAGTGGAGCGGCACCTCCGGTGTCGGGAACGTCCGGACCGGGACGCCCGTTCCCGCGAACGGCCGGTTCCGGGCCGGCAGCATCTCCAAGGTGTTCACCGCCGTGGTCGTCCTCCAGCTCGCCGCCGAGCACGAGGTCGACCTCGACCAGTCCGTCCAGCACTACCTGCCGGGCCTGCTGCCCGCCTCGTACCCGAGGGTCACCGTCCGGCAGCTCCTCGACCACACCAGCGGACTGCCGCACGACGGCAGCCTCGGCGAGCCGCAGGGCGACCCGAACCAGTGGTTCGTGGACCACCGCTTCGACAGCTGGACGCCCCAGGAGATCGTCGCCGACGCGATGCGGTTCCCCATGGACTTCGCGCCCGGCACCCGGCAGCGCTACAACGGGCTCAACTACTTCGTCGCCGGACTGCTCATCGAGAAGGTGACCGGGCGCTCCTACGCCCACGAGGTGCAGCGGCGGATCCTCCGGCCACTGCACCTGAACGCCACGTACGTCCTGGACCGGCGGGACCCGCGCCTGCCCGGCCCGCATTCCCACGGCTACGTCGCGGTGACCACGAACGGCACCACCGTGCTGCACGACGTGTCCGAGCAGAGCCCCTACCCGTGGGCCGAGGGCGGAATGATCTCCAGCGCGGACGACCTCACCCGTTTCATCCGCGCCATCTTCCAGGGCCGCGTGGTGCCCCGGTCCGTGCTCGGCGCGATGTTCACCGTGCCGAACGTGGAGTACGCCGACCAGAACAACTGCAACATCGGGCCGGGCGCCGGCCGCGCCTGTTACAGCGCGGGCCTGATGCGGACGACGCTGCCGAACGGCCTGACCGGCTGGGGCAAGACCGGCTCCCGCCCCGGCTACACCAGCGGCATGTTCGCCACCCGCGACCTCCGCCGCGTCCTCGTCTACTCGATCAATCCGACGGGCAACAAGGACGGGTCGGAGCAGCCCTACGTCATGAAGATCGCCGCTGCGGCCTTCGACCCGTCACTCGGCGCTCCCCAGAAGTCCGCGCCCGGCCCGCGCTGACGCCGCCCTCAGCGGGGACGGCGGGAGCCGGCGTCGCGCTCGCGGCGGACGGTGGGCTTGCGACCCTTGATGGTGGTCCTGCGGAGGGCCTTGATCACGTCGTCGGCCGCGCCCTCGGGGATCTCGACCAGGGAGAACCGGTCGGCGATCTCGATCGTGCCGATGTCGCGTCCGGCCAGGCGGGACTCGCCGGCGATCGCGCCGACCAGGTCCTGCGGCCGGATGCCCGCGCTGCGGCCGGCGCCGACGAACAGCCGGGTCATGCCCTCCGCGGGGCCGCGGTCCCGGCGATCGCGGCGGCCGCCGTCCCTGCGGTCGCGGCCGTCCCGCCGGTCGCGGCCGTCACGGCCTGGCTTGTAGGTGACCTCCGGGATCTCCTCCTCGTCGACCGTCGCCCCGCTGGAGTCGTAGGCGAGCTTGACCGCGGCGAGGGCGACCTCCATGACGTCGAACTCCTCGGCGAGCGGCTCGACGACCGCGAGGAACTGCTGCAGGTCGTCCTCGAGCAGGCTCTCCTGCAGCGCCGCGCGGGTCAGCTCCATTCGCCGGGCCCGCAGGTCGGCGACGGTGGGGACCTTCTGCACGGCGATCCGCTGCTTCGTCTGGCGTTCGATCGCCTTGAGCATCCGGTGCTCGCGCGGCTCGGCGAGGGTGATCGCGACACCCTCGCGGCCCGCGCGGCCGACCCGGCCGATGCGGTGCACGTACGTCTCGGGCGCGGAGGGCACGTTGTAGTTGACGACGTGGGTGAGCGACTCGATGTCGAGCCCGCGCGCGGCCACGTCGGTGGCGATGAGCAGCTCGGCGGTCCCGTTGCGCAGCCGGCCCATGACCCGGTCCCGCTGCTCCTGGCTCATCCCGCCGTGCAACGCCTCGGCGCGGTAGCCGGAGCCGTTCAGGCTCTCGGTGAGCTGGTCGACCTCCTCGCGCGTACGGCAGAAGACGATCGCGGCGGTGGGCGACTCGACGTCGAGGAGCCGGCCGAGCGCCGCCGGCTTGTGGGCCCGGCCGACGACGTACGCGTCCTGCCGCACCTTCGGCGCCTCGCCCGGGGCGGGCGCCTCGCGGCCCATCTGGATCCGGACGGGCTCGCGCAGGTAGCGCCCGGTGATGTTCTCGATGCGCGGCGGCAGCGTGGCCGAGAACAGCACGGTCTGCCGTTCTTCCGGCGTCTCCTGGAGGATCGCCTCGATGTCCTCGGCGAAGCCCATGTCGAGCATCTCGTCGGCCTCGTCGAGCACGACGGCCCGGACGGTGTCCAGCTTCAGGGTGCCGCGGCCGATGTGGTCCAGGGCCCGGCCCGGCGTGGCCACCACGACGTCGACCCCGCGCTCGATCGACTTGATCTGCCATCCGATCGGCTGGCCGCCGTAGATCGGCAGCGCCCGCACGCCCATCTCCCGGCCGTACCGGTGGAACGCCTGGGAGACCTGGACGGCCAGCTCCCGGGTCGGCACGAGGACGAGGGCGACCGGTCCGGCGCCCCGGCGGCCCTCGGCGGACGTCCGCTGCAGGATCGGCAGCGCGAACGCCGCGGTCTTGCCCGTCCCCGTCGCGGCCTGGCCGACGAGGTCGCTGCCATCGATCAGCGGCGGGATCGCCTCACGCTGGATGGGCGTGGGCTCCTCGTAGCCCAGCCCGGACAGCGCGTTCAGCAACTCCGGCCGGAGCCGCAGGTCCGCGAAGCTCACCGCGCCGTCGTCCGCACCTTCGGCCACGCCATCGCCCAGGCCTTCGGTCGCGCCGGCGTCCGTGCCTTCGGTCGCGCCGGCGTCCATACCATCGGCCACAACGGCGTCCGTGCCTTCCGTTACGCCGTCGGACTCGTTCGGGGTCATCATCGACTGGTCCTTCCCAAAGCTCACCTCTACGCCTACACCGTCCCGATCGGCGCCGTGCGACCGCACCCCAGGTTGGAGCGTTCCCCATGGGCGGGACCGCTGGGACGGGCGCGCGGGAGGGCACGGCCGGAGAGGGCCGGAACGCTCAAGGTGGGTAGGTGCCGGGACGACGCGCCGATCAGGGCTTGCGCCCCACGCCCGCGATCGCCCAGAAGCTCTCAGGGTCGACGGCGGGTACGCCGGAGTCCGGACGCCAGGCCGGGACCTTGACGATACCGGGCTCTGCGATCTGAAGTCCCTCGAAGTAGGGCTCGACGTCCGCCAGGGTGCGGACGTTGCGCCGCCGGCTGCCGCGGACGATCAGTTCGTCCTGGTAGAGCTCGGCGAGCTTCTCGGTGACCTCGGGCCGGGTGTCGGAGATGGGGTGGGTGATGGCGATGTGACTGCCGGAGGCGATCGCCCGGCGGAACCCCTGGACGACGCGCAGCGCGACGTCGTCCTCCGGAATGACGGTGAGCACGCCGACGAGCAGGATCCCGACCGGCTGCGTCAGGTCGACCAGCTCCGTCAACCGCGGATGGGCGAGCAGTTCGTCGGGGTCGCGCATGTCGGCGCGGATGACGGCGGTACGGGAGGAGTCGGGGAGCAGCGCCTGAGCGTGGTTGACGACGAGCGGGTCGTGGTCGACGTACACGACGCGCGCGTCGGGAGCCGTGGCGCGCGCGGCCTCGTGCACGCTTCCCTGGGTCGGCAGCCCGCAGCCGACGTCGACGAACTGCCGGATCCCGGCGGCCGCCATGAAGCGCACCGCGCGGTTCAGAAAGCCCCGGGACTCCCGTGCCATCATCGGCAGTTCGGGCGCCAGGGTGAGGGCACGTTCGGCGGCCGCCCGGTCGGCGGCGAAATTGTCCTTGCCCCCGAGCATGTAATCCATTATCCGGGCCTCGTTGGGCATGGTCGGGTCGAAGCCGGATGACCTCGCACCAGACTGCACCTTCGCCCCCTCACCGACCACCACGGGTCGAATGATCCCAGAAACCGATGCCTACCGCTGAACTACGCGACAACGGTTCAAAGCGGAGCATCCGGAAGATCCTCCGGCCGTACGATCGTCAGGTCCTCCTTCATCGGCGTGCGCAACTCGGCGACCCGCTGCGCGTGGTGCTCGGTGATCCGCTGGAACACCTGCCGGGCCGCGCGGCCGTTGCCGAACCGCGCCCCGCGCGGGTAGCGCTCGAAGAACTCCAGGAGCCGGGCGAGGGTCTCGTCCGGCAGGTGGTAGTCGTGCTGACGGGCCTGGTGCTGCACGATCCGGACGAGCTCGTCGGAGGAGTAGTCCTCGAAGGTCAGCGTGCGGGTGAACCGCGACGCCAGCCCCGGGTTCGAGTCGATGAACCGCTCCATGTCGCCGGGATAGCCGGCGGCGATCACCACGACCTCGTCGCGGTGGTCCTCCATCAGCTTGACCAGCGTGGCGATGGCCTCCTGCCCGAAGTCGTTGCTCTGCCCGTACGGCACCAGGGCGTACGCCTCGTCGACGAACAGCACGCCGCCCAGCGCCCGTTTGAAGACCGCCTGCGTCTTCGGCGCGGTGTGGCCGACGTACTCGCCGACCAGGTCGCCGCGGTCGGTCTCGACCAGGTGACCGCTGGACAACAGCCCGAGCGCGGCGAGGATCCGCCCGTAGAGCCGGGCGACCGTGGTCTTGCCGGTACCGGGGTTGCCGGCGAAGACCAGGTGCCGCGACAGCGGCGGCGGCGAGAGCCCCACCTCCTCCCGGCGCTTGACCATCTGCATCAGCTTGGCCAGTGAGGCGACCTCCTGCTTGACGCGGCTCAGGCCGACCAGCCGCTCGAGCTCGGCGAGCAGGTCGGCCAGGTCCTCCTTGCCGTCGCCCTCCGCGAGGGCGCCACGGGCGGCGCCGGCGGGCGACGCCCCCGGCCGCAGCACGGCGGGCCGGCCGCGCTCGGCGGCCGGAATGGCGCTGGTCGCGACGTTGCCGGTCCGGCAGTCCTGGAAGACCGGCTCGGCGCCGTCCGCGACGGTGAGGTCCTCCTTGGTGTCGTGCACCAGGCAGCGGCGCACGGTCGGCGTGGCGTGCGGGCCGACGTACAGCGAGGGAAAGCCCGTCTCGGAGATGTCGCAGTCCTCGAGCACCCCGGCGGCGCCCTCGTTGAGGTACACGCCGTTCTTGCCGCACCGGGCGATCGTCACCGACCGGACCCGCGGGCGCGCGCCCGTCCAGATCACCAGCGCGCTGCCCTCGGTGTCGCAGATCTCGGCGTCCTCGATCCACGCATCGCTGCCCTCGTCGAGGAAGATCCCGGCCGAGCCGGTCCTCGAGACCTTGCCGCCGCGGATCAGCACGCCGGTGTCGGGCCCGACCTCGATCCCGGTGCGCGCCACGTCGGAGACGTCACAGTCGTCGAGGAGAGGCCGGTGCCGGGTGGTGATCTGGGCGCCCATCTCGACGTCGCTGATCCGGCACTCGCGCAGCACGGCGTCGGCCCCCTCGATCGACACCCCGGCCAGCCGGGCGCGTTCGATCCGGGTCCGCTCGGCGAACAGGTCGGCGCGCTCGTCGACCCGTACGCCATGCTCGGGCGTCTCGCGGACGTGGCAGTCCTGCAGCGTGGCCCGCGCGCCGCCGCCCAGGTGGACGGCGGTGAACGCCGTCCTGGCGATCTCGCACTCCCGCAGCGAGACGACCGCGTCGCCCTTGCAGTGCACCCCGTTGGCCCCCGACCGGGCGAACACCGAACGGCGGGCGCGCACGGCGGCCGCGCCGGTGACGACCAGCGCCGTTCCGGAGACGTCGACCGCGCGCACGTCCTCCAGGTCCAGCCGGCACGTCCCGGTCGCGACGATCGCCACGGCGTCCGTCTCGCGGACCTGGCAGTCCTTCAGCCGGGCGGCGGCCTCACCGCGGACGAGCACGCCCTCCGCCTTGGTACGCACGATCTCGCAGCCCTCGAGCCGGACCCGGCGGTCCTCCAGCCCGGCGGAGGCGCCCTCAGTTTCATCCCCCCGGTGCGCCGCGGCCGGCGTCTGCTCCGCCGCCCCCGCGGAGTCCTCCAGGCGCACGCCCTGTGCCCCGGAGTCGTGCAGCTCGCACCCGCGAAGGGAGGCGTACGCCGCCGCGCTGATGACCAGCGCCGCGTCCCCCGACCCGCCGATCTGGCAGTCGGTGAAGATGCCGTGGGCGGCGCCGCTGAGCTGCAGGCCGGGGCCGCGCGCCCGGTCGACGACGGTGCGGACGCACTCGACCTGGACGGAGCCGTCGAGCCGCACGCCCGCGCCGGCCACGGACCGTACGGTGCAGTCCGCGATGATCCCCTTGCTGGTGCCCGTCACCCGCACGCCCGCCTGACCGGCGTCGCGCACGCCGCAGCCGCGCAGGGTGAAGGTGGCGTCGGTGAAGGTGATGCCGCCACCGCTGATCTCACAGCGTTCGAGGACCGGCGCGCCGTCGCGGCCGAGCACGGCCACGTCCGCCGACCCGGCCGCCTCCAGCGTCAGGTCGCGCACGGTCGCCGAGCAGCCGTGCAGGCTCAGCGCGGGCCCGTGCGGCGAGACGACGCGCACCGTGCCCGCTCCCTTGGCCGCGACGATCGTGACGTTCCGGTCGACGATCAGCGCCTCGTTGTAGACGCCGGGCTGGACGGAGACCACCGCGCCGTCGGCCGCGGCCCGCACGGCGGCGCCGATCGTACGATGCCCGCCCCAGGCGCCGGGCGCGACGCGCTGCCAGCCCGCCTTGACACGGAACTCCTCACGATCCGTGTTCCCTGGCATACCCACGCGATCAAGCTTGCCAGGCTCACCTGCCGCACGCGAGTGCCCGGCCCCACCATTCCCCGGCCGTATCGTCCGATTCGTGATGCGGTAACCGTTACCACGCCGAACCTGTGAGTGAGATCATGACGCATGCCCTACCGTGCGCGACCGTTCGGCTACCCGAGCCGGGCGAGCATGCCGGACCGGAGGACCGCTCTGCTGGCGGGCCTGGGACTGGCCGCCACGGCGGTCGGCGGCTGCGCCCTGACCGCCTCCGCGAACGACTACCGGAAGGGGACCCTGCCGATCGCGACCGGGCTCGCGGACGGGGTCTACTACCAGTACGGACGCCGGCTCGCCCGGCTCATCGGCGACCGTCTCCCGGGCGTGCGCGCCTCGGCGGACGTCACGAGCGGGTCCTTGGACAACCTCCGGTGGCTGCGATGGGGCGGCGACCGGCTGGCGTTCACGGCGGCCGACGCCGCCGGCACGGCCGTGACCGCGCCCGGCGAGCCGATCCGGGCGCTGGCCCGCCTGTACGACGACTACCTCCACCTGGTGGTCCTGGAGTCGTCGAATTTCCGCACGATCGACGACCTGCGCGGTCACCACGTCGGGGTCGGCGCGAAAGGGTCGGGCGTGGAGCTCGTGGCCCGGAGGGTGCTGGGCGCCGCCGGTCTGACGGAGCTCGTCACCCCGATGCGGATCGGCCTGGACTACTCGGCCGCCGCACTGCGGTCGGGCCTGGTCGACGCGTTCTTCTGGTCCGGTGGCCTGCCGACCGCCGGGGTCACCGAGCTGGCCGGACGGGTGCCGCTCCGCCTGATCCCGTTGGGCGGCCTGGCGCCGGAGGTCCGCCGGCACTACGGACCGTACTACCGCACGGCGACGATCCCGAGCGGCACGTACGTGAACGTCGATGAGACCCAGACGATCGCCCTCGCCAACTTCCTGGTCGGCCCCGCCTCTTTGGACGACGGGCTCGCCTACCGCGTCACCGAGATCCTGTTCCGGAACCGGGACGCCCTCGCGGCGGCCGTGCCCTCGGCGGAGCTGCTGGATGTGGGCAACGCCGTCCAGACCGATCCGGTGCCGCTGCACCCGGGGGCGCTGCGGTACTACCGGTCGGTCAAACGCTGACGGCGGGCTCGCCATGAAGGGATGCCGGCCGGTCAGGCGCCTACGGCGGGCACCGCCATCGTCACGCGCAGGCCGGCGCCGTCGGCGGCGGCGATCTCCAGCCGGCCGCCGCTCGCCTCGAGGAGCGTACGGGCGACCGACAGGCCGAGCCCGGAGCCGTCGACGTTCTGGTGACCCGGGCTGCGCCAGAACCGGTCGCCGATGCGGGCGAGCTCCTCGGGCGGCAGGCCGGAGCCCTCATCGGTGACGCGGATCTCGACATCGTCCCCGACCTCGGCGAGCTCGACGGTGACGGCCGACCCCTCGGGGGAGAACTTCAGCGCGTTGTCGATCACCGCGTCGAAGGCGCTGCCGAGACCGGTGGGGTCGGCGGCGCCGAGCACCGGCCCCGCCCACTTCCGGCGCACCTCGATGGCCCGCGCGTCCGCGACGACCTGCCAGGCGGTGACGCGTTCGTCGACCAGGACGGCCAGGTCGATGGTCTCCACCGTGGCGCCGCCCTCCTCGGCGAGGGCGAGCTCCAGCAGGTCGTCCAGGACCCGCGTGAGACGCTCGGCCTCGTGCCGGAGGTCCTTGATCTCCTCCTCCGACCCGGGCGGCAGGGACAGCGCCAGGCCCTCCAGCCGCAGCATGACGGCCGACAGCGGGTTGCGCAGCTGGTGCGACGCGTCGGCCACGAAGGCACGCTGGCGTTCCATCGTGGCCTCCACCTTCTGCACCATCTCGTTGAACGACGTCGTGAGGCGGCGCAGCTCCGGCGGGCCGCTGGCGCCCGCCACGCGCGCGTCGAGGCGTCCCGTCGCGATCGTGTGGGTCACCGCGTCGAGCGCGCGGACCGGGCGCAGGATCCAGGTGGCCAGCAGGTGGGCGAGCGCGAGGAAGAGCAGCACCGCGACGGCCTCCACGGCGGCGAGCACCGACCAGTCCCCGGTGACGGCGGCCCGCATCCGGCCCGTCGGCGAGACCGTGACCACGGCGCCGACGACGTCGCCGTTCCGCGTGACCGGCGCGGTCACGACGAGCGGGCCGTGCTCCCACGGCCAGATGGTGTCGCTGTTGGCGCTGTGCCGGCCGGCGAACGCCTGGCGCAGCCCGGCGCGGACGCCGGCCGCGTCGTTGCCGGGATAGCCGGCCGTGGTGACCAGCGTCGAGTGCTGGCGGTCGACGACCGCCGCGGCCACTCCGTAGACGTCGTGGTAGCGGGTGAGCTCGGCGCCGATGTCCGAGGACGCGCCGAGCGGCGCCCCGGCCGCGATGGACGCGAACCGCGTCGTGTCGTCGAGCCGGTCCTGGAACAGGGCGTCCTGGTGCTGCCGGACGATGCTCGTGGCCAGCGGGACGCCGAGCGCGAGCAGGCTGCAGATGACCAGGGTGTTGAGGACGAGGATCAGGCGGGCGCGCACGGTCGGGTCAGGGGTGCGGGGGCGCGGGTCGGGGGCTCGCGCCCGGGGGGCGGACGTCCGCGGTGACGCGATAGCCCACGCCGCGTACGGTCTGGATGGCGCCGGGCACCTTCAGCTTGGCGCGCAGCGAGGCGACGTGGACCTCCAGCGTCCGCTGGTTGCCCTGCCAGTTCGTCTGCCATACCTCGCTGATCAGCTGGTCGCGCGGGCAGACCACGCCGGGCCGGCGGGCGAGGACCGCCAGCAGGTCGAACTCCTTGCGGGTCAGGCTCACCGGCACCCCGTCGACGCTGACCACCCGGCGAAGCCGGTCGAGGTCGATCCGCCCGGCGATCAGCGCGTCGTCCTCGGGTGGGTCGGCGGGCCGGGCGCCGTCATGCCGCGCGGTGCGACGGCTGACGACGTGGATCCGCGCGATCAGCTCGCCGACGTCGTACGGCTTCACCACGTAGTCGTCGGCACCGAGGTGGAGACCGTGGATCCGGGAGCGCACGTCCGCCCGCGCGGTCACCATGATGATCGGCACGTCCAGGACCGCGCGGATGCGGCCGCACAGCTCGAACCCGTCGCGGTCGGGCAGGCCGAGGTCCAGCAGGATGACGTCCGGCTCGCTCGCGAGGCGCTCGAGGGCCTCGGCCGCGGTGCGCGCCGGTTCGACCTCGAAGCCGTGCCTCCGAAGCACCGAGCACAGCGCCGCGGCGACGCGCACATCATCCTCGACGACGAGTAGCCGCACCACCGCTCCTTCCATCGGGCGACACAGGTGATCTTTCGTTTCATCGCACAACGTACCGGGCCGATCACGCGAATGGGACCGGGCCCTCCCCGGCGCCGGAAGGGGGAGGGCCCGGAGCTCGTGCTCCCGGCGGGGTCAGCCCACCGGGGCGAGGTCGGGTTCTTCGCCCACCGAGGCCTCGCCGGCGACCTCACGCGACGGTCCGGCCCAGCCGCTGCGGACGCCCCAGTAGTAGAAGGCCAGCGAGGTGACCGCGACGATCGCCATGTCCACGCCGTACGGAAGGACGCCGTGGCCGCCGAACTTCGCGCTGCCGAGCGCGGACAGCAGCGCCATCCACGCGAGGTAGACGACGAGCCAGATCCCGGCCCGCAGGTGCGGGGCCCACCCGGTGAAACGCGCCCGCCAGCCGTAGTAGACGTAGATCGGCAGGCCGAGCGCCATGATCCCGATCACCTCGCCGGTCAGCGGCCACTTCGACCAGAACAGCAGCAGGGAGGCGAACATGAAGCCGGCCGGGGCGACGATCTTCAGCGCGGGCGCCGGAGCGGGCCTCGGCAGGTCCGGGCAGGTGCGCCGCAGGACCGTGGCCGACACCGGCCCGGTCACGTACGAGATGACCGTGGCGACCGAGATGACGTCGGCCAGCGAGCCCCAGCCCCGGAAGGTGAACAGGAAGACGAACGAGACGGCGAGGTTCAGCCACATCGCCGGCTGCGGAATGCCGTACTTCGGGTGGACGCGGCCGAAGATCCGCGGGAAGGTGCCGTTCTCCTGCATGCCCTGGATCATCCGCGCCGTGGACGCCGTGTAGGTCATGCCCGTGCCGGACGGGGACACGAACGCGTCGGCGTACAGCGTGATGGCGAGCCAGTTGAGGTTCCAGGCGATCGCCAGGTCGGCGAACGGCGAGTTGAAGTCGATGCCGGACCAGCCGTGGCCGAGCAGGTGGCCGGGGACCGCGCCGATGAACGCCGTCTGCAGCCCCACGTACACCAGCGCGGCGATGACCAGCGCGCCGATCAGCGCGAGCGGCACCGCGCGGCCCGGGTTGCGCGCCTCGCCGGCCAGGTTGATCGGGCTCTGGAAGCCGTTGTAGGCGAACACCACGCCCGAGGTCGCGATCGCGCTGAGCACCGCCGCCCAGCCGTACGGGGCGAAGCCGCCGTGGTGCGAGAAGTTCCCACCGTGGAAGCCGGTGGCGATCAGGCCGATGATCGTCAGCGCCGGGACGGCGAACTTGACGATCATGATGAAGTTGTTCGCCATCGCGTACAGCCGGACGGTCCAGTAATTCAGCAGGAAGTAGACGACGACGAGGACCCCGGCGAGGGCCAGGCCCAGGGGATGGAGTTCCTTGCCGTCGTACAGGCCCTTGGCCCAGTGCCACTTCCATGAGCTCATGTACTGGATCGAGGCCTCGGCCTCGATGGGGATGACCGAGACGATGGCCACCCAGTTCGACCAGCCGCCCATGAAGCCGACCATCGAGCCGTGGGAGTACTGCGCGTAGCGCACCATGCCGCCGGACTTGGGGAAGGTCGAGCCGAGCTCCATGTACGACAGCCCGATGAGGATCATGATGCCCGCGCCGAGGACCCACGCGAGGATGGCCGCGGGGCCGGCGACCTTCGCCGCCTTCCACGCGCCGAACAGCCAGCCGGAACCGATGATCGAGCTGAGCCCGACCATGAGAAGCGAGAACGTTCCGAGTCGCCGCCGGTAGTCACCGGCCGACGCGGACCCGGATACGGGTGACGCGGTCGCCATGGATCACTCCATCTCAGTGCGCGAGGTCGCGGGGAGGGGGGTTGTCTCGCGAGATTTGGTCGAGGATCCCCCCACGCGGCGACGCGGCCCAAGACGTTTGAGGGAAACCTGAGGTTCCAGGCATGAGCGGGTATCCCGGGCACCCTTCGGTGTGGTCGACCGTCGCGCCCGCCGGGGTCGTGCGAACCCGGCACCATCGGACGCGCTTCACCGGCGGCTACTGATCTCTCGAACGTTCGCGTTGACGGGGCCGGTCTCCCGCAAGATCCTTGATCGCCATGGGAACGGATGATCAGTCGGCGTGGTCCTCGTCGGCGAGCGGACACGGCGACGCCGTACGGCATCAGGTGCTCGGGGCGGCCGCCGACATCCTGCGGCCGGCCCCCGCTCCGGCCGACGGGACCGGCGGCCGGCCGGTCGTGGACGGATCCGACCCGTCCGCGGTGACGCTCTACCTCGCCCTCCTGCAGGACCGCCTTCCCGTCTTCGCGCGCGTCATGAAGGACCTGGGCGCACGGGTGGGCCGGGGCGAGGTCGCCGACAACCTGGTCGTCGCCGCGCAGGCGACCATCGGCTTCTACCGGGAGATCCTGGCGGCGAAGGTGTCGATCCTCGCCAGCTCCGACCAGATCGTGCGGCTCCGGCAGGTGTTCCAGAGCCATGACCTGGGCCCGCAGGCGGCGTACGCCGAAGTCACGGGCTACCTCGCCGGCGAACGCGACCTCGGGCGGATCGCCGCGGACGTGGACTGCACGGCGGCCGCCCGGCTCCTCATCGGCGCCTGCTTCAACCACGCGTTCATGAAGATGCTGCTCGGCGACGGCCCCGCGGACGACGAGTTCGTCACCCAGATGATCGGCGGCCTCCGGCTCGGCCACCATCCGGTTCCCGCCACCGACTGAGCCCCCGCCCGCCGAGCGGCGCGGAACCGGCCGGATGGCCGGATAGGCTGCCCGGATGTTCGATCAAGGCGAAGACCCGCGGCCCGCGCACGGCGCGGTGCGCGAGATCTACACCCCCGAGCGGGCGGCGACCCTCGAGTACTCCCCGGACCTCGACGGCCTCGCGGATCCCGGCGAGATCGTGTGGGCGTGGGTGCCCTACGAGGAGGACCCGGCGCGCGGGAAGGACCGGCCGCTGCTGGTCGTCGGCCGGCACGGCCGCCGGTTGCTCGCGCTGATGCTGTCCAGCCGTGACCACGGCGACGACCCGGACTGGCTGGAGCTCGGCTCGGGCGCGTGGGACCGCGACGGCCGCCCGTCGTCCCTGCGTCTGGACCGCGTGTTCGCGCTCGACGAGGACGACATCCGCCGGGAGGGCGCGATCCTCGACGGCGAGCGGTTCGCCCACGTCGCCGCCGTCCTGATGCGCCTGCACGGCTGGACGCCTACGCGCTGACCGGCCACCGCCCTCGGGCGTGAAAGGAAAATGGAAGATCCTTGCCGGGTGGGTGAGGCCGACTCACTCTGGTGCGTACGCGCTCCGGCGCGTACGCGCCGTCCCGGTGAGGAGCAGTCATGCCCGGCCCAGCGAAGACCCGACCCGTGATCTCCCGGCCGCGCACGTGGCCGTACGGGGCCGCCTCGGCGGTGGTGGGAGCGATCATCCTGGTGGTCTCGCTCGTGCTGCCCGGCGCCGGGCCGGCGTCGGCCGCGCCACCCTGCGCGGTCACGTACACCGTCAACCAGTGGACCGGCGGCTTCACCGCCCAGGTCACCGTCACCAACAACGCGGCCCCGGTCACGAGCTGGACGCTGACCTGGACGTTCGCCGGCGACCAGAAGGTCACCTCCGCGTGGAACGCGCGGGTCACCCAATCCGGGCAGGCCGTCACCGCCCAGGACAGTGGGTACAACGGCGCGCTGGCGACCGGTGCGTCGACGAGCTTCGGGTTCCAGGGGACGTTCAGCGGCCAGAACGCGGTCCCGGCCGACTTCGCGGTGAACGGCGCGAGCTGTGAGGGAGACGGCACCCCCACTCCGACGCCGACTCCCACGCCGACTCCGACGCCACCGACGTCGTGCGCCCAAGCGGCCTTCTGCGACGGGTTCGAGAACCAGACCGGCTCGACGCCGTCCGGCGCCTGGCAGCCGTCCTACCCCGACTGCCAGGGCACCGGAACGGTCGCCGTCGACCACACTCAGGCGCACGGCGGTACGACCTCGCTCCGGGTGGACGGCGGCGCGACCTACTGCGACCACGCCTTCGCGGTCAACACGACGGGAGTGGCCGCGGCCGGCTCGGTGATTTACGTGCGCTACTACGTCCGGCACACCCAGGCGCTGCCCGCCGGCCACGTCGCCTTTACCACGCTGACCGACGCGGCCGACGGCAACCGGCACCTGCGGCTCGGCGGCCAGAACCAGGCGCTGCAGTGGAACCGCGAGTCCGACGACGCGACCCTGCCCGAGCAGAGCCCGACCGGCGTCGCGATGAGCGTTCCGCTCCCCGTGAACCGGTGGTCCTGCGTGGAGTTCGCGATCAACGGGACGGACGGCACCATGAGCACCTGGCTGGACGGGACCGAGGTGGCCGGCCTGCACCTGGACGGCACCCCGACGCCGGACGTCGACCGCCAGTGGCTGAGCCGGGCGAACTGGCGACCGCACCCCACCGACCTGCGGCTCGGCTGGGAGAGCTACGGCGGCGCGCGGGACACCCTCTGGTTCGACGACGTCGCCATCGGATCGTCGCGCATCGGCTGCTGACCACCGAACGCCCCACCCGCCCGGCGCACAAGCCGCCGAGCACCGAGGTCCGGCATACGAAACGGCATTTGTCCCCCTCCTGGACCACGGTCGCCGAGCATTCGGTACGCCTTGGGCAGCGGCCCGGGGTCAGTGGGCGACGGTGAAACGCGTCCGGTGGTGCCGGGGCCGCTCGGCCTCGTCCAGCAGGGCGACGGCGAGGTCTTCCATCGAGATCCAGGACCGGCCCTCGGCGTCGGTCAGCAGCTCGTCGGTTCCCAGACGGTACGCGCCGGTGCGCTCGCCCGGTTCCAGGAGTGCCGGCGGGCTCAGGTAGGCCCAGTCGACGCCCGTCTCGGCCCGGCAGGCCGCGAGCTGGTCGGCGCACGCCAGCGCGATGTCCCGCCAATCGGCGGGGAACCCCGGCTCCTCGACCACGGTCAGGCCTCCGGTGCCGGGCACGGTCAGCGTGGCGGCGCCGCCGACGACGAGCAGCCGGACCCCCGTCCCCGCGAGGCCGGCCAGCAGCGCCTTCACGGCCGTGACGAGCTCGTGCTCGCTGCCGGGCGCCGGACGGGTCGCCGTGATCACGACGTCCTGGCCGGCGGCGAGGCGGGCCACGTCCTCAGGGTTCCGAGCGTCCGCCGTACGAATGCGGGCACCGGCGGGCGGCTCCCCGAACCGGCCCGGGTCGCGTACGACGGCGGTGACCTCATGGCCCCGGGACAGCGCCTCGGCGACCGCGCGGCGCCCGACGCCGCCCGCCGCTCCGAACACGGTGATACGCATGACTATGAACTCCTTCTCGCGATAGCGGCGGACGGTGCCGCCGGGGTTGTCAGCGCGCTCGCCGGGATCTCGGCACTGCCGGACCTGCCGACGCGGCATCCTGCTGAGGCGGCGCGGCCGCCTAGCCGGTCGGCGCGGCCTCCTGGCGGGGCGGCGCGGCCTCCTGGCCGGTCGGTGCGGTCGCCGGGTGGGGCGGCGCGGTCGCCGGGATCCTCGGCACTGCCGGGCCGGTTGGCGCGGCATCCTGCTGAGGCGGTGCGACCGCCTGGCCGGTCGGTGTGGTTGTTGGGCGGGGTCCGCCGGGGCGTTGGCCGACCAGTGTGCCGCCGAAGGCCAGTGCCATGCCGAGTAGTTGCAGCGGGGCCAGTGCCTGACCGAGGGCGGCCCAGCCGATGACCGCCGCGGACAGCGGGCTGAGCAGGGCGAGGAAGGCCACCGAGGTCGCGGGCAGGCGGGAGATGCCGCGGAACCACACCCAGTACGCGGCGGCCGTGCCGACCGCCCCGAGGTAGAGGTAGCCGCCGACGGCACGCCCGTCGAGGGCCGGCGGCGGGCCCTCGATCAGCAGGGTGACCGGCACGAGCAGCAGCCCGCCCACGGTGAGCTGCCAGGCGGTGAGGCCGAGCGGGCCGACGCCCTCGGGGCGCCCCCAGCGCTTGGTGAGCACCGTGCCCGCCGACATCGACGCGGCCCCGGCGAGTCCGGCGAGCACTCCGAGGGCGTCCATCCGGGCGTCGGCGCGCAGGACGACGAGTCCCACGCCGACGAGTCCCGTCAGGGCGGCCAGCAGCTTGCGGGCGGTGGGTCGTTCGGCCAGCAGCAGGGCCGCGAACGCGAGGGCGAACAGCGGGCCCACCGCGCCGAGCACCGCCGCGACGCCTCCGGGCAGCCGGTAGGCGGCCAGGAACAGCAGGGGGAAGAACGCTCCGATGTTGAGCAGGCCGAGGATCGCCGCCCGCCACACCCAGACGCCGCGCGGCAGGACGCGGGTGGCGGCGAGGAGGACCAGGCCGGCCGGCAGCGCCCGCATCGTCGCGGTGAACAGCGGTCGGCCGGGCGGCAGGAACTCGGTGGTCACGGCGTAGGTCGACCCCCATACGAGGGGGGTGAGCGCGGTGAGGGCCAGATCGCGGACGTTCGGTGCGGAGGAGACGTCCCGCCGGGCGGTGAGGACGGTCATCAAAAATCCCTCCAGATTGATAATCTCAACGTTGAGATAACAGCATGCGCAGCCGTTCAACGTCAAGTAGATGAACGTTGAGATGGTTTACGTTGAGAGGAGTGCCAGGTGAGCGACGCGGTGGACCAGATCCTCGGCCAGTGGGCCCGCGAGCGACCGGACGTCGACGCGTGGCCGATGGGAATCGTCGGCCGGATCACCCGGCTGTCGCGGCTCCTGGACCGCGAGCTGAAGGACTTCTTCGCCGGATACGGCCTCGAGCACTGGGAGTTCGACGTGCTCGCCACCCTGCGCCGGTCCGGCCCGCCGTACGAGCTGACCGCGGGCGCCCTCAACCGCGCCGCGATGGTGACCTCCGGGGCGATCACCAACCGGATCGACCGGCTGGCGGCGAAGGGCCTCGTGGAACGGGTGCCCGACGAGGAGGACCGGCGGTCCGTCCGGGTCCGCCTGACCGAACGAGGCCGGACGACGGTCGACGAGATCGTCGGACCGCACGTGGCCAACGAGGCGCGGCTGCTCGCGTCGCTGGGTCCGGACGAGCGGGAGGGGCTGGCGGTCCTGCTGCGCGGCCTGCTCGAGTCCCTCGGTGACACGTCCATCCGGTGAACGCGCGCGTTCGTCGATCTTGCTCCCGGTCGAGCTGGTACGTTCAAGCGAAGGTAAAGCCCTCCCGCCGTCGCGAGCCGATCGAGTGTCGCGGATCGGACGGGTGACGTCTCCGTCTTCCAGGGAGGATCGGTGAGAGTTGTTCGGCGGACCGCGTCGGCCGCCGCGGCGACGGCGCTGATCGTCGCCGGGCTGTCCGGCTGCCTGGGCAAGGGCGACTCCGGGAGCAAGGGCGACTCAGGGCGCAAGGGCGGCGGCGCGGCGACCGGCGGCGGTGCCGTCCAGGGCGGGGTGACGGTCGCGTCCGCGGACAAGCCCGTCGCGAAGGCGACGTTCCCCTCCCCGATCGCCTCCGGCGCGACCGTGGACATCGCCGTCCTCGGGCTCAAGACCGGTGGCCGGCTCGCCGACCTCTCGATCAGCATGACCCCGCACGTGCCGAACGGCGCGACCCAGCGGATCACGCCCTACCGTCTCAACGGCGAGACCTCGCTCGGCGTCTTCCTGATCGACACCGTGAACCTCAAGCGCTACCTGGTGGTCAAGGACGGCTCCGGACACGAGCTGCAGACCGACTACGTCACGACGAACATCGCGAACGACCAGCCCGGGCAGCTGTCGTTCACGTTCGCCGCGCCGCCGCAGGGCGTCGACCGGATCGACGTGCAGATCGGCAACTGGCCGATCTTCCACGACGTTCCGATCACGCGGTGACCGGGATGCGGCGCGGCTCTCTCCTGGTGGGCGCGGCGCTCGTGCCCGCCCTGCTGTTCCTTCCCGGCGCGGCGACCGCCGGCGACGTCCCGGACGCGAACCTCCAGGAGGCCGTCCGCACCATCGACGTGGCGGGCGGCGTGCGCGACATCGACCTCGGCAACGCGGTGATCCCGCTCGAAGAGGACGAGACGGTCGGCGACGAGGTCACCGTACGGATCGCCGCGGACGTCCTGTTCGACTTCGGCAAGGCCACGCTCACCGACCTCGCCCGGCGCCGGATCGCCGAGATCGCCGGGCGGATCCACGGCCCGGTGCGGGTCGCGGGGTTCACCGACGCCATCGGCTCCCCCGCCGCCAACCTCACACTGTCGAGGCAGCGGGCGGAGGCGGTGCGGGCCGAGCTCGCCCGGCAGGTGCATATGACGATCACCGCGACCGGGTACGGCGAGGCCCGGCCGGTGGCGCCGAACCGGACGCCGGACGGCAAGGACGACCCCGTCGGCCGGGCCGAGAACCGCCGCGTCGAGATCTCCTACCAGAAGTGACCCGACATCGAGTTGAAACTCCCGCCGCCTCCTGAGGTCAGAGTTTGCTCGTTATGGGGGGCGGGTGGTGTTGGCCGGTCCGGGAACCTGGTGGTAGCCCGTGCCCTTCTTACTGAACCTGCCGTACTCGTCGATTTTTACCCGTTGTTCACTCCCGCGCGGAAGAGGTCACCGACTGAGGCGTGAGCGGTTCGGGTCGCCGCCCTCCGTCAGAACAGCACTCCGGCGAGGAAGGTGGCCACCGCTATCAGAGCGACTGCGGTGCCGGTCTCCGTCACCGCGATGAGCAGCCCCAGGTATTTGCGACTGACGACTCGGGACAGGCTGATCAAGCTGTTCTCATGGTGCTTGGCGACGGCGGCCTGGTCGGCGAGTAGCTCCCGTACGCCCGTCGGGCCGAGCCGGGCGTACAGCCGGATGTAGCCGATGTGCGGACTGATGACACTGAGCAATGTGAGAGTGGCGGCTGCGAGCATCAGTCCGGCCACGCTCAGCAGGACACGGGCCAGGTCTGGGCCGTGACCCACCTTGGTCGCTATGAACGCGAGGCCGGCCATGGTGAGCGTCGTCAGGGTCGCGCACTTGGCGTCGACGCGCGCCAGTTCGCCGCGCACGGCCGCCAGTTCGGCGCTGAGCAGTGATTCGGCGCCGACCGGCGTTTCGAGGCCGGCCGGTGTCTCGGCCATGGCAGGGTCCCTTCTCGTCGGTCTGTGCCTCATAGTGGCGATACGTTGGCCGCTCAGTACAGCGGACTCAATGGCCGGCGCCCTGGCCGCCGTCACGAGCCGCGGTGAGCTGGATTTCCAGGCCCGTGATGATCGTGTCCAGCAATAGGCGGAACATGCGGTCCTCATCAGGGCCCGCGTCCGTGGGCTCGTCTTCGCCGACAGTGAGGTCGGTCGGCGTGAGATGCGACCACCGGTGAAGCGCACCGTTGAGTTCGGCGGTGAGCACGCCGATGACGGCCGCGCACAGGAGAGCGGCCGTCTGCGGGATCTCGGACCGGGGCATCCCTGCGGCGTCCAGGATCGCGGTCAGCCCGGCCCAGAACGGGTCTTCGGGCTGGAGGAAGTCCGGCTGGCCGAACGAGTAGGCCATGAGTTTCGGATGGCGGTGCGCCAGCGTCCGGAAATCGGTGGCGAGCAGGCGGATGCGTTCCTGCCAGGGAGCGTCCTCTAGCGTCACGGTGCGGAACCGGGCGCCGACCATCCTCGCCACGCCGCGCAACAAGGCGTCCTTGTTCGGCACGTGGTGGTACAGCGACATCGGGTTCGCATCCAGCTCGCTTGCGAGCTTGCGCATGGTGAGCGCCTCGACCCCGTCCGCGTCGATGAGTCGCAGAGCGGCGGCGTAGATCCCGGCCTCGGTCAAAGGCACGTCTCTCTTCCTGGTTCCCCGCGGGGGACGCCTGACCTTTTCCATACCTCGTACGGTATCAGTTCCGTACAGCGTACGGCTCGATCGCCGGGCCGTCACGGGACGAGGGTCGGCGCGATCCGGGTTGCCGACTACTTCCATACATCGTATGGTTATTTCCATACGACGTATGTTTCTGTGGTGCGCCGCAGCATCGACCGGCGCCCTTGCCCATGCCTCTTCGGCACAAAGGAGCACGCCATGACCGCGAACGACCTGCGACCTGCCCGGTCCCCGCGCGGGATCCCGATCCTCGGCCACGCGCCCCAGATCCCCGACACCAACCCGGTCGCGTACTTCGGGGAGCTGTCCAAGCAATTCCCCGAGGGCATCTTCAGCGTGGACATCGCCGGCCAGGAGAACGTCTTCGTCTTCGACCCGGACCTGATCACCGAGGTCTGCGACGAGACCCGTTTCGGCAAGCCGATCTTCCCGCCGCTGAGCCATGTCCGGGACTACGCCGGCGCGGGCCTGTTCACGGCCGCCGACGATGAGGAGGTCTGGGGCATGGCGCACCGGATCCTCATGCCGGCCTTCAGCCAGCGAGCCATGAAGGGCTACTTCGGGCAGATGCTCGAGATCGCCCAGAACCTGGTGGGCAAGTGGGAGCGCCGCCAGGGTCAGCCGGTCAGGATCACCGACGACTACACCCGCCTCACCTTGGACACGATCGCTCTGTCGGGGTTCGGCTACCGGTTCGACTCCTTCAGCAAGGAAGAGCTACACCCCTTCCTCTATGCACTGTTGGAGGCGCTGATCGAGTCGATGCGGCGCTCTCAGGAGCTGCCGATGATGACCGCCCAGCGCAAGGACGACGCGAACCAGTACCACCGGAACATCCAGCTGATGCAGGAGCTGGTCGAGAGTGTGATCAAAGAGCGGCGTCAGGGCAGGGGCAGCGGTGAGGACGACCTGCTGGGCCTGATGCTGCAGGCGACCGACCCGGAGACCGGCAAGCCGCTGGACGACGACAACGTCCGCGACCAGGTGCTGACCTTCCTTATCGCGGGTCACGAGACCACCAGTGGTCTGCTGTCGTTCGCCACGTACTCGCTGATGCGCAACCCGCACGTGCTGGCCCAGGCCTACGCCGAGGTGGACCGGATGCTGCCCGGCGACACGGTCCCGAATTACGACACGATCATGAAGCTGGACGTCATTCCGCGGATCCTGGAGGAGACCCTGCGTCTGTGGGCTCCCATTCCGCAGATCATGAAGGCGCCGCTGGCGGACACCGTCATCGGCGGCCAGTACGAGCTGACGCAGGGGACGAAGACGAACCTGCTGATGGGTCCGCTGCACACCCACCCCAAGGCATGGGACCGTCCGGACGAGTTCGACATCGACCGGTGGCTTCCCGAGAACCGGGCCCAGCACCACCCGCACGCCTACAAGCCGTTCGGCAACGGCCGGCGCGCCTGCATCGGCCGGCAGTTCGCGCTGACCGAGGCCCGCCTGGCCCTCGCGCTGGTGCTGCAGAAGTTCAAGTTCTCCGACACCACCGACTACAAGATGGACGTGCGGGAGGCGCTGACGCGTAAGCCCGGCGACTTTGAGCTGGTCGTGCGGACCCGCAAAGAGCATGAGCGGGCCGTGTTCGGCGCCGCGGACCTGCAGAGTGACGACACGCGGCAGGAGGCCGCGGTCAGCGGTGTCGGGGTGAGCCTGACCGTCGCTTACGGCTCCAGCCTGGGCAGTTGCGAGGACCTGGCGCGCACGATCGCCGACCGCGGTGAGCGTTCCGGGTTCGGCACCACGTTGATGAGCCTGGACGACCTGGGCGACGACCTGCCCACCGAGGGCCTGCTCGTCGTCGTCGCCGCCAGCTACAACGGCAAGGCACCCGACAATGCCCAGCGTTTCGACGATCTGATCGCCGCCGGGCTGCCGGAGGGCTCGCTGTCGAACGTGCGGTTCGCGCTGCTGGGCGCCGGCAACACTCAGTGGGTGGCGACCTACCAGGCCTTCCCCAGACGGGTCGAGGCCGCATTGCTGGCCGCCGGCGCCACGCCGGTGGTCGAACGCGGCATCGCCGATGCCGCCGGCGACTTCGACGGCATGGCCACCCGCTGGATGGACGCCCTATGGGCGACGCTGGCCGAGGAGTACGCTGCCGACACCTCCGACGACGGCGCACCGCGCTACCGGGTGCAGCTGCTCACCGAGGCCGATGTGCGCCCCGCGATCGTCTCCGAGCAGGCCTACCCCCTGACCGTGATCGCCAACGAAGAGCTCGTGGCCGACCCGACCGGGCTGTGGGACTTCGGCATTGAGCCGCCGCGCTCGTCCGCGAAGTCGATCACCATCGAACTGCCCGAGGGCGTCACCTACGAAACCGGCAACCACCTGGCGGTCTTCGCCAAGAACGAGTCGCGGCTGGTCGACCGTGCGCTGGCCCGCTTCGGCATCGACCACGACCAAGTGCTCCGGCTCGACCAACCCGGCGGCGGCAGGACGCACCTGCCGGTGGGCACGCCCGCCACCGCCGGCCTCCTGTTCACCGAGTTCCTGGAACTGCAGGACGTGGCGACCCGAAGCCAGATACAGAGGCTCGCCGAATACACCGATTGCCCCTGGACCCGTCCGCAGCTCCAGGCCTACATCGCCGACACCGGAGAAGCCGAACAGCGATATCAGACCGAGATCCTGGACAAGCGCGTCTCGGTGCTGGGCCTCCTGGAGCGCTTCCCCGCGGTCGGCCTGCCCCTGGGGGTCTTTCTGGAGATGATGGGGCCCATCCGTCCCCGCTTCTACTCGATCTCCTCGTGCCCGCTGGCCAACCCGCGCCACGTGCGCCTGACCGTCGGTCTCCTCGAAGGGGCGGCCTTGTCCGGTGACGGCCGCTACCGCGGTGTGTGCTCCTCCTACCTCGCGGGACTTGAGCCCGGTGACGTGGTCTACGGCTACGTGCGCGTCCCCTCGCCGGCGTTCGGCCCACCCGCCGACCCGAGCACGCAGATGATCCTCATCGGCCCCGGCACCGGGATCGCGCCGCTGCGCGGCTTCTTGGAAGAACGCGCCTGGCGGCACGCCAACGGCACACCGGTCGGCCTTTCGCAGGTGTTCGTCGGCTGCCGCCACCCCGAGCACGATTACTTCTACCGGCAGGAGATGCAGGATTGGGAGCGGGCGGGGATCGCCCAGATCCACACCGCCTTCTCCGCCGTCACGGGCTACCCGCACCGTTTCGTCCAGGACGCCGTCACCGCTGTCTCTGACACCGTGTGGCAGGCCATCGAAGACGGCGCGTGCGTCTACGTCTGCGGGGACGGCCGTTACATGGCCCCGGCCGTCCGCGAAGCCCTCGCCTCCGTCTACCGCGGCCACACCGGCGGCGACGACGAGGCCGCCCAGCAGTGGCTCGCCCGGCTCGAGGCCGACGGCCGCTACCAGCAGGACGTCTTCGCCTGATCCACACACGCCGGGACCGTGGCGCACCGCCCGGGTCCCGCGCCCCTCCAGCCCGCCGGCGAGGGATGCCCGGCCTCCCCGCCGGCGAACCACCGAAGATCACCACTCACAGAAAGCGCGTCACCATGGACACCATGCTCGCCGGACGTTTCCACCTCGATGGCAGGAGATTCGTCGTGGAGGAGGTTCCCATTCCCGTGCCCGGCCCGGGCGAGGTACTCATCCAGGTCAAGGCCGCAGGCGTGTGCCTGTCGGACGTCCACCTCATCGACGGCACCCTTCTCCCGCTGTTCGCCACCTCTGGCGTGATCACCGTGGGCCATGAGGTCTCCGGCGTGATCCACACGCTCGGCCCCGGCCTCAAGCGGGGTTTGACCGTCGGCGCCCGCGTAACCCTGGAGGCCGGGCAGAGCTGCGACCAGTGCCATGACTGCGCGCGCCGCCGTCCGTGCAACCAGGTCCGTACCCGGGGAATCGACTACGACGGCGGTTGGGCCGAGTACGCCATCGCCCGCGAGGACACCCTCATCCCCATCCCTGACCAGCTCCCCTTCGACCAGGCCGCGATCATTCCCGACGCGGTCTCCACCCCCTACTCCGCCGTCGTCGCCACCGCAGGCGTCCGCCCCGCCCAGTCCGTGGGCGTCTGGGGCGTGGGCGGAGTAGGCGCGCACAACGTGCGCCTCGCCCGCCTGGTCGGCGCCGCGCCGATCATCGCCGTCGACCCGCTGCCCAGCGCGCGGGAGCGCGCTCTGGCCTTCGGCGCCGACCTGGCCCTGGACCCGGCCGGCCCGGACTTCGCCGAGCAGATCCGCGCGGCCACCGCCGGGCGAGGCCTGGACTTCGCCTTCGACTGCGCCGGCGTGCCGGCGGTCCGCGAGCAGGCCGCCGCCGTGCTCGGCCTGGGCGGCGCCCTCATCCTGGTCGGCATCACGCCCAAGCCGCTCACCATCACCGAAGGCCTGACCTTCAACTACCTGTGCAAGCAGGTGCGCGGTCACTACGGCGGCCACCCCGAGTCCGTCACCGAACTCGTCCGGCTGACCGCGAGCGGACGCCTCGACCTGGCTCCCTCCATCACCGACCACATCCCGCTGGCCGACGCCGCCGACGCGGTCGACCGGCTGGAGAACAAGAGCGGCGACCCGATCCGTCTCATCCTCGTCCCCTGACACCTGTCCAATCGGACATTGAAGCCATCTCGGGATCAAGGTAACCGATCTGGCCGGGCCGGAGTTCGAAAGGAGCCGCCGGGCTCCGCAGCGGCCCGGCCGGCGCCCCGGAGCCGGTGGGGCGCCGGTCCTGCGGCCCGGCGTCCCACGAGCGGACCGTCAGTGCCGGGCCTTCAGCTTGACCGTCACCTTCTTCGGGGCCTTGACGCGCTTCGCGGCGGCCTTCTTGGCCTTCGGCTGCGGGCGCAGTCCCGCGACGAGCTTCGACAGCACCGACGGGGACGCGGTGGACCGCACCGCCGGGGTGTCCGCCGGGTTGACGCCGACGCCCAGGCTCATGACGCCGGTCAGGTTCATGGAGTTGTTCGCCGAGCTCGACGGCAGGCCCATCATCTGGTTGATGACGCCGTCGAGGATCGAGGCGGGGCCGCACCCCTTGGCTGCGGGCACCGCGATCTTGTTGTTGATCTGCACGGGGTAGGGCGTCCAGCCCAGGTCCGGGTCGCCGGCCCCGCCCGGGACGAGGATCGTCGGGGTCAGGCTCGCGGTGATCGGGCCGATGACGCAGTTGGAGCCGAGCAACGGGTTGTTGAGGTGGACGTTCAGCTTCGCGGTCGCCTCGATGCCGCCCGGACCGAGCTGGACGGTGATCGGCGCGGCCAGCGTCTGCGTCACGGTGAGCCGGTTGACCGGCAGCAACGCCGCCGGGGTCTTGCCCAGCACCGGGCCGACCAGCGGCAGCTGTCCGATCAGGCCGCCGGGCACCTCGACCGGCTGCGACACGAACTGGTCCCCCATGACCGGTGGGTTGAGGACGCTGCCCGGGCCGAGGGAGGAGATGTAGCCGGTGACGCGGATCGCGTTCGGCGGCAGGGTCAGGGCGAAGCTGCCGATCTTCACGCTGCCGCCGGAGGTGACCTGGGTCTGGCAGGCGTGGTTCTGCGGGCACTGGGCCTGGAACTTCGCGGCGACCTGGGGCATGCTGCCGTGCGCCACCGCCGGGACGGCGGGGTGCGGCGATCCGGTCGGCGGCGCGGCCGGATCGAGGCTGCCGACGGCCCCCTTGCCGGACTCGGTGAACCACAGCCGGTTGCCCGGACCGGACGCGATCCGCATCGGCGCGGACAGCGTGGCGGGCAGCGGGTACTCGGTGACGGCACCGGAGCCGGGGTCGACGCTGCCGATGTTGCTGGCGGCGGCCTCGGTGAACCAGATCTGCTTGTCCGGGCCCACGGTGATGCCGATGGGCGCCGAGTCGGCGGTGTTCACCGGGTACTCGTCGATGCCGCCGGTCGCCGGGTCGAGCCGGCCGATCATCCCGACGCCGGGCTCGGTGAACCACAGGGCGCCGTCGGGGCCCGTGACGATCCCGCCGAGGGACGGCGAGCCGCTGCCCGCGGACGGCGGGTTATAGGTGGTGACCGCGCCGGTCGCCGGGTCGAGCCGGCCGATGGATCCGTCGGTGCCGGTGTACCAGACCGCGCCGTCCGGGCCCGCTGCGAGGCCGTACACGGCCGCGCCGGCGGTGGCGTACACGGTGACGGTGCCCGAGGAGGTGATCCGGCCGATGGCCGGCGCCGCGCCCCCGCCGAACCACATCGCGCCGCCGGGACCGGCGACGATGTCGGTCAGCCTGCCGCCCGCGAAGTTGACGTCGCCGGTGGTGGGCACCTCGAACAGGGTCGTCTTCCCGGTCGCCGGATCGACATAGCCGACCCGGGGGACGTCGACGGAGGAGTCGGTGAACCACAGCCGGCCGCCCGGCCCGGCGGTCATCCCGTCGGCCGCGCCCCGCGTCTTCTGTGAGTTTGCGGGCAGGGCGTACTCCGTGACCTTGCCGGCCGAGTCGATCTTTCCGACTCCACCGGCGTTCTCGGCGAACCAGACGCTGCCGTTCGGGCCCGCGGCCAGGCCCGCCGGGGTGACGTCGGGCACGGGCAGTCCGACCTCGGTCACGCCGGCGGCGGCACCGGCGGGCGAGGCCGGGCTGAGGCCGACCGCGCCGAGCAGGGCCGCCGACGCGAGGACCCCCGCGCGCACACCACGATGGCGCATGCCATCGCCTCCTAGGATCTTCATAGTGGGCCACTAGAAACCCACGGGTGTTTCACGTCAAGCCGATCAGTGCCGCCCGTCCGGTTCCGGTCACCAGGCGGTACGGGAGTGACAGGGGCCGCCCGGAGGCGGCCCCTGCTCGTGCTGGTCCCTCGGTCGCGTACGTCAGGTGATCGTGACCGTCGGGCTCGTGGTGTAGACGCCGGTCGCGGTGCCGGTCGGGCTGATCGTGCCGCAGGCGGCGTTCCCGGAGAACGGCACGCTCGCGTTGGTGAACGTCGCCTTGCCGGTCGTGTTGTTGTAGCTCGCCGTGATCGGCGCCGCGGCGGTCGGGGCGCCCGTCACGACGCAGCCGGGCAGCGTCGTCGTCGAGACCGTCACACCCGCCTTGGGAATCGTGATCTTGACCGACGTCGGGCTGGCGATGGCCAGCAGCGTCCAGCTGCCGTTCGTGTGGTTCGCCGTGATCGTGGCCGTGCCGCCGAAGTTGTCGGTGCAGCCGGTGAAGGTCGGGTCCGGGCTGATGTTGACCGGGCCGTAGCCCGACGCCGGGGTCGTGAACTTGATGGTCGAGCCGGTGCAGGTCACCGAGAAGGACAGACCGGACAGGGTGCCGGCGAACTTCACGCTGCTGCTGGTGGCGGTGATCGCGGTGTTGGTCGGGCTGACGCCCGCCGCGTAGGCGACGCCGCCCATCATGGCGACCAGGGCACCCGCCCCGGTGACGGTCGCGGCGAGCTTCGCCGTTCTGGAGATCATGTGCGTACCTCTCGTGAGGGGGCCGGGACCGGCGTCACCGGTCTCGGGTGTTGCGGGTGGTGGCGGGTTGTCGGGACAGCGGGACGGTGCGGTGCGGGGGGTGACGACCTCCTTCCGTGGCTTGGGAAGCGGCTCAGGAATGCGCCCCCGCGCCGACGCTGAGAATCGCGGGCAGGTCGAGGCTGTTTCCGGAGGCCGACGGCAGGCCCATGGTCGAGTTGATGACCCCGTCGAGGATTCCGCCGAGGCCGCAGCCGTGGGCCTTGGGCACGGACAGGGTGTCGTCCTTGATCTCGACGTTCAGGGGCTGCCAGCCGAGCTGCGGGTCGTGCGTCGAGCCACCGGACTGGTCGGCCGGCGCCAGGCTCGCGGTGATCGGCCCGATGACGCAGCTCGTGCCGAGCAACTGGTTGTTGAGCTGGATGTTCAGCGTCGCGGTGGCCTGCAGGCCGCTGGGGCCGAATCCGACGGTCACCGGTCCGGCCAGCGACTGGGTGATCGTGAGCTTGTTGAACGGCAGCATCGCCGCCGGGGTCATGCCGAGGATCGGGCCGATGAGCGGCAGGGTGCCGATGATGCCTCCCGGCACGTCGACCGGGACGGACTCCAGCTCCGAGCCGGTCAGCGGCGGCTGCAGGGTCGCCGAGCCGGAGCCCAGCGAGGTGACGTAGCCGGTGACGCGCAGCGCGCCGGGCGGCATCGTCTGGCTGAAGCCACCGATCTTCACGCTGCCGCCCGTCGTGATCTGGGTCTGGCAGATGATCGCGGAGGTCGGGCAGCGCCCCTGGAAGGACGCGGCGACGCGGGGATTGATGCCGTTGACGAGCGGCGGGGCGGCGGCGTGCGGCGAGCCGGAGGGCGGCGTTGAGGGGTTCAGCCGGCCGACGGCGCCCGTGCCCGCCTCGGTGAACCACAGCGTGCTTCCGGACCCCTTGACGATGCGCATGGGCGCCGCCAGAGCGTTCGGCAGCGGGAACTCGGAGATCTTCTTGGACGCGGGCACGATCTTGCCGACGTTGCCGGCCGCGGCCTCGGTGAACCACAGGTTGCCGTCCGGGCCGGCGGTGATGCCCTCAGGAGCGGAGTTCGCGGTCGGCACCGCGTACTCGGTGATGGCACCCGTGCCGGGGACGATCCGGCCGATCTTGCCGACGCCGGGCTCGGTGAACCAGACCGCGCCGTCCGGGCCGGCCGTGATCCCGCCGGCCGCCGGGTTGCCCGACCCCGCCGAGTCGGGCGAGTAGGTGGTGACGTTCCCCGTCGCCGGATCGAGTCGGCCGATCGACCCGCCGTTCGTGTCGGTGAACCACAGCGCCTTGTCGGGGCCCGTGGTGATCGCGTACGGCGACAGGCCGACGGTGGCGTACGCGGTGACGGCGCCGGAGGAGGTGATCCGGCCGACCGCGCTGGACGGACCGCCGGCGAACCACATGGCGCCGTCCGGACCGGCCGTGATGTCGGTGAGCTGGCCGCCCGCGAAGCTCACGTCGCCGGTGGTCGGCACCTCGTACGCGGTCACCGCGCCGGTCGTGGAGTTGACCTTCCCGACGCGCGGCACGACCGTGGACGCGTCGGTGACCCACACCGTGCCGTCCGACGCGGTCGCGGCCCCTTCGGGAACGGCCACGTGGTGCTGTGAGTTCGCCGGGACGGGGAACTCCTTCACCGCGCCGAGGGCGTCGACGCGACCGAGGCCCTGCGCGTGCTCGGTGAACCACACGCTGCCGGCCGGCCCGGCCGTCAGGCCCAGCGGGGTGCTGTCGGGGATGCTCGCCGAGAACTCGGTGACCGTTCCCGCGGCGGCCTCCGCGGGAAGGTACGGGAGTGCCACGGCGAGTGCGGCCAGCAGGACCGCTCCCGCTCTGGATCCACGATGGCGCATGCCACCGCCTCCTTGGGACTCATCCCCCGAGGACGATTTGCGGTACGAAACTTGTCGGTAACAAACGAGCTTCCTGCAAATAGAAACCGTACGGTGTCTCATGTCAACCACGGCCGGGCCAACGGCCGGATCCGGCCGCCGCCGCACCGAACCGGGGGCCCGGCCGCCATTTACGCGTGCACCGGCAGGCGGTAGACAGCCTGATGACGGGGCCACCGACGGGAGGTCACCCATGCGCGACGGAGCCTCGGAGCGCGAACGCTCGGGCGGACCGAATGCGGACACCGCCACGCCGCGCCGAACACGGCCGGCGGACGCGGACCGGCGGGCACGGCTGATGGACGCGCTCGTCGCCGTGGTGGCCGAGCGCGGATTCGCGCGGACGACGGCCGAAGAGGTGACGGCCACGGCCGGACTGCCCGCCGGCGACTTCCACGCCCACTTCGCCGACCTCGAGGAGTGCTTCCTGGCGGCGTACGAGCGCGGCACGCGCGTCCTGCTGGCCCGGACCGAGACCGCCTACCGGGCGGAGTCGTCATGGCCCGCGGCGGTCCGCGCCGGGTTACGGGCGGCCCTCGAGCTGGCGGCCGCCGACCCGGCGTTCGCCCGGATGTCCGTCATCGACGCGAGCATGGCGGGCCCGCGGGTGCGCCGGGCGCGGCTGGCGTTCCTGGCGAGGTTCCGGTCGTTCCTCGGCGGACCCGGCATCCCGCGGATCCCGGACGAGATCCGGAACGCCATCATCGGCGGGGTCTACACGATGGTCTACAACCACGTGGAGAGCGACCGGACCGCCGAACTCCCCGACCTGGCGGACCCGCTCACCGACTTCCTGCTGGCGTTCTACCGCGAGGGCCGATCGTCAGCGTCCAGCTGGGCCGCCGCCTCCTCGTGACCGAGGGGCAGTGACGCGAAGTAGACCAGAGACGGCAGCATCTCCGGCAGGCGGTCGCCCTCCCCCGCCTCCACCGCCGCGTAGACCGCTCCATAGATCCCGCCGATGATGGCGTCGATGACGACCGTGGGCAGGGACGGAAGGTCGTACGCCGGGTCGGTGAAGAACTTACGGAAGCGCGCGAGGTGCTCGATCCGCGCCTTGCGCAGCCGGGGGCCGGCCGCGTTGACCTCGACCAGGGCGAACCGGGCGAACCGGGGCTCGGCGGCCAGCAGCTCCAGCATGGCCCGCAATCCGCCCCGGATGCCCTCCGGCCAGGAGGGCGCGGCGTGGTACGCGTGCGCCATCCGGTCGAGGAGGATGCCGGTGCCTCGCTGGTACGCCGCGAGGCAGCAGTCGTCCATCTCGGTGAAGTGGACGTAGAACGTCTTCTTCGTCACCCCGGCGGCTTCGGTGATCTTGCTGATCGTCGTACGCGGGTAGCCGTGTTCGGCGACCACCTGGACGAAACCGTCGATGAGCCGGTCCCGCTGGATGTCGGCGACGGTCTCCGGCGGCAGCCCGTGCCGCCCCGGCTTGATGGCCCGGCCGGGCTCCCGGGCGGAGCGTGATCCGGGGATGGCCGGCTCCGCGCCGGTCACCGCCGGGAGGGCCGGAGCCGGACCGGTCGCCGCCGAAAGGGGTGGCGCTTGACCGGTCGCCGCCGGCCGTTCGGACTGCCTCGCCATGAAATCCGCGCGTTTCTCCGTGAACCGGGGAAGCCGGTCGTCACCTACCGTCCGGCTCACACTACTTGGGGGCCTCGAAGCCGAAAGGCTACCTTCCGCGCCACGGGAACGCACGAGGTCCCGGCCCGGCCCGGTCGGGACACGCGGTTTCGTCCATTCTCGGGCGCACCGCATACCATCGCGCGGCCGGAGCGCCCCTGTCGCGGTCGGGACGTCACCGACGGCCTGCACGCCGACGCGATCGATCTCCGAGACGAAGGCGCCGTCACACTATTCGAAACAGCGCGATAACACGCCTGTAAAGCAGCCGTTGCACGGCCGCAATCCGGCTTCTATCGTGTGGGGCACCGCGGTTTCCTCTTCCCCGTTCCCGTCGAATTAACGTCGAAGCGCTTCGACACTTATTCGACAGAGAGGTCATCGAATGAAAACGGCACGATTCTCGGTGCCCGCATTGGCCCTGACACTGGTGTGCGCATTGTGGTCCGGCACGGCCCGGGCCGCGACCTGGTCGTCCTCCGACCAGTGGGCCACCTGGTCCAACGGCGGGTACACCCTCTACAACGACGTCTGGGGCGGCGGCGCCGGCCCGCAGACCATCTGGGCCAGCTCCTACAGCAACTGGGGCGTCTGGGCGAACCACCCGAACACCGGCGGCGTGAAGTCCTATCCCAACGTCACGAAGTACGTCGGCAGGTCACTGAGCTCGTTGAGCTCGCTGAAGAGCGGCTTCAACGTCACGGTGCCCGGGGCCGGGGCGTACGAGTCGGCCTACGACGTCTGGTCGAGCGACAACGCCTACGAGATCATGCTGTGGATGAACAAGACCGGTGCCGTCGGGCCGCTCGGCTCCTACCAGACGAGCGTGTCCGTCGGCGGGCACACGTGGAGCGTCTACAAGGGCAGCAACGGCTCCAACCAGGTCTTCTCGTTCGTCCGCTCGGGCAATACCTCGTCCGGGAGCGTCGACGTCCGCGCCGTGCTCAACTGGATCAGAAGCGCCGGCTGGTTCGGCGACATCACGGTCGGAAACGTGCAGTTCGGGTTCGAGATAACGTCCTCGAGCGGCGGCCTGAATTTCACGGCCAACAGTTACTCGGTCTCATTCGGCTGACGAAAGGCGGACGAGTGAGGGCCGGTTCTCCGCCCGGCCCTCACCCGGCGACCATGTAGGGGTTTGGACGGATCTGTCCGGAGCACAGCAGCCTCATGCGGACGGAAGCCTCCCCCGATCACCCTGAACGCCCTGACGACACCGAGCGTTCCGTGCGACACCGCTGGCAGGCGCTGTCGATCTGCCTCGTCGCGGCCTTCATGACCCTCCTCGACGTCAGCATCGTCAACGTCGCGCTGCCGTCCATCCGCACCGGCCTGCACGCGTCTCCGGACGGACTGCAGTGGATCCTCAGCGGGTACGCCCTGACGTTCGGGCTCATCCTGGTCCCCTCCGGGCGGCTCGGCGACGCGCGCAGCCGCCGGGCGGTCTTCATGGCCGGCCTGGTCGTGTTCACCCTGGCCAGCGCCGCCGCCGGCATCGCGCAGAACATCGCCTGGCTGGTCGCCGCCCGACTCGTCCAGGGTGTGGCGGGCGGCATGCTGAACCCGCAGATCGCGGGCCTGATCCAGGTGATGTTCCGGGGGCCGGATCGGGGCCGGGCGTTCGGGGCCCTCGGGGCCACGATCGGCATCGCCACCGCGGCGGGCCCCATCCTCGGCGGCGCGATCATCGCGCTCGCCGGGGCGCAGGAGGGCTGGCGGTGGGTGTTCTACGTCAACGTCCCGGTCGGGCTGATCGCGCTGCCGCTCGCCTGGCGGCTGCTGCCGGCGCCGAGCCGGGCGAACCGTCCGCAGAGCCTGGACCCGATCGGCGTCCTGCTCCTGGGCATCGGCGTGGTGGCCCTGCTGCTCCCGTTCGTCCAGGAGGAGCAGTGGCACGGCAGCGGCAAATGGCTGCTGGTGCCCGCCGCCGCCGTACTGCTGGCGGCCTTCCTGTGGTGGGAGCGGCGGCACCGCGAGCCGATGATCGACCTCGGCCTGTTCCGTCGCCGCTCGTACGCGCTGGGCTCGACGATCGCGCTGCTGTACTTCGCGGGGTTCACCGCCGTCTTCTTCATCTTCACGCTGTACCTGCAGAACGGCCTGCGCTACAGCGCGCTCGAGGCCGGGCTGGCGATCACGCCGTTCGCGGTCGGGTCCGGCGCCGCGGCCGCCGTCGGCGGCCGGATCGTCTCGCGGTTCGGCCGGCCGCTCGTGGCGGTCGGTCTCGTGCTCGTCGGGGTCGGGCTTGCGGGCGTGCTCCTCGCCGTGCACTTCGACTCCGGCCGGCAGGTGGCCCTGGCCACCGCGGCGCCGTTCCTCGTGGCGGGGCTCGGCAGCGGCCTGGTGATCGCGCCCAACCAGACGATCACTCTCTCGGAGGTGCCGCCCGAAGGCGGCGGCAGCGCCGCGGGCGTCCTGCAGACCGGCCAGCGGATCGGCACGGCGGTCGGCATCGCGGCGGTCGGGGCGGTGTTCTTCGCGGCGGTGCGCGGCACGCGCGGCGGCTGGGCGGTGGCGTTCCAGCACGGGCTGTTCGTCATCCTGGCCTTCGTGGTCGCCGCGCTGCTCGCCGCGTTCGCCGACCTGCTCACGGGGCGGCGTGCGGTGCACCACCCGGGCCGCCACGCACGTCACCACGCGGACCGCGACCACGCGCACGGCCACCCGGTCACGCGCGGTTAGCGAGGAAAGTCCCGGGTAGGGCAGCGCGCATGACGGAGATCTACCTCCGAGTGAACGGCGAACCGCGCTCCGTGGTCGTCGACAACCGCGTCTCGCTGCTGGATCTGCTGCGCGAACACCTCGGCCTCACCGGCACGAAGAAGGGCTGCGATCACGGGCAGTGCGGCGCCTGCACGGTGCTGATCGACGGGCGGCGGGCCAACGCCTGCCTCGCCCTGGCCGTCGCGCAGGACGGCGCCGAGATCACGACGGTCGAGGGGCTGGCCGACGGGGACGGCCTGCACCCGCTGCAGGCCGCGTTCCTCGCCCGGGACGCGTTCCAGTGCGGGTACTGCACGCCCGGCCAGCTCTGCTCCGCGGCCGGGCTGCCCGCCGAGACGGGGCCGAGCGTGATCACCGCGGACCTCACCGCCGATCCCCCGCTCACCCCCGAGGAGATCCGCGAGCGCATGAGCGGCAACCTGTGCCGGTGCGGCGCCTACGTCAACATCGTCGCCGCGATCCAGGACGTGGCCGGGTGAAGCCGTTCGAGTACGCACTGGCCCATGACGCGACCGAGGCGGTCGGCGCCTACCGGCCCGGCACCATGTACCTCGGCGGCGGCACCAACCTCGTCGACCTCATGCGACTCGGCGTCGCCCGGCCGGACCGGCTCGTCGACGTCAGCCGCCTCCCGTACGACCGGATCGAGGAGGCCGACGGCGGCCTGCGCGTGGGCGGCGCGGTGCGCAACACCGACCTCGCGCTGCACCCCGCCGTCCGCGCGCGCTACCCGATGCTGACGCGGTCCGTGCTGGCCGGGGCGTCCGGTCAGGTCCGCAACATGGCCACCGTCGCCGGCAACCTGCTGCAGCGGACCCGGTGCCCGTACTTCCAGGACGTTTCCAAGCCGTGCAACAAGCGCGACCCGGGCTCGGGCTGCCCGGCGATCGACGGCGACCACCGCAACCTGGCCATCCTCGGGTACTCGGACCAGTGCGTGGCCACCCATCCGTCGGACCTGGCGGTGGCCCTCACGGCCCTCGAGGCGCGGGTCCTCGTCACGGGGCCGGGCGGCGACCGGACGATCCCCATGCCGGGGCTGCACCGGCTGCCGGGCGACGAGCCGCACCGCGACACCGTGCTGGAGCCCGGCGACCTGATCACGGCGGTGGAGCTGCCGCCGCCCCCGCCCGGGGGCTCGCACTTCCACAAGGTGCGCGAGCGCGCGTCGTTCGCCTTCGCGCTGGTCTCCATCGCCGCGGTGCTCGACATGGCCGAGGATGGAACCGTGCGCGACTGCCGAATCGCGCTCGGCGGCGTCGCCCACGCGCCCTGGCGGGCCCGCCGCGCCGAGGAGGCGCTGCGCGGCGCGCCGGCCCGCGAGGAGGAGTTCGTACGGGCCGCCGACGCGGAGCTCGACCAAGCCCGGCCGTTGCCGCACAACGGCTACAAGGTGCCGCTGGCCCGCAACCTCATCGTCCGCACACTTCTGGAGCTCGTCCCATGAATCGCGTCGAGGGCCTGGAGAAGGTGACCGGACGGGCGACGTACGCGTACGAGTACACCGCCCCGGACGTCGCGTACGCCCACGCCGTCCAGTCGACCATCGCGCGGGGGCGGATCCGGTCGGTCGACGCCGCGGCGGCGCTGGCGACGCCCGGCGTGCTGGCCGTGCTGTCCAGCGACGATCCCCCGGATCTCGCCGAGGACGCCGAGCCGCAGCTGCGGTTCTTCCAGGACCGTACGGTCGCCTACCACGGGCAGATCGTCGCCCTGGTGGTGGCCGAGACGCTGGAGATCGCCCGCGCCGCCGGGGAGGCGCTGCGGATCGAGTACGACGCCGAGCCGCACGACGTGCGGCTGCGCCCGGACCACCCGGCCCGGTACCGCCCGGAGAAGGTCAACCCGGCCCTGCCGACCGACACCGGGTACGGCGACCTGGCCGCCGGGCTGGCGAACGCGGCGGTCACGGTCGACGCGACCTACACGACGCCCGCCCTGCACAACAACCCGATCGAGCCGCACGCCGCCCTCGCCGTCTGGGACGACGACGGCGAACTGACGGTGTACGACTCCACCCAGGGCGCGTCCGCCGACCGGGACACGATCGCGGCGGTCCTCGGCCTGCCCGCCGAGCGGGTCCGGGTGGTCGCCCCGCACGTCGGCGGCGGGTTCGGCAGCAAGGGCACCACCCGGCCGCCCGCGATCCTGGCCGCGCTCGCCGCCCGGGCCGTACGCCGGCCCGTCAAGATCGCGGTGACGCGCCAGCAGATGTTCGACGTCACCGGATACCGAACGCCGACGATCCAGCGGCTGCGGCTGGGCGCCGACGGCGCGGGGCGGCTCACCGCCGTGGCGCACGACGTGATCGAGCAGACCTCCACGGTCACCGAGTTCGCCGAGCAGACCGCGACGCCGACGAGGGTCATGTACGCGACGCCCGCGATGCGCACGACGCACCGGCTGGTCCGGCTCGACGTGCCGACGCCGTCGTGGATGCGCGCGCCCGGGGAGTGCCCCGGCATGTACGCGCTCGAGTCGGCCGTGGACGAACTCGCGCACGCCGCCGGGATGGACCCCATCGAGCTGCGCGTCGTCAACGAGCCGGACACCGAGCCCGAGAGCGGGCTGCCGTTCAGCTCCCGGAACCTGGTCGCGTGCCTGCGCGAGGGCGCCCGCCGCTTCGGCTGGGATCCCGAGGACCGGGAACCGGGCGTCCGCAGGGACGGCCGGTGGCTCGTCGGCACCGGCGTCGCCGCCTCCACCTATCCCTCCAAGCGCCGCCCGGCCGAGGCGAGCGTCACCATCGAGAACGGCGGGTTCGCGGTCCGGATCGCCGCCGCCGACATCGGCACCGGCGCCCGTACCGCCCTGACCCGCATCGCGGCGCACACCCTCGGCGTGTCGCCGGACCGGGTGCGCGTCGAGGTCGGCGACAGCGCCCTGCCGCGGGCCCCGGTGGCGGGCGGGTCGATGGGCACCGCCTCCTGGGGGTCGGCCGTCGTCAAGGCCTGCGAGGCGCTGCTGAAGAACGGCGAGCACGGGACCGCCGACACCACCGAGGACGTCGAGAGCGACTCGGAGCTGGCCCGGCACGCGTTCGGCGCGCAGTTCGCCGAGGTCCGGGTCGACACGGACACCGGTGAGGTACGCGTCCCGCGCCTGCTCGGCGTCTTCGCCGCCGGGCGGATCATCGACCTGGACCTCGCCCGCTCGCAGTTGATCGGCGGCATGACCATGGGCCTCGGCATGGCGCTGCTGGAGGAGACCGTCGTCGACGAGCGGTTCGGCGACTTCCTCACCGACGACCTCGCGCAGTACCACGTCGCCGCCTGCGCCGACGTGCCCGACATCGAGGTCGCCTGGATCGACGAGGACGATCCATACCTCAATCCGATGGGCGCGAAGGGCATCGGGGAGATCGGCATCGTCGGTACCGCCGCGGCCATCGCCAACGCCGTCTTCCACGCCACGGGCCGGCGCGTCCGTGACCTGCCCATCACTCCCGCCAAGCTCGTGAGGAGCCTCCATGACCGAACGTGATCTTCCGAACCGGGGCCAGCCGGCGAACCCGGAGGAGGTCGTCCACTCCGATCCGATACCGGACGAGACACCGGGCATCGAGGAGCCCGAGGCCGACTTCATCGAGCAGCGCCTCGATACCGCCGGGGAAGAGGAGGAGGGCTCCACGGAGCCGCCGCCCGGCGAGGAGCTTCCGCTCGACGCCAACGAGGCCGACGTCCTCGAACAGCAGGCCACCGCCCGCGCCGATGTCGACGAGGACTACCGCTGACCGTCGGCCGACGGGTGCACGTTTTGGATCCCCGCCTCGGGTAGGGGTCGCGCGAGCAGGGGAAAGCGCACGCCGGGGTACGCCTGGTGAGGAGGGTGAGATGTCCGAAGGACGGAACGAGAACGGAGAGTCGGACCAGTTCGAGGAGTTCCTGGCCCGATTCTTCGGGGCGGGTGCGCCCCGGCGGCCCACGAACCGCGTCAACATCGCGCGGTTCATGACCGAGGGCGCCCGGGAGCTCGTCCGCGACGCCGCCGTCAAGGCGGCCGAGTGGGGCGGCCCCGACCTGGACACCGACCACCTGCTGTGGGCGACGACCCGTCAGGACGTGACCCGGCACCTGCTGGACCGTGCCGGCGCCGACCCGGAGACGCTCGCCCGGCAGGCCGCGGAGCACGTCCGGCGCGGCCCGGCCCGCGAGGACCTGTCCGCGCGGCTCACGCCCTCCGCCAAGCGGGCGCTGCTGGACGCCCACCAGATCTCCCGTGCCCTGGAGTCCTCCTACATCGGCCCGGAGCACATCCTGTTCGCGCTCGCGGCCAATCCCGAGTCGGCGGCCGGCCGCCTGCTCCTGGCCGCGCGGATCACGCCGGAGTCCCTGCGGTCGGCGATCGGGAGCACGCCCGGCGGCCCCGCCGCGCATCCGCCGTCCGACACGCCCACCCTGGACCAGTTCGGACGCGACCTCAGCGCGATGGCCGCCGAGGGCAAGGTCGACCCCGTCGTGGGCCGCGACGAGGAGATCGAGCAGACCATCGAGGTGCTGTCCCGGCGTACGAAGAACAACCCGGTTTTGATCGGCGATCCCGGGGTGGGCAAGACCGCGATCGTCGAGGGCATCGCCGAGCGCGTCGTCGAGGGCGAGGTGCCGGAGACGTTGCGCGGCAAGCGCCTGATCCAGCTCGACCTGGCCGGGCTGGTGGCCGGGACCCGCTTCCGCGGCGACTTCGAGGAGCGGCTGAAGAAAGTCGTCGAGGAGATCAGCACGCACGCCGGCGAGATCCTCGTGTTCATCGACGAGATCCACACGATGGTGACGGCCGGTGGCGCCGAGGGCGGCATGAGCGCCGGGAACATGCTCAAGCCCGCCCTGGCGCGCGGCGAGCTGCACGTCATCGGCGCGACGACCGTGGACGAGTACCGCAAGAACATCGAGAAGGATGCCGCGCTCGAACGCCGCTTCCAGCCGATCCTCGTGCCCGAGCCGAGCCCCGAGGACTCCGTCGAGATCCTCTGCGGGCTGCGGGACCGCTACGAGGCCCACCACCAGGTGCGGTTCACCGACGAGGCGCTGACCGCGGCGGTCGACCTGGCCGGCCGGTACCTCACCGACCGGTTCCTGCCGGACAAGGCGATCGACCTCATCGACCAGGCCGGCGCCCGTGTCCGGCTGCGCACGACGACCCCCGGCCGCGACGTACGGCGCCTCGAGGAGGAGCTGGACCATCGCCGCCGGGAGAAGGACCAGGCCGTCGCGGACGAGAAGTACGAGAAGGCCGCCGCCCTCCGCGACCAGATCGTCGAGCTCGAGGATCGCGTCGCCGCCACGACCGGCGAGGACGATGAGGCCGCGACGGTGCCCGAGGTCACCGCCGAGGACATCGCCGAGGTCGTCTCGCGGATCACCGGCATCCCGGTCGCCCAGCTCACCGTGGAGGAACGCGAACGCCTGCTCCGCCTCGAGGAGCACCTGCACCAGCGGGTCGTCGGCCAGGACGAGGCGGTCGCCGCGGTCGCCGAGGCGGTCCGCCGCTCCCGCGCGGGTCTCGGCGACCCGAACCGGCCCATCGGCAGCTTCCTGTTCCTGGGGCCGACCGGCGTCGGCAAGACGGAGCTGGCCCGCGCGCTGGCCGAGGCCCTGTTCGGCAGCCAGGACCGGATGGTGCGCTTCGACATGAGCGAGTTCCAGGAGCGCCACATGGTCAGCCGGCTCACCGGCGCGCCGCCCGGCTACGTCGGTTACGAGGAGGCCGGCCAGCTCACCGAGGCCGTACGCCGCCGCCCGTACTCGGTGGTGCTGCTGGACGAGATCGAGAAGGCGCACCCGGACCTCTTCAACGTCCTGCTGCAACTGCTCGACGACGGGCGCCTCACCGACGCCCAGGGCCGTACGGTCGACTTCCGCAACACCGTCATCATCATGACCAGCAACCTCGGCTCCGACGTGATCGGCACCGGCGGGCTGGCCACCGGCTTCTCCGACGCGGGCGGCACGGAGGACACGTCGCTGCGCGACCGGGTCATGCGGCGGCTGCGCGAGGCGTTCCGCCCGGAGTTCCTGAACCGCGTCGACGAGATCATCGTCTTCCGCCGCCTCGACGCCGAGCAACTGCGGCGGATCACGGACCTGCTGCTGGACGAGACCCGGCGCCGCCTGCGCGCGCAGAACCTGTCGATCGAGTTCACCAAGGAGGCGGTGGACTGGCTCGCGCGCCGGGGCCACCAGCCGGAGTTCGGCGCGCGGCCGCTGCGGCGCACGATCCAGCGAGAGATCGACAACCGCCTGTCCAGCATGCTGCTGGGCGGCCGGCTGGGCCCCGGCGACGACGTCCGGGTGACCGTCCACGACGACCGGCTCGAGTTCTCGGTGCGGAACGCGAGCGGCGACCCGACGAGCGCCCCGGCCCACCGACCGGCCTGAGCCGGCGTATCCGGCGTTGGAGGCGGTCAGTCGGCCGCCGTGGCCGTTTCGTCGCAGGCGGCGGCCCGGTCCAGGAGCAGCGTGCGCTCCCGGTCGTTGCGGGTCAGCGACGCGGCGCGCTCGAACTCCGCGCGGGCCTCCGCCGACCGGCCGAGCCGGGCCAGGAGGTCACCCCGCACGCTCGGCAGCAGGTGGTAGTCGCGCAGGGCCGGCTCCTCGGCGAGCCCGTCGACGATGCCGAGGCCCTGCTCCGGGCCGTACGCCATGGCGACCGCGACCGCGCGGTTCAGCTCGACGACGGGGGACGGCGTGACCGTCCCGAGCGCCTCGTAGAGGGTGGCGATGCGCGCCCAGTCGGTGTCCTCCGCGGTCGGCGCCTGGGCGTGGCAGGCGGCGATCGCGGCCTGCAGCATGTACGGGCCGATCCCCCCGCCGGCCTTCTCGGCCCGCAGCAGCGCCGCGAACCCGCGGCGGATGAGCAGGTGGTCCCACCGGGCGCGGTCCTGGTCGAGGAGCTGGATCGGCTCCCCGGACGGGCCCACCCGCGCGCGCAGGCGAGAGGCCTGGATCTCCATCAGCGCGACGAGGCCGTGGACCTCCGCCTCCTGGGGCGTCAGCTCGGCGAGGACCCGGCCGAGCCGCAGGGCCTCCTGGCAGAGCGCCGGACGCGTCCAGTCGTCTCCGGCCGTCGCGGAGTACCCCTCGTTGAACACGAGGTAGAGGACCTCCAGGACGGAGGACAGGCGAGCGGCCCGCTCGGCCTCCGGAGGCACCTCGAACGGGACCTTCTTCTTGGCGAGCGTCCGTTTGGCCCGGACGATCCGCTGGGCGACGGTCGCCTCGGGGACGAGGAACGCGCGCGCGATCTCATCGGTGGTCAGCCCGCCCAGCAGCCGGAGCGTGAGCGCCACCCGCGCCTCCGTGGACAGCACCGGATGGCACGAGATGAACATGAGGCGCAGCAGGTCGTCGCCCAGGTCCTCCTCGAGCGCGGCCTCCAGCTCGGCGTCGGTCGGGTCCTGACGCGTCTCGAGATCACGGCCGATCTCCTGCTGCTTCAGCTCGAACCGCTTCTCCCTGCGGATGCGGTCGATCGCCCGGTGCTTGGCGGTGGCCATGAGCCAGGCGCCCGGGTTGTCCGGGACGCCGTCCTCCGGCCACTGTTCGAGGGCGGCGACGAGCGCGTCCTGCGCGAGCTCCTCGGCGACGCCGACGTCACGCATCATCCGGGTGAGGCCGGCGATGATCCGCGCCGACTCCAGCCGCCAGATCGCGTCGATCGTCCGGTGCACATCCGATGTCGTCACGCAGCCGATCAGAGCACCGGGGTCCGGCCGCGCGCAACCCGACGCGACGCCGTACGACGCGCGGACGTGAACCGACACGGCCCCGGCGACTCGCGGTCGCCGGGGCCGTGTCTCCTTCTTCCAGAGGCTTCCGGGGTTACTGCGGCGGGCCGAAGATCTCGCGGATCTCGCCCTCGCCGTCACCGACGATCTGCCAGAACCGCTTGGACAGCTCGATGGCCTCCTCCTTCGAGCGGACCTCGATGAGCGCGAAGCCGACGACCGCCTCCTTCGCCTCGGTGAAGGGCCCGTCGGTCACGGTGATCTTTCCGCCCTCGGACTTGATGTAGACGCCCTCGGGGTTCAGCCCGCCGGTCGCCAGCAGTACGCCCGCACGGGTCATCTCGTCGATGAACTTGCCCATCTCGACCATGAGCTTCTCGTCCGGCGGCCCGCCCGCCGACTGGTCCTTGGTCATCATGAGGAACCGCATCGTCGTGATCTCCTTCTTCTCCGGAGGTGGCGCCGGACGAACCGGCCGCCCTCTTGGGCGCCTCTGCCAACGCGTCGAACGGTCCCCGGCCGGATCGACACGTCCAGAACAGATTGTTCTCCGAAAAATCTTTGAGTCAGGTGTCGATCCGGCGGGTCGCCGTTCGACGCGTGAGCAGCGGCCGGGAAGACGCCGTCACAGTTCACCGGAAGGAAGACGCCATGCTCGCCACCGACACCACCGCCACCGCCCGTACGATCGCCGCTTCGCGCACGACCGGCGGGCGCGCCCTGAGCATCACGCTGTGGACGATCCAGATCCTGCTGGCCGCGTTCCTGCTGATCGCCTCGGCCGCGCCCAAGTTCGCGGGCCAGCGGGACGCGGTGGAGACGTTCGCGAAGATCGGCTGGGGTCAGTGGTTCCGGTACGTCACCGGCGTGGTCGAGGCCGCCGGCGCGATCGGCCTGCTCCTCCCCCGGCTCGCCGCCTGGGCCGCGCTCGGTCTGATCGGCCTGATGATCGGCGCGATCATCACGCAGGTGTTCGTCCTGGTGCCCGCCTTCGCGGCGCTCCCGGCGGTGTTCGGCGTGCTGTTCGCGGTGATCGCCCGGGGGCGCATGGCGCAGGCCGCCTCCCCGGCCGCCCTGTTCAGGCGCTGAAGAAGACGGCCCCGCACGACGAGTCGGTGGGAGCCACCCTCACCGGGCCGGTCGGCCGTGCCCCTGCCGGGCCGCGCCGACCGGCCCTCGCCGCTGGGCGCGGGAGCGCATGGTCCGGCGCTCCTCCTCGTCGGCGCCGCCCCAGACGCCGTGGCCCTGGGCGGTCTCCAGGGAGTAGCGCAGGCAGTCCGAGCTCACCGGGCACCGTCCGCAGACCGCCCGCGCCTCGGCGACCTGGTGCGGAGTCAGTCTCCCGTTCCCGATCGGGAAGAAGAGCTCCGGGTCGACCTTCTGGCACTCTGCGCGGTTCATCCACGTGACGTCGAAAAGCATGAGGGGTCCCAACAGTGTTTGGGCGGTTTCGGAACATGAAGATTCGTCGGCGGTCGTGGCCGCCGCCTGGCTGAGACCGCCCCCTTTCCCGCCCCATCCGGACTCACACACGGCGACACCTGGAGTAAGGCATCTATCACTGAGTGGTAAGTGCCAGGTTGGACCCGGTACCGCGCGGGCAGGTACGGCCGGGGACGACTCGGCCGGAGGAGGACGGGTGGCGGGCCGCGATGACCAGGGACGACGGCCGGCGCGGTGGCCGGTGCGGTCGCGACCGAAGACCCGCTGGGCCGAGCAGGAGCCGACCGTCGGCCAGGCCGACGCGGCGGTGATCAAGGCGGCGCTGAAGCGGGCGCGGGCGCGCCCCTCCGGAAACTGGTTCGCCGTCGCGGCCAGCCGTGACGTGCGAGCGGACCGGCCACGGGGATTCCGCGTCCTCGGCAGGGAACTGGTCGCCTGGCGCGACGGCGCCGGAGCGGTGGTGGCCGGGCCCGGCGCGTGTCCGCACCTGGGCGCGCCGCTGGCCCGCGGCCGGATCGTCTGCGGCGACCTGGTGTGCCGGTGGCACGGGCTGCGGCTCCCACCGGACGGCGGGGCGGGGTGGCGGCCGCTGCCCTGCCACGACGACGGCGTCCTGACGTGGGTCCGGCTCGACCAGGCCGGTGAGGAGCCGTCGCCCCTGCCGGTGCTGCCCGCCCGGCCCCGGGCGGCGCGCAGCCTGCACGCGGTGATCCGGGCGGTCGGCGTGTGCGAGCCGGAGGACGTGGTCGCCAACCGGCTCGACCCGTGGCACGGCGCCTGGTTCCACCCCTACTCCTTCACCCGGCTGCGCGTGACGCACGCCCCGGCGGTCGGCGCCGGGGATGCGGAGGACCGCTTCCTGGTCGAGGTCACCTACCGGGCTGGGCCGCGCCTGGGCGTTCCGGTGCTGGCGGAGTTCACCTGCCCGGAGCCTCGTACGGTGGTGATGCGCATCGTCGAGGGTGAAGGCGTCGGCAGCGTGGTCGAGACGCACGCGACTCCGCTCGGGCCCGGCCGGGACGGCCGCCCGCGCACCGCGGTGATCGAGGCGACGATCGCCACCTCGGAGCGCCCTGGGTTCGCGGTCGCGCGGCTGGCGGCACCGGTGGTGCGACCGATGATGCGCCGCGCGGCGACGCGGCTGTGGCGCGACGACCTGGCCTACGCCGAACGCCGCTACGCCCTACGCACCGGAACCTCCTGACCCGCGGCCGGCACGCGGGGCCAGGTCGGCGAGGCGGCGGAGCACGGCCACGCGGCCGCGCAGCGGGACGGTGGTCAGCGGATGTCCCGTCAGGCCCCAGCGGGACAGCAGCCGGTTCGCGGCGTGCCAGCCGGTGGTGGCGGCGCGTTCCATCAGCGCGACGGGCAGGTCGACGCGGATGCCGTCGCCGGCCAGGACCAGCCCCGGCACCGGTCCGTCCACGGTCGGCCGCCGGGAGAACGTGCCGGGCGCGAAGAGCGGGCAGTCCTGCCGCCACTCGGTCACGTCGCCGACGACCCGGGCGCCTTCGGTCTCCGGATAGATCCGGTACAGGCGGCGCAGCAGGCGCGCGGCGGCCGCCTCGCGTGCCGCGGTCACCGCGTACGCGTGCAGCTCGACGACCGACCCGCCGGTCGCGCGGGCCCAGGACGCGGCCTCCTCGTCGTAGTGGTTCAGCACGCTGATGTTGTCCAGCGGCGGGAGCCCGCCGGTCGCCAGGAACGCCGGCCGGTCCGCCGCGACGGGCCGGTCGAGCCACAGGCGGCGGACGAGGTACGGCGGCGCGGTGGCCTGGGCGGCGACGCGGCCCCGCCACTCCGGGTCGCCGAGCCCGGGTGACGCGGCGACGAGAGCGCGCAGGCCGGGGACGTCGAGGGCCAGGACGACCGCGTCCGCGTGGCGGCTGCGGCGCCGGGTCTCCACGGCGAAGCCGTTCGGCCGGGGACGGACGGCGTCGACCGGGGTGCCGGTGTGGATCTCCGCGCCCAGGTGCGCCAGGTGACGGCCCGCCGCCGCCCACAGGTCCGCGAGCGGGCGGCGGGGGACGTCGAACAGCAGGCCCTCGGCCGAGCCGAGGAAGTACAGGTGGAACATGACCGCCAGCTCGGCGGCGGACAGCCGCTCCGGCGGGGCGAAGAAGCTGCGCGAGAACACGTCGAACGCCAGGTGCCGGGCGGCGGCCGGGAAGCGCAACCGGGCCAGGAACGCGGCGGCGTCCAGGTGATCGAGCCGCCGGTACGTGCCGGGCACGGTGACGTTCATGAGCGGGAGTGCCGCGCGGGCGTTCAGGCGCAGCAGGTCTCGGGCCCTGAAGGTCGGGCTGCGGAGGGCGAAGGCGACGGCGTTCCAGGGCGGGGCGGTGGGCAGGCCGCGGAACGTGTCGGTGCGCCCCGCTCCGTCGACGAGCGGGTAGTCCGGCAGCGCCGTCAGCCGGTCGAGGTGCGGATCGGTCCGGCGCAGCAGGGCGCGGAGGTTGTAGTACTGGCGGAAGAACGCGTGAAAGCCCCGGCTCATGCCGACCCGGGTGCCGTCGGGCAGCGTCTCGGTCCAGCCGCCGGCCCGCCCGCCGAGGTGGTTCTCGCGTTCGTACAGCTCGACGGTGACGCCGCGCTCGGCGAGCGCGGTCGCGGCGGTCAGCCCGGCGATGCCGCCCCCGACCACGACGACGCGCGGCCGCTCCGCGAGCCCGTCCGCGTGCGGGCGTCCGGGCGGCGGCGGATGGTGCACCCGCCTGCGATCCCCGCTGTCGCTCACGGCGCCTCCGCGCGGAAGGTGTGCACGATGCCGCGCTGCCAGCCGCCGGCCGTACGGACCCGGACGCCGGTGAATCCCGCGTGGCGGAGCCGGTCGGCGAGCCCTTCCGGGGAGTCGAAGTCCAGCGCGCTGCGCCACAGATAGCGGTACAGGCCCGCGTCCCCCGCCAGCAGGCGGCCGGCCGGGATGATCACGCCCCAGCAGACGGCGTGCCACACCAGCCGCGCGAGCGGCCCGTCGCGCAGCGCGTAGTCATGGACGACGAGGACTCCTCCGGGACGCAGCAGGGAGCGCAGCGCCGCCGGCGCCGCGTCGCGGGCGGGGAGGTTGCGGAGGAGGTAGGCCGCGAAGACGCCGTCGAACGGCCCGCCGAGATCCTCGGCGGCCAGGTCCTGGGCCGGGCTCTCGACGAACCGTACGGTGGCGGGCCACGGCTTGGCGCGGGCTCGGGCGAGCATCCCGGGTGAGGCGTCGACACCGACGATCTCGGCCCGGGGAGCGGTCGCGAGGAGCGCGGCGGTGGAGGCCCCGGTGCCGCAGCCGACGTCGAGGAGCCGCGCCCCCGCTCCGTCCGCCGGCAGGGCGAACGCGCGGGCGGCGCGGCGCAGGTCGGCGTGGTACCCGGGGTTCGCGCCGACGAGCCGGTCGTACGCCGCCGCGTGGCGGTCGAAGGCCGCGGGGACGCCGCTCCGCGGCAGCCGCCCGCCGGTCATCGGCCGGCCGTCTCGTCCGGCCGCCGGCGCTCCCAGGCGAGCAGGGTGGCGGTGACGAGGGCGAACCCGAACAGGAAGTCCTCGACGGGGATGTCGAAGGGGAAGCGCAGCCCGGTGATCCCGCGCGGGTCGTACCCGACGACGGGTGCCGGCAGCCGCGTCAGACTTCCGTCGACGACGACCTGGAAGCCGAAGACGATCAGCATCGTCAGCCAGTAGGCCGGGCGACGGAAGAGGCCGGTACGCAGCCACCAGCGTTCGAGGGCGACGACGGCGGGGACCGACAGGAGCGCCGGCACCGTGTACCCCAACTCGGTCATGGAACCTCCTTCGTCGGAGGAGTGACCAGAGGGGTTGTGCCGTCGATTCCCTCGCTTCGCTCGGTCATCGGCGCCGCTCCGTCCGTGCGCGGACCGGGACCCGGAGGAGCAGCCGCCGTACGGTCTCCAGGGTGAGCACCGCGCAGACGGGCACGACGACGAAGAACAGCGCCTCCTCCAGCGGCACCGACAGCGGCAGCGTGACGCCGACGAGGTAGCGCGGGTCGTACCACCAGACGCCGGCCGCGATCGCGACCGCGTCCCAGGCGAGGAAGACCGCCGCGACGGGCAGCACGGCCCGCGCCAGCCGGGCCGGGCGCCGGTAGACCCGGCTGCCGGACAGCTCCAGGGGCAGGGTCACCGCCAGGCAGCCGGCCAGCAGCAGCAGATAGCGCAGGTGGTCCACCTCACCGCCTCCGGGCGGGAGGCGCGTGCACCGCACGGGTCCAGAGGACGCGGCCCACCGCGGATCCCGCGTAGGTCAGCCGCCGCCCGGTCCCGACGGTGGCCCGGCCGGCGAAGACGTCGTGGCCGCGGTCCTCGATCCGGTCGAGGATGCGGGAGTACAGCGCGTAGGCGGTGGCGATACAGGGCCGCGCGGCCGGGTCCAGCAGAGCGATCCCCGGGCGGGCCAGCCGGTAGATCGCCCGGGTGCGGCCGATCTGGTCCGCCAGCGCGCGCCGGACGCGCGGATCGACGCGGCCGGTCCGCCGGCACCAGGCGAGCAGCTCGCGGTCGACACCGAAGGCCGCCAGCTCGTCGGCGGGCAGGTACACCCGGCCCCGGTCGAGGTCCTCGCCGACGTCGCGCAGGAAGTTGGTCAGTTGGAACGCCCGCCCGAGGGCCGTGGCGTGCGGTACGGCCTCGGCCGGATCGCAGACGGTGCCGAGCACGGGCAGCATCTGCAGGCCGATGACCTCGGCCGACCCGTACATGTAGTCGCGCAGGGCCGCCCGGGTCGGGTAGCCGGTGACGGTGAGGTCCATCCGCATGGAGCGCAGGAACGCCGTGAACAGCGCGCCGGAGATGGCGAACCGGCCCGCGGTGTCCACGACGGCGGCGAGCACCGGATGGTCGCTCCGGCCGGCTCGCAGCCCCGCGGTGAGCGCGGCGGCGACGTCGTCCAGCAGCGCGGCGATCCGGTCGGGTCCGCGCTCCGGCCCGGGTTCGTCGACCAGGTCGTCCGTGTGCCGGGCGAACCCGTACAGGGCGTGCACCGCCGGCCGCCGGGGCGGCGGCAGCAGCCGCGTCGCCAGGAAGTACGTCCGCCCGTGTCGTGCGTTGAGCGCCCGGCACCGGCCGTACGAGGCGCGCAGCAACGGATCGGTGATCCCGGCGGCGTCCAGCTCCCGGCGCGCGGCCGCCGTCTCCGGCGCCGCCCGGTGCCGGATCCGGCCCGTCATCGCCGTCCGCCCGCGGAGGGGGCGACGAGGCGGCCCCTCGGGCCGGCGATCAGGCCGCGCCGCCCCCGGGGGACGCCGGTGATGCGATCGGCCGCGAGCCGGCCGGACAGCAGGGCCGCGGGGACGCCGACGCCGGGCACGGTGCCGCAGCCGGCCAGCACCGCGTTGTCCGCCGAGCGCGGGAGGTTGGCGGGCCGGAACGGCCCCGTCTGCGGCAGCGAGTGCGCCAGGCTGAAGGGCGTGCCGGCGACCAGGCCCTGCCCTTGCCAGTCGGCCGGCGTGGTCAGGTGGAGCAGGTCGACGGTGCTCGGCGCGACGCCGAGCCGGCCCGCCACGATGTCGAGCATCCGACGGGCGTACTCGGGTCCGAGGTCGTTCCAGTCGACGGGCAGGTCGACCAGGTTCGGAACCGGGACCAGGAGGGACAGCAACTGCAGCCCGGGCGGGGCGAGGGAGCGGTCCGTGGCGGTCGGCCGGGTCAGCAGGAGCGACGGGTCGCGCATCAGCCGGCGGCCGCTGGTCAGATCGTCGTAGCCGCTCTCCCACGCCTGCCCGAAGAGCAGATTGTGGTGCAGGGTCCCCGCCCACGTGCTCGCCGCGGCCATGTGCAGCGTGATCACCGAGGACGCGGGTCGCAGCGACAGGACGCGATGCGGGGGGCCGCCCAGCAACCGGTAGGCCGTCGGCAACTCGCAACTGATCACGATCGCGTCGCAGGCGATCCGTTCGCCCTCCTCGGTGCGGACCGCGACGACGCGGCCGCCCCGGCGCTCCAGCGAGACGACGGTCGTGGCGTAGCGGAAGGAGACGCCGGCGTCCGCCGCCGCGCCCGCCAACGCGTCGGGCAGGGCGCGCATCCCGCCGTACGGGAAGAAGACGCCGCCGACGATGTCCATGTAGGCGACCACGGCGTAGATCGCGAGGGCCCGGTGGGGCGCCAGGCCGCCGAACAGCGTCGGATACGTGAAGATCCGCTGCAGCCGTTCGTCGCGGATGTACCGGGCGACCAGGCGGTCCCACCGGATGAAGCCGCCCATCAGCGTCAGGTGCGCCAGTCTCGGCCCCAGCATCCGGAGCGGCGAGTCGACGTTGGCGGCGATGAACCGCTCGAACTCCGCCTCGTACAACTGGACGAGCCAGTGCCGGAGCCGCCGGAAGGCGGCCTCCTCCCTCGGCCCCGCGAAGATCCGGATCTCCTCGGCCATCGCGTCCTCGTCGGCGTGGACGTCGAGTACGGTCCCGTCGGCGAAGTGGGCCCGGTAGGCGGGGTCGAGCCGCACCATCGGCAGCCGGTCGTCCATCGACGCGCCGACCGTCGCGAGGGTGTCCTCGATGATGCCGGGCATGGTCAGCCAACTGGGCCCGGTGTCCGTCAGGTAGCCGCCGACGTCGCGGCGGCCGACCCGGCCGCCGGGTCCGTCGCAGCGCTCGACGACGATGACCTCACGGCCCTGCCCTGCCAGGTGCAGTGCGGCGGACAGCCCGGACAACCCCGCGCCGATCACCACGATCCGGTCGGTGCTCCCCCCGACAGTGCGCATGCCCCTCGGGTACCCGCGTATCCGCCGCCGAAGCACCGGCAGACCGTCATTCCCGCAGTTCAGGGCGGCGACGCGGGGATTGACCCGAAGATCCGCTCGATGCCGGACCGCCCGGGTCGCGACCGGCGGCGGCCGTGCCTAACCGGCCTTGGCGAGGGCCTGCTCGAGGTCCGCCCACAGGTCGTCGGGGTGCTCGATGCCGACCGCGACCCGGATCGTGCCGGGGCCGATGCCCGCCGTCCGGAGCTGCTCGTCGCCGAGCTGCCGGTGCGAGGTGCTCGCCGGGTGCAGGACGTACGTCTTCACGCCGCCGAACGAGGGGGTGAGGGCCGCCAGCCGCACCGCTCCCGCGAAGATCCGCCCGGCCTCACGCCCGCCGGCCAGGTCGAAGGCCAGCACGCCACCCTGGCCCTCGGGCATCAGGCGGACCGCGACCTCGTGATCCGGGTGGTCCGGCAGGCCCGGGTACCGGACGGACGCCACGGCGGGATGGCCCGCGAGCCGGCCGGCCAGGTCGAGGGCGTTGTCGCAGTGCCGCCGCATCCGCAGGGCCAGGGTCTGCATCCCCCGTACGGTCAGCCACGACACGAACGGGTCGGCGGAGGCGCCGAGTTCGGCCGCGTAGTGCCAGACCTTCCGGTGCAGTTCCTCGGTGGCGAACACCGCCACGCCGCCGAGCACGTCCGAGTGCCCGCCGAGGTACTTGGTGGCCGAGTGGACCACGACGTCCGCGCCGTGGGAGATCGGACGGCACAGGATCGGGCTCGCGAACGTGTTGTCGACCACGCTGAGCACGCCCGCGTCCTTCGCCACGGCGATCAGCGCGGGCAGGTCGACGACCTGGGTGGTCGGGTTCGCGATCGTCTCCAGGTAGAGCACGCGCGTGTTCGGACGCAGCGCCGCGCGGACCTGCTCGGGGTCGGAACCGGAAACGTACGTCACCTCGACGCCCCAGCGCGCGGCGAGGTCGTCTAGCATCGCGATCGTGGCGCCGTAGAGGCAGCCCTGGGCGATGACGTGGTCGCCCGAGCCGAGCAGCGCGAGCAGCACCGCGTTGATGGCGCCCATCCCGGAGGCCGCGGCGAGTCCCGCGGCCCCGCCCTCGAGGTCGGTGACCGCCTCTTCCAGCACCCGTACGGTCGGGTTGCCGAGCCGACTGTAGAAGAACGCGCCCTCGGGACCGCCGAACGCCTCCGCCATCGCGTCCGCATCGTCGAAGGCGAACAGGTGACCCTGGTAGATCGGCACGCCGACCGGGCGACTCCCCTCCACCTCGACGACGGGCGGGTGAACGGTCCTGGTCTCGGCGTGCGTTTTGTCCTGCGGTGAGTTCATGGCCCCATCTTCGGCCACAGACGATCCAGCGGTCATCGCGCCCTTCGGCCGCCCGCGGCCCATGGTCAGAACGGCCGCGCACAGGTATTTGTCGTCTGTGGACGACAAATATGCTGGGCCTGATCACCGACCGAGGACGTCCATGGACATCGCGCAGCAGCCACTGCCCGCCTACTACCGCCTGAAGCGGCGCCTTCTCGCCGACATCGAGAGCGGTCACTACGGCATGGACGGCAGGCTGCCCACCGAGCACGCCCTGTGCGCGGCGTACGGCCTGAGCCGTACGCCGGTCGCGCGGGCGCTGTCGGAGCTGGCGGCCGAGGGGGTCGTGGTACGGCACCGGCGGCGCGGCACGTTCGTGAACCCGGAGTGGATGCGGGCGCTGCGCGCGGCTCCGGAGGTCTCGGTGATGACCTGCGACCAGGCCTGGGCCGGCCAACTGCGGGAGGCGGCCGGCAAGGACCTGCGGCTGTCGATCACATCGGCGCCGCTGAGCGAGCTGCGGACGATGTTCCGCCGGGCGATCGCCGAGGGCCGGGGCCCGGACCTGGCGCTCGTCGACTCCGTATGGGTGGCGGAGTTCGCCGAGTCGCACATGCTCACGCCGATCGGCGAGCTGGACCCCGAGTGGGTCGCGGCCGAGCACGACGCCGACTTCCTGCCGCCGTTCGCCGACGCGTACCGCCTGGACGGCGACGACATCGTCGCCGTCCAGGCCCAGGCGGACGTCACCGGCCTGTGGTATCGCCGCGAGGCCCTGGCGGCCGCCGGGATCGCCCCGCCGGCCACCTGGCGCGAGCTGCGCGCCCTGGGGCGCACGCTCGCGGCCGGCCTGCCCCGCGACCGGCACGCCCTGGTCATGCCCGGCGGCCCGGCCGCGACGGAGACCGCCACGTACGCGCTGGTCGGACTGCTCGCCGCGAACGGCGCGACGATCTTCACCGCCGACGCGGTGACGCTCGACTCCCCCGCCGCCGTGGAGACGCTGCGGTTCCTGCGGCGACTCGTCGACGACGGCGTGCTGCCGGCCGAGGTGGTGACCTACGACCGGCACAGGGCGGCCCGGCTGCTGGCGGCCGGGCGCGCGGACCTGTTCGTGGGCGCGAGCTACCACGCCGAGCTGATCGCCGAGGAGACCGGCACCGCGCTGCCCGAGGTCGGCGAGCGGTTCGGGTTCGTCCCGCTGCCCGCGGGCCCGCACGGGCCGCCGGCGATCCTGTGCGGCGGGATGGTCTACTGCATCCCCCGCCAGGCGCGGAACCCCCACCTGGCGATGCGGCTGCTGCGCGCGGCCACGGCGCCGGACCGTCTGGCGGAAGTGTGCGCGGAGACCGGTCAGCTCCCGCCGCGCCGCAGCGTGCTGGACGCCATGGCGCCGGTGTCGCCGTTCCACGCCCAGACGGCGGCGCTGCTCGATCACGCGGTCGTACGGCCGTCGGCTTCGGTTTACGCCCTGGTCTCCGCGCAGCTCCAGGCGCTGCTGGAAGGCGTGCTGACCCGGCGGTGGAGCCCGGCGGCGGGCGTCGCGCTGGCCGCCGACCGGATCAGCGCGATCACCGGCCTGCCCGTCGTCCGCGCCTGAACCGGACGCCTGACCGCGCGGCACGGGCCCGAATCGGACGCCTCGCCGCGGAGCCCGCCGTCCGGCGTGAGTCCGACGCCGTTCACGTAACGCGTTCGTAACCCATTCGCTCGTACCTCTTGACGTGGAACGCTCCAGCTTCCACATTTGCCACAGCACAGTGGCAAATCCCTTCGGAGGGAGCGCACATGCGTCGTAAATCGGCACTGGTGATGACGGCGGTCATGGTCGCGGCGTCGGCGAGCGCCTGCGGCGGAGGATCCTCGGACAGCAAAACGATCAAGGTCGCGTACCAGAAGTTCGGCAACTTCATCGGCGCGGACGAGCTGTTCAAGAAGATCAAGCCCGTCTTCGAGCAGCAGAACCCCGGTATCAAGCTCAAGCTCATCCCGATCGAGGCGGACGAGAACTCCTACTACACGAAGCTCAACCTCATGCGGCGGTCCCCGAAGACCGCCCCCGACGTCGCCTACGAGGACACCTTCTTCGTGAACTCCGACGCCGAGGCGCGCTTCCTCATGCCGCTCGACGCCAACCTCCAGTCCTGGCCGGACTGGTCGCAGTTCGTCGACGCGGCCAAGGTCGCGGGCAAGGCGGCCGACGGCCACACGTACGGCGTTCCGATGGGCACCGACACCCGCGGTCTCTGGTTCAACAAGCAGATCTTCGCCAAGGCCGGGCTCCCGGCGAACTGGCAGCCGAAGACCTGGAACGACATCCTCGCCGCCGCGCGGCAGATCAAGGCCAAGGTCCCCGGCGTGATCCCGCTCAACGTCTACGCGGGCAAGGGCGTCGGCGAGGCGTCCTCCATGCAGGGCTTCGAGATGCTGCTGTACGGCACCGACGACAAGCTGTACGACGACCAGGCCAAGAAGTGGGTCGTGCCGAGTAAGGGCATGGGCGCGGCCTTCGACTTCCTCAAGACGGTCTACTCCTCCGGGCTGGGCCCCACGCAGCAGCAGGCGCTCGACCCGCACTGGAGCGACAACGTCGGCGGGCAGGAGCTGCCGCAGGGCAAGCTCGCCATCGCCCTCGACGGCTCCTGGCTGCCGCAGGCGTGGATCCCCGGCGGGGCGAACGCCTGGCCGCAGTGGTCCAGCACGCTCGGCACGGCGGCCATGCCCACGCAGAACGGCCAGGCGCCCGGCAAGGTGTCGCTGTCCGGCGGCTGGCTGCTGTCGGTCGGCGCCCGCACCAAGAACCCGTCGGCCGCCTGGAAGCTCGTGCAGCTCGCCCTGAACAAGGAGAACTCGCTGTTCTTCTACATCAAGGCGACGCAGGTGTCGGTGCGCAAGGACGTCGTCGCGGACCCGAAGTACCTCGAGGGCAACCCGACCCAGCGGTTCTTCACCGACCTGGTGTCCGTCACGCAGTACCGGCCCGCGTACAACGTCTACCCGCAGATCTCCAACCAGCTGCAGGCCGCCAGCGAGGCGGTGGTGACCGGCCAGTCCTCGCCCCAGTCGGCGATGAACGACTTCGCCGGCCAGGTCAAGCAGATCGCCGGGCCGGACAAGGTGGAGGCGAGGTCCTGATGGCCCGTACGCGCTTCCTCGTCGAAGGGACGACGCCCTGATGGTGGCCGTGGGCCTGCCCGAGCGCACCGTCACCCGCCGCCCGCCCGCCCGGCGCGGGCGGCGGGCCGTCGGCCGGGCGCTGCCGCTGGTGCCCGCCTTCGGCCTGCTCGCGCTGTTCTTCGTCGGGCCGATCCTGTGGTGCGTCTACGCGTCGTTCACCGACATCGCGCTGACCGGCGCGGGCGCCAGCAGCCCGCACCTGGTCGGGCTGCGCAACTACCGGGAGATGTTCGCCGACCCGGCGTTCGCCAAGTCCCTGTGGCTGACGGTCGTCTTCGTCCTCGGCTCGGCCGTCATCGGGCAGAATCTCGGCGGCCTCGCGCTCGCCCTGCTCATGAACGGCCGGCACCGGATCGTCCGCGCCGTGGTGGGCGGCATCGTGGTGGGCGCGTGGGTGCTGCCGGAGCTGGTCGCGGGATTCATGTGGTACGCGTTCCTGTCCGACCACGGCACGTTCAACGCCATCCTGCGCGCGGTCGGCCTGCACGGCGGGAGCTGGCTGTTCAGCAACCCCCTCGCGGCGGTGACGATCGCGAACGTGTGGCGCGGCACGGCGTTCTCGATGCTCGTCTACTCGGCCGCGCTGTCGAACGTGCCGGACGAGCTGATCGAGGCCGCCGCGGTGGACGGCGCGTCCGGCTGGGCGCGGCTGCGGCACATCACGCTGCCGCTGATCCGGCGGTCCATGCTGACCAACCTGATGACGATCACGCTGCAGACGCTGGCGGTGTTCACGTTGATCTTCGTCATGACGGGCGGCGGACCCGGGACCAAGAGCCAGACGCTGCCGATCTTCATGTACCAGCAGGCGTTCAAGTTCTACCACCTGGGCTACGGCGCCGCGCTGGCGATCGTGCTGCTGGCCGTGGGCGCCGTGTTCTCACTGGTGTACCTGCGGGCCATGCGGAAGGAGGTGTGACATGGCGCTCGCCTCCCCCACCGCGCCCGGACGGCGCACCGCCGCGGTCGCCGCCTACGTCGTGCTGGCCCTCGTGGCGCTGGCCTTCCTCGCGCCGTTCGGCTGGCTGTTCCTGGCCTCGGTCTCCAGCACTCCGACGACGGACACGTCCATCCCCGACGCGCCGACGCTGCGCAACTTCGTCGACGTCCTCACCGGGGACAACCTGCGCTCGCTGGCCAACAGCCTCGTACTGTCGCTGGGCTCGGCGCTGCTCACGCTGCTGCTCGCCGCGCCGGCCGCGTACCCGCTGTCGCGCTACGGCCGCAGGTTCGGCCGGCCGGTCCTGCTGGGCCTGCTGTTCGCGACCGGGCTGCCGGTCACGGCGATCATGGTTCCGGTGTACGGGCTGTTCGTCCAGCTCGACCTGCTCGACTCGATCCCCGCCACCATCCTGTTCCTCACCGCCACCGGGCTGCCGATGGCGATCTGGATGATGAAGAACTTCATGGACGAGGTGCCGATCTCCCTGGAGGAGGCGGCCTGGGTGGACGGCGCGAACGGTCTGCGGGCCCTGGTGCGGATCGTGTTGCCGCTCATGGTCCCGGGAACGACCGTGGTGTTCACGTTCACCTTCACGCTGACCTGGGGAAACTTCTTCGTCCCGTTCATCCTGCTGATCGATCCGGGCAAGCAGCCCGCCTCGGTCGCCATCTACCAGTACTTCGGTCTCAACGGCATGGCCTCGTACGGCCTGCTGGCCGCGTTCTCGATCCTGTACTCGCTGCCCGTCGTCCTGCTCTACACCGTCGCCCAGCGCACGCTGGGCAACGCGTTCGCGATGCAGGGCGCCGTCAAGGGCTGAGCCGGAGGGAAGCCTTCATGCGCATCGCCGCCATCGAGTCGACCGACCTGTTCGCCGGCTCGACGTCGCATCCCCGACAGATCGTCCGTGTGACGCTGACCGGGGCCGACTCCCCCCTGACCGAGATCCGGGTCTCGCTCACCGGCCCGGCCGTGAGCACCCCCGAGCCCACCGTCGTCACCCGCCTGGACCCCGGCGAGACCCTGGTCGCCGAGGTCGGGGTACGCCTCGCCGAGCCCGTCACCGAGGGCGCCGTCCGCCGCGTCACCGCCGTCGCCGAGACGCCGGGCGCGGACCGCGCGACCCTCGACGGCGAGATCGTCGCCGCGGTCACCGGCTGGACCATGTGGATGGTCTCCCACTTCCACTACGACCCGGTGTGGTGGAACAGCCAGGCCGGGTTCACCGCGACCTACTACGACCTGCCCGCCGCCGAGGAACGCCGGCCGTCGACCGTCCGGACGGCGCTGGACCTGGTCCGCGCCCACCTGGACGCGGCCCGGCGCGACGAGGACTACAAGTTCGTGCTGGCCGAGGTCGACTACCTCAAGCCCTACTGGGACGTCCACCCGGAGGACCGCGCGGACCTGCGGCGGTTCCTCGACGAGGACCGGATCGAGATCGTCGGCGGCAACTACAACGAGCCGAACACAAACCTCACCCACCCCGAGTCCACCATCCGCAACGCCGTCTACGGCATCGGGTACCAGCGCGACGTGGTCGGCGGCGACCCGCGCTCGGCGTGGATGCTCGACGTGTTCGGGCACGACCCGGCCTATCCGGGGCTGATGGCCGACGCCGGGCTCACCTCCTCGGCCTGGGCGCGCGGCCCGTTCCACATGTGGGGCCCGAACCGCCACGTCGGCGACAACGAGCGGATGCAGTTCCCCGCCGAGTTCGAGTGGATCTCCCCGAGCGGGCGGGGCCTGCTGACCGCGTACATGGCCAACCACTACAGCGCGGGCTGGGTGATGGAGGAGCAGGCCCGCACGCTCGAGGAGGCCACGGAGCTGGCGTACGGCCAGTTCAGTGAGCTGCGCCCGGTCGCGGCCACCCGCAACGTCCTGCTGCCGGTGGGCGGCGACCACGTGATCCCGTCCCGGTGGAGCACCGAGGTGCACCGGGACTGGAACAAGCGCTACGTCTGGCCGCGCTTCGTCGTCGGCCTGCCCAAGGAGTTCTTCGCCGCCGTACGCGAGGAGCTGGGCGAACGCCGTGCCGTGCCGGTGCCGCAGACCCGCGACATGAACCCGGTCTACACCGGCAAGGACGTCTCCTACATCGACACGAAGCAGGCGCAGCGGGTCGCCGAGGTCGCGGTGCTCGACGCCGAACGCCTCGCCACGCTCGCCGCGCTGACCGGCGCGTCCTACCCGGCGGAGGCCGTCGACAAGGCCTGGCGGCTGCTCGCGTACGGCGCCCACCACGACGCGATCACCGGCAGCGAATCCGACCAGGTGTACGTCGACCTGCTCGCCGGGTGGCGGGAGGCGTACGAGCTGGGCGACACCGTCCGCACGGCCGCCCTCGACCACCTCGCGGCACGGGCCGACACGACGGGCCCGGGCCGGCCGGTGATCGTGGCGAACACCCTGTCCTGGGCGCGCGACGGCATCACCACCGTCCGGCTCACGTTCGAGGAGCCGCGCCCCGGCCTGCGCCTCGTCGACGACGCGGGAGAGCCGGTCCCCTGCCTCGCCGAGGGCGTACGGACCGCGGCGGGCGGGGGTGTCGAGGAGGTCACGCTGACCTTCCTCGCCCGCGCGGTGCCCTCGCTGGGCTACCGCGTCTACCACGTCGTCGACGCCGACGACCTGCCTCCGGGCTGGACGCCGGCCGACGGCGCCGAGGCGAGCAACGCGGCGTTCGCGGTGACCGCCGATCCGGCCCGCGGCGGCGCCCTCACCTCGATCCGAGACCTGCGGACCGGCGACGAGCTGATCCGGCCGGGCGGCCTGGGCGGCGAGCTGTACCTCCAGGAGGAGCACCCCACGCACCCGACGTGGGGCGAGGGCCCGTGGCACCTGCTGCCGGCCGGCCCCGGACACGGCACCGGCGCCCGCCCCGCCTCCGTGCGGGTCGAGGAGTGCCCGGTCGGCCGCCGGATCGTCACCGAGACGACCCTCGACGGGCTGACGATCACCGGTGAGGTCCTGCTGTGGGACGGCGTCGACCGGGTGGACTTCCGCACCCACGTCGGCGGCTCGATCGGCCAGGACCACCTGCTGCGCGTGGGCTTCGACCTGGACGTCCCCGGCGGCCGGCCCGTCGCCGAGGTGGGCTTCGCCGCGATCGGCCGGCCCTTCGGGTTCCCCGACGCGGACACCGCCGAGAGCCTGTGGACGCTGGACAACCCGGCCCACACCTGGACCGCGCTGAGCGCGACCGTACGCGTCGCGCTGACCGGCGACGACGGCTCCCAGGAGGAGCACGCCGTCGGGGTGGCCGAGGTGATCGGCACCGACGAGGGCGAGCCCGCCCGTGCGGTGCTGACCGCGCTGGCCGCGCAGGGCGTGACCGCGACGTTCGGCCGCCCGGACGGCCCCCGCTACGGCGCGCTCGACGTCGACTCCAACCTCCCCGACGCCCGGATCGTCCTCGGCGGCCCGGAGGAGAACGCCTTCGCCGCCGAGGTCCTGGCCGCCGCCGATCCGGCCTACGCCGCGGCGCTGGCCGAGCACGGCCGGGTGTTCGTGCCCGCCGCCCGCCCGCTCGCCGAGATCTGGGTCCCGGACGCGGACGTACGCGGCGTACGGGACCTGCCCGTGCTGATCGTCGCCGGTGACGTCGCCGGCCTGTGCGCCGACCTCGGCGACGCGACGATAGACGTTCGGCGACCGGCCGGACTGGACGGGTCCGACGCGCCGTACGCCGGCCGGTCGGTCGCGCTGCTCAACGCCGGCCTGCCGGGCACCGTCACGACGCCGGAGGGCCGGGTGTACCTCAACCTGATGCGCTCCTGCAGCACGTGGCCCAGCGGGGTGTGGGTCGACGGCCCGCTGCGCACGGCGCCCGACGGGTCGAGCCTGTCGTGGCAGCACTGGAACCACACCTTCGGCTACTCCCTGACCTCAGGGGCGGGCGACTGGCGGGCCGCCGGCTTCGTCCGCGCCGGTCAGGAGTACAACCACGAAGTCCTGGCGAGGCCCACGGCCGCCCACTCCGGCGTGCCCGCGCCCCGCGACGGCCTGGTGACGGTCGAGCCGGCGAACGTGCTGCTGTCCGCGCTCAAGCCGGTGGGCGATCCCCTCGCCGCGGCGTTGCCCGGCGACGCCGACCCCGCCGACGGGGTCACCGTCCGCGTGTACGAATCCGCCGGCCGCCCGGCGACGGCGCGGATCGGCCTGTTCACCGGCGTCACGGACGCGTCCCGCACCGACCTGTTGGAGTCCGGCGGCCAGGCGGCCCCGGTGGACGGAACGGCCGAGATCCCCCTGGGCGCCGCCGATGTCGCCACCGTCCGCCTGCGCCCGGCCCCCGGCACGGCGACCGGGACCGTCGCGCTCGGCCCGGCCGCGGAACCGGCCCAGCCGGTGTTCGGCCGCTACTGGTTGCACAACAAGGGCCCCGCCCCCGTCGGCAACCTCCCGGTCGCGGTGCACCTGTCCCCGCAACGGCTCGACGGTCCCGGGCGGATCCGCCTCACCGTCGCCGCCTCGGGCCGGGAGGCGGCCGGACGCGTCGAGCTGGACGTGCCGGACGGGCTCACCGTCACCGGCCCGGCCCTGGACTACCGGCTCGCGCCCGGCGAGTTCGCCGAGTACGAGCTGACCGTCGACGCGCCGGACACGGCGGGCACCTACTTCGTGGGCGCCCGCATCCGCGACGACCTCGGACAGCTCATCGAGGACGTCGTCACCGTCCAGGTCGGCGCGGCCCCGGCGGGCGAACCGCTGCACGTCGAGACGACCTCGTCCGCTGCCCTGCTCCGGCCGGGCGACGACGGCGAGATCGCCGTACGGCTGCGCAACTCCGCCGCCGCGCCGATCCGCGGTGAGGCGCAGCTGATCAGCCCGTACGGCACCTGGGGCCCGGGCGCCGACGTTCTGATCACCCCGTGGACGGCGGGCTTCGAGGTGGCGCCGGGCGCCGAGACCGTCGTCCCGTTCCACCTCCACGCGGCCCGCACCGCCCGGCCGGGCGCCTGGTGGGCCCTGGTCCGCGTGACGTACTTCGGCCGCCTCCACTACACCGAAACGATCCCCGTCGAGATCACGCTCTGATCCGAGGGATGCGGGGCCGCGCCTCCCGGCCCCGCATCCCCCCGCACTCGTCCACCGCCACTCGGCTGGGCGGATCGCTCGGTAAAGGAAAACGGCCAGCGGTACTTCTGGGCGGCTTGTCCCGGTTCCCGGTCGAGATCACCGAGCATTCGTGCCGTTGCCCGATCGCCGGCACCGGCTCCAGGTCCGCGGGCTCTGCGGTCAACAGGCAAAGATCACCCGATTTGACGAAACCGTTGCGTTCAAACGGAGTTGCCGTTGTGCCAGCGGGAAAAAGCCGAAATAGCGACTGATTCGCTCAAAAGAAAGGTGGTGGGTCACATGTCCGCGCGCCCTATGCCCGGCATCGAGGAACATCCCGACATAGCTGCGCTTCGCGCACGGTATGACCGCGTCGCCGAGACGACGTCCGCCCACACGCTCGATGGCCTGACCTTCCTGAGCGGCCTGTACCTGTGCATCTCACCGTGGGTGGTCAACTTCCACGGCCGTACCACCACACTGACCGTGAACAACCTGATCACCGGTATCGCGGTCACACTCCTGGCGCTCGGCTTCACGTCGGCGTACGGGCGCACCCACGGCGTCGCCTGGGTCGTGCCCCTCATCGGTATCTGGACGATCATCGCGCCGTGGGTGATCAGAGGGTCCAGCGCCACGACGTCGACGATCGTCAACAACGTCCTCACCGGCGCCCTGATCACCCTGTTCGGCCTCGGCGCGGCCGCGCTCGGGATGATGTCGCACCGGCGGCACCATGAGATGTCGATGCAGCCCGGCAGGCCGACGCCGCGACGCGGGATGATGTGAGCGATGCCTGAGTCAGATCACCCGATCAAGGGCGAGCACAAGTACGAGCAGAAGATCACCTCACCCGAGCAGCACGAGGAACGCCCGGGGAGGAGCCTGGTGACCACCGACCACGACGTGATCCGTCACTGGGCCGAGGAACGGGGCGCCCACCCTGCGACGCCGCCCGGGAGTGAGTACGAGGGCAGGCCGGGGCGCCTGCTGCTCGACTTCCCCGGTTACGGAGGGCAGGACCTGCAGGAGATCTCCTGGGACGACTGGTTCGAGACCTTCGACGAACGCGACCTCAACTTCATCTACCAGGAGCACAAGGCGGACGGCTCACCGAGCAACTTCTTCCGGCTGGAGAATCCCGACGAGTCCTGAGCCGGGGCGTGGGAGGCCCAGTCAGGCGTCTTTGCGCCAGACCAGGACGGCGGAGATCGGGTGGTTGCGGTAGCGCTCCCACTTGGGCTTGACCGCGAGCCACCGGTCGTCGATGACGCCCTCCCGCATCTCGACGAGACGCCAGCCGGACGTGACACCGGCCATGACGTGGTCGCTCAGCAGGTGGACGTGCGTGGTGATCGCGATCGGCTCGCCCGACGCGCTCGTGAAGTGGGTCGGCATCCCCGATGCCATGATGAAGTGCGGGTGGAAGGCCACGATCACGCACAGCGCGCCCGGCTCCGCCAGGCGCCAGGCCTCGGCGTAGAACGGCGTCAGGTCGGCCAGGTGCTCGTCGATGAGCGACGCGATGACCAGGTCGTACGCGCCGCCGTCGAGCCCGGTCGCCGTCACGTCGGCCTCGAACAGCCGGTCGTGGCCGCCCTTCGACCGCGCGACCGCGAGCATCTCGGGGGTGAGGTCGACCCCGTCGATGGCGGTCACGCCGTGCCGCCGCAGCCAGGCGGCCGTCCGGCCGGTGCCGCATCCCAGGTCGACGGCGCGCCGCACCGTCTCCCAGGAGGGCTCGGTGAGCCGGTCGAGCAGCGCGAGGTCCATGACGTCCTCGACCGTCTCCTCGTACGTGCCCACCCACTGCCCGTAGCCGGTCCGTACGTCCACCATCCGGTAGCCGCGGGTGTCGAAGTCAGCGAACCGCACCATGGGGCCCAGTATTCATGATCATCGAGCCGGTCCGTCAATCGCCCGGGTGATGGCGGACTCCACGGCGGCGACGCGGTCGGCGAGCAGGCCGAGGGCGCCGACCGCCCGCGTCATCGGGTCGTCCTCGGCACCGCCGAGCGCCTGGCCTCGCTGGTAGGCCGCCTTGACCGCCGCCCAGCGGTCGGCCCGTTCGGCGGTGAGCGTGCCGCGCAACTCGGCCAGCTTGAGCAGGTTGGCCTCGGCCCCGGAGGCGAGCGTCTGGGCCTCGCCGAGGTAGTGGTCGTCGATGACCGCCTCGAGCTCGGCCTCGTTCATCACCGGAACGATCCGCTCCGCGAGCTTGTTCATGTTCCGGTACGAGCCCTGGAGCTGGAACGGCGGCTCGGTCCGGGAGGCGTCCGCCTGGGCCGCCGAGGCGATGTAGGCGCGGTTGGCGGCCAGGATGACCTCCCGGACCCGCAGCAGCCGGCGCAGCACCGCGGTGATCTGCTCGACCTCCGGGCCGGAGTACGGGTGCGCGAGCCGGTCCGGGGACACGGTCGTGTCGCCCTGCGCGAGCCGTACGAACAGCTCGACGTCGGCCCGGTCCCGGGTGGACAGCGGCGCGAGCACGGGGTTGGAGGTGAGGGAGTTCTCCAGGTAGCTGAGCGCGAACAGGTCCTCCCGGCCGGACAGCACGTCGCCGAGGTTCCACACGTCGGCGCGGTTGGCCAGCATGTCGGGGATGCGGAAACGCTGCCCGGACTCGGTGTAGGGGTTGCCCGCCATGCAGACCGCGAAGCGCTTCCCGCGCAGGTCGTACGTGCGGGTGCGGCCGTCCCAGACGCCCTCGATGCGGCGCTGCGCGTCGCACAACGAGATGAACTTCTGCAGCAGCTCCGGTGAGGTGTGCTGGATGTCATCGAGGTACAGCAGCACGTTGTTGCCCAGCTCCAGGGCAAAGTTGATCTTCTCGACCTCCTGGCGGGCGGTCGCGTCCGGGGCGTCCGCCGGGTCGAGCGAGGTGACCGACGGGCCGAGCGCCGGGCCGTTGACCTTGACGAACATCAGGCCGAGCCGGCCCGCGACGTACTCCATGAGCGTCGTCTTGCCGTAGCCGGGCGGGGAGATGAGCAGCAGCAGGCCCATCTGGTCGGTGCGCTTGGCGTCGCCGGCGGCCCCGAGCTGCTTGGCGAGGTTGTCGCCGATGAGCGGCAGGTACACCTCGTCCAGCAGCCGGTTGCGCACGAAGGAGCTGAGCACGCGCGGCCGGTACTCCTCCAGCCGCAGCCGCTCGCGTTCGGCGGCGACCAGCTCGCCGCGGAGCCGCTGGTACGCACGGTAGGCGGGCACGCGTTCGGCGCGGAACCGGCGGGTCCGGGCGACGCTCTCGTCCAGGCGCAGCTCCAGGCGGCGGCCGCCGATCCGGGGATGCGCGCCGAGCAGTCCCTCGACGGTCGCGGTCAGCGGCGCGGACGTGTCGTAGCGGTCGAGCGGGCCGCACAGCTCGATCGCGACCGCCTCGGCGAGGTCGTCGGCCGCGCCGCCGGTGGTGGCGAGGTACGAGCCGAGCCACGCCTCGATGAGCTGGTGCCGGGCGGCCAGATCGCCCTCCTCCAGGGCGGCCAGGTCGTCGCGGTACCCCGGAGACCCGCCGAGCGCGGTACGGAACCCGTCGAGCAGCGAGCGGGCCCCGGCGCCGGTGACGAAGCCCGCCGACTCGGCGGCGAGCTCCTCGAAGAGGTACTCCCCGATGAGGTCGCCCGTGTCCTCGGGCGGGAGGATCCGGACGGCCGCGCCGGGTCCGTGCAGGCCGTTCCCGGTGAGGAAGGCGAGGGCGGCGGCGGTCAGCTCGGCGCGCAGCGCCCCGGCCGCCGGCGACTCGCCGAACGCCGCGCGGGCGCGGGCCAGCGACGCGGCGCGGGTCCGCCACGACCGGCGCGCCGCCTCGTCGGCGCCGTGCGCCCAGAAGAGCTGGGCGGCGGCGCGGGCGGCCGGCGGGTAGCGCAGCAGTCCGGCGTCCGCGTGCAGCCGCAGCAGGGCCGCCAGGATGAGCGCGGCGTCGTGGTCGTGCACGCCGCGCTCGTACCCCTCGTCGTAGCGGGCCTCGGCGGCGGTGCGGACCAGGGCGGGCAGCCCGCCGTCCTCGGCCGCGCGGCGCAGCACGTCCATGGGCGTCTCCGCCAGCACCTCCGCCGCTAGGTACTCCCCGCGGTAGATCTCGGGGGTCTCGGAGACGAGGGTCTGCTCCCAGTACGGCCGGGTCGCCGCGAACGCCGGGTCGCGGACCGGCGACCGGTAGTCGGTCGCGGTCACGGCGTACGCCATGCCGCCCTGATGCGGGACGAGGGTCAGGTCGACCGGCTGGGTGTTGACCGCGAACCGGTGCGTGCCGAGCCGGATGCTCTCGCCGCCGTCCTCGTACAGGTCCGCGCGGTCGCGCAGCGCCCGGCCCGCCTCCTGACGGGCGGTCTTGAGCGAGCCGTCGAGCTCCTCGGCGCGTACGGCGTCCCCGGCGGCGCGCAGTTGCCCGACGACGGCGCGGACCTTCTCCACCATCGGGTCGGCGGCGAAGTAGGCGTTGATCTCGTCGAGCGAGCCGAGGGCGGCGGCCCGGCGGCGTACGCCGGTGAGGATCCGGGTCGCGGACTCGGCGAGGCGGTCGGCGCGGCGGGCGCGCTCGTCCAGCAGGGTCTGCTTGCGCGCGGAGAACGCCTCGTAGACCTCTTCGCGCCTGGCGGCGAGTTCGGTGACGAAGTCGTCGAACTCGGCGAACCGCGACTCCAGGTTCTCCAGCTGGAGCATGACGCGGCCGAGCTGGTCGTCGCAGGCGTCGGGCGTGTCGGCCATCGCCAGCGCGCCGGTGACGGCCTGGCCGAGCAGCGCGAACTCGGCGGCGAACGCCGCCCGGCCCTCGGCGTCGAGAAGCTCCCGGCGGCGGGCGTCGAGGGTCGCCTGCGCCCGGTTGATCCCGGCCAGCACCTCGCCGACCCGCTCCAGGATCGAGGTGCGCACGGTCGCGTCGCCGATGTCGAGGGTGCCGACGACGTCGGTGACGACCTCCAGGCCCTCGTAGACCTCGGCGAGCCGCTCGCGGAGCGGGACGGCCTCGGCGGTGGCGCCGATCCCCTCGATGGCGGCGAGCAGCCGGTCGATCTCCTCGTGGTAGGCGGTGAACGCCTGGGACTCGCGCAGGAACTCGACGGCGCGCCGGCCGGTCGAGCCCAGTTCGTCGCTCAGCCGGTCGGCCAGGTCGTCGATCCGGGCGAGGTCGGCGTACCGTATGTCGCGGAGCGTGACGAGGCGGCCTTGCGCGCGGCGCAGCTCCGTCAGCCGGGTGACCCAGCCGTCCGCGCTGTCCGGGGAGTCCCCCCGGGTGAGCCGGATCAGCGTGGTGATCTTCTCGTCGGTCTCGGCGAGCGCGGCGGCGGCCTGGGCGGTGAGCCGCTGGACCGTCTCGAACTCCTCCAGGACCTGCCCCGCCGTCGCCCGTACGTCGGCGAGCGGGACGCGCAGGTCGCCGAGCTCGGGGTCGGGGAGCCAGTGGTACTTGTCGAAGGCGCGCTCGCACCCGGCGATCAGCGCCTCGAACACTCCGGCCGACGGGGTCGTCTCCTCGACCATGCGGGCCACCGACAGGCAGTCGGAGATGCCCCGGACCAGGTCGGCGTTGCCGACCCGCTCCAGCGGCCCGGTGCCGGCGGGCTGCGCCGCGGCGTACGCGTCCGACAGGTACGGCGTCTGCCACACCTGCATCGCGTGCACGCGGGTCGGCTCGTCGGTGTCGGCGCGGAAGACGACGAGCGTGCCGTCGTCGAACAGCGAGTAGCCGTGGCAGGAGATCGGGGTGGCGACCTCCTTGCGGATCACGTTGTACGGCAGCAGGAGGTACCGGCCGGCCTCGCGGGCGTGGAAGACGTACAGGACGTCCTCGCCGTTGGTGGAGCGGATCATCCGCTCGTACTCCAGCCGGTCGACGTCCGTGTCGAACGTCTTCGCCGCCCCGGTCACCAGGTAGTAGCCGCCGGGGAAGATGACGCCGTGCTCCTCGGGCAGCCGCCGGCAGGCCTGCCCGATGCCGTCGAGGCGCGCGACCGTCTTCGCGTGGGTGTTGAAGACGAGGTAGCGCCAGTCCTCCTCCTTGTACGGGCGGATCCGCAGGAGGATCAGCGCGCCGACCCGGGCGTACTGGACCTCCGCGTCGGCCAGGCTCTGCAGCGGCTCGGCGACCGGCTCGCGGTAGATGCCCTCGCCGGTCTCGGTGTTGTTCTCGACCTTGACGGTGAGGTCGCCGCCGACCGTCTCGACGAAGACCTCGTCCTCGATGGAGATGTGCGGGTGGCGGCCGAGGACGTGGTCGTCGCGGGTGGTCTCGACCCACTCGAAGTCGTACGGGGGCGGGAAGACGTGGTCCGGCTCGCCCAGGTTGTCCTGGTACGTGGCCGTCCCGTCGGTGCCGACCGTCCAGCGCAGCACGCGGTTGTCGTGCTCGACGGTCAGGCCGGTCTGGAAGACCGCGAGCAGCTTGGCGTCGACCCGCCGGAGCTGCAGCAGCCGCGTGTCGCGGTAGTAGCGGTACAGCTCCGCGAAGTCGCGCTCGAAGCGCGGGTCGCGCAGCAGTCCCGGCGCGCCCTCGGCGCCGTCGGTGGCCTCGAACCGGAACTCGTCCCCGTCCCGGACGAACCGGTAGAGGGCGAACACGTCGCCGACGGTCGTCTCCGGCCGCAACCCGATGAACACGTTGAAGCCGAACAGCATCAGCCCGCCGACCGCGACGATGTCGCGCGGCACGCAGTTGTGCTCCGTGCGGATCCGCTCGGTGCCGACCAGCCGCAGCTCTGTGCCGCCGAACACCTCCAGCCGCCGGGCGTTCAGCGCCTCGGCCCGCCGGACCAGCTCCTTGGCCTGCTCGCCGAGCCGGGCGCGGAGCACCTCGTAGGTGCCCGCGTCCAGGCTCGGCCCGGCAGGCGTCTCCCCGCCCTCGGTCACGCGATTCCTCTGGTCCTCGTGGTGATCCGGCTCAGCTCTCGACCACTGCCATGTTGGAGATCGCCGCGTCCGCGACACCGAGGCGCTCGGCCTGGTCGAGCAGCTCACGCGCCTTGTCGCCGTCGGCGCCCCCGGCCTTGATCCGCTGCATGAGCAGGGCGGACAGGGTCAGGTTCTTCACGTCGTCGGTCTTGATCGAGCCGACGATCCGGGCCAGGTCCTCGGGCAGGCTGCGCGAGCCGTTCAGCCACGGGCCGGCGAGCCGCTGAGCCACGTCGGAGTGCTCGACGAACCCGTCGACGCCCTTGCCGACGCTGATCGCGCCCACGACCCGGTCGAAGAAGTCGCTGTCGCCGCCGACGATGTCGATGTCGGCCTTCTCCAGACCGGCGGCCAGCACGGACGCCTGGGCCTCGACGACCTCGCGCTGCACGTTGAGGCCGGCGAGCCGGACCTCCTTCTCGGCCGCCAGCCGCAGGCGGTACTCCTCGTGCCCGCGGGTCGCGTCGTCCATCGCGGCCATGCCGGCGGCCTTGTCGGTCAGGCCCTCGGCCTCGGCCTTGAGCTTCTCGCGGATCCCGTCCGCGTCGGCGAGGGCCTGCTCGCGGTTCGCGACGGCCGTCGCGCGACCGGCCTTCTCGATCGCCTCCGCCTCGGCCAGGGCCTTCTCCCGGTTGACGGCGGCCTCGGCGCGGCCGACCTTCTCGATCGCCTCCGCGTCGCGCTCGCGGACCTGGACCTCGGCCAGGCCCTCGGCGGCGGCCTCCGCCTGGACGCCCTCGGCGAGCCGGATCTTGGCCTGCGCGTCGAGCTCGGAGGTCTTCTGCCGGGCCTCGGCGAGCAGCAGTTCCTCGCGGGCCTTGAACTTGGCGGCCTCCTCGGCGGCCTCCGCGGCCTTGATGCCCTTGACCAGGTTCTCCTGGGCCTCGGCCTCGGCCTGGATGACCAGGGCCTGGCGCGTGCGCTCGGCCTCCTCGACGACCCGCAGCCTCTTGATGATCTCTTCCTGCTCGGCGACGGTCTTCTCCACCGCGATCCGCTCGCGGACGACCTCGGCGATCTCCCGCTTCTCCGCCTCGACCTCCTTGTCCTTGGCGATGCGGGACAGCTCGGTCTCCCGTTCGCGGGCGATCACCTCGAGCATGCGGTCCTTCTCGATCCGCTCGTTCTCGACGGCGATGACGCGTTCCTTGTTCTTCTCCGCGACGGCGATCTCGCGGTTGCGGTTCTCCTGCTGGATGCCCAGTTGCTCGTCGGTGCGGATGTGCGCCGTCTGCGAGGTCAGCCGCTCCTCGGCCTGGACCCTGGCGATCTCGGCCTCCTCGCGCGCCCGTACGGTCTCGATCTCCCGCTTCTTCTTGACCTCCGCCTCGGCCTGGCGACGTTCGAGCTCGAGGATGGCCTCCCGCGCGTCGACGTTCTGGCGGGTGATCTCCTTCTCCTCGTTGCGCTGGTACTCGTTGGTGCGCACGTGCTCGAGGGCGGTCAGCTCGGTGATCTTCCGGATGCCCTGGGCGTCGAGGATGTTGGTCGGGTTGAGGCTCTCCAGCGACGTCTGCTCGAGGTGGTCGATGGCCGCGTCCTCGAGGTGGTAGCCGTTCAGGTCGGTGCCGATGAGCGCCACGATCTGGTCGCGGAACTCGTGCCGGTGCGTGTACAGGTCCACGAAGTCGAGCTGCTTGCCGACCGTCTTCAGCGCCTCGGAGAACTTCGCGTTGAACAGCGTCTGCAGCGTCTCCTCGTGGCTGGCCCGCTGCGTGCCGATCGCCTGCGCCACCTGGATGACGTCCTCGACGGTCTTGTTGACCCGGACGAAGAATGTGATCTTGATGTCGGCGCGGATGTTGTCACGGCAGATCAGGCCGTCGCGGCCGCTGCGCTCGATCTCGATCGTCTTCACCGAGATGTCCATCACCTCGGCCTTGTGCAGCACGGGCAGCACGATCGCCCCGGTGAACGTGACGTCCACCTTCTTGATCTTGGAGATGATGAGGACCCGGCCCTGTTCGACCTTCCGGAAGAGGCGGCTGAACAGGTACCAGGTGCCCAGAGCGACGATCAGAATCGCGCCGACGAGCACGGCGATCGCGATGCCGATGGAGTCCATCAGTGGTCCTTCTCGCGGGGGAATTCAGTTGATTCGACGGTGCGGATCGAGCTCGGCGTCATACGGCATCACCCAGAAGAACTCGCCGTCGGCGTCGTAGTCGAAGATCAGTGCGGTACTGCCTGCTTTGAGGATCTCCTCGCCCGACTGGTTCCCTTGCTGGCGAACCTGGATTACGGCGGCCGAGCCATCGGCGGCGCGCACCTCCGCCTGGCCGAACGTCAGGTCGACCCGGCTGGTGCGAATGACGCACATCCGGCCCACGAAGTCCCGCCGCGAGGGGAGGGCCTCCTCAGGGATCATGTACCGCAGGGGCCGCATCAGCAGCCGGGTGACCAGGAACGACGCGATGAGCGCGGCGGCGAGCAGCCCGATCGCCGGGACCGTCCCGGTCAGGTGGTCGCGGCGCAGCAGCACGGTGCCGGCCACCCCGGCGAACCACGCGAGCGCCGTGAAAAGCGACAGCGCCACCGCCGTGACCATGGTCGCGGCCGCGTCCAGCACTCCGAGGACGACCAGCAGCCAGTAGGCGAGGACCACGGCCAAGAGGACACCGAGAACGACGGCCGGAAAGGCGAGCGCCGCGTGGATGAATTCGGTCACCGGCGCCTCCCCGTGGGCATAGCCCTATCAGCATTGCCGACCAGGCTTCCCGGCGCACCTATAAACGGAAATCTCCGCTTATGCGGCGAAATACGTTCGTCGCGGAGAGAACCGTACCGCATTTCCGCGCCGAAGCCACGTGACATACGGCACACAGGAATCGGGGGTGGGCGGATGGTGGTGCACGCCTTGTCGGGCGCGGAGTTCGGTGCGCGTCTGGCCGTGGGACTGGGGTGTGGGGCCCTGATCGGCGCGGAGCGGCAGTGGCGGGCGCGGATGGCCGGATTGCGGACCAACGCGCTGGTCGCCGTGGGATCGACCTTGTTCGTGCTGTACTCGGTCGCCGCCGGTGATGCCGGCGGCCCGACCCGGGTCGCCTCCTACGTCGTCTCCGGTATCGGTTTCCTCGGTGGTGGCGTGATCTTGCGGGACGGGTTCAACGTCCGCGGCCTGAACACGGCGGCGACGTTGTGGTGCTCGGCCGCCGTGGGGGTGCTGGCCGCCGCCGGGCACCTCGGGTTCGCCGCGATCGCCACCGTCACGATCCTGGCCGTCCACACCCTCGGGCGGCCGCTCGGCCGGTTGATCGACCATGACGTGCCGGGCGAGGAGGAGGACCTGCGCCCCTATCAGCTGCACGTGACCTGCGACGCCACCACCGAAGCCCATATCCGGGCGTTGCTGGTCCAGCACACCACCGGCGACCAGGTCATCTTGTGCGGCCTGCACACCAGGCGCCCCGAGGCGGCGCCCGACCGGCCCCCCGCGGACGAGGCCGCGACCGCGACGGTGCAACTGTCGGCCGACGTACGCGCCCCCGGGGATGCGCCGGCCCGGCTCGAACAACTCATCGCCCGGCTGTCGCTGGAGCCGGGCATCCAGGCGGTGCACTGGCACACCGTCGACGATCCGGCGGCCGGGTTGGCGTAGGGGCACCGAACGAGGCCGCGGTCAGCGGCGTCGCCGGTTGGTGCGGATGGCGGCGATCACGGCCACGATGAGCACGATGGCCAGGATGCTGACCCCGATGGTGGCGGCCTGGTGGCCGTAGTGCGGGAAGTGAACCGTGACGGCGGCCGGCGCGATCGCCGCCGTCGGGATGGTCATGACCTCATCGTCACGCCGCCTGCGTATAGACAGGGTTATCGCTGGGCTAACGATGTATGGGACAGGTTGTCGCGCTTGCAGGCGGCGACTTACGCTTTGGGGTGTTCAAGCAGGCACCTCGTTAGGTGAGGCGTCTGTCCGGATACAGGCCGCTGACCCCACGACGTCGAGAGACGCCCAGGGTCAGGACACCTCTCCCCGGCTTAAGGGGACAGGCCAAGTGGCTTCCCTCGATGTGGGGATACGCCGGGCAGTGCCAAAGCTCTTACGAGACGCGAAGGGGTGCGCAAGGCGGCCTTACGGGCGGCACCCCGTCATGGATGCGGCGGCGCGTGGATGGGCGCGGCCTGGACCGGGCGGAGGTGAGGACATGTCCGGCAGTAGTCCGGGGCGAAATCAGCCCCATCGTGGCGTGTCCCGCATTCGTTCCGGTGCGCGGTAGCACTTCCAGCCGACCGGTCATCGCCGCTGGGTGAGAAGAGTGGTTGCCGCGCGCCCTTGATGGCCCCGCGACGGGGCCATGGAGGGGGGGTCGTCCGTCATGATCAAGCAGGAATCGGCCGTCGCCGGTCGCCGGCTCGCCGGGTTCGGGGGCCGGTGATGGGGCGCCAGGGCCTTCTCGCCGCGGTGCCGCGGGCGGTACGGCAGCGCTACGGGCAGCGCAACGGCCGCCTGACCCGGACGTGTTCGGTGCGCCAGGCGCTGATCTCGCTGGCCGGGCTGGTGGGCCGGCCGGTGGTCAACCAGGCCGGCCAGCAGATCGGCCGGCTGGTCGATCTGGTCGCCCGCTGGAACGGCCGTGAGACGTATCCGGCGGTGACCGGCCTGGTCGTCCAGGTCGGCCGACGCCGGTCCTGGGTGCCGTACGAGGCCGTGGACCGGGTGAAGCCGCAGGCCGTCACGTTGCGCAGCGCACGTCTCGACCTGCGGGAGTTCGAGGAACGTCCCGGCGAGGTCGCCCTGGCGACCCACGTACTGGACCACCAGCTCGTCGATATCGAGGGCGTACGGGTGGTGCGCCCGTCCGACCTGTACCTGACACCGGTCGAGGGCCGCTTGCGGCTGGTGGGCATGGACACCGGGCTCGGCGCCCTGGCACGCCGCCTGGGCCCCGCCCGCTGGCGCGGCCGCGCCCGCTGGCTCAGCCGCGCCGTCCCCGAGCAGGTGATCGACTGGTCGGACGTGCAGGCGTTCGGCAGCGCGGCGGGCCGGGGCGGAGCCCGGCTGGCCGCCCCCCGCGCGGAACTGCGCCGCCTGCACCCCGCCGAACTGGCCGACCTCCTGGAGGACCTGGGCCGCACCGAGCGCCGCGAACTGCTCGATCTGGTCGGCCCGGACAACGCCGCCGACGCCCTGGAGGAGATGCGCCCCGACCAGCTCGAAGAACTGCTGACCGAGGCCGACCCCGGCCAGGCCGCCGGGCTGGTGGCGCGGATGGAACCCGACGAGGCCGCCGAAGCCCTCCGCGACCTGGACGCCGAGCGGCGCTCGCACCTGCTCGACCGGCTCCCTGAGCAGACCAGGTCGACGGTGCGCGCGTTGCTCGCCCGGCAGGAGGACTGCGCGGGCGGGTTGATGACCACCACCATGATCCGGGTGCGGCCCGAGCGGACCGTCGCACAGGTCCGGGACATGCTGGCGGCCGAAGGCGTGCACATCGCCGACATCGACGCCGTCGCGGTGGTCGACGAGAACGGGCGCCTGCTGGACGATGTCACGCTCGGCGAGCTGCTGCTCGCCGAGCCGGGCCGCACGCTGGGCGAGCTGGTCGGCCCGCCCTGGCCGATCACCGTCCGGCCCGAGGCGAGCCCGGCCGAGGTCGCGACCCGGCTTGCCGAATCGCGCCGCCTGTCGGTGCTGGTCGTCGATGACGAGGAACGCCCCCTCGGGCGGATTCTGGCCGATGACGTGGTCGACATGCTGCTCCCCGACCGGAGCCGGTTCCACTTCCCGCGAGTGCTGTCATGACCGCCCGGCACACCTCACCCCCCGCGGCCGGCCCCGGCCTTCAGCCGCCTTCCGGTACCGGCCGGGCCATCCCGGCGCGGGGGGACCCGCGCCGCAGGAGCCCGCGGCGGATGCTGATCACGGCGCTGGCATTCGCCGGGCCCGGACTGATCGCCGCCAACGCCGGCAACGACGCCGGCGGAATCGCCACCTACGCCTCGGCCGGCGCCCAGTTCGGCTACCGCACTTTGTTCGTCATGGTGCTCGTCACGGTCGGCCTCGTGGTCGTGCAGGAGATGTGCGCCCGGCTCGGCGCCCACACCGGCGAAGGACTGGGCTCACTGATCCGCGAGCAGTTCTCCATCCGGGTCACCGCGTTCGCGCTCCTGGCGTTCCTGGCCGCCAACCTGGGCCTGGTCGTCTCCGAGTTCGCCGGCATCGCCGCCGCCCTGGACCTGGTCGGGGTCAGCCGGTACGTCTCGGTCCCGATCGCCGCCGTCGTGATCTGGGCCCTGGTGGTCTTCGGCTCCTACCGCTACGCCGAACGGTTGTTCCTGATCCTGTCGCTGGCGTTCCTGTCCTACCCGATCGCCGCCGCCCTGGCCCATCCCGAGATCGGGAAGGCCGCGAGCCAGACGATCTGGCCGCACCTGCTCGGTACCAAGGCCTTCCTGCTGCTGACGGTCGCCCTGATCGGCACCACCATCACCCCGTACATGCAGTTCTACGTCGCCGGAGCCGTCGCCGACAAAGGCATCGGCCCCGCCGACTACCGGGCCGAACGCATCGACACCGTCGGTGGCGCGATCTTCGCCGACCTGATCAGCATGTTCATCATCATCGCGACCGCCGCCGCCGTCCACACCCGCGCCCCGCTGGACACCGCCGCCCAGGCCGCACACGCACTGACGCCGGTCGCCGGCCGCTTCGCCGAACAGCTCTTCGCCCTCGGCCTGCTCGGCGCCTCCGCACTGGCCGCCGCCGTCGTCCCGCTGTCCACCGCCTACGCCATCAGCGAGGCCGCCGGGGTCGAACGCAGCGTCGGCCGCCGCTTCCGCGAGGCCCCCCTGTTCCTCGGCCTGTTCACCGCGCAGATATTCATCGGCGCCGCCATCGCCCTCATCCCCGGAAACCTCATCCACCTGCTCATCAACGCCCAACTCCTGAACGGCATCATCACCCCGATCCTGCTCACCTACGTCCTGATCCTCGCCGGCCGCAAGCGGCTGCTCGGAGCCGCCGCCAACGGACCCGTCTACCGCCTCGTCGCCACCGTCTGCGTCGCCGTTGTGGCGCTCATGGCGGCGGCAGCGCTGGTCATCACCGTGCTCGGCTGGTTCGGCATCGGATGATCCCGGGCGCGTGACGTAGGACACACAGGACCCACTCGATCGATGGTTATGACTGGTTGGCTGTACAGTCAACACTCTGGCTAGGAGAGGAGCCGCGCATGGCCGCGCGTGACTGGGCCGTCAAGAAGGCCGCGTCGAAGATCCTTGGTCCCGACGAGAGGCTCGTCGCCAGCTGCATGGCGAACCTGCCGGGCACCCTGAAGCGCGAGGGGTACTACGCCGCCCTGCAGAACGTCGTCGGCATCCGTTTCGTCGATGTCGCCGCCGACGGCGGGCTGCCCCCGAAGATGAACGTCGCGGTGACCGACCGGAGGCTCCTGCTGTTCGAGCAGTCGATGCTCGGCCGGGCGAAGGACCTGGTCGCCGAGATCCCCATCGCGCAGCTCGCCGGCGCCCGGGTCACCGAGTCCGGCCGGGCCCAGGTGACGGTCAAGGTCCACAACTTCGTGATCACCTTCGCCGACGGCACGGATCTCGCACTCGAGTCGGCGGACAAGGGCGGCGTCACCAACCTGGTCGGCGCGATCAACGGACGGGTACGGCACTGACCGGCGCACCGTGCGGCGACGGGCGGGACAATGGTGTGTCCGTCATCGATGTCCGGGGGTCCGCTTGTCGCCACGTTCGGCCCACGCCAACCAGGAGCTGCGCGAGCAGTCCCGCCGCCGGATCCTGGAGGCGGCCCTGACGTTGTTCGCCGAACACGGGTACGAAGGCGCCACGATCTCCCAGATCGCCGAGCGCGCGGGGGTCGCCCGGGGACTCGTGTCGTACTACTTCCCGGCCAAGGACGAGCTGCTCCACGAACTGCTGGGCCAGGCCCTCGACGGGCTCCTCGCGGGAACCGACCCGGTCGACGGGGAGGTCACCGCGGACCAGCGGCTCGCCGGCGTGATCGACCGCACCCTGACGATGGCGCGGGACACGCTCGGGATCCAGGGACTCGTGCTCTGCCTGATGCTCCAGCCCGCGACCCGCGAGATCTTCATCAAGGTGGAGTCGACGAAGGCCGACGTCATCGAGCGGTTCGAAGACCGCCTCCGGCAGATCTTCGCCGACCGCGGGGCCGAGGACCCGGCCCTCGAAGAGGTCATGTTCCGCAGCGTCCTGGAAGGCGTGATCTTCAAGATGGCGGTCTACCCGCGGACGTACCCGTTCGCCGCGGTCCGCCACCGGCTGTTCACGATGTACGGCCTGCCGGCCGGCGACCCGCCGGCCGAACCGGTCGGCCGCCTCCGCGCGCACTGAACCCTCACGGTCGCTTCAGCCCGCCCGCCGCGATGTTCCGATGAGTTTCGCGCGGCCGGGCGGTCGGCACAGGTCGTTCCCTCCACCTCATCGAGAGGACCATCGGCATGGCGACCTTCGTTCTGATTCCCGGCGGCGGGTGCGACTCGTCGTACTGGCGGCCGCTCGTGGCCGAGTTGCGCGAGCGCGGCCACGAGGCCGTGCGCGTGGACCTGCCCTGCGAGGACGACGCGGCGGGGCTCGCCGAGTACGCCGACGCCGCGGTCGAGCAGATCGGCGACCGCACCGGCCTGATCGTGGTGGCGCACTCCCTCGGCGGCTTCACCGGCCCGCTCGTCTGCGAACGCGTGCCGGTCGATCTCCTCGTGATGCTCACGGCGATGACCCCCTCCCCCGGCGAGACTCCCGGCGAATGGTGGACCGCCACCGGGCACGACCAGGCGATGCGCGAGGCGGCCGGACACCATGGGCCCCCGGAGGAGGACCACGGCTTCGACCCGGTCTTCTACCACGACGTCCCCGCGGAATTGGTCGCCGAGGTGGAGCAGCACCCCCGCGGCCAGTCGGGCACCCCGATGAAAGAGCCCTGGCCGCTGCCCGCGTGGCCGCGGGTACCGACGAAATTCCTGCTGTGCCGCGGCGACCGCCTGTTTCCGGCCGAATTCATGCGCCGGGTCGTACGGGAGCGCCTCGGCATCGTTCCCGACGAGATCGACGGCGGCCACATGGTCATGCTCAGCCGCCCCGCCGAACTGGCCGACCGCCTGGTCGCCTACGCGCGCCACAACCGGCACGAAGCCGGTGCCCCGAGGACCACCTCGCCGAGTCCGTGAACATGCTGCATTGGTGAGGGCCTACGACATTCCGCCAAAAACGGGCGAATGGCAAAATCGGGACTCGGCAGCGGAGCGGCTTTTTCTGCGCCGTCTACTGAGAGGAGAATTTGTCTCCTCTCAGTAGACGGCGCAGAAAAAGCAACGGCATCCTGGCGGACGGCGGCGCTCACTCGACCGGCCGCCGATGGCCTGGGCGCATCGGGCGACCTTGGGGGTAGAGCCGAAGGCGATGGCGTGTCACTCTGAGGAAGAATAGGCTAAAAGCCATCAAAAATGCCACTGTATCGTTATCTTGGAGATCTTCTATATGATTTGTCTTTGTGCTATGATTGGAGAATGGCATTGTAAGTTCGGCGTCGTGATTGACAACGGACGACCCAGCCGCACAGCGCTCATGGCCGCGGCGGCGCGCGCGGCCCACCTCATCGTCGACTCCCCTCCCGTGATCTTCGCTGACACCGTCGCGTACTCGCTCCTGGGCGACCAGGCCGAGGAACTCGTCGGCTACCACCGCACGCAGGGCGAGCACCCCATCCTGGCCGCCGTACGGGCGACGGCCACCGTGCGGAGCCGCTACACGGAGGAGCGTCTCGCCGAGGCCGTACGACGGGGCGTCACCCAGTACGTCATCCTCGGCGCGGGCCTCGACTCCTACGCCTACCGCGCCGACCCGGCGGACGGGGTCCGGGTGTTCGAGGTCGACCACCCCGCCACCCAGCGGTGGAAGCGCCACCTCCTGGCGGAGGCGGGCGTCGCGATCCCGGACACGGTGACGTACGCGCCGATCGACTTCGAGACCGAGTCGCTGTCCGAGGTCCTGCTCCGGGAGGGCTTCGACGCCTCCCGGCCGGCGTTCGTGAGCTGGCTCGGCGTGACCATGTACCTCACCCCCGAGGCCATCGGGGACACCCTCACCGCGGTCGGCCGGCTCGCCCCGGGCAGCGAGATCGTCCTCGACTACACCCTCGTCCCCGAGCTGCGCGACGCCGCGGCCCAGATGTACGCCGACGCCGTGTCGTCGATGTCCGCCCAGCAGGGCGAGCCCTGGCTCAGCGCCTTCCGCCCCGAGGAGATGTCCGCGCTGCTCGAAAAGCGCGGGTTCGGCCTGATCGAGCGCTCCCTGCACCGCGAGGCCGTCGACGCCGCCCTGTGGGAGCGGGCCGACCCGCTGCTGCCGTCGAACCTGTCCGGCCTGGCCCACGCGACCGTGCTGGTACGGAGCCCGCAACCGGCGCGCTGAGCCCGGTTGATCACCCGGCTGCGAGGATGGTGAGGTGCGCGCACAGCCCATCTCACCGTCCCTCCTGGTGGAAGAGCTCGCCGACCGGATCGCCGCCCGCTCCGGATCGTCCTGGACGCGGATCGCGATCGACGGAGCGCCACCCACCCGGACGGCAGACCTCGCGGACGCGCTCGTCGATCCCCTCCGGCTGCGCGGCCGCGACGTCCTCCGGGTGTCCGCCGGGGACTTCCTCCGGCCGGCGTCGCTCCGTTTCGAGTACGGCCGGGAGGACCCGGACGCGTTCTACACGGACTGGCTCGACAGGGGCGGCCTGGTCCGCGAGGTGCTCGGGCCACTGGAGCCGGGCGGCTCCGGCCGGGTCCTGCCCGCGCTCTGGGACAGCACGATCGACCGCGCCACCCGCGCCTCGTACGTGACCCTGGCGCCGGGCGGCGTGCTCGTACTCGACGGCGCGCTCCTCCTCGGCCGGGGACTCTCCTTCGACCACACCGTGCACCTGTCGATGTCCCGTGCGGCACTGACCCGCCGGACCGACCCGGACGAGGAGTGGACCCTGCCCGCCTACGCGCGATACGAGGACGAGGCCCAGCCGACCCTGACCGCAGACGTCGTCGTCCGCGTCGACGACCCCCGACACCCGGCCCTCGTAGAACACCCTTAACACCGAGGCCCGGCTCTCGGGGAAGATACCGAACACCTCGGGGAAGAATTCTTCGCGGCGCTCGGCGGTCAATTGACGACCTCGCCGTAAACCCACTTCGTTCTGCCTAACCTGCCTGCAATGACCAGCGAAAACGTCAGGAAGGCAGAACATGCGAATCCCTCCGAGTCCTACGCTCATCACCCTCGGACGTCTCGTTCGGCGTTACCGCGACGCGGCGAGCATTCTCCAGGCCGACCTCGCCAAAAGGCTCGGTTATTCGGATGGATGGCTGAGCAACGTCGAGACCGGCCAGCTCCGTCCTCGCCGCGAACACATCACCGCGATCGAGCAGGCTCTCAGCCTCCCGCCCGGCGTCCTGATGGAGGTCTACGACCTCCTGGAAGGAGAGAGCCTGCCGGTCTGGATGCGCGACTGGCTCGCCGAGGAACGCCGCTCATCGGCGCTCCGGGCATTCGAGTTGGCCCTCGTCCCCGGCCTACTACAGACGCCCGACTACGCCCGTTCGGTCCTCGACGGCGACGAGGCCGCCATCACCGCACGCCTCGAACGCCAGGCCATTCTCAAAAGCGAAAATCCACCTACACTCAGGTGTGTACTCGACGAAACGGTCCTTACTCGCGGCTTCGGCGATGCGGCGGTGATGCGCGATCAACTAGAGCACCTGGTGAATTGCGACTCGCCTCGACTCGCAGTCCAGATCGTCCCGTCCGGCGTCCGCCATGAGGGCCTGCAAGGATCATTCACCATCGCTACCGTCGACGGCAGCGACGTGGCCTACATCGAAACCGCCGTTCGCGGTCTGGTCACGAGCAACCAGGAAGATATCGCGAGCATCATCGACGTCTGGGAATCGATCCGGACGTGCACCCTGTCACAGCGCGAATCGATCGAACTCATCAAGAGAACGGCGGAGGAACGATGGACCTGAACCACGCTGAATGGCGCAAATCTCAGCGCAGCGGTACCAACGGCGGGAACTGCGTCGAGGTCTGTGCTGTGGAGCAGGCGAAGTAGTCCCGGGACGGTGGAGCCGTCCGTCGCCTGGTGTCAGGCGGCGGACGGGACCGGGCGGGCCGAGGGCATGCGGCTGCGGAGCAGGATGCCCGCTCGGGTGGTGACCACCAGGGCCAGCGTGAAGAACAGGATCGAGTCCGCGAAGGCCGCTACGCTGATGTGGTTGTCGATGAGGGATTTCCCCAGGTCGCGGGCGAACCAGTGCTGGCATCCGTAGATGAAGAGCTGACGCAGCACCGTGATCGCGGTCCAGAAGGCCACGTACGCCCAGCCGGCGTCGTACCAGCCCTGACCTGACTCGTCCACGCTCACCCGCAGCATCGCGCACGCCAGCGCTCCCAGCACGATCCCGCCCCCGATGGAGGCGGCCTCCAGTGCCAAGCCGTCACCGCCGGTGTCGAACTTCGGCAGGAAGAACGGCACGATCACCGCGGTGAACAGCAGCGGCCGCAGGACGGCGAACATCGTGACCCTGTTGTGGCCCCAATCCTTGATCAGGACTGCGGCGAAGATCACTAGGTTGACGATCGTGATGGCGGACAACGAACACTCCCACTCTGCCGGTCGTGGAGGCCCACCGTAGGAAGAGGCCCAGGTGGAGGTCGTCCATCTCGCGGGTGGAGATCCGGTTGTAGGAGCGGATGGTCCTGGCGCGATAATTCGCTCCGCCGCTGCTGAAAAGGGGGTGGCCGGATGTCGATCCGGTGGGGCGGGCAGTGGCCCGCGCGTGCCGCGATGCTGGCCGGGCTCGCGTTCGTCATCTGGGGCGAGACCGCGCAAAAGGGGCCGCCGGGCTGCACGGAGCCAATCTGCGGATCTCCATCGCCCTGGCCGTGTCGTCCGCCGCCTGGCTCGGCTGGGCGGTGCTCGGGCCGCGCGGGCACTCGCCCGCGCTGCGCGCGACGATCGCCGCCACGGGGCTGGCCGGGAGCGTGCTGCTCGTCCTGCACCCGCAGCCCGCGGTGTACTGGTTCACGTTCTGGGCCTGCATGGATGCCGCCACCGTGTTCCCCCGGCGCGAGGGCGTCGCGCTGGCCGGCGGTTGCTGCGGCGTGCTCGTGACCGGGTACGCCCTGGGGCGCGGCGACGCGCTGGCGACGTTCGCCGCCGTCACCTTCGTCGCCTACCTCGTGGGCCGCAACCGCCGGCTCCACGTCGACCGGGCCGAGCAGGCGCGGCTCCTGGCCGAGCAGACCCGGCAGGCCGGAGAAGAACGGGCACGGGCCGCCGTCCTCGCCGAACGCGGCCGCATCGCGCGGGAGCTGCACGACGTCCTCGGCCACTCGCTCAGCGCCCTGGCGCTCCGGCTGGAGGCCGCCGACGCGGTTCTGGAACTCACCGGCGACCGTGAGGAGGCCCGGCGGCACGTCGGTCGCGCCCGGGCGCTGGCCCGGTCCGGGCAGGAGGAGGCGATCGCCGCCGTCCGTACGCTGCGGGAGGGCGAGGTCGAGCTCCAGGAGATGATCAACGGTCTCGTCGCGGCGTTCCGTCAGGACACGGGCGCGTCGGTGCGGTGCGACGTGACGGGGACCGCGCGCCCGCTTCCGGCGGAGTCCGCCCTCGCCGTCTACCGCGCCGTGCAGGAGGCCCTCACCAATGCCGGCAAGCACGCCCCCGGGGCCGACGTCGAGGTCCGCGTCGACTACACGAGCGACGAACTGGCCGTCGAGGTGACCAACGGTCCGGGGCGGGTTCCGGCCGCCACCGCGCCGGGCGGCGGCTACGGCCTCACCGCGATGCGCGAGCGGGTCCGGCTGGCGGGCGGCACGGTGACCAGCGGGTCGACCGAAGCGGGATGGCGGGTACGCGCCCGGATCGGCCTGTGAACGAGTCCGTCATCCGCGTCGTCGTCGCCGACGACCAGACCGCCGTCCGGGAGGGGCTGGTCGCCCTGCTCGACCTGCTGCCGGACATCGAGGTGGTCGCCGAGGCCGAGGACGGCCACGCGGCGATCGCGGCGGTCGCCGCGCACCGGCCCGACGTCGTACTCATGGATCTGCGGATGCCCGGCCTCGGCGGCGAAGGCGCCACCGAGCGGATCGTCGCGGACCATCCGCAGGTCGCCGTCGTCATCCTCACCTCGTACGCCGACGACGAGTCGGTTCTCGCCGCGCTCGCCGCCGGGGCCCGCGGGTTCCTGACGAAGAACGCGGGACGCCAGGAGATCCGGCAGGCCGTCGCCGCCGCCGCCGCGGGCCTGGCCTCGGTGGATCCGGCCGTACAGGCACGGCTGGTGGCCGCAGCGCGACTCGGCCGGGTGCCCGACCGCACGCGCCTCCCGGATGGCCTCACCGTCCGGGAGGCGGAGGTGCTCACGCTGGTCGGCGCGGGACTTTCGAACGGGGAGATCGCCGCGCGGCTGCACATCGAGATGGTGACGGTGAAGTCGCACATCAACCGGGCCTTCGCCAAGGCGGCGATCACGAACCGGAGCCAGGTCGCCGACTACGCCGCCCGGCACGGCCTGATCCGCTGATCCCGCCTGGTCGCAGGCCCCGTCCGACGCGCCGCCCCATCACCGGCCGGTGTCGTCAGTGGACACCGGCGCTGGAGCCGGTCGCGGCCGGGTCTATGCCCTGATTCCGGAACCGCCGCCGACGACGATGTTCTCGCCGGTCACGAAGCCGGCCGCGTCGGAGGCGAGGAAGGCCACGACTTCGGCGACCTCCTCGCCGGTCCCGAACCTGCCGAGGGGGATCTGGGCGGTCATGGCCTTGGCGACCTCTTCCAGCGCCTCGGGCGGGAGCCCGCCCTTGGCCCAGATCGGCGTCTCGATCGGGCCGGGGCTGACGGCGTTGACCCGGATCCGCCGGGGCGCCAGCTCAAGGGCGAGGGACGGCACGAGGGACAGGAGGGCTCCCTTCGAGGCGGCGGAGACGGAGCCGCCGACGATGCCTCTCGTGGCCCCGATCCCGATGGTGAAGATGATGGATCCCCCGTCGTTGAGCAGGGGAAGGGCCTTCTGCAGGGTGAAGAACTGGCCCTTGACGTTGACGTCGAACAGGTCGTCGTACGTCGCCTCGTCGAAGGCCTCGACCGGCCCGCCCCGGACGATCCCGGCGTTGAGGAACAGCACGTCGAGGCTGCCGAAGCGCTCCCGGACCTCGTCGACGACCCGGTCGCTGTCGGTCAGCGACCGGGCGTCGGCCCGCAGCACGACGACCTGTTCGGGCAGTGACTTCTCGGCGGCGGCGAGGGTGTCGGGGTTCTGCCCGGTGACCATCACCTGATACCCGCGTCGATGCAGCAGTTCGGCGGTGGCCTTGCCGATTCCGCTGGTTCCGCCGGTGATCAGGGCTGTGGGCGCGGGCATGGTGCACTCCATTCGGGACAACGGTCAGGGAGCGGCCCGAGACGGCACCGTGCCGGTGTCCGGCCGCGGGTTCCACCTTCGGGCCGCGGAGCGCGCCGGGTCCAATGAATGTTCCGCATCCGGCAATACGACTTGCGTATCACCCCACGTCACGACATACGAGGGCTACGATCCCGGTATGCCCGACTCGCCACCGCCTCCGGTCAACCTCGATCTGCGGCTGGTGCAGTGCTTCACCGTCCTGGCCGAGCACCGGCACTTCGGTCGCGCCGCCGCGGCCCTTCACACCACCCAGCCGTCCCTGAGCCGGCAGATCCACCGCCTCGAACAGCAACTCGGCGTCCGGCTGCTCGATCGCACCCCGCGCGGCACCGAACTCACCGAGGCCGGGGAGATCTTCCTCCCGCTCGCGAGGACGCTGCTGCGCTCCGCCACCCAGGCGATGGCGCGCACCCGGGCCGCCGCCCGGCCGACCCGGATCATCATCGGCTACACCACGAACCTCATCGTCACGTCCGCCGTGCGCGAGCTGCGCCACCGGCACCCGGACGCCGAGGTCCGGACCGTGCATCTGGGCTGGAACGAACCGCGTGACGCGCTGCTCGACCACCGCGCGGACGCGGTCGTGACACGGCTGCCGTTCCGGACGGACGGGCTGCGGGTCACGGTCCTCTACGACGAGCCCCGAGTCCTCGTCGTGCCCCTCGACCACCGCCTGGCCGGCAAGGAGTCCGTCACCCTCGACGACATCGCCGACGAGCCCCTGCCCCGGGTGTCCGACCCGGACTGGAACGCCTTCTGGCGCATCGATCCCCGACCGGGCGGCGGCCCGGCGCCCGGCGGCCCCCTCATCGACGACGTCGAGGACAAGGCCGAACTGGTCGCCGCCGGACAGGCCGTCGCGATCATCCCGGACGGAGAGCACGTCGGCCGTCTGCGCCCCGACCTGACCACGATCCCCCTGGAGGGCGTCGAGCCCAGCCAGGTCGTGCTGGCCACCCGCGCCGGCGACCGCAACCGCCTGGTGGCGGCGTTCCGGAAGATCGCCGAGGCCCACCTCCGAGGCGCCCGATGAATACGCCTTGACCTGCGGGTATGGGAAGGCGGGCGGGCGAAGGAAGAGGGCACCATGGCGAAAGAGAAGAAGAAGCTGCACAAGGGCGACCAGGTCTCCTGGCGCAGCCACGGCGGCGAGGCCCACGGCGAGGTCGAGCGCGAGATCACCGAACGGACCGAGGCGGCCGGCCGGACGGTCGCCGCGTCGCCGGACGAGCCGCAGTACGAAGTCCGCAGCGACAAGTCCGGCGGCCGGGCCGTGCACAAGCCCGAGGCGCTGAAGAAGAAAGAGGACTGAAACCGTGGCGGGCGAGGACGACGAGGAGATCCGGAGCCTGGGCCTGAAGGCCAGGGTCTCCACGCCGCGCGACTGATGAACTGGGGCCACAACCCGCTCAAGACCTCAGGAGATGTTCGCGAGTCGCGTCCCGCAGTCTGCGCGAACCCTGCCCCGCTAGGAACGCATCTCCACGGAGATGCGCGGGGACAGCGCGCGGAGGAAGTCGGGCGCGTCGAAGATCTCGCCGGCGGAGGCGACGCCGACCGTCCTGGTCCGTCCCGTGAGTATGCGGTCGACCGCTTCGACCGCGAGCGGCGCGGTGACGGCGTAGATGTCCTGGCCGCTCGCCACGGCGCGCCGTTCCCGGCCGCCGGAGCGTACGACGACGTCGACGAGGAAGGTCTGCGCGGACCGGCCCTGCTCGTCGGCCGGGGCCGGCGGCGGGGTGTCGGGGGACGAGAGGTCCCGGGCCGCCTCGATCGCCATGTAGGTGCGCACTTCGGGGATGGGCAGGTGGCTGGGGATGGTGACGACGTCGGCCATCGTGAACTCCCCGATGACGGCCCGCGGCCCCATCGGTTCGGGGAAGGGCCACTCCAGGGTCGGCAGGTCGTCCTGGTGGTACTCCAGCCGGCCGTTCGCGTAACGGACGCGTCGGCCGCCCCGCCGCTGCCCGGAGACCGCGCCCGCGGCACGCGTCCCGGCGGTGGGGTGCCAACTGCTCAGCCCGTACGCGACGTGCGCCTCGTCGGCCGTCGTCCAGTGGCCCATCGCCGCCGTGGCCAGCAGGTCGCCCAGGCCGCCGTAGAAGGCCATCGCGGGGACGATCACCGCTCCCGCGGCGCGGGCGCGGTCCGTGAAGTGGGCGAACGTGTCGGCGTTGGCCTCGATCTCGGCCGCCACGTCCACGTACGGGATTCCGGCGCGCAGCGCCGCCTCGATCACGGGAGCGGCCGTCGTGGCGAAGGGCCCGGCGCAGTTGATCACGGCCGCCGTACCGGCCAGGGCACGGTCGAGCGACGCCGGGCGGGCCTCCAGCCCGGATTCCGACGCCAGCGCCTGCAGCTTGCCGGGGTCGCGGCCGGAGAGGATCGGGACGAACCCGCGCTCCCGCAACTGCGCCACCACGAAGCGCCCGGTGTGCCCGTACGCGCCGAACACCGCCACCATCTGCCCCGATCCCATGGGTCTCCTCCCACTCGAACGACCTAGTGCGAACCGTCACGGAGAGCTTGGCGAGAGCGGGCATCCAGCCGCGAGCGTCCGGAACGCCATTACCCGTACAATTCCGGACATGAACACCGTCGCGATCGCCGTCACCGACGGGATGCTGCAGTTCGAGCTGTCCCTGGCGTACGAGGTCTTCGGCGCCGCCCCGGACGGCGTGGCGGTCCCCTGGTACGACGTCGAGGTCTGCGGGTCGGGCGCCATTGAGGTCGGCCGGTTCCGGCTGGAGCCCGATCACGGTCTCGACCGGCTCCCGCATGCCGACACCGTGATCGTCCCGGGCTGGGCCGACGTGGACGTGGACCCGTCCGCCGACCTGGTCGACGCGGTGCGCGCGGCCCACGAGGCCGGCGCACGCGTGGCCTCCCTCTGCACGGGTGCGTTCGTGCTGGCCGCCGCCGGCCTGCTGGACGGCAGGCGCGCGACCACGCACTGGGCGCACACCGAAATCCTGGCCGCCCGCCATCCCCGGGTGGAGGTGGACCCGGACGTCCTGTACGTGGACAACGGCCGCGTGCTCACCTCCGCCGGCAAGGCGGCGGCCATGGACCTGTGCCTGCACCTCGTCCGCATCGACCACGGCTCCTCGATCGCCAACGTGGTCGCCCGCCGACTGGTCGTGCCGCCGCACCGGGACGGGGGTCAGGCGCAGTTCGTCACCGCCCCGGTGCCCGCCCCGGACAACCACCCGCTCGCCGAACTGTTCCCCTGGGTGATCGAACGGCTGGACCAGCCGCTGACCGTGGAGGACCTGGCCCGCCAGGCGCGGATGAGCTCGCGCAACCTGGGCCGCCACTTCAGGGCGGTGACCGGTACGACCCCGCTGCAGTGGCTGCTGACTCAGCGGATCCGCCACGCCCAGGAGCTGTTGGAGACCACCGACGACGGCATCGACGGCATCGCGGCGGCGATCGGCATGGGCACCGCCACGACCCTGCGCCGGCACTTCAACCGCACGGTCGGCGTGCCTCCGGACACCTACCGCCGTACGTTCCGCTCGCGGACGTCGGCCCCCGACCCGGGCCCGTGACGGGCGCTCCCGGCGACGTCCGGGTGCGGCCACGGTGCGACGGCCGGGCCTGCGCGATCATCTGACGTTCACGCCGCGGCCGACCGTACGTGACACGGACTTGATCTTGGACCGTTTTACTCGCCTGCGCTTCCTCACGATCGGGAGATGGGCGATGACGCAGGACCTGGGACGGCGGACCTTCCTGACGGCGACCGGCGCGATGGCGACGGTGGCCGCGATCGGCACCCCCGCGTACGCGACGGAGGACGCCCGCGACGCGGCCACCGCCGACGAGTACGTGGACGTGCAACTGCTCAACATCACCGACCTGCACGGTTACCTGCACGGCAGCAGCGTCATCACCGGCGCGGCCGGCGCCCGCTACACCGTGGGCGGCGTCGGGTACCTCGCCGCCCACCTGAACCGGCTCCGCGACGGCCACCAGAACTCGATCTTCTTCGGCCCCGGCGACATGTTCTCCGGCTGGGAGTTCGACGCCGAGAGCGTCGCCGACGAGTCCACGGTCGAGGCGCTCAACCGCATGAACTTCCGGTTCAGCTCGGCGGGCAACCACGAGTTCGACAAGTCACCGGCGTTCCTCACCGCCCACATGGAGCGCGGCATCCCCTTCCCCGAGGTCGGGTGGGACGACGAGTTCGTCGACTCGACCGGCCGCCGGTTCCGGGGCGCGAGGTTCCGCTACTACAGCGCCAACGTCGTGTGGTCCGCGACCGGCCGGACGGTCGTCCCGCCGTACAACATCGAGTGGGTCGACGCCGGCGGCGGGCGCCGCCTGCCGATCGGGTTCATCCACCTGACGGCGTTCGGGACCGAGACGATGCCGGCCTCGTTCCAGCCGGCGCTGCGGACCCTCGACGAGGTCGAGACGGTCAACCGGTACGCCGCCCTGCTGAAGAGGCGGGGTGTCAACGCGATCATCCTCAGCATGCACGACGGGGCGGTCGCGGGCAGCGACTTCAACAGCGGCAGCGACCCCTCCGGCCCGGCGTACGACCTGGCCCGCCAGGTCTCCCCGGACGTCGACGCGATCGTCACCGGCCACTGGCACTGCCGGTTCAACATGATGGTCCCCGACCCGAACGGCGTGCCGCGCCCGTTCGTCGAGGCCGGCTACAACGGCCAGCTCATCAACGAGATCAACGTGCGGCTCGACCCCCGTACGGGCAAGGTCGTCCGCGAGCTGACCGTGTCCACGAACCACGCGAACACCCAGGACGTCACGCCGGACCCGGAGCTGCAGGAGGTCGCGGACTACTGGCTCGACTTCGCCACCAAGCGGGGCCAGACCGCGATCGGCCGGGTGACCGCGCCGTTCACGCGGACCCGGAACACCGCCGGCGAGAGCACGATGGGCGACCTGGCCGCCGACTGGGCGTACTGGTCGGGGCGGCAGCCGATCGACCCGACCAACAACGGCAACGCGTACCCGAACGTGCCCGCCGACCTGGCCCTCATCGCCATCGCGCCGCGCGTCGGCCAGGGCGTCGTCGGCGGCGACCTGGTCTCGACCGCGTCCGACGGCGCCGTCACGCTGGCCCAGGCGTTCAAGGCCGTCGGGTACGGCGACCCGGTCGTCACCGCGACCGTGACGGGGCAGCAGATCCACGACGCCCTGGAACAGCAGTGGACCACGGGCACCGACGGCAAGGTCGTGTTCGCGCCGTTCGCGGTCTCCCGCAACGTCCGGTACTCCTACGACGCGAGCGGGCCCGTCGGCGACCGGGTCGACCCGGCCGACGTGCTCATCGACGGGAAGCCCCTCGACGTCACGCGGAAGTACCGGCTCGCGACGATGGCCTACACCTTCGTCCAGGGCGACGGGTATCCCGCGCTCGCGACATTCGACCGGCCGGTCCGGCACCCCCGGGACTTCGAGAACTTCGTGAAGTACGTCCGCGCCCAGAAGGTGCTCACCCCGGCCCCGCTCGAGCGGGTCACGGCCAAGAACGCGGCCTTCGCCCCGCGCGCCGTCGAGGTCCCGGCCCCGTCCGACGAACCGCGCACCGGCAACAACCTCACCTACGGCTCATTCCACATCCCCTGCTGAGGCGAATATGTGAATGGCGGGATGACGCGGCCGTGGCCGCGTCATCCCGCCATTGAAATGGTCGCGCAGGTGGGATTCGAACCCACGACCTCCGGCTTATGAGACCGGCGGGGACGACCGAACTCCCCTACTGCGCTCCGTGCGTGACGTGCCGCTCCAGGGATTCGAACCCTGAACCTTCCGGTCCTGAACCGGACGCCTCTGCCGTTGGGCCAGAGCGGCGCGGAAATCTTTCCGTCGCCTTTAGTGTGAAGAAGTCCGGCTGTTGCGGCAACGCATTTTCGGGCGGGTTCCGACGGCACCGCGTGTTCACGATCCTCGGTGAAGCGAACCGCCAGGGGGTGGTTCGAAGCGATATGAGCGCTTCCCCGCCCGCCTCCACCGAGCATTCCGCTCGCCGCCTGGAGCGACCGCGCGGCCGCACGCCCGCCCCGGAGGGCGTACGAGAAACCTGAAGCAGGCTTGACCTGCGTCGACTTGCGATCTTTCGAACACCAGTTCGAAGATGGTCTCATGCATGACGCCCGGCCACTCGACCACTACCCGTCCGGCTCCCACCGGATCGAGGCCCGCGACGCCTGGGTCTGGATCCGCCACAAGGGCGCCTGGCGCAAAGGGGCGATCCACTGCTGGTACGTCCACGGCGACACCTGGATGGCCTGGATGCAGCACGAGGATCCCACCCCCGACGTCCCATGGTCGGCGTGGGGGCTCTATCTGTACGACGGAGTCACGATCCGCCGGCGCCACACCCCGGCCGCCACCGCCCACGTCGAGATCCCGCCGGGCCCCGACGCCCCGGACCGCATCACCGCCCGCCTCCGCGACACCGGCTACCGCGTCGAGCCGTGGCACCACCCCGCATGCGGCACCAGAGCCCTGCTCATCGGATGAGCCCTCCAGGCGCGGCTTCGCCGACGGATCAGTCGAAGAGCTTGTCGGCCGAACCGGCCACAGCGGCCAGCCGGACCCACTCCTGCAACTGCGCGAGGTCGGTGCACTCCTCGATCCGAAGACGCTGCTCGTCGGTGAGAGTGATCCCTCGTACGTCCAGGACAGCAAAAAGCGCCTTGATCTCGCCACGGGCCTCGCCCTCGGCGAAGTATTTCTTGGCGAAGCTGCTCTGGTACTCGTACTTTTCAGCGATCAACAGGGCCTCCAGGTAACTGCGTGCATGCTCGGTCTGTAGCGCCGCGAGTACGACGTCAGCGTACAACCGGGAGCGTTCGCCGTCGACGTCGCGCAGGACACCCTTGTAAAGGGCATCGAGGACATCGAACCTTTTTGAACCGTGCACCACTGCCGACAATACGGCCAATTCGGGCAGGTTATCGGCTTCGTCGGCATCCGTTACCGCGGGGATCGAATCCGGCCCCAGCACCAACGGCCTCAGGGCCCAGCCCGGATGGCCGATGGGGATCGACTTCGCGCACCACGACGCGACTGCGGCATCCACGCAGATCACGAGCAACACCGTCGGGCACTCCATGCGCGCCCGCAGGCTGGTCACATACAGCGGCCAACTCCACCGCTTGCGCGGATCGCGGCCGCGCTGAACCTCGACCACCACCCCGAGGACCGGTCGATCGGTCCGCAGCACTACGACGACGTCCGCCCGAAGCTCGCTGGGCACGACCTCGGTCAAATCGCCCGATTCAGCCTGAACATCTTTGAATTCAGGAACGGGAAAATTCAGCACGTCACCGAGCAGATCCGCCGCCAGTTGCGGGCGGTCGCGAAACAAGAGCGCCACTGCTTCATGTTCTGTGGTCGGCATGCGGGAGACATTATCGACGATCGACTGGATGCGTACGAGATTTTGACGCTTGACCAGCACATATAGCGGTCATCTACGGCTAATTACCCATTATTTTTATCGTCCCGGCAGCGACACGGCCTGTCCCGTTTGGGGGGTGGGAGGGGGGTACAACCCGCGACATGCCGAACGATCCGGCTGGAAGGGTGCAGGGCGGCGTGCGGGTGTGGGGGAGGCCGGGATGCCGCTGTTGATCGGTACGTCCGGGTGGCAGTACAAGCACTGGCGCGACGTCCTCTATCCGACCGGGATGCCGCAGCGCCTCTGGCTGGAGCGGTACACCGAGTGCTTCGACACGGTCGAGAACAACAACGCCTTCTACCGGCTGCCCAGCCGTGAGGTCTTCGCCGGGTGGCGGGAGCGGACGCCGCCGGGGTTCGTGATGGCGGTCAAGGCCAGCCGCTACCTCACTCACATCAAGCGCCTCAAGGACCCGGAAGAACCGGTGGACCGGCTGATGAACGCCGCGGGCGGCCTGGGCGACAAGCTCGGCCCGGTCCTCGTCCAGTTGCCGCCCACCCTCCAGGTCGACGTCGAACGGCTGACACGGACCCTGCGCCGTTTCCCGGCGGGCGTTCGGGTCGCGGTCGAGCCCCGGCACCCGTCCTGGTGGACCGACGAGGTCCGTGAACTGCTGATCCGGCACGGGGCCGCGCTGTGCTGGGCCGACCGGCTCGGCCGGCCGCTGACCCCGCTGTGGCGGACCGCCGACTGGGGCTACCTGCGGTTCCACGAGGGTGCGGCGACGCCCTGGCCGGAGTACGGCGACCAGGCGCTGCGCTCCTGGGCGCGGCGGCTCGCCGAGACCTGGGACGACGGACAGGACGTGTACGTCTACTTCAACAACGATCCCGGCGGCGCGGCCGTACGGGACGCCGGGCGGTTCGCCGAGTTCGCCCGCGCGGCCGGTCGCAGCGTGACCCGCACGCCCGCGCTGGCCGCGCACTGACGAGCCCGTAGCACCGCCACGCCCACCCGGCGGTGACGGCGCGCCTCACCAGGTGACGGGCAGCGCGGACACGCCTCCGGTGAGGCGGTCCGTGCGCCACGGCAGCCGGTCGCGCGGCACCGCCAGGCGCAGGTCCGGGAACCGCTGGAACAGCGAGCCGAAGACGGCCCGCAGTTCGACGCGGGCCAGGTTCGCGCCCAGGCAGTACCGGATGGCGTACCCGAATCCGAGGTGGGGCTGCGGGTCGCGGCCGATGTCGAAGCGTTCGGCGTCGGCGAAGACGGTCTCGTCCCGGTTGGCGGCCGCGGTCATGATGACGCAGAGCTCGCCCGCCTTGATCCGCACGCCGTCGACCTCGACGTCCTCGCGGGCGTACCGGGCGAGGCCGTGGTCGTTCGGCACGGCGACGCGCATGATCTCCTCGACCGTCGCGGAGACCCGCGCCGGATCATCTCGCAGCGCCGCGGCCTGCGCGGGGTCGGCCAGCAGGAGAAGGACTCCGTGGTCGATGCGGTTGACCGTCGTCTCGTGTCCGGCGAACAGCAGCCCGCCCGCCATGGTCGCGATCTCGTCGGCGGGCAGGTCGGCCCGGGCCAGGTCGGAGTAGACGTCCTCCCCCGGGTCGTCCCGCTTGGCCATGACGATCCCGTGGGAGTACTCCTCCATGGCCGTACGGGCGGCGGCGGACCGGTCCAGGTCGGTGAGGTCGGTCATCTCCTCGGCGATCGCCCGGAAGTGGTCGCGGTCGGCGAGGGGGACGCCGAGGAGCTCGCAGATCACCTGGATGGGCAGCGGCACCGACAGCGACGCGTGCAGGTCGACCGGTGGGCCATGCTCCTCCATCCGGTCGAGCAGGCCGTCGACCAGCTCCTGGACGTGCCCGGACAGCGCCTGCATCCGGCGCGCGGAGAACGCCGGCGCGAGTAGCCGCCGCATGCGGTCGTGCACGTCCTTCTCGGTGGCGAACTCCCCCGTCGGGCCGCCGGTGAGGGCGGAGTTGGAGAGCCGGGGGGCGTTGTCGGGGTCGGGGTGGGAACGGCCGAAGCGCTCGTCGGCGAAGATCGCTCTGGCCTGTTCGTACCCGGTGACGAGCCAGGCCTCGTCGCCGGTCCGGGTGCGGATCCGGGCGATCGGCTCCTCGGCGCGCAACGTGGCGTACGTCGTGGAGATCCCCAGCGCGTCGGTGCGCTCGAACGGCAGTCGCGGCAGGTCGGCCATGAGGCGAACGTCCTCTCCCCGAGAGTTCAGTCAACCTCCACGCTTTCACCCGTCATATCACTCGTCAATGCGTATGAAGTGGGAGAAGTCGGTCTTGCCGGCTGTGGCCGACGCCCTCGCTGGTCAAGACGTCCACGCGGGATCGCGGCCGGCGAGGCCGAGCGCCCGGTCGAGCAGCGGAGCCGTCTCGGGCACCGCCACCTCCGGACCGATCGCACCGTACCGCCGGGCCATCTCGGCCATCGCGGACGCCTGGCCGAACAGCGCGCGTGCCAGCTCGTCGTCGACCGGGACCTTCTGGCCGGTCGCCGCGGCGAGGTCCCAGGCGTGCAGCAGGAGCTCCGCGAACATCATCCCGCCGATCACCGAAGCGGGCATCGCCCCCGAGACGGAGAGCCCGGTCTCGCCCTCCCAGGCGGCCGGCTCGGACCAGGCCGCGGCGGCCGCCCGCACGCTCACGGCGTACCGGGCGGCCCAGTCGGGTTCGGCGGTGAAGTCGTGGTCCTCCGCCGGGGACTCGGGGGGCGGCGTCTTGTGCGCGGCCGCCTCGAAGCGGGACCCCGTCCAGGAGATCAGATGGTTCAGCAGGGCGCGGACGTCGTACTCGGTGCACGGGGTCGGCAGGCTGAACAGATCGGGGCCGATCCCCTGGACGACCGCGATCGGCACTTCCGCGGCGCGCGTCATGAGCGGACGCAGTTCCATTGATGTCTCCGTGAGTCGTCTGGTGGCAGGGCTATAGACCGTAGGCCGGGCGGGGCCGCCGGTCTTGAAGAAATGCGACACTGAGCCGTATGGCCGACGCCGCTCCCGACAGCCTGCGGGCCATCCTGAACCGTGCGGCGGCGCAGGAGCGCTTCCAGGTCGCCCACCGGGCGCCGGCGGCGGATCTCGCCTGGCTTGCCGACTATCACTGGATCCTGCACTGGGATCTCGGCGAAGGGGGATCCCACCGGCAGCGGGTCCTCACCCATCCATCCGTGCACATGACCTTCATCAGCGACGGGCAGGCCCGGGTGGTCGGCGTCGTGCGCGGGGTTTTCGCCGAGACCATCGAAGGTCGCGGCCGGGTGATCGGCCTACGCTTCCGGCCCGGTGGCCTCCGGCCCTTCCTCGACGCGCCGATGTCCACGATCACCGACCGGCGGGTCCCGGTCGAGGAGATCTTCGGCCGGCGGGCCCACGCCGTCGCCGACGCGATCATCGCCACGCCGGACCCCGGGGACGCGATCCTCCTGGTGGAGGACCTCCTTCGTTCCGGCGCGCCGGGGGGACCGGACCCGCTGGTCCTCGAGGTGTCCGCCATCGTGGACCGGATCGCCGCCGACCCGGCGCTGAGCAGGGTGGACAGGCTGGCGGCCGCGGTCGGGGTCGGGACGCGCCGCCTCCAGCGGCTGTTCGCCGACTACGTGGGGGTGGGCCCCAAGTGGGTGATCCGCCGATGCCGGATGCAGGACGCCGCGGACCGGGCGGCCGGCGGCACGGACGTCGACTGGGCGGCCCTCGCCGCGGATCTGGGCTACGCCGACCAGGCGCACTTCGTCCGGGACTTCTCCGCCACGATCGGCATGCCTCCGGCGAGGTACGCGCGGCAGGACGCGCGGTGACGCCCGGCCACACCCCGCCGAACCGCCCGACCGGCGGCCGTACGCAGGCATGATCGTCTTAGCCTGTGGACGCCGTGACCGGCTTGTAACCGTTTCACGTAGCATTTGAGGGACGACGACGCCCGGCAGAAGGACTGTTCCCAGGTGAGCTCCGCTACTGAACCCCTGCGCGCGCTGCTGTTGGAGAGCATTCACTCCGACGCTGTCGCCTCCCTCGAGAAGAACGGCTACGCCGTCGAGTTGCTGGATCGCGCCCTCGACGAGGACGAGCTGATCGCTCGTGTCGCGGGCGTGCACATTCTCGGCATCCGGTCGAAGACGACGATCACCGACGCGGTGCTCGCCGCCGCGACGGACCTGCTCGCGGTCGGCGCGTTCTGCATCGGGACCAACCAGATCGACCTGTCCGCCGCCGCGCAGCGCGGCGTCGCGGTGTTCAACGCGCCGTTCTCCAACACGCGCAGCGTCGTCGAGCTGGTGGTCGCCGAGCTCATCGCGCTGACCCGCCGGCTCATGGAGAAGAACTCCTCGATGCACGCCGGAGTCTGGGACAAGTCGGCCGAGGGCGCCCACGAGGTCCGGGGCCGGCGGCTCGGCATCGTCGGCTACGGCAACATCGGCAGCCAGTTGTCGGTGCTGGCCGAGAGCCTGGGCATGAGCGTGTTCTTCTACGACACGGCCGACAAGCTCGCGCTGGGCAACGCCCGCCGGTGCGCGAGCATGGAGGAGCTGCTGGCCGTCTCCGACGTCGTGACCCTGCACGTCGACGGCCGGCCCGGCAACAGCGGCCTGTTCGGTGAGGCGGAGTTCGCCCGGATGCGTCCCGGCAGCCTGTTCCTGAACCTCTCCCGCGGGTTCGTCGTCGACCACGGCGCGCTCCGTAAGCACATCGAGTCGGGCCACCTGGCCGGCGCGGCGATCGACGTCTTCCCGCAGGAGCCCAAGGGCCGCGGCGACGAGTTCGTCTCGGAGCTGCGGGGGCTGCCCAACGTCATCATCACGCCGCACATCGGCGGCTCGACCGAAGAGGCGCAGCAGGACATCGGCCAGTTCGTCGCCGGGAAGCTGCAGGACTTCGTGGCCACGGGCAACACCGCGCTCAGCGTGAACGTCCCGGCCGTGTCGCTGCCCGCCCCGGCCGCCGGCCACCGCCTGACGCACCTGCACCGCAACACCCCGGGCGTGCTGGCCACGATCAACGGCATCCTCGCCGACCACGACGTGAACATCGAGGGCCAACTGCTCGGCACGCGCGGTGAGATCGGCTATGTGATCACCGACATCGGCACCCAGTACACGACCGACGTGCTGGAGCAGCTTCGCGCGCTGCCGAACACCGTCCGGCTGCGCCTGCTGTCCTGACCACCCGCCCGCCGCTCGTACGCTCCCCCACCGGGCGGGCGTACGAGCGGCGCGTGCTCACGCGACGTTGAGCTCCGGCTCGGACGCGATCTCGGCCTCCTCCGCCGCGACCGCCGCGCCGACCTCGCGGCTGGACACGGCGATCCGCACGGCGAGGTGGTAGACGGCGAGGGAGAACACCGCGACCGTCAGGATGTCCACCCACTCGGGCAGCACCTTGATGCCGCCGTAGCGGCCCAGGAACCCGATGAGGATCATGCCGCCCAGCCACGGCCAGACCCACATGGCCGCGGCCCACTTCAGCGAGGCACGCTCGGCCCGCGGGGTCCTCGCCCGGGTCGCCGCGAAGATCACCAGGCCGAACAGGATGGCGATCCCGAGTTTCCACTCCGCCTGGAAACTCGACCAGTAGATGATCAGGTTCGAGGAGACGAACGCGAGGGGCGCCAGCACCCGGTGCGCGGGGAGGCGGTACGGGCGGTTCCGCTCCGGATCGCGCAGCCGCAGGGCGCGCAGGGCGATCGGCCCGAACGCGTACATGATCGCGGTCGCCGAGGTGACGAGGCCGACCAGGGAGTGCCAGCTCGGGAACGGCAGGAACGCGATCTCCCCGACGACGAAGGCGATGAGGACCGAGACGATCGGCACGCCCTTCGGACTGACCTTGGCCACCACGCCCGGCACCGACCTCTCCCGGCCCAGCGCGTACGAGAGCCGGGACGACGCGGCGACGTACACCAGACCGGTCCCGGCCGGTGAGATCACCGCGTCCGCGTAGAGCAGCGCCGCCAGCCAGGCGGCACCGGCGCCGATGGCGAGCGTGGCGTACGGGCCGAAGTCGCCCTTGCCCACCGGGTTCGCCCAGCCGTGCGCGATGTGGGCGGGGTTGAGGGCGCCGATGAACGCGACCTCGAGCAGGATGTAGACGACGGTGCCGATCGCGGTGGCCGTGATCACCGCGCGCGAGACGTCCTGCTGCGGCTTCCTGGCCTCTCCCGCGAGCTGGATCGCCTGCTCGAACCCCTGGAGGGCGAAGACGACGCCGGCCGGCAGCGCGGCGAACACGCCGTGCGCCCCGAAGGGCATGAACCCGCCGCCCGCCGTGAAGTTGGACGCGTGGAAGGTCAGCAGCAGGAGGACGACCACGGTGAGCAGCGGAATCGCCGTCTTCCAGATCACGGTGATCCCGTTGGAGTCGGCGAGGAGCTTGACGCCGACGATGTTGATGACCGTGAACAGCAGCATGAACACCGTCGCCACCAGCAGGCCGACGCCGGTCAGCGTCCCATCGGTGTGCAGCATCGTGATGTGGTGCCGCACCCACCCGATGTGGTCGGAGTAGGAGAGCGTCGCCTCGACCTCGATCGGGGCGATCGTGACCGCCTGTATCCAGGCCATCCAGCCCGCCGCGAAACCGACCAGCGGGCCGAACGCGAAGCTCGGGAACCGGGCCGTGCCGCCGGCGATGGGATAGGCCGCGCCGAGCTCGGCGTGCACCAGGGCGAGGATCGCCAGCATCACGGCGGCGAGGAGCCAGGACACCAGCGAGGCCGGTCCGGCGATCGTCGCGGCCGTCAGCGCGCCGAGCAGCCAGCCGGAGCCGATGATCGATCCGAGCGACACGAACATCAGTCCCCAGAAACCGACGTCGCGCCGTAGGCGTCGTCCCGAATCGGCGGATCCGGTCGTGCTCTGCGCCATGGAGCCCCCCTCGAGAGCAGTACTACGGCCACCCGACGGCGGCGAAGGGCCCCTCTCCCCACACGCCGGACGAACCGTTGGCTTTGCGGCGCTAATCGACATTAAGGACGGGCCGTAATGTAGGTCATCGCCGGAGGAAGGCTAATTCGATACAGCCCCGATCGCAATGAGCGACAGTACATTCACGTGGCGTGAGGAGATTCTGAGAGTGATGTTACGGAAGCGGCGGCACCTCGATCCGGGAGCCACGCCCTCTCCGTGAGCCGGGCGGCCGACCGGACCGGCGTGGACGACGGCCGGGCCGGCCCTGAGACAATGACGTATGGGTCTGATCACGACTGTCGGTCTCGTCCTGCATCCCGAGCGCAACTGCAGGGGCGTCATCGACACCATCACCGGCTGGGCGCGCGACCGGAAGGCCCAGGTCCTGGGTGTGCCCGGCGAGGTCGCCCGCATCGACGGCGACGTCGAGCCGGTGGAGCCGGACGACCTGGCCGACCACGCCGAGCTGATCGTCAGCCTCGGCGGTGACGGCACGATGCTGCGCGCCATGCGGCTGAGCTACCCGCAGCGGACCCCGGTCCTCGGCGTCAACCTCGGCCGCCTCGGCTTCCTCGCCGAGATCGACATTCCGGACCTGGCCGCGGCGCTCTGCGCGATCGACGAGCACCGCTTCACCGTGGAGCCGCGGACCGGGCTCCGGGCGACCGCGAACGGCATCGACGCGCTGGCGTTCAACGACATCGACCTGGCCCGCGTCCCCGGAGAGGGGATCCCCGTGGTCGAGCTGTGCGTCGAGGGCAACCCCTTCGTCCGGTACGCCGCCGACGCCGTCGTCGTCGCGACGCCGACCGGCTCCACGGCCTACAACTTCTCGGCCGGCGGCCCGATCGTCTCGCCCAGTGCCGAGGGGCTGCTCGTCACGCCGGTCGCGCCGCACTCCGCTTTCAACCGCGCGCTGTTCCTGTCCCCGCAGGAGAAGCTCGCGCTGCGGATCCTGCCGACCAGCGGCGCCGTCGCCGTCGAGGCCGACGGCCGGCTCATCGGCCGGCTCGCACCCGGCGACGTCCTGGACCTGACGGCGCTGCCCGGCGCGGCCGGCGTCGTACGGCTCGGGCAGACGACCTTCTACCAGCGCGCGCAACGCCGCCTGCGGCTGATGGGCTCGGCCGAGGCGGACGGCGACTGAGCCCCGCCCGTCCCGGCCTCAGACGGTCGGTACGGTGAGCCGGCCGGTGCGCAGGAGCCCGGTCGCCATCACGGACGCCTCCCGCACCTGGGTGGTCAGCCACTCTCGCCGCCGTTCGAACCGGGAGGCCGGGACCGAGACGGTGAAGGCCCCCGCCGGATGACCGGTCCCGTCGAAGAACGGCGCGGCCACGCAGCAGACCCCCGGGCTGAACTCCTCCAGGTCGAGGGCGTACCGCTGCCGCCGGATCCTCGCCAGCTCGGCGAGGAACGCGTCGTGGTCGACGATCGTCCGGGGCGTGACCGGCGTCAGGTCCACCCCGTCGAACAGGGCCGTCACGTGGTCGCGCGGCAGGAAGGCCAGCACCGCCTTCGAGCCCGCCCGCGCGTGCATGAGCTCGCTGTAGCCCACGTCCAGGGCGGCGGGCCGGACGGCGTCCGGGTCGGAGAGATAGTGCTGGAGGATGAGGCTGCCGTGGTACCACCCGGAGACGTACGAGGTCTCCCGGGTCTTGGTGTGCAGGCGGGTGAGGATCACGGAGAGCTCGGGGGACGGGGCTGAGCGCCGCCGCAGGTGCCCGCCCAGTGACGCGGCGCGCGGGCCGACGTCGTAGCGCCCTCCGGGCAGCCTGACGAGGTGCCCGCTCTCGAGCAGCGTGCGCAGCAGGTGGTAGCAGGTCCCGAGCTTCAGTCCGAGCGTGCGGCTCAGCACCTTGGCGGTGGCGGTGCCGTCGGCGGTCGCCACCGCCTCGAGCAGGACGAGGCCCCGCTCGAGGGTGCGCAGCGTCGTACGACCGGGCTCCGCGACCGGCTTACCGTCCGTGCCCTGTTCCCGTTCCGGCATGGCCCTCCCCCGTGTTCCGGTCGTCGACGCCCGATCGTCGTCCGACCAGCATGCGGCCGAATTTCGACTATGTGAAATCCGGGGCGCCGAGACGGGAGCCCGCCGATCCGCGGCCTCTAGCCTCGGCATCTCCGAACCGCATGACAGGAGCGTCGATGATCCGTCGCTGGAACCCGGACGGCCTCGCGCCGCCGATCGGGCAGTACAGCCACCTGGCCACCGCGCCGGCCGACCACGAGCTGGTGTTCGTCTCCGGCCAGGTGGGAGTGGCCGAAGACGGCACTCTCGCCGGTCCCGACGCCCGGTCGCAGACCCGGCAGGCGTTCGCGAACATCGGACGGCTGCTCGACTCCCTCGGCGCCGGTCCCGAGCACCTCGTGAAGCTGCTGACGTTCGTGGCCGGGACCGAGCACCTCGAGGGGAGCCGGCTCGCGCGGGAGGAAATCCTGGGCGCCTGGTATCCCGACGGCGACTGGCCCGCCCACTCGCTCATGGTCGTCGCCGCGCTCGCCCGGCCGGACCTGACGGTCGAGATCGAGGCCGTCGTCGCGCCGCCCCGGCGCTGAGAACGACGCGGCACCCGCGAGCCCCGGCCGGAGCGCCCCGCAGGACCCCGGCCGGAGCACCCCGTAGCGCCCTGTCTGAGCGTCCCGTAGGCCTCGGCCTGAACACCCTGCAGGGCTCCGGTCCGAGCGCCGCGCGGACCGTTCGTCTGAACGGCCCGCGCGGCGCCGCCGGGGTCAGCGCGGCGGGGCCCAGCCCGGGGTCCAGAGGCGTGCCCCGTCGCGGTCGCGCAGCCGCCGCAGGAAGGACAGCACGCCGGGAGTGCCCATCCCCCAGCTGCCGCTGGCCCCTTCGAGGGTGTTGTCGGGGAAGACGGGGTGTTCCGGGTCGCCGCCGCTCCGGGTCAGCATGAGCTCGACGACCCGCTCGGCGCCCCGCCAGAACTCCTCCTCCCCGGTCGCCAGCGCGACGTCGAGGAGCATCTCACCGATGCCGGCCAGCCCGCAGCACTGCGACACCACCCACGCCTGCGGCGCGATCCCCAGGCAGGCGCGGGCACCCGCCCTGGCGGTCTCGAGGTACCACTCTTCGTCGTACGCCCGCGCGGCGTGCACCAGCGCCGTGACGATGCCGGAGAGTCCCTGGCACCAGGAGGCGCCCATGGGCCGGGCCGCAGGCTCGCGCAGCACCCGGGCGAGGGCCGCGGCCTCGCCGGCGAGCGCGTCCAGCCGCCGCCGGGCCGCCGCACCGGCTCCGGGGTCGCCGGTGGCCCGGTGGTAGGCGAGCAGGAACGCGGCGATGCCCGCCGCGCCGTGGGCGAAGCCGGACTCGGTGGCCACGCCCGTACCCGGCTGGGCGGGCGCCACCGCGTCCTGCGTGTCGCGTACCTCCCCGGCCAGCAGCCGCCGCGCGCATTCGGCGGCGACCGCGCGGTGGTCCGGACGGGGATCCAGCTCCGCCAGGATCAGGTGACCGGCGCCGACACCGGCCAGGCCGTGCACGTAATCGCCGCGCTCCGCGGCACCGAGGTCGATCGGATCGGCGGCGGGGACATCCGCGCCCAGCATCCGCCGCGCGGTGCTCAGGAACAGCTCGGTGCCGGTCCGGCCGAAGAACAGCGCCGGGGGCAGCCGCGTCGGTGGGATCACCTCGGCGGTCCAGCGGGCCAGCTCGCCCGCCACGGCCTCGGTGTCCGGGTGGTGCAGCAGCTCCATCCCGAGGCCGGCCGACCCTCCGTACACGTGCGTCACCGGAGGCGAGGACCGTCGCGGGTCCGCCGGGCCGGCCATCGTCTTCTCGGCGAACCGGACGCACTCGTCCCTCGTGTGCGCGATGACCGCGTCGAGCAGGTCGGAGGTGAACCTCGGCGGTACGACCCGCGCCGCCCCGGCGGTCACCCCTCCCGTACGGTGCCGTCCGTGCCGGATGTCGGCCGCCGCGGCGGTGCGCTCGGCGGGGTCGAGGCTGAGCAGCCGGGGAATCAGTCCCCGGACACCGGTCGTGACGCCCGGGAACAGCGCCGCCAGGCTCATCAGGGTGCGCTCGAGGTTGCGCGCCGGGTCGGAGTCGACGCCGATCGGGTGCATGCCGGTGGCCGCGAAGAAGAGCACGCCGCCGAGGGCGAAGTAGTCGTCCGCCGGTTCGGACGGGCGGCCGGTGTGCTGATCCGGCACGCTGTAGCCCGGGGTCCAGCCGGGGATCTGGAAACCGTCGTACCTGCTGTTGCCGAAGTCGACGAGCGTGCAGCGGAGGTCGTCGTCCAGCACGACGTTCTTCGGGGACAGGTCGCGTACGACGACGCCCCGGGCGTGCACGGCGTCGAGGAGACCGACGAGCTGCGTGGCGAGAACGGCCAGGTCACGGCCGGTGCCGCGCGGGTCGTCGGCGAAGAGCCCGTGCTCGTTGACGAAGCGGTTGAGGTCGCGGCTCCCCTCCTCGGTGATCACGAGGAACTCGTCCTCGCCGTGCCGGAAGTGGTCGATCAGGCCGGGGACGCCGTCGACTCCGGCGAGTGCCTGCAGGATGCGGCGTTCGTTGCGGATCTGCAGCCGCAGGTCCATGCCGTCGGCGTTCTCCCCGACGTACGCGCGGGCCTCCTTGACCACCACGCGGTGGCCCGAGGCGGTGTCCTCGGCCCGGTAGACGTTGCCGCGTGCGCCGCGGACCACGCCGGACGTGAGCCGGTAACGGCCGCCGAGCGTCGGCACGTCCTCGGACGGACCGTTCCCATCCCCCGGCACACCGTCCCCGGTCCCCGGTGAGCCGGCGGTCTCCCCACCCGGCCGTCCCGAGTCATCGGCCCGTCCCGGACCACCGCTCTTCCCGCCGGGTGACCCGGTGGACTCGGCGGCCGAGCCCGGCGTCACCTGCCGGAACGGGTCGGACGCCCAGGGCGGGCAGCGGAACTCCGGACCGGCCGCGCCGGGCAGGAACTCGCCGTCGGGACCGATCAGCACGAGCTCCCAGTCGCCGTTCTCGTCCACGCGGTACTGCGGGACGAACGGCCCGTACCGGTAGTAGACGGGCGCGCTCCGGTGCACCCGGCGATCGCTGGGCACCCGAGGCGCGGCGTACCCGGCGAGCGCCGCCGCGAGCACCCGCCCGGCCTTCACCACGCGGTCCTGCGGCGGGTAGACCGTCACGGCCTTGCCGACCGCGCCCGGATCGACGTCACCGGAGTTCAGCTCGCGCAGCACCGAGGTGGAACGCGCCACCTTGAAGTCGCAGTCGAGGTGGAACAGCAGCGGGAGGATCCGGTCGAGCGTCGCCACCAGGGTGCCGGGACGCGCGGACACGTGGAGTTTCCAGCCCTGCGCGGGCAGGTCCAGGCCGGGCCGGTGCACGCTGACCCAGGTGTCGTCCACATAGACCTCGCGGCCCTCACTCTCCGCTATTTCAGCGACCCTTTCCGCCATGTCCTCGGTGCGATCTGAGACAGCGGCGTCCATAGAGTTCCTCCACGCGAGCACTCGATACGCATTCACCGCGATATGTCAGCGAGAAAGGCCATCGGGGCACGCCGACGGCCTTTCTCTCACCACTCCTCCGGAAGCGCTCCGTCCCGGCGTCCGTGGTCGGCGCCGGACCGGGAGAGGGCCCGGACCGGCGCCCGCTCAGACGGTCACTTGATGGACGGGCAGCAGGGGAAGGTGCTGCAGACGGTGCGCTTGCAGGTGTTGACGCAGGCCTGCGGGCCGTGCAGCAGCTCCATCAGCTCGCCTTCGAAGTCGATGACGAGGTCGTCGACCTCGAGCACACCTGCGTCGCGGGGTTCGAGCGTGAGTGCGGGCATAACGGACTCCTTTCTCGGCCGGCGCCTTGTGGGCGGGCCGCAACCGATTCGCGGGACACGACCGTCCTGGTGTGGAGAATGTGCCCCGGGCCCATCGATGACGAGGACGGGAGCGCGGGAAACGACGTCTTCGTCATGATCAACCTCCAGCATTATCATTACGATCTTGAACGCTGTCCAGGTTGTGGTGACGATTTTGTTTGCGTCCCATATGGGGTCCGGTCAACGACCAAAATTACAGCCATTGACGCCATTGCCTTCTCCCGAAGAACAGGCATAATGGCTTGGCGTGAATCTTCTACCAACCAAGTATGGATTGTGGAGATTATTTACATCCCCTCGGCGGTCGCCTAGCTTGGGTAGTCATGATCACTACGGATCGCGTCCGGTGAGATTCCGGCGGAGGAACCGGACCACGGCTCCCGCCGCCGACCAGTCGGGTCTCGCGCTGCGCTACTGGGAGATCCACGACGATCGGTTCAGGTCCGCGGGCCTGGTCACGATGGCACGCAGGCTGCCCACCCTGACCGGCGCCGCCCTGCGCCTGGCCTGGCAGGCCGACCGGCTGGACACGCTCGCCGCGCTCGGCCTGAACCTCATCGCCGGGGTGTTCACCGCGTTCGGGCTCCTCGCGACGACCGGCGTCCTGCAGTCGCTGTTCGCCGGCGGCCCCAGCGCCGCCCGCGTGCGCGCCGCGCTCCCGGCACTGATCCTCGTCGCCGCCGCGACCGCGGTCCGCGCCGGGCTGCTCGCGGCCGCCGGCTGGGCGCAACTGCGGCTCAAGCCGCGCGTGGAACGGCTGGCCGAGACGCGTCTGTTCCGGCTGACGACACGGGTCGAGCTCAGCGCGTTCGACGACGACGAGTTCCACAACGCGATGCAGCGGGCGCGGGACAGCGGCGTGCCCGACTCGGTGACCGTCGTCGAGATGACGGTGAACGTCCTCACCGGTGCGGTGGGCGTCGTCGCGGCCGCCGCGACCCTCGGCGTGCTGCACCCGGTGCTGATGCCGCTACTGCTGATCACGGCCCTGCCGGACGGGTGGGCGGCCCTGCGCGCCGCCCGCATGCGCTACCTGGCCTTCCGCAGGATGTCCCGGGCCCGGCGCCGCAAGTACATGCTCTCGGACCTCATGGCCGAGCGGCCGCCGGCCGCCGAGGTACGCGCGTTCGGCCTGCGCTCCTTCCTCCTCGGGGAGTACGACCGGATCGCCGACGCGGAACAGCGGGTCGAACTCGACGTCGCCCGGCAGCAGACCGCCACCAGGGTCGCCGGCGACCTCCTGACCGGCACCACCACCGGCCTGGTCTACGCGGCACTCGGCGGCCTGCTCGCCGCGGGGATCATCCCGCTCGCCGTCACGGGAACGGCCGTGCTCGCCATCCGGGCCGGCCAGTCCTCCCTCGCCGCCCTGATGCAGGCGCTCAACAAGCTGTACGAGGCCGGCCTGTACTTCGGCGACTACCTGGACTTCTGCGCGATGGCCCGCGAACGCGTCCCCGCCCGGCGCGCGCCGACGGCCCCGGAGTCCTTCGGCCGCATCACCGCGGACCGGCTGAGCTTCACGTACCCGGGCGCCGGCACCCCCGCCCTGCGCGACGTCGACCTGACGATCCGCCGGGGCCAGGTGATCGCGCTGGTCGGGGAGAACGGCTCCGGCAAGACCACCCTCGCCAAGCTCCTCGCCGGTCTGTACGCACCCGACTCCGGCACGGTCCGGTGGGACGACACCGACATCTCCGCGATCGACGGCGACACCCTCCGCGAGCGCATCGCGGTGATCGCCCAGGACCACACGCGGTGGCCGCTCACCGTACGGGACAACATCCTCATGGGCCGTGCGCCCGAGGAGGACCGGCTGGCCGACGCCACCCGGGCCGCGGGCGCCGACCAGGTCGTCGCCCGGTTGCCCCAGGGGTACGACACTCTGCTCGACCGCAGGTTCGAAGGCGGTCACGAGCTGTCCGGCGGGCAGTGGCAGCGGATCGCGACGGCTCGTGGCTTCTACCGTGACGCGCCTTTGATGATCTTCGACGAGCCCACGTCCGCGCTCGACGCGCGCGCCGAGCACGCCCTGTTCGAACGCATCCGTGACCACGCGCAGGACCGCACGGTCGTGCTGATCACGCACCGCCTCGCGAGCGTCCGCTACGCCGACCACATCTACGTCCTCGACGCCGGCCGGGTCACCGAGCACGGCACGCACGCCGAGCTCATGCGCGCGGAAGGGCTGTACGCCCAGCTCTACGAACTGCAGGCGGCCGCCTACCGGGCCGCACCCGACCTCCAACCGGGCTGACCTGCGCCCGAGCCGACCTGCGTGCGGGCCGACCTGCTGCCAAGCCGACCCTGCGGGGGCACCGACCTGCGGCCGGCGGTGACCGCCGCCTGCGCCGCTCCCGCCGTACGCCGCTGCGCGCGGATATCCTCGCCGTGTGGTGGCGACGCAGACCGGCGGCGGTTCGATCGACAAGGCGCTCACGGTGCTGGAGGCACTGGCCGAGCACAGCCGGGTGACCGACATCGCGGCCGGTACCGGGCTGCCCAAGTCGACCGTGCACCGCATCCTCCAGTCCCTCGTCGGCTGGGGGTTCGCCCGTGCCGACGGCAACGGCGGCTACCTCCCCGGTCCGCGCATCCTCACCCTGGCGGGCAAGGTGATGAGCCGGTTCGACCCGGCGCAGCACGCCGACGCGGCCCTGCAGGCGCTGCGCGACCGTACGGGCTGCACCGTGCACTTCGCGATCCGCAGCGGCGACGAGGCGGTGTACGTCCGCAAGCTCGAGGGCCTGCGGCCGTACCAGATGGGCTCGCGGGTCGGCATGAGCCTGCGCCTGCACTCCACCTCGATCGGCAAGGCGATCCTCGCGCAACTGCCCGACCGGGAGGTCACCGCGATCATGTCGCGGACCGGGCTGGAGCCGCGCGCCCAGCACACGATCACGGACGTCGACGCACTGGTCGCGCACCTGGCCGAGGTGCGCCGTCGTGGCCACGCCGTCGACGACGAGGAGAACGAGCGGGGCATCCGCTGCGTGGGGGCGCCGGTGTTCGACCACACCGGGGCGGTGCTGGGCGGCATCTCGGTGTCCGGGCTCGCGTTCGAGATCGACGTGCGGGACGCGTCCCTGATCGCCGAGGTGGTGGCCGCGGCACGGGACGTCTCGCTGGCCATGGGCGCCCCGCCCGAACGCGTGCCCGCGCCCGCCTCCGCCTGACCGGCGCACCGGCGGCCTCACGGGCCCGCGCGCCCGGACACCGGTCCGACCCGGCCCGCGCGCCCAGATACCGGTCCGACCCGGCTCACGCGGATCGGCCCCGGCCTCACCCGCCCCCCCGGTTCGACCGGCACATCGGCCGCCCCCGCCTGCCGGCCCCGGCCGACCGGCGCGCGCGTCGGCGCGCGAGGTGCGGCCCGGCGTCAGCCGGCCGCGAGGAGGCGCTCGATCTCGTCGGCCGTGGCGACCCGGCCGGTACCGCCCTGGCCGCCGAGGCAGATCGAGGCGGCCGCCGCGCCGCCGCGTACGGCCGCCACGAGGGACGCGCCGCGCGCGAGCCGCGCCGTGAGCGCGCCGCCGAACGCGTCTCCGGCGCCCGTGGCGTCGACGATCTCCGGGGCCGGTACGGCGGGCAGCCACCGGCGGTCCGCTCCGCTCGCGAGGTGGACGCCGTCGGCTCCGCAGGTGACCGCGACGGCGGCCGCCCCCAGTTCGAGGCAGGCCTCGGCGGCCTCTTCGGGGTCTGTGGTGTCCAGCAGGGCGGAGGTGTCGGCGGGGCAGGACGGCAGGACCAGCGCGGCCCGGGGCGCGACCGCCGCCAGGACCGCTCGGGCGTCGCCGGGCGTCGTCAGGCGACCCCGGAAGTTGGGGTCGTACACCACCGTGCCGCGGGCCTTCTCGGCCGCGTGCACGACTGCGGCGGCGCAGGAGTCCGACAGCGCCGCGGTGATGCCGCTCAGCAGGACCGCCCCGGCCTCCGCGACCGGTGCGCGGTCCACGTCGGCCGGGCTCAGCCGGGACGCGGCGCTGCCCGCGCGCAGGTAGGCGAAGGCGCGCGTGCCCAGCGGATCGGCGCCGACGACGTACGCCCCGGTGTGCCCCGGTCCGTGCTCCATCCAGCGGGTGTCGACGCCGCGCCGGGCGGCGAAGTCCACGAGCCGGTCGCCGAACTCGTCCTCGCCGACGCGCGTGACCAGGGCGACGTGGGCGCCGCCGGCCGCCGCGGCGACCGCCGTGTTGAGCGCGTCGCCGGAGAAGGAGAGCCGGAAGGTCTCCGCGTGGGTCAGCGGGTCGGCCGCCGAGAACTCCACCAGCGGCTCGCCGATGATGACGACGTCGGGAATGTCGCCGGTCACTTCGCCGCCTCGAGCAGTTCCCGGACCGCCGTGGCCGGGTCGGGCGCCTTGACCAGGTCCGAGCCGACGCCCACGGCGTACGCGCCCGCCTCCAGGTAGGCCGGGACGTCGGTCAGCGCGATCCCGCCGGTCGGCACGACCCGCGCGCCCGGCAGCACGGCCAGCACCGAGCGCAGGTAGGCGGGGCCGCCCACGTGCGCGGGGAACAGCTTGGCGATCCCGCGCCCGGCGGCGGCCGCGACCTCGCCGGGCGTGAACCCGCCTTCGAGGAACACGGTCCCGGTCTCGGCGGCGACCGCGCGGACGGCCTCGGCCGGATGGGGGCTGACGAGGAAGTCCGCGCCCGCGTCGAGGGCGCGGCGGGCGTCCTCGGCCGTCGTGACCGTACCGGCGCCGAGGACCGCCGCCGGGTTCGCACGCCGCAGCCCGGCCAGTGCGTCGGCCCAGCCGGGAGTGGTCGCGGTCAGCTCGATGACGGTGAGGCCGGCGGCCAGCAGCGTATCGGCCGCCCGTACGGCGCCGTCGGCGTCCGGTGTCCTGAGCACGGGCAGCACCCGGCCCGCGCCGATCGCCCGTTCGATCTCCGCCTGATCCATTGTGCGTCCGTTCTGTCATACGGGACGGCGTTCTGTCTCATGGATGATAATTCACGCGACGGAACCGGGGCGCCGCGGTTAAGGTGCGTAGCCGTCGCCGATGATCTACCCCCGGGAACGCCGATGACCGAGATCCTGCTGGCGGGCGTCGTCGGGTCCACCGCGTACGGCCTGGCCACCGCCGACTCCGACGTCGACCGGCTCGGCGTCTTCGCCGCGCCGACCGACGCCCTGCTCGGGCTGCGCACTCCGCGCGAGTCGATCGTGACGACCGCCCCCGACCGGACCCTGCACGAGGCCCGTAAGTGGTGCGTCCTCGCCCTGGGCGGCAACCCGACCGTCATGGAACTGGTCTGGCTGCCCGACGACCTGTACGAAACGCGAACGGCGTTCGGCGACGAGCTGATCGGCATCCGCGCCGCCTTCCTGTCGGCGAAGCGGGTCCGGGACGCCTACCTCGGTTACGCCTCGCAGCAGTTCCGGAAGCTGGAGAACCGGGGGGACGGCGCGTTCTCCGCCGACACCCGCAGGCGCACGGCCAAGCACGCCCGGCACCTGGCGCGGCTCGTCCACCAGGGCCGGGAGCTCTACTCCACCGGCCGGCTGCGCATCCGCCTCGACGACCCGGACCGGTACCACCGCTTCGGCGACCGGGTCGCGGCGGGCGACCTGGAGGTCGCCCGCCGGCTGCTCGCCGAGGCCGAGGCCGACTTCGCCCGCGTCCGCACCCCGCTCCCGGAGCGCCCCGACGAGGCTCCCGTCGAGGCGTGGCTGCGGGCGGTCCGCGCGGCCCACTACACGGCCCGGCCGGCCTCGTGAGTCAGCGGGCGGATGCGGCCGGCAGGCGTTCGATCGCGATGGCGGCCGCGTCGTCCTCCAGATGACCGCCGACGTGGTCGAGGAGGTCCTTCTCGAGCCGCGCGACGATGGTGCCGGGATCCTCGCCCACCCACCTGCGGAGGCGCTCGGCGAGGGCGTAGAAGGTTCCCGTCCGGTCGCGGCCCTCGACGATGCCGTCGGTGTAGAGCAGCAGGACGTCGCCCGGTTCGAAGGGGAACGTCCCGGCCAGGTGGTCATCGGCCGTGAGTTCACCCAGGCCCAGCGGCGCACCCGGCCGCTCCGAGCCCAGGGTCAGGACCCGGTCTCCGCGCAGCAGCAGCGGCGGTGGGTGGCCGCAGTCGACCACGTGCACGACCGGCTCCGCGTCGGGGATGTCGACGATCACCGCGGTGACGAAGCACTCATCGACATCGATGTTCGTCTCGGAGAGTTCGGCCAGGTTCCGGCAGACGCTGGCCTCCAGGTGCCTCGCGAGATCGGGGAGGTTCGCGTGGCGGTGCGACGCCTCGCGGAAGGCGCACAGGAGCAGCGCCGCGTCGCTGACCGAGGCCAGGCCCTTCCCCCGCACGTCGCCGATGAGCAGGCGGGTGCCGCCCGCCGTACGCGCGGCGGCGTACAGGTCACCGCCGATCCGGGCCTCGGCTGCGGCGGCGAGGTACATCGACGCGATCCGCAACGGGCCGATCCGGTGCGGCAGCGGACGCAGGATGACGCGTTGCGCGACATCCGACACCGACCGGACCTCACTGAGCTGCCGCTCGTGGCGGTCGCGCAGGTAGCGGAACGCCACCACGAACGCCGAGACCACCAGCAGAGTGAGGATCTGTACCTGATGGTTCATGGTCTCGATCCCGCCGTGCAGGAAGGCGATCACCACTTGCGCCACCACCGCCAGGGCGCCGATCGCCCCGGTCATCAGAGGCCCGCCGAACGACGCCGTGAGCGCGGGCGCCACGACCAGGAGCGGCCCCAGGTGAATGTGGGTCGGAGACAGGATGTCCGCCACGCTGATCAGCACGATGAGCGCGACCGGGATCGCCACCATGGCCTGACCGGGCCGCCATGACGCGAAGACTTGGCGCACATGCTCGCCGAGCCGCACGTTCACACCGTACCCCGACAAAACGGGCAGCGGGCCTGCCGCAGGTCCGTCCGGCCCCTGGTCAGCGGCGGCCCGGGCGCAGGCGCTCGAGGCGCCACCAGGCGACGATGACGAACAGCAGCCCGATACCGGCCAGCACCCCCATGTCCGTGCCCCACGTGGTCGCGTCCGGGTGCCAGAGCCGGTCGACGATCGGTTTGTGCGGCAGGTGCGCGAGGTCGACGGTCGAGGCGGCCGCGCCCAGGCCCCAGCGCGACGGCGTGATCCAGGCGACCTGTTCCAGGCCCGCCTTGCCCTGGAGCGGCATGAGGGCGCCGCAGAGGATCACCTGGGCCAGGGACAGCAGGACCAGCAACGGCATCGTCTTCTCCGACGTGCTCACCGCCGCCGACACCAGCAGGCCCATCGCCATCGACACGACCGCCAGGCCGGCCATGGCCAGCATGAGCTCCGGGTACGGCGAGGTGAACGCGCCGTGCGCCGGCATCGGGCGGAACACCAGGCCGATGAGGACGAGCAGCACCGCCTGCACCCCGGTGATCAGACCGAGGATGAGGATCTTCGACAGCAGGTAGATCCCGGCGGACAGCCCCGCCGCCCGCTCCCGGCGGTAGATCGGGCGTTCCTTGACGAGCTCGCGCACGGAGTTGGCGGCCCCGACGAAGCACGCGCCGATGACGAGCGTCAGGAGCACCGACGCCGCGTCGTCGTTCTCGCCGAGCCCGGTCAGCCCGTGCGGCGCCGGCATCGCCCGGATCAGCAGCCCGACGACCAGGGGGAGCACCGCCAGCACGGCCAGGTAGCTGCGGTCAGAGCCGATCACCGCGGTGTACCGGCGGCAGAGCGTGCCGAGCTGGGAGAACCGGCCCTGCCGCCGGGGCGGCGGGTCCGCCGCCACCGGCTCCGGACGGTGCACCTCGGCGTCGCCGTCCAGGCCGGACAGGACGTAGCGGGTGTACAGCGGTGCCATCCGGAACTCGGCGGCCCAGTCGCGGTCGGGCTCCCGGTCGAACGCCTGGAACACCTCCGCCCAGCTCTCCTTGCCGAAGAAGCCCAGGCCCTCCGCCGGCGGCCCGTAGTAGGCCACCCGGCCGCCGGGGACGAGGACGAGCAGGCGGTCGCACGTGTCGAGGTTGGCGACGCTGTGCGTGACCACGACGATCGTCCGGCCGTCGTGGGCGAGGTCGCGCATCATCTCCATGACGGACTTGTCCAGCCCCGGGTCCAGACCGGACGTGGGCTCGTCCAGGAACAGCAGCGACGGCTTGGTCAGCAGTTCCAGCGCCACGCTCACCCGCTTGCGCTGGCCGCCGGACAGTGAGTCGATCCGCGTATCCGCGTGCGCGGTGAGCCCGAGCTCCTCGATCACCTCGTCGACGCGCCGGTTCCGCTCCGCCGCGACCGTGTCGCCGGGGAAGCGCAGCTCCGCCGCGTACCGCAGCGCCCGGCGGGTGGGCAACTGGGTGTGCAGGATGTCCTCCTGCGGGACCAGGCCGATCCGGTGCCGCAGCTCCGCGTAGTGCCGGTAGAGGTCCCGATTGTCGTATCGGACACCGCCTTCGGTCGCCGGCCGGGTTCCGGTCACCGCGCCGAGCAGGGTCGACTTGCCGGCACCGCTGGGGCCGATCACCCCGACCAGGCAGCGCTCGGGGATCGGGAAGCTGACGTGGTCGAGCAGCACCTTTCCCTTCGCGGTCCGCACGGTGAGGTCCTGGGCGACCAGCGACACGTCGCCGGTGTCGATGAACTCCCTGAGTTCGTCGCCGACGAGCCGAAAAGTGGCCCGCCCGATGCCGACGATGTCACTTTCGGTGAGCGGCTCGGAGTTGATCCTTTTCCCGTTGACGAAAGTCCCATTGTGGCCACCGAGATCAACGATCTCGTGCCGCCCGTCGGCTCTTTTCCGGAGCTCGGCGTGATAGCGGGAAACGATCAGATCGGACAGCACGACGTCATTGTCCGGAGCCCGGCCGATCCGCAGCGGGCGGGACGGGACGTGGATGACGGAGGTCGGCCGGCGGTCCACGCCGATGCGCGAGTCGAGCACCGGCGGAACCGAACAGGCCACCGGCGGACCACTCTCGGCGTTGCCCAGCCGGAAGACGATCTCGCCCTCGATGCCGGCGCGCCGGACGCGCCGCGAGCCGGCGAACGTACCGTTCGTGCTGCCCAGATCCTCCAGGAGCCAGCCCTTGTCGTCGGTGCGCAGCACGGCGTGCCGCCACGACACGCGGGGGTCGGCGATCGAGATGTCGGCCGCCGGATCACGGCCGATGGAGTAGGAGCCCCCGGGCTGCAGTCTGCGGACGGCCTCCTTGGTCCGCACGACGAGCGCCGGTGGGGCCATCGACGAGACAAAGCCCTCGGCCGCCATATCTCCGCAGTGTAGATCCGAAGTCATGAAACGCCCATCAACTTTGTCATGACTCTGCGGTTAAACCATTGACGACTACCCCGCGGTGAAATTTGCTGAACATCATGGCGACCTCCATCACCGTCAAATGAGCGCCTACGACAGCGACTTGACCCGCCCGGACGGCCTTCCGGCGAAACGGCGCCGCCGGCGGCGGCCGTGGGTCGTCCTGCTGGTCGTCCTTCTGGTGCTGCTGGGCCTTCTGGTCGCCCTCGACCGGATCGCCGCCGCGTACGCCGAGAGCCGTATCTCCAGTGAGATCCAGAAGCAGGGGTTCGGCGCCCGGCCCGACGTGACGATCAGCGGCTTCCCCTTCGTCACCCAGGTCCTGAACCGTCACTTCCCGCACGCCCACCTGACCGCCCGCAACGTGCGGGAGGGGCCGATCACCATCAGCCGCATCGACGGGGACGTCCGGGACGTGCGCGTCGACTCGGGGTTCCGCAAGGGCTCCCTCGGCAGAGTGGACGGCACCGCGACGATCGGGTTCGGCGAGCTGGCCAAGACCGCCGACGAGCCCGGCGTACGGTTCACGGCCGCCGGTCCCGACAAGGTCAAGGGCGACGTCGACCTCGGGATCGGCTCCGGCACGGTGGTCTGGCAGGTCACCAAGGTCGGCCGGGACCAGATCCGCGTCCACCCGCTGTCGGCCGAGGGATTCTCCCTCTCCGACCTGGACCAGGACCTCGACTTCACCGTGCCGGTCGGCGGCCTGCCGCTCGGCCTCACGTTCGACAGCCTGTCGGTCACCGCGAAGGGCGTGGAGCTGCACGTCTCCGGCGCGCACATCACCTTCAGCGGCTGAACCGGCCCTAGGAGATCGAGCGGCGGGCGCGGGCGGCGCGGGCGTACTGGTCGTCGAAGCGGCGCGGGAACGGCAGCATCCGGTGCCGCTCCGGCCATCGGGCCAGCTGGCGGACCACGTTGCAGCCCGCCGCGGTGACGATCCGGTCCGCCCCGGCGAACAACGGCCAGGCCGGATAGACGTCATGGTGCGCGATCCCCGGCGGCAGGCCGTCCGGACGGTTCGGCGACACCAGCGTGAAGCTCGGACGCACGCCGTCGAGCGCCGCGACGTCCAGCGCGTACGCGACGAGTTCCGACACTTCGGCGACCGGCCCGGAGTGCACGATCAGCCAGCCGCCGGGCTCGGTGGGGACGGCGGGTTCCGGCTCCGGCGGGTCGACCAGCGTCAGCGGCGCGACCACGGACGACACCGACTCGAGGTATGCGCGGTGCGCGTCGCCCACCGGCTCGACCAGCCGGGTCTCGGCGAACTCGAGGGGATCGGCGGCCAGCAGCGGCCGGTACGCGTCCCAGCGCAGCAGCCGGGCGAGGTGCACGACACGGGTGCCCGCCGGGACGATGGCGGCGCTCAGTTCACCGGACAGCCCCGCGGGAAAGGCGTCGACGACGAGCTCACGCGGCCGCAGCCCGGCCAGGGTCCCGCCGATCCAGCGCGTGAGCGCGTCCCGGTCCAGCCCGGCGGGCGCGGACAGCACCGGGCGGCCGGCCACGACCCGCGGGTCACCGGCGAACGGCGAGCCGGTCAGGATCGTCACCGGCTCGTCGCCCACCTCACGGGTGTGCAGGTAGGCCCGGATGCGGGTGAGGTGCCCGAGGCCCCCGCCCTGCGCGTAGCAGACGATCAAAGCCGGGACGCCAGCGCGGCGGCGAGTACGGCCCGCAGGTCCGGCGGCACCTCGCGGCAGAGCAGGACCGCCAGGCCGGTGCTCGGTGCGGTGCCGGAGCGGGCGACCGTGGCGCCGGCCGCGGTCTCGACCTTGGTGCCCTGCTCCAGGGACCGGACGTCGCCGACCTCGGTCCGCCCCTGCTTCACCTTGATCCGGCCGTCCGCCTCGTGCCGGAACTCGTACCGCGTGTCGGACTCGCCGCGCCGGATCCGCACCCTGCCGCCCGCGAGCTTGGCGCGCCACAGCGTACGTCCGGCGGTGTCCTTCAGCTTGACGCCGTCGGCGGACGGCTTCACCACGGCCACCACCCGGCCGCCCTCGGTGTACCGGCCGTCCGCGCCGGTGATGGTGACCGATGCGCCGCCGAGCCTGCTGGTGATCCGCGTCGTCCCACCGGTCGTGTCGATGAGCAGGAGCGGGCCGCCGGCGGCAGTCGTGACGCGCAGGTACGCCGGGGCGGCGGAGCCGGTGGTCGGCGACGGTGGTGGTGCGGTCGTCGTACGGTCGCCGCCCCCGCCGCCGGAGCAGCCGGCGAGCAGCAGCACCGCCGCCACCAGGCCGCTCGCCGTACGCTTCACGGCCGTACGGCCTCCTTCGTCGGAGGAGTGACCAGAGGCGCTGTGCTGATGATTCACTCGCTCCGCTCGCTCATGGTCTCCGTGAGGACCGCCAGGTATCCGGCGGTCTCGGCCGCCGGGGCGAAGTCCCGGCGCACGCGTTCGCGCGCCGCCGCGCCCAGCTTGGCGAGCTCCTCGTCCGTCGCCCGTACCGCCCGGTCGACTGCCGCACGGCAGCCGTGCGGGTCGCCCGCGCGGAACGTGAAGCCGATCTCCTCGTCGGCCAGGTCGGCCAGGCCCCCGGCGTCAGAGGCGAGCAGCGGTACGCCGAGCGCGGCGGCCTCCAGCGAGACGTTCGGCAGCCCGTCGTAGAACGACGGCAGTGCGACCAGGTCGCAGGACGCGTACACGCCCGGCAGTTCGTACCGGTCCAGGAACGGCATCCGCGTGTGCGGCACGGCGGCCAGCCGCTCCTCCATCCCGTCCTCGACCTCGCCGACGAGGAGCAGGTGGAACGCCGACACGTGCCCGGAGGCGGCGAGCGCGTCGAGCAGGAAGCCGACGCCCTTCTTGTTCTTCAGCTGACCGACGAGGCCGAGCACGCGCCGCCCCGGCTCCACATGGGCCGCCCGCCACTCCCGTGCGCGGGCCCGCTCGGAGGGCAGGACCTCCCAGTCCGCGGTGTCGATGCCGTTGGCCACCCAGGTCACGGCGGTGTCCGGGACGAGCGCGGACACCAGCGGGCCGTGCGACCGGGCGACCACGCAGACGCGGGCGGACGCGCGCAGCGCCGTCAGCAGCGCCTCGCGGCGGCGCAGCGAGAAGACGCCGGTGTCGAAGTCGTTGCCGCGCAGCAGCGTGACCAGCGGCGCGCCGAGCCAGGCGGCCAGCACGGGCGCGCCGACCAGGGCGTACGTGCCGCCGAACGCGACGACGTGGGTGTACTCCTCGCCGTGCAGCTCGGTCCACAGCCGGCGCAGCGCGTGCTCGGGGTTGTCCTCCAGCGGGACCACGAGCAGCCGCCCGCCGGCCTCGCGCTCCACCCGCCACGGCCGCGACCGCCGGGTCAGGTGCGCCACGTCGATCTCCACGCCCGCCGCGCGCAGGCCGCGGACGATGCGGTCACACGACTCCGCCATGCCGCCGCGGCTCGGCGGGTAGTGCTCGGTGATCCACAGGACGCGCATCAACTGTCGACCCAGTCGTTCCCGTCGTCGCCGTCGAAGCCGTCGCCCTCGTAGCCGCCCGTGTCGAAGCCGTCGCCCGCGTCGAACTGGCCGCGGTCATAGGAGTCGAACCGGGAGTACCAGATCGGGTCGTTGTACTGCCCGGAGCTCTGCTGGTAGTAGTGCCGGCGGTACCCGCGAGCCCATCCGGGGTGGAAGGGGTCCTCGTAGGCCTGCGCGGCGGCGCACTCGGGGCACAGCCCCTGGGGGTCGACGTGATGGCCGCAGACGGGACGCCCGCAGCGGCACACGGTGACCGACGGCCGGCCGCAGCGGCCGAGCACGAAGAAGCCGGTCGTCACGGCGCAGGGGTTCACGCGGTCCTCCTCACCGGCGCCGTCGGCGGCGTCCACCGGAACGGCTCGGTCGCCACCGCCAGGATCCACTGCACCTGGTCGTCCAGAGCGGGCGCCGGGCCGAGCTTCGTCGTCGCGCTGACCACCGTGCGCTTGGCGGACTTGACGCGCACCGCGAGAGAGGGCGGCGGCGGGGTGTCCGGCCGCCGTACGTTCTGGTCGGGCTGCAGGGTGCGCCGGGCGGTGATCCGCTGGACGGTCTTCGTCTTCGTCTTCGTCTTGTGCTTGCCGCGCGGATTGACCTTGTGGATCTTCCGGTAGCGGACCCGGTCGATGACGGCCAGCTCCAGAACGCTGCCGTCCCGCAGCTCGGCCCGCGCCGTGAACCAGGGGTCCTGCGCGAACCACTCGGTGATGCCGCGCACCCGCCCGCGCCCCGGAAACCGTTGGCTCGGCCCGGTCTTCTCGGGCACCTTGGGGCCGCGCAGGTCGGCGGTGATGCCGATGGCGCCGTTCGGCGCGACGTCCTCGCACAGCACCCTGATCAGCGGCACCACCACGTGCACCGCCCGGTCCGGGATGCGCCACTTCCGCCGCTTCACCGTCTCGGCGTGCCGGGCGAGGCTGGCCACGACGGCCTCCCACTCCGCCGGCGGGAGCGTGGCGGACGCGGTGCGCTGCAGAATCAGCCCCTGGTGCACCGGGTGGAATCGCTCGATCGCCGCCCGTGTCTTCCGCCAGAACATGGGCGGACAATACCAACCGGATATCGCCCGGGATAAGCCTCATATGGCATGTTCGGCCTCCACGGTCCGGGTCAGCGGCGCACGACAGGAGACGTCAGGGAGTCGTACACCGCGGACAGCCGGGCGCGGGACGCCGGCCAGGTGAGGTCGGCCAGGATCCGCTGCCGGCCGCGTTCGCCCATCGCGCGGGCGGCGTCCGGATACTCCAGCAGGACGCGGAGCACGCGGGCCAGCTCGGCGGGGCGGTCCGGAGCGACCAGCCGGCCATGCTCCCGGTCGGTCATGATCTCTCGTACGGCGGGCAGGTCGGAGGCGACCACCAGGACCCCCGCGGCCATCGACTCCAGGATCTTCAGCGGCGCGCAGCCCTGGTCGAGGTTGCGCGCGCAGGCGGTCAGCGGCGCGACGGAGATCGCAGCGCCCGCCAGCCAGCCCGCCACCTCCGCGTGTGGGAGCGTGAACCGCCAGAGCAGGCGGTCCGCGACGCCGAGGCGCTCCGCGAGGCGGTGCAGCGGACGGGCCCGGCGCTCCGGCACCGACGAGCAGATCACCAGCCGGAGATCGGTCAGGTCCGCCAGCCGGGCGAACGCCCGCAGCAGCACGTCGACGCCCTGCCACGGCTGCAGCGCCCCGACGTAGACCAGGTACCGCTCCGGCGCGCCGTCCGGGCGGGACGCTGCGGCGGGCACGTCGGCGCCGTTCGGCACCAGGTGGACCTTCGTCTCGGGGACGCCCCGGCGGGACAGCGCCCCGGCGATGACCCGCGAGGGCACCACGACCGCGTCGGCGCCCTCGAGGCAGAGCCGCTCCAGGTCGGCGATCTTCGCCAGGGTGGCGGGGGTGACCGACGGGCGGGTGTGCGCGAGCTCGACGGACGGCAGCCCGTTGACCTCGTACACGACGCGATATCTCCGGCCCGGCAGGGCGACCACGGGCAGCGCGCTCCACGGATCGCGGACGTGGCAGATCCGCAGGGTCTCGCGGTGCGGCTCCACGTGCGCGGCGACCCATCGGGAGAACGCCTCGGCGCGGTCGAGGAAGTTGGGGATCTGCTCGCCGAAGCGCGCGATCTCGATGCCGCCCGCCTCCCGCTGGTAGCGCGGCAGGGGCCCACCGCCGAGCACGCCGAGCAGGCCGCCGTCGAACCGGGCGAAGAGCTCGGCCGCCATGTGCCCGATGTGCACCGCCGACCCCTTGCTCGACGGGAAGCGGTCGAAGGCGAAGTAGGCGGCCCGGACGGCCGCCGGTGTCTCGGAACTCATCCCGCCCGCTCCGTACGCTCGCGGTGCCACCGGACCTGGTCGGCCAGGCCCTCGGCCGGCCCGATCCGGGCGGACCAGCCGAGCAGACGCTCGGCCCTGGCCGTGTCCGCCCACGTACGGGTCGCGTCGCCGGCCGCCGGCGCGTACTCGCGCACCCGCGGACGTACGCCCAGGAGACCGGCGAGGAGGTCGATCGCGTCCCGGACGGTGACGGGCTCGGGATGGCCGATGTTGAGCACGGTCCCCGGCGGCAGGTCGGCGGTGACCGCGGCCAGCGTCGCGGCCGTGACGTCGGCGACGTGCGTGAAGGCGCGGGACTGCCGGCCGTCCCCGAAGACCGGCAGCGGCCGGCCGTGCCGCGCCGCCTCGATGAACCGGTGGAAGGCCATGTCGGGGCGCTGACGCGGGCCGTACACCGAGAAGTACCGCAGGGTCACCGCCGGCAGGCCCTCCCGCACCGCCCGCGCGACGAGGTGCTCGACGGCGACCTTGCTCCGCGCGTACGGGCTGGCGGGACGCGGCGGATCGTCCTCGCGGTGCGGGCGGTCGCCCGCGGAGCCGTACACCGAGGAGCTCGACGCGACGACCACGCGCGGACGGCGACCGGCCGCCGGGTCCAGGCAGGCGGCGAGCAACCGCCGCGTGGCGGTGACGTTGTCGCGCTCGGTGGCCGCCTCCCCGGCGCCCCACGAACTGCGCACTCCGGGCCGGCCGGCCAGGTGGACGACCACGTCCGCGTCGGCGAGCTTGGTCAGGTCGTCGGCCGCCAGGTCGGCCTCGACGAGCGTGACGCCGGGCCGGTCGGCGAGCGCCGCCCAGGTGGGCCGCGCGGCCTCCGGCGCGGCGGACCGGTGCAGCGCGTCGGCGGCGAGCACCTCATGGCCCACCCCGGCGAACGCCTCCGCCACATGGCCGCCGATGAACCCGGCGGCCCCCGTCACCACCACCCGCACGTGCGCACCCTAGTGCACGGCGGTCGCCTGAGATGCGGCCCATTGTCCGATCCGGCGGATCAGCGCCGGGGTCGCGGCGCTCTCGGCGTGCCCGTAGCCGGGTTCGATCCACAGCTCACGGGGATCGCGGGCCGCGGCGTACAGCTGCTCGGCGTGCTCGACCGGCAGGAACGGGTCCTGGTCGCCGTGCACGACGAGCAGCGGTGTCGGCGCGATGCGCCCCGCAACCTCGTGCGGCGCCGCGGGAACCGTCGCCCAGGTGCCGCCGGCGATCCGCGTCCGCTTGACGAGGCGGGCGGCCAGGCGGCCCGACCGGCGCTCGATCGCCCAGTGCACGCGGCGCATCGGCTTGGTGTCGCGGTAGTACCAGCGGGCCGGCGCGCTGACCGCGGCGACCGCGTCGATGCCGCCGTGCAGCGCCGCGTGCCGGACGACGACGGCCCCGCCCATCGAGAAGCCGACGAGCCCGACGTGCCGGTACCCGAGGTGGCGGGCGTGCCGGACGGCCGCGTCGACGTCGAGGATCTCCCGGTCACCGACCGTGGACCGGCCGCCGGACCGCCCGTGGCCGCGAAAGTCGATCGCGATGACGCCGCCCACCTCGCCGAGCACCGCGGCGATCCGCCGCGTCGTCGGCTGTCGCCACGCGCCGGTGAACCCGTGCGCGAGGACCAGGCACAGGCCGTCTCCGGGTAGGTGGCCGGCGTCGATCCGGACGCCGTCCATCGCATGCAGGGTGAGGGGCTCAACGCTCATGTGGTCCATCGTGCCCGCCCCCGCCCGGACCGACGGCGACCGGATCCCCCGGTGGCGTACCGAACGAACCGGGCAGGCTGAGCGGACCGGACGGACCGAGTGGACCGGGCGGCCGGTGGCGTACCGGGCGCCGGGACGGGGGTCAGCGCTTGATGTAGTCGACGAGCTGTTCGCGTTCGGTCTCGAGCTCGGCGATGGCGCTCTTGACGACGTCGCCGATGCTGACGATCCCGACCAGGCGGCCGTCGCGGACGACCGGCAGGTGACGGATGCGGTGCTCGGTCATCGTGCCGCGCAGCCCGTCCACGGCGTCGCCGGGATCGCATGTGCGCACCGGGCTCGTCATGATCGACGACACCGGAGCGTCGAGCAGGTCCGTGCCCCGCTCGTTCAGCCGCCGGACGATGTCGCGCTCCGAGACGATGCCCTCGATCGTGGAACCGTCCGCCGACACGACGACGGCGCCGATATTGCGCTCCGCCAGCAGCCCGAGGAGTCGCCGTACGCTCGCCTCCGGGGCGATCGTCGCGACATCCGCGCCCTTGACGCGGAGGATCTCCGAAATTCGCATCTGTCGACCTCCCGACCGGTCGTGACCAGGCAGCATTACGCCAAGCATCCTCCCTCTTCGAGGAAACGTCACGGCTTATGCGAAACCCGGCCGGTGGTTCGGGGAGCCTCCGGTGAGCCGCCCGTGGCGGGTGTCGCGGTGGCGGAGGGCCCGCCGGGCCGGCGGTTCATGGCCAGGTGGGCGTAGACGATCGTGTTGTCCTCGTAGCTGTGGCCGTCGAAGTCGCCACCGCACGTGATCAGGCGGAGCCCGGCGAAGTTCAGGTCGCCGTAGACCCGTTGCGTCGGGAAGTGTTTCTTGGGGACGCGCTCGACCGAGTCGACGCTGAACGTCGCCACCTTCCCGTCCGCGCGGGTGACCTCGATCCGGTCGCCCGGGTGCAGGCTCGAGAGCCGGAAGAAGACGGCCGGCCCCTTCTTCGTGTCGACGTGGCCGACGAGCACGGCGGGTCCGCGCTCACCCGGCGACGGGCCCTTCTCGTACCAGCCGGCCAACTGGGCGCGCGACAGCGGCGGCACGCCGAGCGAGCCGTCGTGCTGGAGGCCGACCCGGATCAGCCGCGAGTGGATCCCGACCCGCGGGACGTCCACGCGCAACGGCGCCGCCGCCTTGAGGACCGGCCCGGCCGGCGGGCTGATCGCCGCGCCCGACCGGGCGGCATGCGGGTCCGGTCGCGGCGGCCCTGTGTGGTGACACGCGTCGAACCACAGGACCGCCGCCCCGGTAGCGATCAACCCGGCGGCCGCCCCGCCGCGGAGACGGCCGCCACGTGATCGCGATGATCGGCTAGGAGCGGGCACCGGTCCGGATCCGCCGGCGAGCAATGAGCCCCGCGCCGCCAAGGATCAAGGTGAGCCCGGCGACGCCGATCGGCACGCTCGCTCCCTGGCTGCCACCGAAACCGGTCGGCACGGCGCCACGAGGAACCGCGCTGACCTGGCCGGGCACCGCGTGCACGACCCGTCCGCGGATCTTCTTCACGACCTCCTTGCCGCCACCACCGCCACCGGCGCAGCAGCCTTCGCCCTCTTCGTCACCGGCCGCGTGGTCGCCGTCTCCACCACAGCTCTCGTCGTCACAGCCGCCTCCCCCCTCGTCGCCGAAGGCGAAGGGACCACGGAGGATGCCGTGGTGCCGGTGACGGAACTGGTGATGCGCGATGCCGACGTCACCGCCGCCGTCACCGCCGCCGTCACCGTCACCGTCACCGTCGTCATCGTCGCCGCCCCGGCGGAGGGCCGCGCCGTGCGCACCTTCGGCATTCAGCGCCTTGTGTGCTCCCGTCTGGACGGCAAGGTGCTGCGCCCGGTGGTGCAGCCCGGCCTGAGTGTCGCTTTGGAGCGCCGCGCCAAGAGCGGGTGAAGCAAGCCCGATCGTCAGAGCGGCCGCTGAAGCGGTTGTCAGGGTCAGGAGTTCGACCCTCATAAGTACCCCCTTGATGTCAGCGGCAGCCCGGACTGCTCCCTGGCTGCCGGCATCGCCACCGCTCCCCTCATTCCCCCATCACCGACACCGCGACCTAAGTCTCTATGCTCTTGATCAAATGATTACGGTGCGAGATGGACACTTAGTCGGATCAGCCATACCGCCATTATCAACGAGTAGGGAATCAGGCGACCTCAGCTCCATTAAGCGGATTTGCCGCACAACCGCCACCGCCCGCCCCGCACCGTGGACATGTGCGCTGACCTGCCACGTCACCGTGCGCGAGACAGTCCACACCCGTGAACGCGGCCGCATCCAAGCACCCTTCTCCGTCCCACATCGGTCATTATGCGCGGATGAGTGGCCGGTCATGCCGAATCGGCTGACAGGCGGCCATGAGGGTCGTAGAAGGTACGACTCCGACGAGAGACGATCACCTCATGCGGAATTATGTGTCGGACGCCAACAAGATGCCGTTTCACTCATTTTTCGGACATTCCCGGGTGCTGGTACCGGCGCCGCTCCGGGATCAGTGCAACGAGGTCAGGCCCGCGCGGGCGGCCGCGATGGCGTCGGCCAGGCACCGCTGCTCGGCGGCGGGCCGGTCCTTGTCGGCCGGCTGCTCCTCGGTGTACTGGACCCGCAGGATGATGTTGCGGTACCGCACGGTGGCCTCTCCGACCGCGATCCGGACGTCCCGGTCGATCCAGAACCGCTCGAACGCCGCGTCGCCGAGGCCGCCGATACGGCGCAGCGAGCTCGTGTCGGTCGTCCGGTCCTTCTCCGCCTGCCGCCACTGCGCCTCGAACGACCAGACGGTCATGCGAGTGGCCTGGTCGTGCATGTACTTGGGCAGGAACGCCCGCGCGTCGACCTGTACGGCGCGGTAGCGGCCCCCGTCGGTCATCGAGTACTTGCAGACGCCCGCCGTCTCCGCGCCCATCTTGTCGATCTTCGGTGCGGCCGTCGGCACCAGCCGCCGTACCGTGTCGGCGGGCAGGACCGAGCACGCCTGCGGCAGGCTCGCGAACACGGGCGGCTGCGCGGCCCTCGCGGGCGTGTCGGCCGCCCGGGAACCGGCCGTGGCCGGACGGGACCGGGCCGGCGCCGCCGCCGGGCGGGCTCCCCCACGGCCGAACACGAAGACGGCCGCGGCGGCGAGGCCCATCGCCACCACGACGAACACGGCGACCACGACACCGGCCGTACGCGGCCGGCGGCTCTTCGCCTTCGGCGCCTCCGGGGGCGAGTAGACCCGGTGGAACGGTTCCGGCAGCCGCGGCAGTCCCAATCCTTCTCCCCACTCGTGTTCCCCGGACGGCCCGGGATGTCGGCTCGATGCGACCGTAACCGGCGATTCCACTCCCAAACCAGACTCATACGCGTCCGGCAAGTGTGACGCCATGCCGTTCTTCGCCTCCTCCTCCGGCCGCCGCTGCCCGGCCGCCGGTCCTCCGGGACGGGCTCACCCGATTGTCGGTCCCCGGCGTCAGAATGGAATGTGCTGTTGAGCGAGATCACCGAGACCTCACGGGCCGTCGCCGCGACGTCCGGCCGACGTGCCAAGATCGAGCTGCTCGCCGCCTGCCTGCGGGACGCCGAGCCGGAGGAGACGGCGATCGCGGTGGCATATCTCTCCGGTGAGCTGCCACAACGCCAGATCGGCGTCGGCTGGGCGACACTCCGCGACCTGCCGCCCGCCGCGACCGAGGCGGCCCTCACCGTGGACGAGGTCGACGCCGCGTTCACCGCGATCGGCGCGGTTTCGGGTAAGGGTTCCGTCACCGCCCGGCGACAGTTGGTGGGGGAATTGTTCTCCCGAGCGACCGCCGCCGAGCAGAGTTTCCTCCTCCGCCTGCTCTCCGGCGAGCTGCGCCAGGGCGCTCTCGACGGCGTGATGGCCGACGCCATCGCCGCCGCGGCCGACGTGCCGGCGGCCGACGTTCGCCGCGCCGTGATGTTCCGCGGCTCGCTCGGCGCGGTGGCCGACGCGGCGCTGTCCGAGGGCCGGGAGGGGCTGCGCGCGTTCGGCCTGGAGGTCGGGCGCCCGGTCAAGCCGATGCTCGCCGCCGGCGCGCCGTCCGTCGAGGCGGCGCTGGAGAAGGTGAGCCCCGCCGCCGTGGAGTGGAAGCTCGACGGCATCCGGGTCCAGGCGCACGTGTCCAAGGGCGAGGTGCGCCTGTTCACCCGCACGCTCGACGACATCACCGGCCGGCTGCCGGAGATCGTCACCGCGCTCGGCGCGCTGCCCGCCGACACGGCCGTCCTCGACGGTGAGCTCATCGCGCTGCGCGACGACGGCCGGCCCCACCCGTTCCAGGTCACCTCGGCCCGTGTCGCCAGCCACGGCGTGCGACCGGGCGGCGGGCAGGACGTTCCACTGTCGGTGTTCCTGTTCGACGTGCTGCACCTCGACGGCGAGGACCTGATCGACCTGCCGGGCGCCGAGCGCAACGAGGCGCTGGTCCGGGTCGTCCCCGAGGCGCTGCGCATGCCGCGGGTGGTCACCGCCTCCGTCGACGAGGCCCGCGCGTTCTTCGACGACGCCCTCGCGCACGGTCACGAAGGCGTGCTCGTCAAGTCCCTCGACACCCCGTACACCGCCGGCCGGCGCGGCGCCGGGTGGATCAAGGTGAAACCCCGCCACACGCTCGACCTGGTCGTCCTGGCCGTCGAGTGGGGCAACGGACGCCGCCAGGGCAGGCTGTCCAACCTGCACCTCGGGGCCCGCGACCCGGAGACCGGCGGGTTCGTGATGCTGGGCAAGACGTTCAAGGGCCTGACCGACGAGATGCTGGCCTGGCAGACCGAGCGGCTGCTCGCGTTGGAGACGCACCGCGACGACTACACGGTCTACGTACGGCCCGAGCTCGTCGTCGAGATCGCCTTCGACGGCGTGCAGCGCAGCCCGCGCTACCCCGGCGGGCTGGCACTGCGGTTCGCGCGGGTGCTCCGCCACCGCCCGGACAAGACCGCCGCCGAGGCCGACACCTTCGCCAGCGTGCGCGCCGTCGCCCCTTTTCCGGTCTGATCACTACGGGCGGCCGCCGCGGTCGAGGCGGCGCCGGGGGCCCACGGTCCGCTCGTGGGCGATCAGGTCGTGGCGGCCCGCGATGAACTCCTGGACCCAGATCTTCGCCCGGATCATCGGGCGGCGGATGCGCTGCTCACGGCGGAGCGCCCGCCGGAACTTCCGCGTGCCCGGCCGGTACCTCCAGCGGGCCCACGGCGATCCCGGCCGGGCCAGCCGGAACGCGCTGAAGATGAGCACCACCGGCAGGAACAGGCCCAGCAGCCCGGTCCAGATCTTGCCCTTGAAGAGGGTCACGATGGCCAGACCGAGGTTGATGAGGATGTTGGCGAAGACGACCAGGAAGACGCCGACGGAGACGGTCGCGTCCGGCCGCAGATCATGGACGTCGCTGAGCCAGATCGGGCGGACGCCCACCAGGATCAGGCCGGTCACCGCGACCGCGATGAACACCGCGTCGACGGAGGCGCGACCCTCCTCCATCCAGTAGACGTCGCGCAGGTGCAGGATGAGCGCGAACTCGTCGAGGACGAGGGCGGCCCCCACCCCGAAGACGGAGGCGGCGAGGGCGTACCAGCCCGTGTAGACGTCCGGGATGCAGAACCCGGCCACCCCGCCGATGAGCATCAGCACGACGCCGAACACCACGTGGTGGATGTGAAGGTCACCGACCTCGACGTTCTTGAACCACCAGCGGACCTTGGCGCGGATCAGCCGCACGTTGATGCGCACGATGACGAACGTGACGATGAACGCCACGAAGAAGCAGAACAGCGGCAGCCGTCCGGTCTGGACGACGCGCTCGGTGAACAGTCCCTCCACATTGGCCCCCGACGTCATACGTCCTCATCATGACCCATTCCGGTCTGTGATAACGCTTGACGTCGGTGGTCACTGCCGGCTCGGGAGCCGCCGAGACCGTCAGCCGTTCAGGCGTACCGGATTCACCAGATCCGCGTAGATCAGCAAGGCGCCCATCGTGATGATCACCGCGGCCATCGCGTACGTGAGCGGGAGCGCCTTCGCCACGTCGACGTGGCCGGGGTCGGGCCTGCGGGTCACCCGGGCGATGCCCTTCTTCACCGCCTCCCACAGCGCGCCCGCGATGTGTCCGCCGTCCAGCGGCAGCAGCGGCACGAGGTTGAACATGCCGACCGCGAAGTTGACCGTACCCAGCATCATCAGGAAGAACGCGAGCTTGTCCAGGCCCGGCTCCTTCGAGGCGGCGATCTCCCCGCCGATCCGGCTGGCGCCGACGACGCCGATCGGCCCGTTCGGGTCGCGCTTCTTGTCGCTGAACGCCGCGTTCCAGACCCCGACCATCTTCTTCGGCATGTCGATCAGCGACCCGAAGGTGTGCTTGGTCAGGTCGGTCATCGTGCTCACGACCAAGCCCGGTCCCTGCCGCTCGCGGGCGCTCGTCGGGCTGATCCCGAGGAACCCGACGGTCTCGGTCTTGTCCGGGTCGGTGAGCGACTGCATCTGGTTGGTGGTCACCGGCACGCTCAACGGAATGTCCTGGCCGCCGCGGTGGACGACGACCGGGACCGTACGGCCGCCGGACCCCCGGATCAGGCCCTGCAACTGCGCGTACGTGTGGATCCGGTGGCCCTCGTAGGACACGATCCGGTCGCCGGGCCGCAGCCCCGCCCGTACCGCCGGGGTCACCGGGTCGCCGGCCTGGCAGTCCCGGCCCGCCTGCGCGGCCGGGATCGTGCACTTGGACACCGAGTCGATCACCGGCTGCAGCGTCGAGATGCCGATCCCCATGACGACGACGCTGATGAACACGAACGCCAGCAGGATGTTCATGAACGGCCCGGCGAACATGATGATGACCTTCTGCCACCACTTCTTGCGGTAGAAGACGCGGTCCTCGTCGCCCGGGCCGACCTCCTCCAGGGCGGCGCCGCGCGCCGACTCGATCAGCCCCTGGAACGGGCCGGTGGACCCCTGGCGGACCGTCCCGGGCGCATCACCTCGGCGGGGCGGCAGCATCCCGATCATCCGGATGTAGCCGCCGAGCGGGATCCACTTGACGCCGTACTCGGTCTCGCCCTTGCGCCGTGACCACATCGTGGGCCCGAACCCGACCATGAACTGCGGCACGCGGACGCCGAAGAGCTTGGCGAAGGACATGTGGCCCAGTTCGTGCAGGGCGATCGAGGCGAGCAGCCCGAGGAAGAAGACGACGATGCCCACCACGAAAAGCACGCTCATTGCCCGCACACGCTCCTCACCCGTCGCACCGCAGGCGCCCACCGGGCACCGCGGCAGGCCGCCTCGCGCACCGTGTCGCGCACGCTCACCGAAGGCCTCCGAGATCTCGACCGGTCAAGCGTATGCCGAAAACCCGCGCGCGAGGGCCGTCCCGGCGTTCGCGGGGAATTGAGCCGGAGGTCCCGGCCACCGGTCGTCGATTCCGTCTCCAGGGAGGTCCTGCTAGCCTGACCATGCCGTTGATCCCGTGCGGGAGAGCGACCTCGCCGCCAGCGAGGTACGCCGAAGGAGCAACCCCTCCCCGGAACCTCTCAGGCCACACGAACCGCGCGGACCAGGCGACCTCTGGAAAGTGGAGCCACGCTCCCGCCGAAGGTGCAAGCCCCCACGGGGGGTGAAGCTCTCAGGCACCGATGACAGAGGGGGAGGGCACCGCCACCGCATTTCGCGTGCCAATGGGAGGATGGGATTCCCGGCCGCCCGCGTGATAGGAGCCTGCCCCGATGTCCACGCCGGACGCCAAGAGAACACCACTCCACGAGGTACACACCGAGCTCGGCGCCATGATCACCGAGTTCGCCGGGTACCTCATGCCGCTGCGTTACGGCAGCGAGACCGCCGAGCACCAGGCCGTCCGCACCGGCGCGGGCCTGTTCGACCTGTCCCACATGGGAGAGATCTTCGTGACCGGCCCGCAGGCCGGGGCGGCCCTCGACCACGCGCTCATCGGACACCTGTCCGTGCTCGCCGTCGGCCGGGCGCGCTACACCATGATCGTCGACCCGGCCGGGGGCGTGCTCGACGACCTGATCGTGTACCGGCTCGCCCCGGAGACCTACATGGTCGTCGCGAACGCGGCCAACGTCGCGACCGTACGGGCCGAGCTGACCGCGCGGGCGGACGGGTTCGAGAAGGCCACCGTCGACGACCGGTCCGGCGCGTACGCGCTCATCGCCGTGCAGGGCCCGAAGGCCCACGCCATCCTGGCGACGCTCACCGACGCCGCGCTCGCCGACCTCAAGTACTACGCGATCCTGCCGGGCAAGGTCGCCGGGATCGACGCGCTGATCGCGCGCACCGGTTACACCGGCGAGGACGGTTTCGAGCTGTTCGTGGCGGCCGGTGACGCCGTCGCCGTCTGGAACGCCGTCACGGAGGCCGGCGGCGACGACCTGCGGCCCGCCGGGCTGTCCGCGCGGGACACGCTGCGGCTGGAGGCCGGCATGCCGCTGTACGGCAACGAGCTGACCACCGAGACCACCCCGTACGACGCCGGCCTCGGCCGTAGCGTCAAGCTCGACAAGCCCGGTGACTTCGTCGGCCGCGCCGCGCTGGCCGCCCGCGCCGACACGCCGCCGGGCCGCACCCTCGTGGGGCTCGTCGGACGGGGGCGTCGCGTCCCGCGCCACGGGTACGCCGTGGTGACGCCGGACGGTACGCCCTGCGGGGTCGTGACCAGTGGCGCGCCGTCCCCGACGCTGGGCAAGCCCATCGCCATGGCCTACATCGACGCGGGCCATGCCGAGGACACCGACCTCGCGGTGGACATCCGCGGTAAGCACGAGCCGGTCGACAAGGTCGCACTGCCGTTCTACAGGAGGACTTCGTGAGCACCGTTCCCGAGACGCTGTACTACACCCAGGAGCACGAGTGGGTCACCGAGCCGTCGGAGGGCGTGGTGACCATCGGGATCACGGCCCACGCGGCCGATGCGCTGGGTGACATCGTGTACGTGTCGCTGCCCCAGGAGGGCGCGTCCGTTGAGGCCGGTGAGCCGTGTGGCGAGGCCGAGTCGACCAAGTCGGTGAGCGACGTCTATTCGCCCGTCACCGGTGAGGTCGTCGCGGTGAACACCGCCGTTGAGGAGGACCCGGCCGCCATCAACTCCGACCCGTACGGCGAGGGATGGCTGTTCCGGGTGCGGACCGATGACGACCCCGCCGACCTGCTCGACGCGCAGGCCTACTCGAAGCTGATCGAGGAGGCGTGATGAACCTCTTGAACCTGCCCCTGTCCGAGGTCGACCCGGACGTCGCGTCCGCGATCGCTGACGAGTTGCGGCGGCAGCAGTCGACGCTGGAGATGATCGCCTCGGAGAACTTCGCGCCCGTCGGCGTCCTCGAGGCGCAGGGCTCGGTGATGACGAACAAGTACGCCGAGGGCTACCCGGGGCGGCGCTACTACGGCGGATGTGAGTACGTCGACGTCACCGAGCAACTGGCGATCGACCGCGCCAAGGAGCTGTTCGGCGCGGACCACGCCAACGTGCAGCCCCATTCGGGCGCGCAGGCCAACATCGCGGTGTACTTCGCGCTGCTGGAGCCCGGGGACACGATCCTCGGCCTGGACCTCGCGCACGGCGGGCACCTCACCCACGGCATGCGGATCAACTACTCCGGCAAGATGTTCAACGTCGCCGCCTACCACGTGGGTCCCGACGGCCTCGTGGACATGGAGGAGGTCGCCCGGCTCGCCCAGGAGTACCGGCCGAAGATGATCATCGCCGGCTGGTCCGCGTACCCGCGGCAGCTCGACTTCGCCGCGTTCCGGCGGGTCGCCGACGAGACCGGGGCGCTGCTGATGGTGGACATGGCCCACTTCGCCGGCCTGGTCGCCGCGGGCCTGCACCCCTCGCCGGTGCCGTACGCCGACGTCGTGACCACCACGACGCACAAGACGCTGTGCGGCCCGCGCGGCGGTCTCATCCTCTGCCGCGAGGAGTACGCCAAGAAGATCAACTCGGCGGTGTTCCCCGGCACGCAGGGCGGCCCGCTCGAGCACGTCATCGCCGCGAAGGCCGTCGCCCTGAAGATCGCCGCGACCGACGAGTTCGCCGAGCGGCAGGCCCGGACGCTCGAGGGCGCGCGCATCCTCGCGGCCCGGCTCCTGCGCGAGGACGCCGCCAAGGCGGGGGTCAAGGTGCTGACCGGCGGCACCGACGTCCACCTGGTCCTGGTCGACCTGGTCGACTCGGAGATCACGGGACGGGACGCCGAGGACCGTCTGCACGACATCGGCATCACGGTCAACCGCAACGCCGTGCCGAACGACCCGCGTCCGCCGATGGTGACCTCCGGTCTGCGGATCGGCACGCCCGCCCTCGCCACCCGCGGGTTCCGGGCCGACGACTTCGCCGAGGTCGCCGACATCATCGCGCTGGCGCTGCAGCCGTCGTTCGACTCCGCGGCGCTGTCCGCCCGGGTCCGCGAGCTGGCGGACAAGCACCCTCTCTACCCCAGCCTGTGAGGGATGACGCACGATGACGATCGCTCCTGAGGGCCGGAAGCTGTTGCGTGTCGAGGTGCGGAACTCCGCGACCCCGATCGAGCGCAAACCGCCGTGGATCAAGACCCGGCTGTCGATGGGCCCCCAATACCGCGAG